>NZ_JBGAGA010000055.1:0-39791 GCF_044226965.1 Aquabacterium sp. | reverse complement strand
GCCGACATCGGCTTCCTGGTGATGGACCTGCTGGCGCACGAGCGGCGCGACCTGGCCTTCCGCTTCCTCGACCGCTACCTGGGCGAGGGCGGCGACCATGCCGGCACCGCGGTGCTGCGCTACTACCTGGTGTACCGGGCGCTGGTGCGGGCGCTGGTGGCCACGCTGCGCCCGGGGCCGGCATCGGGGCCCGATTACCTGGGCCTGGCACTGCGCTGGCTGCAGCCGCCCGGTGCGCGGCTGATGATCACCCACGGCTACTCGGGCTCGGGCAAGAGCCACGCCGCCGCCGCGCTGCTGGAGCAGGCCGGCGCGATCCGGCTGCGCTCGGACCTGGAGCGCAAGCGCCTGCACGGGTTGTCGGCGCTGCAGCGCTCGGACTCCGGCCTGGACAGCGGCCTGTACGCCGCGCAGGCCTCGCAGGCCACCTACGCGCGGCTGGCGGCGCTCGCCAGCATCGCGCTGCGCGCGGGCTGGCCGGTGATCGTCGACGCGGCCTTCCTGCAGGCCGCCGAGCGCGAGCGCTTCCGCCAGCTGGCACGGGAGCAGGGCGTGCCGTTCACCATCCTGCACTGCGAGGCGCCGCCGCAACTGCTGCGCGAACGCCTGGCGGCCCGCGCCCGGCGCGCCGACGATCCTTCCGAGGCCGATGCCGCGGTGCTGGCGCACCAGCTGGCCCATGCCGAGCCGCTGGACGCGCGCGAGCAGCGCGAGCAGTTGTGCGTGGACAGCGCGCGGCCCGACGATCCGGCGGCCTGGGCCGCGCTGGCGGCCACCTGGGCCGGCGCCGCGTGCCTGACGCGTTAGCGCTGCATCCTGTCGGACAGCAGCGGCACCGCGCTGACGACGCTTGCGCCGCCACCCGCGGCATTGCCGATCTCGACCCGGCCCCCCACCATCAGCGCGCGTTCGCGCATGCCCAGCAGCCCGAACGAGCCGTTGATGGCGGCGCCGTCGGGAAAGCCGACACCGTCGTCCTGCACCGTGACGACCAGCTCCTCGCCGGCGCGGTGCGCCGCCACGTGCAGGTGGCGGGCATGGGCGTGGCGCGCGACATTGGTCAGCGACTCCTGCACGATGCGGAACAGCGCGGTGCGGGCCTCGGTGCCCAGCGGCGGCTCCTCCTCGTCGAGCGCCACCTCCACGGCAATGCCCAGCTGCTGTGCCGCGTTGCGCGCCAGCCAGTCGATGGCGGGAAACAGGCCCAGGTCGTCCAGCATCGCCGGCCGCAGGTCGGCCGCGATGCGGCGCACCGCGGCGATGGCGTTCTCCACCATGCGCGTCAGCTCGATGCCCAGCGCGGCTGCCCGGGTGGCCGGGTCGCCGCAGGCCAACAGCGCCAGCTTCAGCGCGGTGAGCTGCTGGCCCAGTTCGTCATGCAGTTCGCGCGCGATGTGCTGGCGCTCTTCCTCGCGCGCGCGCACGGCGCGGGCCGCCAGCTCGCGCAGCTCGCGCCGCGAGGCCTCCAGCGCCCGTGCCGCGGCGCGTTGCTGCGTGATGTCGATCAGCGCCATCTGCATCGTCGAGCTGCCGTGGTCGGGCAGCGAGCCCACGGCCAGCTGCACCTCGCGCACTTCGCCATCGCCGCGCACGATCTTCAGCTCGACATCGACGATGTGCCGCGGCTCCTGCAGCGCATGCCGCGTCGAGCGTTCGAGCAGCGTGGCCGAAGCGGCGTCGAACAGCGAGCCGACGAGGCGGCCGGTCAGCGCCTCGGCGTTGAGCCCGAACAGCTGGCAGCAGGCCCGGTTGGCCAGCACCACGCGGTGCTGCTCGACGATCCAGCTCGGCACCGGCGCCAGCTCGATCAGCGAGCGCACGCGGGCCTGCGCGCGGGCCAGGTCGGCGCTCAGCGCCTGCTGCTCGCTCAGGTCGGTGATCAGCGCCACGAACAGCGCGCGCGGCCCCTGGGGCCCGGCCACCACCGCCCGCGACAGCATCGCGCCCATCGGAAATTCGGTGCCGTCGGCGCGCAGCCCGGTGACGGGCAGGCGTTCGTCCATCGCCCGCTCGGCAATGCCCGAAGCCATGAATGCGCGCGCGAAGTCTGCATGCCGGCCGCGGAAACGCTCGGGCAGCAGCGTCTCCAGCGGCAGGCCCACCACATCGCGCGCGGCGCGGCCGAACATGCGCTCGGCCGCCGGGTTGAACAGCACGATGCGCTGCTCCTCGTCGCAACCCACCATGGCCTCGCGCGCGGCGCGCACGATGCCGCCGGCCGATATCGCCAGGGATGGATCGGATGGCGGCATGGCGGCTCTCCCGGGCTGCGCCAGTTCACTCCAGCGGCATCGGCCCGGAAGGGCGCGGGTCGCTCGTCAAACCCTCTTCCATGCCGTAGCGGATCAGCGCGGCGGTGCTGCCGAGTTGCCGCTTCTCCTGGATGCGGGTCTTGTGGGTGCTGACGGTCTTGATCGACAGGCTCAAGTCTTCGGCGATCTCCTTCAGCCGCTGGCCGGCCACGATGCGGCGCAGCACGTCGAGCTCGCGGTCGGACAGCTGGTCGTGCGCCTCGCCCGGCGTGCCGCGGTTGAGCTGCTGCACCACGTGCTCGGCCTGGTCGGCGGTGACGTAGGTGCGGCCCGCGGCCACGCGGCGCACCGCGGTCAGCAGCTCGGCGGCCGCGCTGTCCTTCGTCAGGTAGCCGCTGGCGCCGTTCTTGAACGCGCGGATCGCGTAGGCGTCCTCGGCATGCATGCTCAGCATCAGCACGCCGGTGCGGGGCAGGTCGGTCTTGATGCGGCGGGTCAGCTCGATGCCGCTCATGCCGGGCATCGACAGGTCGACCAGGGCGACATCGATCGGATGCCGGCGCAACAGGTCCAGCGCCTCGAACCCGGTCTTGGCCTCGTGGATGGCCCAGCTCTCGCCGTTGGACTCGAGGATGCGGCGGATGCCCTCGCGCACGATGGCATGGTCGTCGACGATCAGCACGCTCAACGTACGGCGTTCGGGTTCGGTGACGTTCATGCTCCCTGCGCTCCTGCCTGCGCCGATGATCACGGCGCCGCGCCCGGCGGCGGTTGACAATGCTCAACCGCGGCGTTCACGGGGCCACCGCCGCCACATCGGCCGGCACGGCCTGCAGCGGCAACGCCACCTGCACCTGCGAGCGCTGCGTGTCGGCGTCGAAGTGCACCGAGGCCTCGCCGGCCAGCGTGAGCGCCCGTTCGCGCACCAGGTCGAGCGCGCCGTCGCGCAGCGCGCCGCGCCCCGGGAAGGCCACCTGCACCAGCACCTCCTGCGGCGCCACCAGCACCGCCACGCGCGTGGGCGCCGGCTGCCGCGGCGTGATCAGCGCCATCGTGAGCAGCACCTCGACGATGCGGAACACCGCTGTCACGTGCGGCTCGGCCAGCACCGCGCCGGCCGGGGCCACCACCAGGTCGCACTGCAGGCCGCGCTGGGCCGCCAGGCGCGACACCAGCGATTCCAGCGCATGGCTCAGGCCCAGGTCGTCCAGCATCGGCGGCCGCAACTCGGCCACGATGTGCCGCAGGCTGGCCAGCGCGCCGTCGGCGGCCTTCAGGGCCGCGTCGATCTGCCCCCGCATCACCGGGTCGCCGGGGCCCACGCGCTGCTGCAGCCCCTGCACCGCCATCTTCAGCGCCACCAGCGACTGGGCCACGTCCTCGTGCAACTCGCCCGCGACGCGGCGCCGCTCGGCTTCCTGCCGGCCGAGCCGGTCTTCCGACAGGCGCCGCAGGTCGGCCTGCAGCTGGCCCAGCTCGAGCAGGCCGCGGTGCACCTGGCTTTCCTGGATCACCAGCGCCACCAGCAGCGCGGCGGTGGCGGGCAGGCCCAGCAGCCGGCCCGCGTACCAGCCCACCGAGTAGCGGCCGTTGTTCAGCACGGCCTCCAGCAGGACTTCGCAGACCCACATGGCCACCGCCACCAGCAGCCAGATGTCCAGCTCGGCCGGGCGGCGCTGCGAGGCCAGCGCGGCCAGCCCCAGGCCCAGCAGCGCCAGCGTGGCCAGCGCGACGCGGACCTTCAGCGGCAGGTCGCCGTCGGCCCGCATGATGTTCGGCAGCGCATCGTGCCCGGCGGTGGCGGCCACGGCCAGCAGCGCGGCCACGCACACGGTCACCGCCACGGTGCCGGCGGCGGCCGCCTGCGCGCGGGGAGCCGGCACCGGGCCCGGCGCCTGCCGGCGCAGCAGCGCATAGCCCAGGATGCACAGGCCCTGCAGCGTGCGCCAGCCGAAGTAGAGCCAGGCCGTGGTCTGCGGGCCGCCGGCCGGCAATCCGTCTGGCGCAAACAGTCCGGGGAAGGACAGCAAGTGCAGCGTGGCCATCGCCGCGCCGCCGGTGTAGAGCGCCACCAGCGCCAGCAGAGGCCGCGCGCGCAGCACCATGAAGTGGCCGTACAGCATCGCCGCGATCACGAGCTGCAACACCACCACCATCGACTGCACCGTCGGCAGGAAGGCATCCACCCGTGGCAGGGGCCGACCGGCCACCGGTGCCAGCACCAGCGTGACGAGCAAGGCCGCGGCCATCGCCGCCGCAGCCCAACGCCAATGCGCGGGTCCGGCCGGGCGCGTCGACAGGAAGACCTGGGCATGTTTCACGGCAAGGCCGAGCGTGCAGGCTGCGGCCGCGGCCGCCGTTGACCCTGGTCAACGCCAGCCCGCGCGCGCACCGATTGAGCCTGGTCAGCCCGCGCCGGCGGCGCGGCGGCAACGATGGAGCGGCCTTGCCTTCGGAGGATCTGCCATGGTGGCCCATCAACTGCTGTTCCGCGACGACGCGCGCGCCCGCCTGTTGCACGGCATCGACCAGCTGGCCGAGGCCGTGATGCTGACGCTGGGCCCGCGCGGCCGCACCGTCATCCTGGACCGCGAGTTCGGCCCGCCGCAGATCGTCAACTCGGGCGTGCTGGTGGCCAAGTCGGTCGAGCTGCCCGACCGCTTCGAGAACATGGGCGCGCAGCTGCTGCGCGAGGTGGCCGCGCGCACCAGCGAGATGGCCGGCGACGGCACCACCACCGCCACGGTGCTGGCCCACGCGATGATCCAGGAGGGCCTGCGCTACCTGGCCGGCGGCATGAACCCGATGGACCTCAAGCGCGGCATCGAGGAGGCCGTGGCCGCGGTGGTGGCCGAGCTGGCGCGGCTGGCCCGGCCCTGCGCGGGCTCGCAGGACATCGCGCACGTGGCGGCGATCTCGGCCAACAACGACCGCTCGATCGGCGACCTGCTGGCGCAGGCCATCGACCGCGTGGGCCGCGACGGCGCCATCACCATCGAGGACGGCTCCGGCCTGGTCAGCGAGCTCGAGGCGGTGGACGGCCTGCAGCTCGACCGCGGCTGGCTCTCGGCCTACTTCATGACCGACCCCGAACGCCAGGCCGCGGTGCTGGAGGACGCGGCCATCCTGCTGCTGGACCACCGGCTGTCGTCGCTGAAGGACCTGCTGCCGCTGCTGGAGCCGCTGGCCAAGGAAGGCCGGCCGCTGCTGGTGATTGCCGAGGAAGTGGACAGCGAGGCGCTGGCCACGCTGGTGCTCAATGCGATGCGCGGCAGCCTGAAGGCTTGCGCGGTCAAGGCGCCCGGCTTCGGCGACCGGCGCAAGGCGCAGATGCAGGACCTGGCCGTGCTGTGCGGCGGCACGCTGATCGCCGAAGAGGCCGGCCGCAGCCTGGCGCATGCCAGCCCCGCTGACCTGGGCCGCGTGCGCCGGGTCGAGGTCACCAAGGACACCACCACGTTGATCGGCGGCGCCGGCGCGGCCGAGAAGGTGCGCGAGCGCGTGGCCGGGCTGCGCCGAGAGCGCGCCAGGGCCGCCAGCGACTACGAGCGCGAGCAGCTCGACCAGCGCATCGCCAAGCTGGCCGGCGGCGTGGCGGTGATCAAGGTGGGCGCGGCCACCGAGACCGAGCTGAAGGAGCGCAAGATCCGCGTCGAGGACGCGCTGCACGCCACGCGCGCGGCGGTGGAGGAGGGCATCGTGCCCGGTGGCGCCGTGGCGCTGCTGCGTGCGCGTGTGGCGCTGGACGGCCTGCAGGGGCCGAACCTGGACCACGACTGCGGCCTGCGCATCGTCGCCCGCGCGCTGGAGGCACCGCTGCGCACGCTGGTGCGCAATGCCGGCGACGAACCCTCGGTGGTGATCGACAAGGTGCGCGCGACCGAATCGCGCGCCTTCGGCTACAACGCGGCCACGCGCGAGTACGGCGACCTGCTGCAGATGGGCGTGATCGACCCCGCCAAGGTGACGCGCTTGGCACTGCAGAACGCCGCCTCGATCGCCGCCCTGGTCCTGACCACCGATTGCATGATCGCGCGGCTGCCCTCGCCGGCGGCCTCGGCGGGCCTGGGCGGCGGCATGCCGGCGCCCGAGCTCTGAGCCGGCGCGCGGAAGGCGCCCTGGAACCAGTCGATCGCCAGGTCGGCGCAGCGGTCCAGCGTGCCGGCCTCGATGAACAGATGGCTCGCGCGCGGCACCACGGCCACCCGGCACTCGCCGCCGACCAGCGGCCGCGCGGCCAGGTTCAGGCGCAGCACCTCGGGGTCGGCGCTGCCGGCGATCAGCAGTGTCGGGGCCTGCACGCCCGGCAGCGCGCTGGCCAGGTCGGGGCGGCCGCTGCGGCAGACCACCGCGCGCACCTGGCGGCCGCGCATCGCGGCGCAGTCCAGCGCGGCGGCCGCACCGGTGCTGGCACCGAACAGCCCGAGCGGCAGCGTGCGCAGGGCCGGCTCGGCGCGCAGCTGGTCCAGGCAGTCGCCCAGGCGACCGGCCAGCAGCGTGATGTCGAACACGTGGGCCGGGCTGTTGCCCTCCGTGGGCCGCAGCAGGTCGACCAGCAGCGTGCCGATGCCGTGCTCGCGCAGGCGCGAGGCCACGCGCCGGTTGCGCGGGCTCAGGCGGCCGCTGCCGCTGCCATGCGCGAACACCACGAGCCCGACCGCGGCGGCGGGCACCATCAATTCGGCCACCAGGCCGGCGGGCCCGATCGTGAGGCGGCGATCCATCGCCATCGGCATCTCCTTGTCCAGACAGGTTCGACCATAGGGGTGGGCGGCGGGTCGGGTCTTGCGCATGCTCAGTGATGAGCGGTCCGTGGTGCCCCGTCGCGGGGGCTGCCGTTGAGCGCGCGCAAGCGCAGCCTCGGCAGCGACTTCCAGAATCGCTTGCATGAAGCCGGCCCATCCTTCGTCAGTCCACCGGCGCAAGCCGCGCGGCGCGACGCGCGCCATTGGCGAAACCCCCGTCGAAGCGCGCGACGACGGCGAGGTGCTGCTGGAGCTGCCCGACGGCTGGTACTGGGTGGCGCCCGACGGCCACCAGCAGTTCGGCCCCTTCGACAGCGCCGAGCTGGCGCGGGCCGACCGCGCGCGCGGCAGCGTCGAGGCGGTGGAGGGCGCGAGCGCGCTGCTGCAGACCGAGCGCGTGGCCGGCATCGCCGAGCGGGCCGATCCCGAGGTGGACGCGCCGCTGGAAGACCCCGAGTCCCCTGCATCCTGACACCGCAGGTCAGCCCGCCCAGAGGCCACCATGAGCGAAGCCACTCCTCGCCCCGTGCTGCCGCCCGACGTGGTGGCGCTGGTGCCGATGCGCAACGTCGTGCTCTTCCCGCATGTGCTGCTGCCGATTGCGGTGGGGCGGCCGAAGTCGGTGGCCGCGCTGATGCATGCGCTGGCGGCCGAGGCGCCGCTGGGCATCGTGCTGCAGAAGGACGCCGGCGTCGACGACCCTGGGGCCGAGGCCCTGTGCGAGGTGGGCACGCTGGCGCAGGTGCTGCAGCATGCCGCCGCGCAGCCCGATCGCCACCAGGCCGTGTGCCAGGGCCTGCAGCGCTTCCGCCTGATCGAGCTGGTGCCGGGCTACCCGTTCCTGGCCGGGCGCATCGAACGCATCCCCGAAAGCGCGCCGCTGACACCGCGGCTGGAGGCGCTGGACCTTCAGCTGCGCGAGCGCGCGGTGGAGCTGGTGGCGCTGCTGCCGGGCGTGCCGGCCGAGCTGGCGCACGGGCTGCAGGCCGCGCGCACGCCCTGGCAGCTGGGCGACGTGGTGGCCGGGTTGCTGGACATCGAGATCGTCGAGAAGCAGCGCCTGCTCGAGACCGTGCAGCCGGCCGACCGGCTGCAGCAGGTGCTGGCCCTGGTGAACCGCCGCATCGAGGTGCTGCGCCTGTCGCAGGAGATCGGCGAGCGCACCAAGGAAAAGATCGACGACCGGCAGCGCGAGTACCTGCTGCGCGAGCAGCTCAAGACCATCCAGCACGAGCTGGGCGAGGACAAGGGCGACGATGCCGACATCGTGCAGCTGGAGCAGCGCATTGCCACGGCCGGCATGAACGCCGAGACCGAGGCCCATGCGCGCAAGGAGCTGGCGCGGCTGAAGCGCCTGTCCGAAGGCTCGGGCGAGCAGGCGCTGCTGCGCAACTACCTCGACTGGCTGGTCGAGCTGCCCTGGGGCCCGCCGGCCGAATCGCCGATCGACCTGGCGGCCGCGCGCGCGGTGCTCGATGCCGACCACCACGGGCTGGCCCGCGTCAAGCAGCGCATCCTCGAGTACCTGGCGGTGCAGAAGCTCAACCCCGCGGGCCGCGCGCCCATCCTGTGCTTCGTGGGACCGCCAGGGGTGGGCAAGACCTCGCTCGGCCAGAGCATCGCGCGGGCGCTGGGGCGGCCCTTCGTGCGCGTCTCGCTCGGCGGCGTGCACGACGAGGCCGAGATCCGCGGCCACCGCCGCACCTACATCGGCGCGCTGCCCGGCAACATCGTGCAGGGCCTGCGCAAGGCCGCCTCGCGCGGCTGCGTGATGATGCTCGACGAGGTCGACAAGCTCGGCGCCGGCGCGCACGGCGACCCCTCCGCGGCGCTGCTGGAGGTGCTGGACCCGGAGCAGAACGCGAGCTTCCGCGACAACTACCTGGGCCTGCCCTTCGACCTGAGCCGGGTGGTGTTCATCGCCACCGCCAACGTCATCGAGCAGGTGCCCGGGCCGGTGCGCGACCGCATGGAAGTGATCGAGCTGCCGGGCTACACCGAGGAAGAGAAGCTGCAGATCGCGCAGACCTACCTGGTGCCGCGCCAGCGTGCCCAATGCGGCCTGCAGCCGGCGCAGTGCAGCCTGGCGCCGGACGCGCTGCGCGCGCTGGTCACCCACTACACCCGCGAGGCCGGCGTGCGCCAGCTGGAGCGCGAGATCGGCCGCCTGATGCGGCATGCCGCGATGCAGGTGGCGCAGGACGCGCAGGCCCGCCTGGAGGTGGATGCCGCCGGGCTGGCCGCCATCCTCGGGCCGGCGCCGTTCGAGCGCGAGGGCGCGGCGCGCGTCAGCCTGCCCGGCGTGGCCACCGGGCTGGCCTGGACGCCGGCCGGCGGCGACATCCTGTTCATCGAGGCCACGCGCACGCTGGGCAAGGGGCGGCTCATCCTGACCGGCCAGCTGGGCGAGGTGATGAAGGAAAGCGCGCAGGCGGCGCTGACGCTGGTGAAGGCGCGCTTCGAATCGCTGGGCATCGATGCCGGCGCGTTCGAGGAGGCCGACGTGCACGTGCACGTGCCGGCCGGCGCGATCCCGAAGGACGGGCCCAGCGCCGGCGTGGCGATGTTCGTCGCGCTGGCCTCGCTGTTCACCGGCCGGCCGGTGCGGCACGACCTGGCGATGACCGGCGAGATCAGCCTGCGCGGGCTGGTGCTGCCGGTCGGCGGCATCAAGGAGAAGCTGCTCGCCGCGCAGCGCGCCGGCGTTGGCGGCGTGCTGCTGCCCGCGCGCAACGAGAAGGACCTGTACGACGTGCCGGCCTCGGTGACCGAAGGGCTGCGCATCGTCTGGCTGCATGGCGTGGACAACGCCATCGCCGCGGCCCTGGCGCCGGTGGTGCCGACGCTGCCGGTGCGGGAAACGGTGTCATGACGCGCACCCGCAGGGCCGAGGACAACGCCAAGGCCGCGCCGCAGGTGCCCGACGAGCCGATGAGCCCGACCGACGCGGCCTGGCTGCACATGGATGGCCGCGTCAATCCGGCGATAGTGAACGGCATGCTGCTGACGCGGCAGCCGCTGGACATCGCCCGCGTGCGCGAGGTCTGCCGCCGGCGCCTGCTGGGCTTCGAGCGCTTCCGCCAGCGCGTGGTCGAGACCGGCTTGGCCGTGCCCACGCCGCACTGGCGCACGGTGCCGGTGGACCTGGACCACCACCTGCGGCACGTGGCGCTGCCACCGCCGCACGACGCCGCGGCGCTGCGGCGCCTGGCCTCGGCGCTGGCGAGCACGCCGCTGGATCCCGATGCGCCGCTGTGGCAGTGGACGCTGGTGGACCGGGTGGGCCGCGGCAGCGCGCTGATCATGCGCTACCACCACTGCATCGGCGATGGCAGCGCGATGATGGCGGTGGCGCAGAAGCTGTTCGATGCCGAGCCCCAGGCGGTTGCGCCTGCCGGCTCCGCCGCGGCGGCGGCCGTGCCGGTGCCCGCGGCCCCGCAGGCCGGGCGGCCGCTGGTCGACGAGGCGCTGGCCACGCTCGGCCAGGTCGCCAGCGGCATCGGCGCACTGGTGGGCGATCTGCTCAAGACCGACGACCCGCGCTCGCCGCTGAAGGGCGAATTCGGCATGCGCCAGCGCGTGAGCTGGTCGCGGCCGCTGTCGCTGCGGGCCATCAAGGCCGTGGCGGCGCAGGCCGATGCCAAGGTCAACGACGTGCTGGTGGCCGCGCTGGCCGGCGCGCTGCGCGAGTACGTGCAGCAGCGGGGCGTCGACATCGCGCGCCAGAGCCTGCGTGCCATGGTGCCGGTGGACCTGCGCCCGCCGGAGCGCCGTGGCCAGCTGGGCAACGAGTTCGGCCTGGTGATCCTGGACCTGCCGGTGGGCGAGGCGCGGCGCGCGCGGCGCCTGGCCGAGGCCAAGGCGCGCATGGACCAGCTCAAGCAGTCGACCGAGGCGGGCGCGATGCGCGTGCTGCTGACGCTGTTCGGCCATGGCCCGAAGCTGCTGCAGGACATGGCCAGCGCGCTGTTCGGCGCCAAGGTGAGCCTGGTGATGACCAACGTGGTGGGCCCGCGCGAGCCGCACCGCTTTGCCGGCGTGCCGCTCGACCGGGTGGTGTTCTGGGTGCCGCACCCGGGCGACGACATGGGCATGGGCGTCAGCATCCTGAGCTATGCCGGCCGCGTCTCGCTGGGCGTGATGACCGATGCGCGCCTGGTGCCCGACCCGGAGCACCTGACGACACTGTTCGAGCGCGAGTTCGCGGCGCTGCTGCGCGAAGCCAGGAGATGACGATGCCGATGCCACCCGATGACCGTGCCGGCGCCCAGGAGGCGCTGGCCAGCCTGCTGGCGCTGATGCTGGTGCCGGCCGGCTGCACGCCGACCGAGCTGGTGGCGCGGCTGGCGGCGCTGGACGCCTTCCGGCAGCTCGGCCTGGACCGGCAGCATTTCGCCGGGCGGCTGGCGCAGATGATCGAGGCCGCCGAGGGACAGGCCGGCGACCGGTCCTGGCTCGACGACAGCGACCTGGCGCGCATCGAGCGCCTGATGGCCCCGATCGACGACCCGCTCACCCGAGCCCGGCTGTGCGACGTGGCCGCCGCGGTGCTGGGCGAGGACGACAGCGTGGCGCACAGCCGCAGCCAGTTCCTGGACCATGTGGTGTCCACCTGGCACGTGGCGCTGGACCCGCCGCCCACGCCGCGCGGCCGCCGGTGACGCTCAGCGCAGGTACACCTCGCTGGCGTAGCGCCGCATCATGCGCTGGCTGTTGAAGTACGAGGCAATGCTGCGCAGGCCTTCCTTCATCATCGCGCGCCAGCGGCTGCGGTCGTTGGCATAGGCCGGCAGCACCTCTTCGCCGAGCAGGCGGTACAGCGCGTCGGCATCGCCTTCGCCGGGCGGCCGGCCATCGCCGTCGCCGCCGATGGCCCAGCCGTTCACGCCGTGCTGGCAGGCCTCGAGCCACCAGCCGTCGAGCACGCTGACGTTGAGCACGCCGTTGAGCGCCGCCTTCATGCCGCTGGTGCCGGAAGCCTCCATCGGCGGCAGCGGGGTGTTCAGCCAGATGTCGGCACCGCACACCAGCGCCTTGGCCAGGTCGAGATCGTGGTTCGGCAGGAACAGCGCCTGCACGCCCGGCGGCAGTTCCTGCAGCTGCCGGTGCAGCGCGCGGATGGCCTCCTTGCCACTGTCGTCATGCGGATGCGCCTTGCCGGCGACGATCAGCTGGAACGGGTGCTCGCGTGCGATCGCCGCCAGGCGCTGCGGGTCGCTGAACAGCAGCAGTGGCCGCTTGTAGCCGGTCATGCGGCGTGCGATCACCACGATCGGCAACTCGGGGTCCAAGCTGCGGCCGCCCACGCGGCGCACGCGGTCGATCAGCTCGCCCTTGGCCGCCAGGTGGCAGCGCCACAGGGCCTCGTCGGGCAGCTGCCCGGCGCGTGCCAGCAGCTCGGGCTCGAAGCGCCAGTGCGGCCAGTGGGCCTGGTACAGCGCGGCAAAGGCCGGGTGCGTCCAGGTGCCGACGTGCACGCCGTTGGTGATGGCATGGATGTGGCGGCCGGGATAGCGCTGCTGCGTCGTGCGCGCATGGCGCACCGACACGCCGTTGACCCAGCCCGCCAGCGCCAGCGCCAGCCGGGTCATGTTCACGCCCTCGTCGCCGGCCAGCGCGCGCAGGTCCTGCGGCGTGGCCAGGTCCGGCAGCAGGTGCTCGAACAGGCCGTGGTCGAAGCGATCCTGCGCCGCCTCCACCGGCGTGTGCGTGGTGAAGGCGCAGCGTTCGCGCACGGCGGCCACGTCGCAGGGCGGCTGCGGGTTCTCGTCCTCTGCGGGCGGGCGGGTGCGCGCCAGCAGTTCCAGCGCCAGCAGCGCGGCATGGCCCTCGTTCAGGTGGTAGGTGCGGATGTCGAAGCCCAGCGCATGCAGCAGCCTGACCCCGCCGATGCCCAGCACCGCCTCCTGCTTCAGCCGGTAGCCCGCGTCGCCCCCGTACAGGTCATGCGTGATCCGGCGATCCTCGTCGCTGTTCTGGTCGAGGTCGGTGTCCAGCAGCAGCACCGGCACCGAGTGGCCCGATTCGGCCGAGGCCTGCACGTACAGCCATGGCCGCACCCACACGCGGCGGCGCTCGATAGTCACCGCCACCATCGCTTCCAGCGGCTGGCACCAGTCCTCGGGCGACCACCAGTCCGGCTGCTCCTGCTGCCGGCCTTCGGCGTCGATGGTCTGCCGGAAGTAGCCGGCCCGGCTGACCAGCGAGACGAAGACCACCGGCAGCGCCAGGTCGGCCGCCGAGCGCGCCGTGTCGCCGGCCAGCACGCCCAGCCCGCCGGCATAGGTGTGCATCTCGGCCCGCAGCGCGATCTCCATCGTGAAGTACGCGATGCGGGTGCGGCTGAGGTAGGGGGTGATGGGCATCGACGTGACAGCCTGCCGCAAACAGAGCGCTTCCGCGCTGAGCCTGCGCAAGGGCGGCGCCGCGCGGGGCGGGCACGCTGGCGCCTGGCGCAGCATCGAACGGCACCGACGGACCATGGACACCCGGAAACTCCTCGAACGCAGCGACAGCCTGTGGGAGCTGCCATCGCGTGGAGACATGCGCGTGCCCGTGCGCCTGCATGCCAGCCGCGCCTTGCTGCAGCAGATGGATGGCAAGGCCCTCGAACAGGCCATTCGCGTCGCGCGCCTGCCCGGCGTGGTGGAAGCCGTGCACGTGATGCCGGACGGGCAGGCCGGCTACGGCTTTCCGAACGGCAGCGTGGCGGCTTTCGACCCGCAGCGCGGGGTGGTCGCGGTCGGCGGCCTCGGCACCGACCTCTCCGCCGGCATGCGCTGCCTGCACACCGGTCTGCGGCGCGCGGACATCCTGCCGCGCCAGGGCCCATTGGCCGACGCGCTACAGGCGCAGTTGCCGGTCGAAACCGGAGGCCCTGTCGTGATCGAGCTCAGCCGCGGCCAGTTGCACGACATGCTCAGCGGCGGCGCGCAGTGGGCCGTCGAGCACGACTGGGGCGATCGGTCCGATCTCGACCGCATCGAAGACCACGGGCGCGTGCCGATGGCCCTGCCCGCGGTCGTCTCGGACCGCCTGCGGCAGCGGCTGCGCACCGAACGGGTCGCGCCGGACGGCACCGACCACCTGCTGGAAGTGCAGGCGGTCAGTGCGGTGTGCGAGCCGGCGATCGCCCGCGCGTTCGGGCTCGCCGAGGGCGACATCGTGGTGACCTTGCATGGCGGCTCGCGCGGGCTGGCGGCACTGATAGACGCGGACTACCGGCAGGAGATGGTCGAGGCCGCGCCAGCGCGCGGGCGCCAGCCGAAGGACCCCGAACTGGCCTGCGCGCCGATCGGCTCGGAGCTGGGGCAGCAGTACCTGGGCGCGATGCGCGCGGCGATGAACTGCGCGCTGGCCAACCGGCAGATCCTCACGCACCGGGTGCGTCAGGTCTTCAGGCGCCTGTTCCCCAAGGCCGCGCTGCCCTTGCTCTACGACGTCTCGCACAACAGCTGCAAGCTCGAGAAGCATCGCGTGGGCGGCCAGCTGCGCACGCTGCACGTGCACCGCAGCGGCGCCGCGCGCGCGCTCGGTCCCGGCCATCCGGACCTGCCGCAGGCCTTGCGCCACGCCGGCCAGCCGGTGCTGGTTGGCGGGCCGGTCGGCGCCGCCTCGTACCTGCTGGCCGGGGTGCAGGCAGGCGTGCCGGGCGCCTTCGGATCGGCCTGTTGTGGCAGCAGCCGGGCGATCGGCCGCCACCCGGCCGCGAGCCCTTGGCAGGGCCGGCACATCGCCGACGCGCTGGCCGCCCGCGGTGTGCTCGTGCGCTGTGCGACGGACCGCGGCCTGGCCGACGAGGCGCCGGACGAGGGCAGGGGCCTGGAGGCCTTGGTCGATGCGGCGGCCGCGGCCGGCCTGGCGCGCAAGGTCGCGCGCCTGGATCCCCTCATCTGCATCCGGGGCTGATGCCGGCCCACGCCGGCCTGACCCTCAGGGCTGCAGCGCCACCAGCATGTCCTGAAGGCTGCCGTCGACCCAGGTTTCCTTGTACTTGTCGAGCAGGCCGAAGTAGTCGCGGTCGGCCATCAGCTTCGCGTTGAACTGCTGCATGCGGTCCAGGCTGTCGATGTCGAAATGCCAGTGGATCCTGGGGGCGCCGTACATCTCCACCCCGCAGCGCATGCCCATCTCGTAGTGCTTGTTGACATAGGCCGTCACCTCGCCGGCGAACTTGAGCGCCGCGGGGTAGGAAGCGCCATAGCGCACCGTGGCCGTGCGAACGAATCGGAACATCGCGATCTCCTTCCAGGGTCGGCCGCGGGTCCGTCCCACGGGCCGGAAGAGCACTGTCGGCCAGGCGCATGCGCTCGCCATTGCGCGTGCTCAAGGACCGGCGCCCCGGCCCGTAGCGACAGGATTCGCCGCGCCTGGCGCACGAAGAGAGCGTCCATCGCCGGAGCCTGGCCCGGTGGCGTCCGGACTGATCAGCATCAACCCGCGCGCCGCACGTTGCCCTATGGTGAAAGTCGATGTTTCCCAGGAGTTCTGCCATGACGATTCAAGACCTGCCGGACCCGCCCTCGGGCCCCGCGGCCCACGCCCGGCCCTGGCTGGCCAGCTACCCGCGCGGTGTGCCCGCCGAGGTGGACCTGGACGTCTACCCTTCGCTGGTCCACCTGCTGCAGGACAGCTGCACGCGGCATGCGCGGCTGCCGGCCTTCACCAACTTCGGCGAGAGCCTGAGCTACGCGGACCTGGACCGCGACAGCCAGGCTTTCGCCGCCTGGCTGCAGCAGGTGCGTGGCCTGCCGCGCGGCGCGCGCGTGGCCATCATGCTGCCGAACCTGCTGCAGTACCCCATCGCGATGTTCGGCGTGCTGCGTGCGGGCATGGTGGCGGTGAACGTCAACCCGCAGTACACGCCGGCCGAGCTGGAACACCAGATTGCCGACGCCGAAGCCTCGGCGATCCTGGTGCTGGAGAACTTCGCGCACACGGTGCAGCAGGTGCTGGAGCGCAACCCGACCTGGAACATCACCGTGCTGACGACCAGCGTGGGCGACTGCCTTGCCGCGCCGCACCGCTGGCTGGTCAATGCCACCGTGAAATACCTCAAGCACATGGTGCCGGACTGGCAGATCGACGGCGCGATCGACTTCCGCACCGCCCTGCACGAAGGGCGGGCGCGCACGCTCGATCCGGTCGCGCTGGGCCCGGACGACCTGGCCTACCTGCAGTACACCGGCGGCACCACCGGCGTGGCCAAGGGCGCGATGCTGACGCACCGCAACCTGGTGGCCAACGTGCAGCAGGTGGCGGCCTGGATCTCGCGCGACCTGCACGACGGCGAGGAAACGCTGATGTGCCCGCTGCCGCTGTACCACGTGTACGCGCTGACCTCGATGCTGGTGTTCCTGCGCATCGGCTCGCGCACGGTGCTGGTCACCAATCCGCGCGACATCCCGGCCTTCCTGGACGAGCTGAAGCACCAGCACTGCACGGCGATCATCGGCGTCAACACGCTGTACCGCGCGCTGCTGGATGCGCCGGGATTCGACGCGGTGGACTGGCGCGGGCTCAAGGTGGCCAGCGCCGGCGGCATGGCGGTGCAGCGCGTGGTGGCCGACCGCTGGCATGCGGCCACCGGCACGCCGCTGATCGAAGGCTACGGCCTCACCGAGACCTCGCCGGTGGTGATCTCCAACCCGTTGGGCATCGAGCGCTGGACCGGCATGATCGGCGTGCCGGTGCCCTCGACCGAAGCCGTGGTGATGGACGACGACGGCACGGTGATGCCCACCGGCGAGGTGGGCGAGATCTGCGTGCGCGGACCGCAGGTGATGGCCGGCTACTGGCGCCGGCCGGACGAGACCGTGCGCACCATCACGGCCGAAGGCTGGCTGCGCACCGGCGACATGGGCGTGTGCGACCAGGCCGGCTGGTTCCGCATCACCGACCGCAAGAAGGACATGATCATCGTGTCCGGCTTCAAGGTGTTCCCGAACCAGATCGAGGACGTGATCGCGATGCACCCGGGCGTGGCCGAGGTCGGCGCCGTGGGCGTGCCGGACGAGCGCACCGGCGAAGCGATCAAGGTGGTGGTGGTGCGCGCCGACCCGACGCTGACCGAAGAGGCGCTGCGCGCGCACTGCCGCGCCGAGCTGACCGACTATAAGCAGCCGCGCCACATCGAATTCCGCGACGAGCCGCTGCCCAAGACCAACCTCGGCAAGGTGCTGCGGCGCGCGTTGCGCCAGCCGGCCGTCCAGCCCGCGGCCGCGGCCGGTGCTGCGGCCAATGTGGCGGCCGCGTCGAATACGCATTAGGATTCACGCCAGCATCCCGATCGAACACCAGGAGTCCCCCGCATGAGCACCCGCCAATCCTCGACCACGCCGCGCCCCGCAGCTGGGGCCACCCTCGCCGTGCCGGCTTCGCCGCTGGCCTGGATGGACGCGGCCACGCAGGCCACGGACACCTGGCTGCAGTGGCAGGCCAGCCTGTGGCAGCCCTGCATCGAGCTGCAGGTGGCCTGGTTCAACTACCTGGCGCAGACGGCCGGCTGGCCGGCGCTGCAGACGCGGGGCACCGAGCAGCTCGGCTAGCGCAGCCTTCAGGCCACCCGCAGGTTCTTGAACTGCCAGGGGTCGTTCGCGTCGATGTCCTCGCGGAACAGGTGCTGGCGATCGGCCAGGGGCGTCCAGTCGGTGTACTGGCCCACCAGCGTGCCCAGGTAGGGCCGGCACAGGCCCAGCACCTGGTCGAAGGGCAGGGCATCGGGCTCGACGATGCCCCGGTACGGATGCTCGAGGGCCCAGGCCACGCCGGCCACCACGCCCGCCGCTGCCTGCAGCGTGGTGGCGTTGTTGTGCGGGCAGGCCGCGCGCGCCTCGTCGATGCCCAGGCGCGAGCCGTACCAGTAGGCGCCGCGCGGGTGGCCGACCAGCAGCACGCCGAGCTCCACCATGCCGGTGAGGATCTCCTCGCACAGCCGGTCGCGCCGGGGCGGCAGGCGGCCTTCGTGCTCGGCCAGTTCCTGCAATGAAAGCTCGGCGTCGTCGCTCGGGCGGTAGGCGCACAGCACCGTCGGGCGGTACTGCGGCTGCAGCGGGTCGCCGATCGTCAGGTGATCGGCGATCGAGAGGGCCTCGGCCTGCGCCATCAGGTGTCCGTGCATCGGTCCGCCCGCGGGGGTCCAGCTGCGCACGCGCACCTCGGCCCCGGGGCGCATCAGGTAGATGCCCGACGCGGGCTCGCCCGCATGGCGAGCGCCCTCGGTCGGAAAGTGCCGCTCGTGCGTGCCCCAGCCCAGCTCGGCCGGCCGGCTGGCCTGGTCGTGCAGGGCCTGCACGGACCAGGTGTTGACGAACTCGTTGGCCTTGCGGCGCCGCGCGGCCGACTGGCTGTCGCGCTCGGTGATGTGGATCGCGCGCACGCCCAGGCGCTGCGCCAGCCGCGCCCAGCCCTCGCGGCTGGTGGGCCCTTCGCTGCTGTAGCCGTGCAGGTCGCGGGCCAGGTCCAGCAGCGCCTGCTTGACGAAGTGCGACACCAGCCCCGGATTGGCGCCATGGCCCAGCACTGCGGTCGGCCCGTCCGGCGAGCGCGCGCGCAAGGCCAGCGCGCTGCGCCGCAAGGCATGCGTGCTGCGTTCGGCCGGGCTGCGGCGCGGGTCGGTCTGGGCGCCAGGCCAGGCGCCGAGGTCGGCATCCAGGTACACCACGCCGGCGTCCTGGCACCAGGCGATCAGCGCGACGCTGCTGACGTCCACCGCCAGGTTCAGCAGCAGGTCGCCCGGCCGCAGGTGGGTCCGCAGCAGGGCCGCCATGTTGTCGGGCGTGACCTGTGCCGCCAGGGTCTGCACGCCCAGCTCGCGCGCCACGTGCAGGCCCTCGCTGCCGGGGCTCACCACCAGCACCGAAGCCGGCGCCAGCCGCAGGTGGCGCAGCAGCAGCGGCAGCACGCCCTGGCCCAGGCTGCCGGATCCGAGCATCACCACGTTGCCGCTGAACGCTGCGGTGGTGAAAGGGGTGGCCGGGGTCGGCTCTTCGCTGATGTGCATCGTGGTCAATACCGCATGAAAGACGCGGCCATAGGTGTCAGAGATGGCGCTTGGGGCGCAGCTCGCCTTCGCGCACCCAGAGGCCCGGCGCCTCGCAGCGCAGCACCTCGCTGCCGCACAGCACGCGCTCGCCGAAGCCGTAGGTCGCGCCGTTGTAGCGGCACATGCCCGGCGTGCCGACCGGCTCGACGTCGGCTTCCTCTTCGTTGACGATGGGCGAGGTCTCGAGGTCTGGTTGCGGCGAGCCGACGCGCAGCAGTTCGTGCGGTGCGGCCACGCCGGGAGCCTGGCCGGCGGGCCGGTCAGCGGGGCGCGAGGGGGCCATGTCGATTCCTCCAGCAGGCAAGCCGATCGGCGATGCATTCACTGTAGGCAGGCCGGGGTGGGGCCGATTGAGCGTGCGCAAGCGCACCGGCGTGCAGCCGGCTTGCGCAGGATCAGCGCTGCGCCGGGGCCGATCGGCGCCAATGGCGGCGAAAGGGGAAGCGGTGATGGACGACGTGTTTGCGGATCGTGCAGCCGCCGGCCGGCGGCTGGCAGCGCGCGTGGCGGCGCTGCACCTGTCCGCGCCCATGGTGCTGGCCCTGCCGCGCGGCGGCGTGCCGGTGGCCGCGCCGGTGGCGGCCCTGCTGCGCGCGCCGCTGGAGCTGTTGCTGGTGCGCAAGATCGGCGCGCCGGGTCAGCCCGAACTGGCGGTGGGGGCGGTGGCCGAATGCGCCGAGCCGCCGGGCCATGTGCTGGTGAGCGACGACAGCGCGATGGCCATGACCGGCGCGAGCGAATCCTATGTCGAGCAGGAGGCCCGGCAGGCGCTGCAGGAGATTGCCCGGCGCCGCGCCGCCTACCGCGCCGGCCGCGCGCCGCAGCCGGTGGCCGGCCGCACGGTGGTGCTGGTGGACGACGGCATCGCCACCGGCACCACCGTGCGCGCCGCGTTGAAGGCGCTGCGGCAGATGCAGCCGGCGCGGCTGGTGCTGGCGGTCCCCGTGGCGCCGCCGGACACCGTGGCCGCGCTGCGGGAGGACGTCGACGACCTGGTGTGCCTGGCCCAGCCGACGCCGTTCCACGCCGTGGGCCTGCACTACATCGACTTCCACCAGGTGCCCGACGAGGAGGTCGTCGCGCTGATGGCCGCGGCCGCCCGCAGCGCGTAGGCGCTGCGCCGGGCCGCTCGGCGCCCGCCTCAGGACCCCGGCGCCGGCCGCTGCGGTCCGAGTCGACCGTCGGCCCGTGCCGACAGCCAGGCGTAGAGGTCGATGATGTGTGCCGTGACCACCGGCTCGCCCTGCCAGGCCGGCATCACCAGGCGGCCGCTGCGGCGCTGCAGCACGTCCTCGACCTGCGCGGCGCGCGCGTCGGCCGTGGGCGGCGGCGGCAGGCCCCAGTCGTAGCGCTCGAGCACGCGTTCGACGAAGCCGCGCGGCCCCATCTCGCGCAGCGCCGGCAGCAGGTCGGGCGCGCGGCTGGTGCCGGTGGCCGCGGCCCCGTGGCAGCCGGCGCACTTGTCCTGGAACACGCGCCAGCCGGTGTAGGCCGAGCCGGGCGGCTGGGCCTGTTCAGCCAGTTGTCGCGCCGGCTGGCGGTTCTGCCATTCGACGGCGCAGCCGCCGGCCAGCACGGCCACGCCCGCCAGGGCCCAGGCCCGCAGAAGTGATTGCATGGTGTTCATCGTGTGCAGGATCGATGCGGCCAATCTAGGCCGCTGGCGGCGCGCCGCGCTTGCGCAGGCGCAAATCGCAAGGCCCCGGGCTGCGCGGGCGCCTGGCCGGCGCATCGATTGATCTGCCGCAACGAGGGGCAGGGGCCGCTTCCTAGACTGGACAGGCATTCCCCCGCGGAGGCTGCATGAACCGCAACACCCCCCGGCCGGCCGAACGACACGGCCGCGCCAGCATGGCCCCGGAAGGGCACGACCCCTACCGGCGCGAACAGAAGATTCCGGAGCCGAGCTTCTGCCCCGACTGCGGGGCGGTGTTCGAGGCCGGCCACTGGCAGTGGAAGGAGCCGCTCAGCGCCCTGGCCCCCAAGGTGACATGCCCGGCCTGCCTGCGCCAGCGCGAGCATGACCCGGCCGGCTACCTGCTGGTGGAAGGGCCGTTCCTGCAGGCGCACCGCGACGAGCTGGTGCACCTGCTGGAGCGGCGCGCCGAGCAGGCGCGCAGCGAGCATCCGCTGCAGCGGCTGATGGGCATGGCGCCGCAGCCCGACGGCGGCCTGATGTTCACCACCACCTCGGTGCGGCTGGCGCGTGCGCTGGGCTCGGCGCTGGAGCACGCCTACCACGGCGAGCTGGAGGTGCACGCCAGCCCGGACCAGGACCTGGTGCGGCTGCGCTGGTCGCGTTGAGGCGCAAGGGGCGCTGCCGCAGGCGCCCCCGCATTGCGCCTGCTCAATCGGGGCCTGGCGTCGCTGCCTAGCATCGAAGCAGAGCGTCAGCCGACAGGGCTGGCGCCGCAGACAAAGGAGACATCGTGGAAGAAGTGCTGGCAGTTCCCGGCGCGGGCGACGTGGCGGCGGCCGTCGCTGGCCTGTGCCTGACGCATCCTCTGGTGGTCGCGTTGCCGGGCGCATGGCTGCTGGCCCTCGCGGTGTCGCGCCTGCTGGATGCGCCGATGGATTTCCTGATCACGCGCGAAGGCCCGGAGGCCGACACGCCCGCGGCCGCGCGGCCCGTGCTGCGCGACCGCTCGGTGGTGCTGGTCGACGACGGCCAGGCCGATGCCTCGAGCTGGGCCTCGGCGCTGGACGCGCTGCGCCGGCTGCAGCCCGGCCGGCTGGTGATTGCCGTGCCGCGCGACTCCACGCTGCTGCAGGCGGCCTGAGCCAGCCTTCAGCGCAGGCGCAGCGCGGCCATCGTCAGCGCCGCGCTGCCCAGCAGGGTCAGCAGGCCGAGCTCGAACGGGTGCGCCAGCACGCTGCCGCCCTGCAGGAACAGCGAGCGGATCACGATCAGGTAGTGGCGCAGCGGATCGGCCAGGCTCAGCCATTGCAGCACCTGGGGCATGTTGCGGATCGGGAACGCGAAGCCCGACAGCACGATCATCGGCATGATGAAGAAGGCCGCCGACATCATCGCCTGCTGCTGCGTGGCGGCGTAGGTCGAGGCCAGCAGGCCGAGCCCCTCGGTGCCCAGCAGCAGCAGCAGCGTGGCCACCACCAGCGAGAGCACGCCGCCCTGCAGCGGAATGCCGAACCAGCCCACCGCCACCGCCGCGATCAGCAGCGCGTCGAACACGCCGACGCAGGCCACCGGCAGCAGCTTGCACAGCAGGAACTCCAGCCGGCCCACCGGCGTGACCAGCAGGCGCTCCAGCGTGCCGTACTCGCGTTCGCGCACGACGATCATCGCGCTGAGCATCATCGTCGAGACGAAGATGACGTTGGCCATGATGCCCGGAATGAAGTACCAGCGGTCCTCCAGGTTCGGGTTGAACCATGCGCGTTCTTCCACGCGGATGGGCGGCACCGCGCCGGTGGCCGCCAGCGAGGCCTGCGCGACCAGGCGGCTCAGCTCGCCGGCGATCAGCTGCGCGCTGTTGGGGTCGGAGCCGTCGGCCAGCAGCTGCAGCTCGCGCCGCGTGGCCAGGTCGGCCGGGATCTGCAGGATCACGCGCACCTCGTCGCGGTCCATCGCCGCGGCGGCCTGGCGCATGTCCGGCAGCATCTGCAGCGTGTAGTGGCCGGTGGCGCGGATCGACGCGATCAACGCGCGGCTGGCCGGACCGCCGTCGTGGTCGACCACCGCGACGGTGGCATGGCGCACGTCGAAGGTGGCGGCATAGCCGAAAAGCACCAGCTGGATCAGCGGCGGCGCCACCAGCACGAAGCGCATGCGCGGGTCGCGCAGCAGTTGAAGGAATTCCTTGCCCAGCAGCACGCGCAGCCGGCGCAGCGAGCGCAGCACGGCCGCGATCACGGCTGCAGCCCCAGCACGCGCGAGCGGCGCAGCAGCGCCAGACCCAGCGCCAGCAGCACCGCGGACAGTGCGGCGATGTGCACCCACAGCACTGCGAAGGTGGTGCCCTTCAGGAAGATGGCCTTGCACAGCGCGACGAAGTAGCGCGCCGGCACGACGGCAGTGATCCACTGCACCGGCATTGGCATGTTGGCGATGGCGTAGATGGCGCCGGACAGCAGGAAGGCCGGCAGGAAAGTGGTGATCTGCACCATCTGCGAGGCCAGGATCTGGTTGCCCGCCAGCAGCGAGATCAGCGCGCCCTGGGCCATCACCACCAGCAGGAACAGCGCCGAGGCCGCCGCCAGCTCCAGCAGCGAACCGCGCAGCGGCACCTCGAACACGTAGACGGCCGCCGCCACGCAGCCGAGCACGTCGATCATGCCCACGGCGAAGTAGGGCAGCAGCTTGCCGGCCAGGAACTCGCCACGCGTCAACGGCGTCGTGCGCAGCATCACCAGGTTGCCGGACTCCATCTCGCGCGCGATCGTCAGCGCCGTCATCAGCGCGCCCACCACGCCCATCACCATCACGATGACGCCGGGCACGATGGCGTAGCGGCTCTCGTTGGTCTCGTTGAACCAGGTGCGCGCCTGCACCGTCACCATCGATGCCGGGCGACCCATCGCCAGTGCCCGTTCGTTCACCAGCTGCAGCACGTAGTTGCGCATCAGCCGCGCGGTGTTGGCGTCCATGCCGTCGAGCACCAGCTGCACCACCGCATGGCCGGCGGCCAGCTCGCGGGCGTAGTCGCCCGGGATCACCAGCGCGGCCCACACCTCGCGCGCGGCCACGGCTTCGCGCAGCTCGGCCCGGTCGTGGAAATGCCGCACCACGCGGAACGCGAGGCTGGCGCCCACGTGCGCGGCCAGCTCGCGCGAGGCGGCGTCCGGTGCCTCCTGCAGCAGGCCGATCGGCGCATGCACCACGTCCAGCCGGATCGCGTAGCCGTAGATGAAGAGCATCATCGCCGGCAGCAGGAACATCTGCGCCAGGCTGCGCGCATCCCGCAGCAAATGACGCACCTCCTTGCGCGCGACGGCCAGCACCGCGGCGGGCTTCATGCGGGCACCCCACGACGCTCGATGATGTCGACGAACACGTCCTCCAGCTCCAGCGCCGGCGCGGCCAGCACCTGCAGCGGCGCGCCGCGCCGCGCGGCCTCGGCCTGCACGGCGGCGGACCAGGCCGCCACGTCGGTGCCCGGCTGCAGTCGCACGCGCAGCCGGCCGGCGCGCGGCAGGCGCTCGTGCACCTGGGGGCCCCCGGCCAGCGCGGCCAGCAGCGCGACGTCGGGCCCCTGCAGCTCGACCAGCGGCGTGGCCAGCGGCCGCGCCAGCAGCGCCTGCGGCGTGCCGCCGGCCACCACGGCGCCGCGGTCCATCAGCGCCAGCCGGTCGCAGAACAGCGCCTCGTCCATGTAGTGCGTCGTCACCAGCACGCCGACGCCCTGGGCGGACAGTTCGTACACCAGCTCCCACAGCCGCTGGCGCGCCAGCGGGTCGATGCCCGAGGTCGGCTCGTCGAGGAACAGCACGTCCGGCTGGTGCAGCAGCGCGGCGGCCACCGCGAGCCGGCGCTGGAAGCCCAGCGGCAGGCGACCGGCGCGCTCGCCGGCGGCCGCGCGCAGCTCCAGCCGCTCCAGCGCCCAGTCCAGCCGCTCGGCCAGGCGGGTGCCGCGCACGTCGTAGAGGCCGGCCTGCAGCCGCAGGTTCTCCAGCGCGGTGAGGTCGGCATAGAGCGTGAAGCGCTGCGTGACGTAGCCGATGCGCGAGCGCGCGCGGCGTGCATGGCGCAGCATGTCGACGCCGGCCACCGTCACGCTGCCTTCGCTGGGCGCGAGGGTGCCGCAGAGCATGCGGATCGCGGTCGTCTTGCCGGCACCGTTGGCGCCGAGCAGGCCGAACACCTCGCCGCGCTGCACCTCCAGCTCGAGCCCGCGCACCGCGGTGAAGTCGCCGAAGCGGCGGCCCAGCGCATGCGCGACGATCGCCGAAGCCTCAGCCATGGCGGCGCGCCCGCTCGGCCAGCGCCAGTTCGCGCAGCGCCAGGTCGTGCAGGCTCGGCGTGGCCGGCTCGATCCGGCCGTGCCGGCCGGCCAGGCGCGCATCCAGCGCCGCCAGCGTGCAACCGGGCTCGAGCCACAGGCGGACCTCGCGGCCGACCGGGAACGCCAGCGCCACGCCCTCGGCCGCGGCCAGCGCCGCGGCGCCGGCCCGCGCCTGCGCGCCGTGCGCGACGCACAGCTGCGCGCCGGCCTGCGCGATCAGCGCGGCCGGCCGGCCCTCGCGCACCAGCCGGCCGCCTTCGAGGCTGGCCACGCGGTGGCAGCGCTCGGCCTCGTCCATGTTCGCGGTGGTGCAGACGATGGCCACGCCCTCGGCGCAGACGCCTTCGAGCAGCTGCCAGAACGCGCGCCGCGACACCGGGTCGACGCCGGTGGTCGGCTCGTCCAGGAACATCGCCTCCGGCCGGCTCACCAGCGCGCAGGCCAGCGCCAGTTTCTGCATCATGCCGCCCGAGAGCTGCCCGGCACGCCGGTCCTCGAAGCCCTGCAGTCCGGCGCGTGCCACCAGGTCGGCGATCAGGCCGGCGGCGTCGGCCCCGCGCAGGCCGTGCAGCGCGGCGAAGAACGCCAGGTTCTCCTGCACCGACAGGTCCAGGTACTGGCCGAACGACTGCGGCATGTAGGCGATGCGCTCGCGCAGCGCGCTGCCGGTGCCGCCTGCGTCGCCCAGCACCTCGATGCGGCCGGCCGCCGGCGCCAGCTGGCCGATCAGCAGCTTCAGCAGCGTGCTCTTGCCGGCGCCGTCGGCACCGACGATGCCGAAGATCTCGCCATGCGCCACGTCGAGGCACAGATCCTCGAGCACCGGCACCGGCCCGTAGCCGAAGCGCAGCCCGGCCACGCGCACCGCCAGCGGGTTCATGGCGCCGCCGCGGTCGGCGCGAGCCTCAGGTCCGCCGGCATGCCGATCTTCAGCGCGCCCTGCGGATCGTCGACATCCACCTTGACGCGGTAGACCAGGTCGACGCGCAGCGCGCGCGTCTCGACGGTCTTGGGCGTGAACTCGGCCTGCGGCGCGATGAAGGCCAGCCGCCCGCTGAAGCGCTGGCGCGGCAGGCCGTCCACCCGCACTTCCACCGGCTGGCCCAGCCGCACGCGCGCCAGGTCGCCTTCGGCCAGGTAGGCGCGCACCCAGGGGCGCGAGAGCTCGGCAATGCGCAGCACCGGCTGCCCGGCCGGCACCACCTGGCCGCGCTCGACCAGGCGCACGCTCACGATGCCGCTGATCGGGCTCGTCAGCGTCACGTAGCCGAGCTGGCGCTCCGCGGCGGCCCGGGCCGCCACCGCGGCGTCGAGCTCGGCGCGCGCGCGCTGCAGCTCCTGCGGCCGCGCGCCGGCGCGCAGCAGCGCGAGGTTGGCGCCGACCTGGTCGACGCGCGCGGCCGCCGTGGTGGCAGCGCTGCGCACGCGGTCCATCTGGTCGGGCGAGATGAAGCCCTGCGCGATCAGCTGCTGCGTGCGCAGCACCTGCTGGTCGGCCAGCTGGCGGTCGGCGCGGGCCTGGGCCAGCGCGGCCTCGGCCGCGCGCAGCTCCTCGGGGCGGGCGCCGGCCTGCAGCGCGGCCAGCGCCTGGCGCGCCGCCTCGGCCTGGGCGCGGGCCCGCTCGGCGGCCAGCTGCAGGTCGCTGGCATCGAGCTCGGCCACCGCCTGGCCAGCCTGCACCGCGTTGCCTTCGTCGACCTGCAGCCGCGCGATGCGCCCGCCGACCTGGAAGCCGAGGTCGAGCTCATGCGCTTCCACGCTGCCCGACAGCGTGATCGCGCCATCGCCCTCGGGCTGCCAGGGCCAGCGGCAGGCCGCCAGCGGCAGCGCCAGGCCGATCGACAGCAGCAGGGGGCCGAGGCGTGGCATCGGCAGGCCATGGCGGCGTGCCCGGACCTGGCAATCAGGTCTGCGCAGCGCCATCGTCGCCTTCACAGCAGCTTGCGCAGATCGGCCACCTGGGTCCGTTCATTCGGGCCGATCGAGGTGCCATCGAGCCGCTGCAGTTCGGCACGGGCCTGGGCCTTCTCGCCGGCCTGCAGGTACAGCCGCGCCAAGGCCACCCGGTAGGCCGGCAGGTCCGGTGCGAGTTCCACCGCGCGCACCTGGTTACGAATGGCCGGCTGCCACTGACCTGCAGCGGCCAGCAGGCGCGCCAGCGTGTCGACGAAGGCGGCCTCGCCGGGCCGCAGGCGCACGGCCCGTTCGGCATACGACAGCGCTTCCGGGCGGCCCAGCTGGTGCGCGGCCCAGGCCAGGTTGTTGAGCGCGGCCGCGCTGTCCGGGCGCCGTTGCAGCGTGGCCTGGTAGTGCGCCACCGCGCCAGCGTAGTCGCGGGCGAGCAGCGCGCGGTCGCCGAGATATTGCGCGAAGTCAGCGTCCTTCGGATGTTCCCTGACCCAGCGCGTGGCCAGGCGCTCGGCCGGCTCGGCCTTGCCGGCACCCAGCAGCGCCCCATGCAGGCCGATCGCGGCCTGGGCGTTGTCATGGCCCCGGGCCTGGGCCGCGCCGAAGGCGGCCTCGGCCTCGGCCCAGGCCCTGCCGGCGTTCGCGGCTTCGCCGGCCAACAGGTAGCCCAGCGGCTTGTCCGGATACGTTGACTGCAGCTGGCGGGCGATGCGCCGGGCTTCGTCGAGCCGACCGCTGGCGATCTCCAGCCGCGCCAGGTCGGACAGGGCCATCGCCCCCTCCGGACCGTGCCTGGCGGCCTGCTGCAGCGCGTCCCGCGCGGCGTCGACGCGGTGCAGCGCCATCTGGGCACGCGCCAGCTGGCGCAGCGGCCCGGCGGACTGCGGCTGGGCCACGGCCAGCTTGCCCAGGACCTGCACCGCGCGGTTGTACTCGTGGGCCGACATGCAGGCGCGCGCCAGCGCCCCCTGCAGCCGCAGGTCCGACGGCATGGCCTGCACCGCATTGTCGGCCGCCGTCAGCGCGGCCCGCCAGTTGCCCTGGCGCAGTTCGTGCTCGATCAGGCGCAGCCGGGGCGCCACCTGCATCGGCTCGGACCGCACCGCATCGCCCAGCAGGCGCGAGCTTTCCTGCGGCGCCGTGCCGGCCAGCTCGTCCAGCCGGGCCAGCGCCATCATCGCCGCGGCGTTGCCGGGATCGCGGGCCAGCAGCGTCGTGAAGCGGGCGCGCGCCTGGTCCATGCGATGCTCGCGCAGATCGAGGTCGGCCAGCGCCGCCGCGGCGGGGAAGAAGTGCGGCGACAGCTGCAATGCGCCTTCGAAGCTGGCCTGCGCGGCGGCACGGTCGCCGCGGCGCAGCTGGATGTCGCCGCGCAGCAGCGGCACCATCGGGTTCCTGGGCTGCTTGCGCTCGAGCGCTTCCACGGCGCGCAGCGCGGGTTCGAGCTCCTGGCGCTGGATGCGGGCACTGATCAGGGCCAGATCCAGGCCGTCGCCGCTGTCGGCGCGTGCCAGTTCCTCGAGCTGGCGCAGGGCCGCACCGGCATCACCGCTCGTCAGCCGGCCCAGCGCCAGCGTGGCCTGCAGGTGGGCGTTGCCCGGCGCGGCGTGCTGCGAAGCGGCCGCGAACAGCGCCTTGGCGCGTGCCGGCTCGCCTTGCTGCAGCGAGGCCACGGCGGCCAGCGCCAGCGCTTCGGCATCGGTGGCGCCGGGGCCGGTCAGCGGCTGCAGCACCTCCAGCGCCTGCCGGCCCTCGCCATGACGAACCAGCGTCAGCCCGAGCAGCCGCCGCAGCGACCGATCGCCAGGATGGGCCTGCAGCGCGACCCTCAGCTGGGCCGCGGCCTTGGGCAGCTCGCCCGTTTCCAGCGACACCGCGGCCGCCAGGCGGCTGTACTCGGGCTGCGCAGGCGCGGCACCGACCAGCTTGTCGGCACCGGCGCGGGCGGCCGCGGTGTCGCCGCGGTGCAGGGCCAGCACCGCGTCGAAATAGACCGTGGCCGCATGCTGCGGATACTGCTGGCGCAAGGCGGCCAGCTCGGTCTCGGCCTCCTGGAACGCCTGGCGTTCGACCAGGATGCGCAGGATGCCGGCCCGCGCGGCCGGGATGTCGCCCTTGAGTTCGACCACTTGGCGGAAGGCCGCCAGGGCCTCGGTGGCGCCGGCCTCGCCGGTGGCGGACAGCAGCTGCGCATGGGCCAGCCAAGCCGCCGCGTCGGCCGGGCTGCCGCGCACCGTCTCGTGCGAGAAGGCCAGCGCCGCGGCCCGGTCGCCACCAGCGGCGAGCCGCTCGGCGCGCAATACGCGGGCCGCCACAAGGCCCGGGGACAGGCGCAGTGCGCCGTCGAGTGCCGCCTCGCCGGCCACCTGGTTGCCCTGGCGGAAGCGGACGATGGCGGCGGATGTCTGCAGGTCGGCGCGTGCCGCGGGCGGCAGGGCCTCGCCTTCGGCCACGACCTGCAGCACCTGCACGTGTTCACCCTGGCGCAGCAACGCCCGCGCCAGCAGCGGCAGCACCTGCTCGGCAGGATGACCGAGGTCCTTGGCCTTGCCCAGCTCAATCGCAGCGCCGGCGGCGTCGCCCCGCTCCAGCAGCAGGCGGCCCATCAGGAAGCGCGCGAGCGCGGTGTCCGGATGCTGCTGCAGGGCCAGCTTCAGGTGGACCAGCGCGGCATTGGCGTCGTGCCGGCTCAATGCCTGCTGTGCCGCGGGCAGGGCATCCGCGTCGTCGCGACAGGCCGTGGCCAGCAGCAGCACCAACCCGGCCACGCCCAGGACCCGAGCAGTCATCCTCATCGGCGTCTCCCGATCCGCGCGCAGGCCGCGGCGGCAACGAGCGGTGGTGCCGCCCGCGTGCCTGCGATGGACGCGTCATTCAGGCGTTGTCAGGCGACAACTCCGACGCATCACCGTCGACTGACCGGCCCTTGCGCGACAGCACGATCGCCCCCAAGCCCAACCCGACCAGCAGCAGCGTGGTCGGCTCGGGAATGCCGTTGATGCGGAACGCGAAGTCGGTGTTCAGGTCGGTCCAGGGCCCGCAATGCGGTCCGCCGTCCTGGCACGGGCCGACGCCGGTCGACTGGTGGGCACCGAAGTTCTCGCTGCCCACCGTCGGGCCGGCCAGCGCATTGGCCCAGTGCCAGCCGCCCGTGAAGTTGGCCACCGTGAACCAGTACTCGGTACCCGCCGTGACGCCCAGCGAGAACGGCAGGTCCACCGTGTAGTGGAAGATGCCCGGATCGCCGGGCACGTCCGCCACCCCGGTGGCCAGCAGGTCGCCCGCCGCCCCGTACTTGACCATCGCGCCCTGGAACGCGCTGTCGATGTTCGGCTGGTGCAGGGTCGGGTCATCGGTGTGGAAGGCGAGTTCCCAGTGGCTGTCAGCGGCCTCCGACCCCCACCACTCGACGCGGGTGATCTGGCCGCTGAACGCCGAGACGAAATCGTCCGCGATGATCGGGCCGCCCACGCCATGGTGAGACTCCGTCTGGTCGCTGATGACCAGGCCGGTCGGCAGGTTCTCGAAGAACACCGCGGCCTGGACCGGCAGCGCGGCGGCCCAGACCAGGGCGGCGGCAGCGGTCGCACTTCTCACACAGGTTCGAAACTCGATTCGCATGGAACCCTCCAGATGGCTGACAGTTGAGGTGGTGACAGACATCGAACCGCCCGGCCCGACAGAACCACTCTAGGCAGCTGTTGGCCGTGGGCGTTGCGCCTGCTCAACGGGCCGGGGCGGGCCGGCCGCTCCGCGTCAATTGCCTGTCAGCGGCCGCGGCTCGATGCGCTCAGCCGGGCGCCAGCCCGAGCCGCCCGGCCAGGTAGCCGAGCAGGCCGTCGAGCGAATCGACGCGGGCGTAGTCGGCTTCCGGGATGTCGACGCCCAGCCGTGCATGCAGCTCGGTCAGCAGGCGCAGGAAGTCGTAGGAATCGATGTCGAGCAGCACGCGCAGCGAGCGCGTGGGGTGCAGGGTTGCGAGATCGGCCTCGGGCGCCAGCATCGCGATGCAGTCGGCGACGACGCGGCGCAACGCGGCGGCGTTGGTCGGTTGCGTGGCGGGATCGGGATCGGTGCTCACAGGGCCTCCGGATGGTCCAGGCGCTCGGCCAGCGCGGCGAGCAAGCGCGCGCCGGTGGCCCCGTCGCTCGCGCGGTGGTCGGCCGCCAGCGTGAGCTGCACGGTGCGGGCGGCCACCACCGCACCGTCGCGCACCACCGCGCGCGGCACGATGCGGCCGGCGCCCACCAGCGCCAGCTGCGGCGGGTAGATCACGCCGTGCACGCTGTCGGCGCCGAGATCGCCCAGGTTGGTGACGGTGACCGTGGCCTCGGCCAGGTCCGAGCTGCGCAGCCGGCCGGCACGCGCGCGCAGCAGCAGCTCGTTCAGCGCTGCCATCAGCTGCGGCAGCGGCAGCGCCTGTGCGTCGTGCAAAGTGGGGATCACCAGCCCGCCGCCGCGCAGCGAGGTGACCATCGCGATGTGCACGCCGGCCCCGGGCTCGACCCGGCCGTCGACGAAGCGGCCGTTCAGGCCCGGCACCTCCACCAGCGCCAGCGCCACCGCGCGCAGCAGCAGCGCGGCGAACAGCACGCGGCTGGCTGGCGGCTGGGCGGCGTTGTAGGTTTCCAGCCAGGCCAGCGCGGGCTCGACCACCAGCTCGCGCTGCAGGTGGTAGTGCGGGATCTCGCGGTTCGAGCGTGCCATCGCGGCGGCGATCGCGGCGCGCATGCCGTCGCGACGCTCGGCCGTCGCCGCGGAGGCAGCGGCCGACTCGATATCGGCCAAGGTGAGCGGCCGACCGGTGCCGATGCGCGCGGCCAGCGCCTGCAGGTCGACGCCGAGCTCGGTGGCGCGCCGCCGTGCCGCGGGCGAGACGCGCGGCGCGGCCGCGACGGTGCCCGGGGGCACTACCGCCGTCGTGGCGGGCGGCATGGGAGCCGCAGCCGGCGTGGCAGGCGGCAGGTGGGCCGCGGCGCTGGCGGCGGCCACGGCCTGCCAGTCCTCGCCGTCCTCGGCCAGCACCGCCAGCAGCGCGCCCACCGGCAGGCGCTGGCCCGGCTCGGCGACCAGCCGCGCCACGGTGGCGTCCTGCCAGACCTCGACGTCGATCGCGCCCTTCTGCGTCTCCACCACGCAGGCCACCTCGGCGCGGCGCAGGGCCTGGCCGGGCTGCACCTGCCATTGCACGAACTCGGCATCCTCCATGTCGGCGCCGAAGGAGGGCAGTCGCAACTCGATCATCGGGCATCCTCGCCGGCCACCAGCGCACGCGCGGCCGCGACGATGCGCTCGACATTGGGCAGTGCCGCGTCTTCCAGCTGGCGCGCATAGGGAATCGGCACCTCGGCGCTGCACACGCGGCGCGGCGGCGCGTCCAGCGCGTAGAACGCCTCTTCGTTGGCGATGGCGATGATCTCGGCCGCCAGGCTGCAGGTCTTCCAGCCTTCGTCGACCACCAGCAGCCGGTGCGTGCGCGCCACCAGCGCGGCAATGGCCGCGCGGTCCAGCGGCCGCAGCACGCGCAGGTCCAGCACCTCGGCCTCGATGCCCTCGGCCGCCAGCCGCTCGGCCGCCGCCAGGCAGCGCGGCAGCGAGCCGCCATAGGTGACGATCCCCAGGTCGCGCCCGCTGCGGCGCAGCGCGGCCTGCGTGATGTCCACCGGCGGCGCCGGGTCCGGCAGCGGCGCCTCGGCGCCCAGCAGCAGCGCGTGCTCGAAGATCACCACCGGGTCTTCGCAGCGCAGCGCGGCGCCGAGCATGCCGCGCGCATCGGCCACGGTGGCCGGCGCCAGCACGCGCAGCCCGGGCACGTGGGCGTACCAGACCTCCAGGCTGTGCGAATGCTGCGCCGCCAGCTGGCGCCCGGCGCCGGTGCTCATGCGGATGACCACCGGCACGCGCACCTGGCCGCCGGACATGTGGCGCAGCGTGGCCGCGTTGTTGACGATCTGGTCCAGCGCCAGCAGGCTGAAGTTCACCGTCATCACCTCGACGATGGGCTTCAGGCCGTTGATCGCGGCGCCGATGCCGCAGCCGACGAAGGCCGATTCCGACAGCGGCGTGTCGCGGATGCGCTCGGGCCCGAACTCCTCCAGCAGGCCCTTGCTCACCGCATACGAACCGCCATAACGGCCAACGTCCTCGCCCATCAGGAACACGCGGTGGTCGGCCAGCAACGCCTCGCGCAGGGCCTGGCGCAGCGCCTCGCGGTAGCTGGTGTCGCGGCTCATGGGGCGGTCTCCGTGCGCTCCGACGTCTCCACGCTGCCGCCGACCTCGGTCTCGAGGTCTTCCACCGGCTCGGGCGTGCCGGCCTCGGCATAGGCCACGGCCTCGGCCAGCTCGCGCGCCACCTCGGCTTCCAGCGCGGCGCGGTCCAGCGCCCAGCCCTCGGCTTCGGCATGCCGCACCAGCGCCTCGATCGGGCAGCGCTGCTTCCAGTGCTCGACTTCCTCGCGCTGGCGGTACAGCTCGGCGTCGTACATCGAATGCGCGCGGAAGCGGTAGGTGCGCAGCTCCAGGAACTGCGGCCCTTCGCCGGCGCGCAGTCGCGCCAGCGCGGCGCGGGTGGCGTCGCGCACCGCGGCCACGTTCATGCCGTCCACCGCATCGGCATGGATGCGGTAGCTGCGCGCCTTGGCGCACAGGTCGGTGCTGGACTCCGAGCGCTCCAGCGCGGTGCCCATCGCGTACAGGTTGTTCTCGCACAGCAGCAGCAGCGGCAGCCGCCACAGCGCGGCGAGGTTGGCGCTTTCGTGGAACTCGCCCTCGGCCATCGCCCCTTCGCCGAACAGGCATACCGCCACCTGCCGGCTGCCGCGCTGCTGCTCGGCCAGTGCGAAGCCGGTGGCCATCGGCAGCGCGCCGGCCACGATGGCATTGCCGCCGTAGAAGCGGCGCGAGAGGTCGAACAGGTGCATCGAGCCACCGCGGCCGCGGCTGCAGCCTTCGCGCTTGCCGAACATCTCGGCCATCAGCACCTGCATCGGCACGCCGCGCGCCAGCGCATGGCCATGCTCGCGGTAGGTGGCCAGCAGGCTGTCGCCGGCTTGGAGCTCGGGAATGGCGCCGGCGCTGATGGCCTCCTGGCCGATGCACAGGTGCAGGAAGCCGCGGATCTTGCCCGCACCGTACAGCTCGGCGCAGGCTTCCTCGAAGCGCCGGATGCGCAGCATCAGCCGCAGCGCGGCGCGGGTCTCGTCGGCACTCATCTTCACGCGCCGGACTCCAGCGTGGAGATGTCGCCCTCGGGCAGCCCGAGCTCGCGCGCGCGCAGCAGGCGCCGCATGATCTTGCCGCTGCGGGTGCGCGGCAAGGCGGGCACGAAGGCGATCTCCTTCGGCGCCACCGCCGCGCCCAGCCGGCTGCGGGCGAAGCCGAGCAGCTCGCGCTGCAATGCCTCGCCCGGTTCGTGGCCGGGGCGCAGCACGACGAAGGCCTTGACGATCTCGCCCATCGTCGGCTCGGGCTTGCCGATGACGCCGGCCTCGGCCACCGCGGCATGCGCCATCAGCGCCGATTCCACCTCGAAGGGCCCGATGAAATGGCCGGCGGACTTGATCATGTCGTCGGCGCGGCCGACGAACCAGTAGTAGCCCTCGGTGTCGCGGCGCGCGAGGTCGCCGCTCAGGTACCAGTCGCCGACGAAGCACTTGCGGTAGCGCGCCTCCTCGTTGAGGTAGCCGCGGAACATCGAGCCCCAGCCGCGTTTGAGCGCCAGCTCGCCGATCTCGTCGGCGGCGGCCAAACGCAGCGTGCCGTCGGCCTGCTTCTGCACGATCGCGGCCTCGATGCCGGGCAGCGGCTGGCCCATCGAGCCGGGGCGGATCGGCAGGCCGGGGCGGTTGGCGATCATGATGGCGCCGGTCTCGGTCTGCCACCAGTTGTCGTGGATCGGCAGACCGAAGGCGGCGCGGCCCCATTCGACCGCCTGCGGGTTCAGCGGCTCGCCGACGCTGGCGATGAAGCGCAGCGCCGGGCAGTGGTGCGCCTGCGCCGCCGCGGTGCCGCCGCGCATCATCATGCGCACCGCGGTCGGCGCGGTGTACCAGACGTTGACGCCTTCGCGCTCGACGATGCGGTACCAGCGTTCGGCATCGAACTCCGCCTCGTCGATCACCAGCGTCGCGCCGATCGCCAGTGGCGCCAGCACGCCGTAGGAGGTGCCGGTGACCCAGCCCGGATCGGCGGTGCACCAGTAGACGTCGCCCTCGCGCAGGTCGAGCGCGACACGCGCGGTGGCGATGTGCGCGTCGATCGCGCCGTGCACGTGCAGTGCGCCCTTGGGCAGGCCGGTGGTGCCGCTGGTGAAATGCAGCAGCGACGGTGTCTCGGCATCGGTGGCCGGCACCGTGAACTCGGGGCTGGCGGCGGCCAGCCCCTTGCGCAGGTCGGCGCTGCCCTCGGGCAGCGGGCCGCCTTCGTCATCGATCACCAGCACGTGGCGCAGGCTCTCCAGTGCTGCGCGTTGCGGCGCGATCTTGCGCCGGTACAGCGAGCTGGTGGTCACCAGCAGCCGTGCCTGGCCCAGGCGCATGCGCGTGGCGATGGGCTCCGGGCCGAAGGCCGAGAACAGTGGCGTCACCACGCAGCGCTGCTTCAGCGCGCCGAGCATCGCGATGTGCAGCTCGGGCAGCCGGCCGCAGAGCAGGAACACGCCGTCGCCGGGCTGCAGGCCCAGCGTGCCCAGCAGGTTCGCGAAGCGGTTGCTGGCCGCGGCCAGCTCGGCATAGCTGAAGTCGCGGCGCGTGCCGTCGGCACCCAGCCAGCGCAGCGCGCAGCGGGCACCGCCGGCACCGGCCGCGGGCTGGTCGATCACGCGGCTGGCGATGTTGCCGCCATGCCGCAGGTCCGCCGCAGGGCGGCCGGGGGAGGGGGTCGGAAGCAAGGCGGTGACCTCCTGCATGCACGCAATAGGGCCGACAGGACCCTTGGAAACTCAAGGACCTTCAGGACGATTCTTCGACCCGCCACCGGGCCCGATGTTGCGCTGCCTCAGCTCCGCCGCAGATCGGCGCATCGCTGCCCGCGGCTTGCGCCAACTCAATGGAGGGGCGATGCAGCCTCCTAGAGTCCCATGTTGGCGGCCACGCAGTACGGCGCGCTGCCGCCTGGTCCAACCCGTCTCCCGAGGAGCCCGCATGAACGCACTGACCCGCCTCGAACGTTTCGACGACAGCATCGCCGACTTCTTCCGCCGCTTTTCCGCACCGGCCACCTGGCCGGGCAACGGCTCGGCCGGCGACATCAAGATCGACGTGACCGAGAACGACAAGGACTACAGCGTGCGCGCCGAGATGCCCGGCGTGAAGAAGGAGGACATCCGCGTCAGCGTGGACGGCAACTTCGTCTCCATCAGCGCCGAGGTGAAGAAGGAGACCGAGCAGAAGGAGGACAAGACCGGCCGCATGCTGGCGCGCGAGCTGTACTACGGCAGCACCTCGCGCGGCTTCTCCCTGCCCACCGAGGTGGATGCCCGCAGCGTGACGGCCAAGCTCGAGGACGGCGTGCTCAAGCTGACGCTGCCCAAGCGCGAAGGCAGCGGTACCCGCAGCATCAAGGTCGAGTGACCCTCAGCACCACCCCAAGGAGTCCGCCATGACAAGCAAGCACGGCCTGAGCGCGGGCGAGATCTGCCAGCGCGTGGTGTCGGTGGCCTACCCGACGCTGGCGCTCGAGGAGGCGGCGCGCGTGATGCGCGACCAGCATGTCGGCAGCCTGGTGGTGGTCGAGGAGATCGCGCCGGATGAACGGATGGTCGTCGGCATGCTGACCGACCGCGACATCGTCACCGCGGTGGTGGCCCGGCAGCAGCCGGTGTACGGCATGTCGGTGGGCGATGTGATGAGCCGCGACGTGGTGACCGTGCGCGAACGCGATTCGCTGCTCGACGTGCTGGCCACGATGCGCAGCAAGGGCGTGCGCCGCGTGCCGGTGGTGGGCCCGCAGCGCCGCCTGGTCGGCCTCTGCGCGATCGACGACGTGCTGCAGCAGATTGCCGAGCAGTTGCAGGCGCTGGCCACGGCCGCCGGCGCGGCGCGGCAGCACGAGAACGCAGCGTCCGCACGGCCCTGAGCCCGCGGCAGGCCAAGGCCACGCCCGTGGCGAGGCCTGCCGTTGCGCGTGCGCAATCCGCGCCGCGTGCGCCGGCCCACACTGGCGGCCGCCACCGCAACGAGGGCATCGGCCGCTGAAGCGGGTAGGACACGGATACCGGGCTCGATGAGGGCCTGCATGCTGCGGCGCCCTGCGCCGCAACCGTCGTCCGAAGTGCAGGCGGACCTGGTGATGCAGGACCCTCGGCTGCGGTGGCACCCGGCGTGCCGGCACCCCGCTCGGATTAGTCCGACAGCGCCGTGGGAATCCCGGCAATCGCCTCGCGGCAACTTCGCACACTGCAGCGCAGCATCGGCCGATGGTGGGAAACCGCGCCGAAGCCGATGCTTGGTCCTGTCAGTGACCACCCGGCACCGACCCGAGGCCGTCGCCAAGGATCGCCCCCCACCACGTCATTTGCCTGCCATGACCATCCTGTACGCCCCTGACTTTCCGCACGCCGAAGGCGCCACCCTGATCGAGCCGCAGCTGGCGCATGCGGCGTTCGCGCCATGCCGGGCGCCGATGCAGGAATTGCTCACGCTGCTGGGCGTGCGCGTCCCGGTGGACGACGGCTCGAGCGAGCCGCTGGGCTGGGTGCCGCTGTGGCGCGTGAGGCCCGGCCAGGCGCTGGTGCACGAAGGGGCCGGCGTCGACCACATCCACGTCGTGCGCTCGGGTTCGCTGAAGTGCGTGCGGGTCTGGGAAGACGGCTACGAGCAGGTGCTGGCCCTCGCCGGCCGCGGCGACCTGATCGGCTTCGAGAGCCTGAGCCGCGCACGCCACCTCACCGGCGCCGTGGCACTGGAGGACGCGACCGTCTACGCACTGGCCGTGCGCGAGGTCGAGGCGATGCGGCGGCGCTGCCCCAGCTTCGACCGCGCGCTGCTGCTGGCCACCAGCCGCCAGCTCGCGGCGGCCGGCCAGATCGCCGAGATGCTGGCCCCGGTGAGCGCGGAGACGCGCCTGGCGCGCTTTCTCGTCTGGTATGCAGAGCGCATGGCCGAGCGCGGCGAATCGCCGCGCCGCCTGCGGCTGCGCATGCCGCGGCGCGACCTGGCCAGCCTGCTGGGCGTGGCGCACGAGACGGTGAGCCGCTCGTTCTCGTTGCTGGCCGGGGCCGGGGTGTTGCGGGTGGACAACCGCGAGGTCGAGATCCTCGATCGTGACGGCCTGCTGGCCTGCACCCGCAGCACGCGCACCGGCAATGCCGAGAGCGCCTTGCGCGCGGCGCAGGCCGGCCGCAACGCCTGCACGGAAGTGGCCAGCTGAGGCCGCATCGACCGCCCGCACAAAGCGCATCATCTTGGCCAGCACCCTGTCCGAGCGGGTTCCCGACGCCAGCGACCCGTCCGCGCCCCTGCGCCAGCGCTGGCCAGGCCGCTGGCAGGTGTTCGCCCTGGCCTTGCTGGGCCTGGCATCGCTGGCGGCGGCACCGCTGCTGGCGCAGCCGCTGGTGGGCCTGCTGGGTGCGCTGTCGGCGGCGGCGCTGGTGCATGCCTGGCTTGCCACGCAGCGCTGCGAAACCTGCCTGGCCGAGCTCTCGACCATGGCCGTCTGCCTGGCGCAGTGCACCCGCGAACGGGACATGGCACGGGCTGACGGCGCGGCGCTGAACGTGGCGCTGCGGCGCGACACGCTGACCCCGCTGGCCAACCGCACCGCGTTCTTCGAGACGCTGGACGTACTGGTCGAGCGGCGCCGGCAGGAGGGCGGCCGCTTCGTGGTGTTCTACATCGACCTGGACGACTTCAAGCCGGTCAACGACCGTCACGGCCATGCGGCGGGCGACGCGCTGCTGCGCGCCTTCGGTGCGCGGCTGCGCGCCGCGGTGCGCCACGGCGACCTGGCGGCGCGCATTGGTGGCGACGAGTTCGCGCTGGTGATCGACGGTCTCACCGCTCAGGCGGCCCTCGACGTGGCGCAGGCCCTGCTGGAAGATCTGATGGAGCCCTACGCGATTGCCGGCGGCACGCTGCAGGTCTCGGCCAGCCTGGGCTTCGCGACCTTTCCCGATAACGGCAGCGATGGGCGGCAGCTGCTGCAGGCGGCCGACAGCGCGATGTACCGCGCCAAGGCCGCGGGCAAGGGCGGCATCATGCCCAGCGACTGGGCCGCCCTGGGTCTCGATTGACGCTCTCGATTGACGCGCTTTTCGCGTGCTAGGACTTTCCCTCGTCTTGCGCTTCAGTCAACGACCGTTCCGCCATGCGTTGCGTGCGCTCAATCTTTCCCATTGCACCCACTGAAATCATGGCCTCGCCATCGAAGGCCCGCTGCTCGCGTGCCGCGTCGACGGTGCTCGAGTGGCAGCCCGCCACTGTCTGGAACTTCCAATGGAGAACGCATCATGAGAAAGTCTCTTGCGTCAGGACTGCTGCTCGCCGGCGTCCTGGTGTCCGGCGCGGCCAGCGCGGCGCCCTGGACCTGGAGCGGCACGCTCGCCGATTGGGGCGCTGCGGGCGGCGGCACCGGCGTCATCACCGACGGTGACGGCGACGTCAGCTTCACGCTGTTCAACACCACCACCATCCCGGACGGCGTCAATGGCTACGTCACGATCTCCGAAGTCGAGATCGGCGGCGCGGACTACTATGACGTCGGCCTGAGCTGGGACGCCTCCACCGGCTTCGCCGGCGGGTATGCCGGCGGCGGACAGCTGGTCTACGCGATGGACGTGCTGGCGCCATCGACCGAGCGCATCGTCGCCGCGGCGCTGGACAGCGCGATCACCGGCACCGGCACCACCGCCCTGGCGGTGCTGCGCGACCTGCCGGCGAACA
>NZ_JBGAGA010000054.1:0-39962 GCF_044226965.1 Aquabacterium sp. | reverse complement strand
AACCCGAACCGGTTCGCACCCACCGACAGCCACGTGCCGCCGGGCAGTACGCGGCCTACTTCGATCCCGAGCCCGAGCTGGCGGTCCGACAGCCGCGCGCCCGTGAGAACGCCGGCGTTCACGCCCGCGTCCCAGTCGCGGCCGAGGACATGACTTGACGAGACTCGACCGGTCCGGCAACGAGCACCCGCCGCGCAGGGTCCAACGCAAGCAGAAGGCACGCCCGTCGCCGATGCCCGCTGCATCGGCAACGACAGCGGGCGGCATCGCATCCACGGTGGCGCTGGCCTTGCTGGTGATCGCGGTGTTCGCGATTCCGCTGATCGTGTACTTGAAGGTGGATATCGTGCCGCCGGCGTATCGCGACCATTGGCCGACGCCCGTGGTGTTCGACTTCTTCGCGTACCACAAGGCCAGGGCCGCGCAATGGCTGGCCTTGCCGCTGGCAGGGCTTGTCGGATGGAAGTTGATTGCGGACCCGGCATCGAGGGTCGGTCGATCGTTCTGGCTGCTGCTCGTGTACATCGGGCTGACCACCTTCAGCGCGCTGGCCTCCGACCACCCGGACGTTGCAATCTTTGGTTATTACGAGCGCTGCGAAGGGCTGCTCACGCTGGCCTCCTACGCCGTCCTTGCGCTGGCCGCCGCGACCTTTGTGCGCAGCGCTGCGCAGGCCCGGTGGGTGGTCTGCGGATGGTTGGCCGGCATGGCGGTCGTCATGGTCGTGGCGCTGTTGCAGTTCCTCGGCATGAACCCCTTTGCCAGCATCGACGTCATGCGGACGCTGATGCCGGCCTCGGTGGCGCATCTGGCGCCGCAGTTGTCGCTGGGACCGCCGTACTGGGTCTATTCCACGCTGGCCAATCCGAACTACGTCGCGATGACGATGGCCCTGGTGGTGCCGGTCTGTACCCTGCTGTTCGTGCTCGACTGGCCGGGCATGAAGCCGTCGTGGCTGTTCGTCCTGACGCTGCTCGCCTGTGCCACCCTGGTGGCTGCTCGCCTGTGCGTGGGTATGACGATGGCCCTGGTGGCCGGCCGGGCATGAAGCCGCGGGCTGTTCGTCCTGGCTGCTCATGGGTGGCCGGGCGGGCGCGGTGCGTGGGTGGCCCTGTCGTTGCCCCTGGCCTTGCTGATGCTGCGTGTGCTGGGCAGGCGTCTCATCGATGCGGCGGCTCGCCGTGCTGCTGCTGGCGGCGGGGCTGGTCGTTGCCGCGTGCTATTCGACCGGGCGTGTTCGTGCGCCCGTCGAGGGCAGCCAGGCCCAGCAGTCGACGTCTGCCGTACCACCCGATGCGACCCCTCGGGCGGACCACGCGGCCGACGCCTGGGAGCGCGCGATCAGCCAGTTCGGTGCGGCCGGTTCGGGCCGCGGGTACATCTGGCTTCGGTCGGTCCAGATGGTGTCGGCTGCCTGGTGGGTCGGCCATGGGCCCGACACCTTTGCCCTCGCGTTCGACAACCACGACCCCTTGAAAAAATACTATCCCGGCCGGGATACTTTCATCGACAAGCCGCACAACACGCTGCTGCTCATCGCGGTCAATCAAGGACTGCCGGCACTGGCTGCCTACCTCGGGTTCATCGGGTGGCAATTGATCGCCTCGGCCCGGCGAATCGGAAGCCGGACGAGCCCGAAGGATGCATGCGCGCTCCACCTCGCATTGCAGACGGGGCTTTGTGCCTTTCTCGTCGCGTCGATGTTCTACGACAGCAGCGTGTGCACGGTTGTTCCGTTCTGGATCTTTCTGGGGATGCTTGGCACCGCGCGAGTGACTGGACCTGTCTGATCCGCCGGGCCGACCTACTCCGGCTCGATGCCCGCAGCCTTGATGACCTTGCCCCACTTAGCCGTCTCGGCGGCCTGGAACTTCGCCAGCTCTTCGGGGCTGGTGCTCCAGGCATCGGAGCCGGTCGACTCGAAGAAGGCCCTGGCCGGCGCGCTCTTCACCGCGTTGACCAGCAGCTCGTTGAGCCGGTGCACCACGGCCGGCGGCGTGGCGGCGGGCACGTAGGCGGCGAACCAGTAGCCCATGTCGTAGCCCTTGACGCCGGCTTCGTCGAGCGTCGGCACCTCGGGCAGCTGCGGGCTGCGCTTGTGCGTGGAGTAGCCCAGCGCACGCAGCTTGCCGCCCTTGATCTGCGGCACGCCGGTGGCGGTGTCGGTGATCATCAGGTCGATCTGTCCGCCCAGCAGGTCGGTGATGGCCAGCGGGTTGCTCTTGTAGGGCACGTGCAGGATGTCGACGCCGGCCAGCTGCTTGAGCATCTCGCCGGCCACGCGGCTGGACGAGCTGCCGCTGCCGAAGCTGAGCTTGCCGGGGCTCTTCTTCGCCGCGGCCAGCAGCTCGGCCACGCTCTTGTACGGCGACGCGACGCTGACCACCAGCACCTGGCCGCCCTTGCCCAGGCCGGTGACCGGCGCGAAGTCCTTCACCGGGTCGTAGGGCAGCTTCTTGTACAGGTGCTCGTTGGCCGCGTGCGTGGTGTTGGTGGTGATCAGCACCGTGCTGCCGTCGGCCGCGGCACGCGCGGCGGTCTGCGCGGCCAGCATGCCGCTGGCGCCGGCCTTGTTGTCGACCACCACGGCCTGCCTCGTCTGCTCGGTGACCGACGTGGCCAGCGCCCGCGCCAGCTGGTCGGTGGCGCTGCCGGCGGCAAACGGCACGATGAAGGTGAAGGGCTTGCTGGGGTAGGCCTGAGCCTGCGCGACGGCGGGCAGCAGCGCGGTACCGAGCAGCGCCAGTGCGGCGGACATGGCCGCGCGTTTCGAATGATAGGTGGGTGTACGCATCAGGCTTGTCTCCTTCGGGTCAGGGTTGTGCGGGGCCATGCAGCAGCGGCAGCAGCGCGGCCGGCACCTGCACGTTCATCTCGAGCAGGCGGTAGGACAGCGCCTTGCCGTGGCTGTCCAGGTTCAGCGATTCGTTGACGCCACCATCCAGCACGTCATCGAGCACGAAGTTCATCGCCTGCAGTTGCGGCAGCAGATAGCGGCGCACCTGGGTCGGGCGGCGGTGCGCGAACTGGCGTGCGACGGCGGCCTCGTCCACCTGCGCCAGCAGCAGCGGCCAGAAATCCGGATGCCAGGCGATCAGGCTGATGTTCGAGCGGTTGCCCTTGTCGCCGCTGCGGCCGTGGGCCAGGCGGTACAGCGGGACGGCGAGCGAATCGGTTGGGGTCGTCGGCATGACTCAGCCTTCGATCAAGCGGAAGCTTGCGGGCACGCGTTCTCGCGGCACCAGGCCCGAGCGGATGCCCAGACGCGGCCGCAGCGCGGTGCGCACGCCGCCGCCGCCGGCCGGGCCGCAGCAGTACAGCGCGGTCACCTCGCGCAGCAGGCGCTCGGCGCTGGCGCGCTCGGCATGGTTCAGCGCCACGCGCAGGCGCACGTCGCGCGCGCTGCCCTCGGGCTGCTGCGCCAGCCAGGTGCCGGCGTCGTCGCCGAACACGCTGGCCACGCCGATCAGGTCGCAGCGCAGCGGGCCCAGGCCCTGCAGCCGTTCGCGCAGCACCTGCGCGGCCAGGCGCGCGCGGCCTTCGGCGCGCGGGCCGGCATAGGAGATCTCGCCCTCGGCCAGCCAGCCGGTCTCGTGGCAGACATTGACCTTCAGCGTCGCCGGCCGGGCGTGGCCACGCACGCCGGTCAGGCGCACGCGGTCGGGGCCGAGCGTCACCAACTCGGCCGCGCTCAGGTCGGCCACCACGTCCGGTGTCAGGTAGGCCGCCGGGTCGTGCACCTCGTACAGCAGCTGCTCCTTCACCGTGTGCGCGTCGATCACGCCGCCGCTGCCGGGCGGCTTGGTGATCGTGCAGTGGCCGTCGGCATCGATCTCGGCGATCGGGTAGCCCAGCCGCGCCAGGCCCGGCACGTCCTTGTGGCCGGGGTCGGCGTAGTAGCCGCCGCTGACCTGCGCGCCGCATTCGAGCAGATGGCCGGCCATGGTCGCGCGCGCCAGCCGGTCCCAGTCGTCGCGCGCCCAGCCGAAGTGCGCGAGCGCGGGCCCCACGGTCAGCGAGGGGTCGGCGATGCGGCCGCCGACGACGATCTGCGCGCCGGCCTGCAATGCATCGGCAATCGCCTCGGCGCCCAGGTAGGCATTGGCCGAGACGATGGCGGCATGCGGCAGCGCTTCGCCGCGGCTGCCGCCCAGGGCTTCGTCCAGCAGCGGCTGCTGCGCCGCGCCGCCCAAGTCATCGCCCTCGATCACCGCGATGCGCGGCACGGGCAGTCCGAGCTCGCGCGCCAGCGCCGCAATGCGCCGTGCCGCGCCGGCCGGGTTGGCGGCGCCGAAGTTGCTGACGATGCGGATGCCCGCGGCCAGGCAGTCGGCCAGCACCGGCTTCAGCAGGTCGACCAGCAGCGGCTCGTAGCCGGCCTCGGGGTCGCTGCGCCGCGCCAGCTGGGCCAGTGCCAGCGTGCGTTCGGCCAGGGTTTCGAAGATCAGCACGGCCGGGCCGCTGGCGGCGGCCAGCGCGGCCACCACCGGGCCGGCGGCATCGGTGCGGTCGCCCGAGAAGCCGGCCGCGCAGCCGATGCGCAGCGGGGTTGTTGTCGCGGGGGATGCGGGCCATGCGGGCGAAGCCATGCGGGCCACTGTAGGCATGCTGCGCTAATCTGTGAAATCGAAAGAAGAGATCGATTCACTTGGAGCACCGATGAATCACGAACGCCCGGCCCAGGTCTCGACCCGCCAGCTGCGCGCCTTCCTGGCGCTGGCCGAGCAGCGCCACTTCACCCGCGCGGCGGCCGACTGCCATTTGTCGCAGCCGGCCTTCAGCGCGCTGATCCGCCAGCTCGAGCAGATGCTGGGCCTGAAGCTGTTCGACCGCAGCACGCGGCACGTGGCGCTCACCGCCGAGGGCCAGGAGTTCGAGGCCGCCGCGCGCCGCGTGCTCGACGAGGTCGACGCCGCCTTCGCCGGCCTGCGCGACCGCGCGGCGGCGCGCCTNCGCGCCAGGCCCGGCACGTCCTTGTGGCCGGGGTCGGCGTAGTAGCCGCCGCTGACCTGCGCGCCGCATTCGAGCAGATGGCCGGCCATGGTCGCGCGCGCCAGCCGGTCCCAGTCGTCGCGCGCCCAGCCGAAGTGCGCCAGCGCCGGGCCCACGGTCAGCGAGGGGTCGGCGATGCGGCCACCGACGACGATCTGCGCGCCGGCCTGCAGCGCATCGGCAATCGCCTCGGCACCGAGGTAGGCATTGGCCGAGACGATGGCGGCCTGCGGCAGCGCCGCGCCCGCGCTTGCACCCGGCGCAGAGGCCAGCGCTTCGGCCAGCAGCGGCTGCCGATCCGTGCCGCTGAGGTCATCGCCCTCGATCACCGCGATGCGCGGCACGGGCAGGCCCAGCTCGCGCGCCAGCGCCGCGATGCGCCGCGCCGCGCCGCCCGGGTTGGCCGCGCCGAAGTTGCTGACGATGCGGATGCCGGCGGCCAGGCAGTCGGCCAGCACCGGCTTCAGCAGTTCCACCAGCAGCGGCTCGTAGCCCGCGTCGGGGTCGCTGCGCCGCGCCAGCTGGGCCAGTGCCAGCGTGCGCTCGGCCAGGGTTTCGAAGATCAGCACGGCCGGGCCGCCGGCGGCGGCCAGCGCAGCCACCACCGGGCCGGCGGCATCGGTGCGGTCGCCCGAGAAGCCGGCCGCACAGCCGACGCGCAGCGGGGCAGAGGCGGGCAGGCGGGAAGCGTTCATGCAGGCCACTTTAGGCATGCTGCGCTAATCTGTGAAATCGAAAGAAGAGATGGATTCACTTGGAGTGCCGATGAATCACGAACGCCAGGCCCAGGTCTCGACACGCCAGCTGCGCGCCTTCCTCGCGCTGGCCGGGCAGCGCCACTTCACCCGCGCGGCGGCTGACTGCCATTTGTCGCAGCCGGCCTTCAGCGCGCTGATCCGCCAGCTCGAGCAGATGCTGGGCCTGAAGCTGTTCGACCGCAGCACGCGGCACGTGGCGCTCACCGCCGAGGGCCAGGAGTTCGAGCTCGCCGCGCGTCGCGTGCTGGAGGAGGTCGACGTGGCCTTCGCCAGCCTGCGCGACCGCGCGGCGGCGCGCCGTGGCCGCGTCGCCATCGCGTTACTGCCGTCGCTCGCAGCCGACTGGCTGCCGGCGGTGCTGGCGGGTTTTCGCGCGCGTCATCCGGGCATCGAGCTGCAGGTGGCCGACGTGCTGTCCGAGCCCTGCATCGAGCGCGTGCGCGGGGCCCAAGCTGATTTCGCGCTGGCCGCGGTGCGCGCCGACACGCCCGAGCTGCGCGCCGACGCCTTCTGCCGCGACGACTTCCACCTGGTGTGCCCGGCCGACCATCCGCTGGCGCGGCGCCGCGCCTTGAAGCCGGCCGACCTGCGCGGCCAGCCCTTCGTGCACCTGTCGCGCACCTCCAGCGTGCGGCAGTACATCGAGGCCGCGCTGCACCCCGATGTGCCGCCGGCGGTGCTGGAGGTGGACCAGCTCGCCACCGTCGCCGGCCTGGTGCGCGCGGGCCTGGGCATCAGCCTGGTGCCGGCGCTGGCGCTGTACGCCTTCCGCTCGCCGCAACTGGCGCTGCGGCGCCTGAACTGGCCCGGGCTGCAGCGGCAGATCTACCTGGTACGGCGGCGCGACCGCAGCCTGTCGGTCGCCGCGCAGGCCTTCCATGACTGGGCGGTGGCCCACCGCCCTGGACCGCGCGCCACACCACAATAGCCAGCATGCTGCCCGTGCCCCGAAGGCTCCGCCTGCTGGCGGTGCTGCTGTTCCTGCTGCTGCTGTGGCTGTTGTTCCAGTTCAGCGGCCTGCGCGCGCACTTCACGCTGCAGGCCTTGCACGACGGCTTCGCGTCGCACTGGGCCAGCGGACTGCTGCTATTCAGCCTGCTGTTCGCGCTGGGCAACCTGATCCAGATACCGGGCTGGATCTTCCTGGTCGCTGCGGTGCTGGCGCTGGGCCGGCTGTGGGGCGGTGTGGTCACCTATGCCGGCGCGGTGATCACCTGCGTCAGCACCTACTGGATCATCCGCGCGCTGGGCGGCGACGTGCTGCGCGAAGTGGGCGGACGCTGGGGCCGCCGGCTGATCGCGCGGCTGGACGCCCACCCGGTGCAGAGCGTGCTGCTGCTGCGCCTGCTGATGCAGACGGCGCCGGTGCTGAACTACGTGCTGGCCTTGTCCGGACTGCGTTTCCGGCCCTACCTGGTGGGCACGCTGCTCGGGCTGCCGCTGCCGATCGCGCTGTACTGCGTGTTCTTCGATTCTTTGGCGCACTGGCTGCACTGGACATGAGCCTCGGCCGCGCCGTCGCTCGCCTCCTCAGTCCTGCGCGGCGCCGCCGCGGCTGGCCGGCGCCTTGCGGCAGCGCGCCACCTTGTGCAGCAGCTCCAGCAGCAGCGCGCGCTCGGCACGGCTGAGCACCGCGAAGCTCTCGGTCTCGCCGCTGATCAGCAGGTCGACCGACTTGCGTGCCAGCGCGCTGCCTTCGGGCGTGGTGCGGATGTGTTGGGCGCGGCGATCGGTGGTGCTGCGCTCGCGCTCGACCAGCCCGCGGCCTTCGAGCTTGTCCATCCACATCGTGATGTTCGGCGGCGTCACCGCCAGCGCCTGGGCCAGCTGCTTGGCCGAGACGCCCGGGTTCTTCTCGATCAGCGCCAGGATCGTGAATTCCACCGGCCGCAGCTGGAAGGTGTCGCCCACCTGGTGCATGAACACGTGGTGGCCGGCGATCGCCGCCTGCGCCAGCTGGTAACCCACGATGTCGTGCAGGCCGGTCTCGACCAGCCGGCCCAGCGGGGTCCTGTCGATGTCGGGGTTCGGCTTCTTCGACGTGGTCATGGCCGGATTGTCGCGGGCTGCCGGCGGGGTGCCCAGCCCATCGCGATGCGATTCATTTTGTGAATTGATATTGGACAAGTGTTCTAGGTGATAGACCCAAGATCAATGCTTCATAAGATTCATTAACTTAAGCAAATGGGACTGGCGAGGCTGGTCCTCGAACCGGAGACCCCTGCTGATGAACTCCCGCGATCCCGCCTTTCGCCCGCTGGCCGTGGCCAGTGCTTGCCTGCTGCTGCTGTCCGTGGGCGCCTGCGGTGGCAGCGACGACACCGTCTCGCTGCCGCAGCTGAGCCCGGCCACCGGCGCCAGCTACAGCGGGGCCTGCGCCGACCTGAGCACCAAGCTCGCGGGCCTGGCCAACACCACGATCACCGCGGCGAACACCGTGGCCGCGGGCACCCTGACGATCGGCGGCCAGCCGGTGCCCGAGCATTGCCAGGTCACCGGCACGATGTTCCCCCGCACCAGCGCGGTCGACGGCCAGAGCTATGCCATCGGCTTCGAGCTGCGCCTGCCCAAGGCCTGGAACGGGCGCTTCTTCCACCAGGGCAATGGCGGCATCGACGGCAGCGTGGTCACCGCCACCGGCGCGGTCAGCGGCGGCGGGCCGCTCACCCACGCGCTGCTGCAGGGCTTTGCCGTGCTCTCGTCGGACGCCGGCCACACCGCCGCGATGGGGCCGAACTTCGGCATCGACCCGCAGGCGCGGCTGGACTACGGCTACCAGGCCGTGGCCAAGCTGACGCCGATGGCCAAGAGCGCCATCCAGCTCGCCTACGGCAAGGCGCCGGACCGCTCGTACTTCGGCGGCTGCTCGAACGGCGGCCGCCACACGCTGGTGACGGCGGCACGCCTGCCCGAGCAGTACGACGGCTACCTCGCCGGCGCGCCGGGCTACAACCTGCCGAAGGCGGCGATTGCCAACATCTTCGGTGCGCAGCGCTATGCCACCGTGGCCACCAACCCGGCCGACCTGTCCACCGCCTTCACCGCGGCGGAACGCGCCACGGTGTCCGCGGCCGTGCTGGCCAAGTGCGACGCGCTCGACGGCGCGACCGACGGCCTGGTGCAGGACGTGGCCGCCTGCCAGGCCGCGTTCAACTTCGCGCGCGACGTGCCGACCTGCACCGGCGCGCGCGACGGCAGCTGCCTGAGCGCCGCGCAGAAGACGGCCATCGCGCCGATCTTCAGCGGCGCGGTCACCAGCACCGGCGCAGCGGTCTACAACAGCTTCCCGTTCGATGCCGGGCTGGGCTCCCCGGGCGTCGCGTTCTGGGAATTCACCGCGTCGCTGGTGCTGGACTCGGGCGCGGTCGGGCTGATCTTCAAGGTACCGCCCGAGTCCGCCACCGGCTTCAACGGCCCGGCCTTCTCGCTGGGCGCGAACATCGACACGCTGGTGGCGCAGATCAACGCGACGAACGCCACCTACACCGAATCGGCCATGAGCTTCATGACGCCGCCGAACCCGACCAACCTGGCCACGCTGAAGAACCGCGGCGCGAAGATCATGGTCTACCACGGCGTCAGCGACCCGATCTTCTCGGTCAACGACACCGAGAGCTGGTACCAGGGCCTGCGCGCGGCCAACGGGGGCGACGCGTCGAACTTCGCGCGCTTCTACCGCGTGCCGAGCATGGGCCACTGCTCGGGCGGCCCGGCCACCGACCAGTTCGACATGTTGACCGCGCTGGTCAACTGGGTCGAGAAGGGCCAGGCGCCGGACCAGGTGATCGCCAGCGCGCGCGGCGCCGGCAATGCCGGTGGCGTGAACCCCGAGCTGCCGGCCAACTGGGCGGCCGACCGAACCCGGCCGCTGTGCCCCTACCCGCAGGTGGCGCGCTACAAGGGATCGGGCAGCCTGGAGCAGGCGGCCAACTTCAGCTGCCAGTGACGCGCGACAAAGTGCGCCGCCCCCACGCGGGCAGGGGGCGGCATGCACAATGAGGGCCAGTGACCTCACAAGCAGTTGGCCATGTCCTCGATCACCGAGTTGCTCGTCCGCTCGTCCGGCGGTGAAGCGCCGGCGCTGCAGGAGCTGTACGCGCGGCTGTACCCGGACATCAAGCGCGTGGCCCGTGCGCGGCTGGCGCAGGCCGGCGGCGTCTCGGGCCTGAACACCACGGCGCTGGTGCATGAAGGCTTCCTGCGCATGGCCGACCAGGAAGGGCTGCAGGGCCAGTCGCGCGGGCAGTTCTTCGCCTATGTCGGCCAGGTGCTGCGCTCGGTGGTGATCGACTTCATCCGCGCCCAGGGCCGCGACAAGCGCGGCGGTCCCGAGGCGGTGATGGTCACGCTCTCGGCCGCCGAGAACCAGCCCGCGGCGCTGTCGTCGGCCACCGACATGCTGGCGATCGACCGCGCGCTGCAGCGCATGCGCGAAATCGACGTCGCGCTCTACGAGCTGGTCGAGATGCAGGCCTTCGCCGGGCTGACCATCGCCGAGCTCGCCGAGCTGCGCGGCGTGGCCACGCGCACGATCAACCGCGACCTGATCAAGGCGCGCGCGCTGCTGCAGGAACTGCTGGGCGACGCCCCCAACACCAGCTACTGACCGGCACGGCCCGATGGACCGCACCCGCTGGCAGCAGCTTTCGGCCCTGCTCGACGAAGCGCTGGCGCTGCGCGCGGCCGAGCGCGCGCAGTGGCTCGCCGGCTGGCGCGCGCGCGATGCGGCGATAGCCGAGCAGCTCGAGCGCATGCTGGCCCAGGCCGGCCCCGACGACGAGGCCGAAGGCGATGGCGCCGCCCCGCCCGCGGCCGCGGTGGACATCGACCTCGACCGAACACGGCCGGTGCTCGGCGCCGACTTCGAGAAGTGGCTCGGCCAGGCCCTCTCGGCCGGCGGCACCGCGGCCTGGCCCGCGCCCGGGGCCGACACCATCACGCTGGCGCTGCAGCGCTGCGGCTCGTGGCAGCTGCTGCACAAGATCGGCGAAGGCGGCATGGGCCAGGTGTGGCTGGCACGCCGTGCCGACGGGCTGTACGAGGCGCAGGCTGCTATCAAGCTGCTGCGCGGCGACGTGCGGGCCACGCGCCTGGCCGCTCGCTTTGCGCGTGAGCGCGCGCTGCTGGCGCGGCTGAACCACCCGGCCATCGCGCGTCTGCTCGATGCCGGCGTCGACGAGGGCCGCGCCTTCCTGGTGCTGGAGTACGTCGAAGGCCGCGCGCTGGCCGAGCATGTGCGCACGAACTGTCCGACGGTGGCCGACCGCGTGCGGCTGATGATCCGCATCGCCGAAGGCGTCGAGCATGCCCATGCGCAGCTGATCGTCCACCGCGACCTGAAGCCCAGCAACGTGCTGGTCACCGCGGCGGGCGAGCCCAAGCTGCTGGACTTCGGCATTGCCGGCGTGCTCGACGCCGAAGGCCAGGCCGGCGACGAGCAGCTCACGCGCCAGCTCGGCCGCATGATGACGCCGGCCTATGCCGCGCCCGAGCAGGTGAAGGGCGAGCCGATCGGCATCGGTGCCGACATCTTCTCGCTGTGCGTGATGCTGTTCGAGCTGCTGTCGGGCGAGTTGCCCTTCGCGCCGCGCGACACCGACCGCGCCGCGCTCGAGCATGCGCTGCTGCACAAGCCGGCGCGCCGGCTGACGCAGACGCGGCCTTCGCGCCGCAGCAGCCGCTTCGGCACCGGCACGCGCAGCGGCAGCGGGACCGGCACCGCGGGCACCGCGCCGGCGCCGGCCCCGGCGCTGCCGGGCACGCCGGCTGCCGTCGCGCAGGCCGAGGCGTTCGCGCCGCCCGAGGACTTCGACAAGGTGCGCGGCGACCTCGAGGCCATCGTCGCGAAAGGCCTGCGCAAGCAGCCCGAGGAGCGCTACGGCAGCGTGCGCGCGCTGATCACCGACCTCGAACGCTGGCTCAGCCACCGGCCGGTCAGCGTGCGGCGCGACGACTGGCAACACCGCGCCGGCCTGTGGTTGCGGCGCAATGCGCTGGTGAGCGCGCTGACCGGTGGCGTCACGCTGGCGCTGCTGGCGGGCCTGGCAGTGAGCACCTGGCAATGGCGGCGCGCCGAGGCTGCCGCGCGCCAGTCCGAGCTGGTGACGCAATACCTGGGCGAGCTGCTGGCCTCGGCCAACCCCGATCGCCACCGCGGCGAATGGCCCACCGTGCTGCAGCTGCTGGAGACCAGCCGTGGCGAGATCGAGCAGCGCTTCCGCAACGACCCCGAGACGCTGGAGCGCCTGCAAGGCGTGCTGAGCGAGACCTACACCAACCTGAACCGCTTCGACATCGCGCTGCCGATCGCCGAGCGCCGCCTGGCGCTGGCCGAACGCGCCCATGGCGCGGACGATGCGCGCACGCTGCGCGCGCGCATCGACCTGGCCAATCGCCCACAAGCAGGCCGGCTTCGACAAGGTGATCGCGCTGCCGAGCCGATGCGCGGCGCGGTGGCGCGGGCCTTCGGTGAGCGCTCGGGCGAGCACGCCTCCTTGTTGACCCTGCTGGCCTACGCCTACGCACGCACCGGGCGCCTGGACGAAGCCGAGCGCACGCTCGATGCCGCCGGCCGCCTGCTCGAAGCGCTGTACCCGCCCGGCAGCGTGGAGCGTGTGCTGCACTGGAACGAGCTGAGCGTGCTGCGCTCGCAGCAGGGGCGCTACCGCGAGGCGCTGGCGGCGTTGAAGCAGACGCTGCCGTATTGGAACGAATTGCCGCACAGCAGCGCCGGCTCGCTGATGGCCCTGCGCCGCAACATGATCGCGCTGCAGATCCGGCTGTGCGACTACGAGCAGATCGAGGCCCGGGCCGCGCAGCTGGTGCAGGACCTGGACAAGCTCTACGGTCCGGCCAGCGACATCGCCTCGGGCGTGCGCGCCGAGATGGCGCGCTACCACACCGAGATCGGCCAGTACAAGGAGGCCCTGGCCTGGCGCGAGGCCAACGTCAGCGCCGCGCGCGCCGCCGGCGTGAAGCCGCTGGCGCTGCTGCCGCTGCGCGCGCTGCGCCTGCCCGCGCAGGCGCTGGCCCAGGCGGCGCCGCAGCCGCAGCTGCGCGACGAGGCGCGCCAGCTGCTGGCCGAGATCGACGCGGCCGGTGGCGCACTGGGCTATCGGCGTGGCGAGTCCTGGCTGGCCCTGGCCCGGCTGGGCCTGCTGATCGACGACACCGACTTTGCCGAGGCCGCGCTGGCGCGGCTGCGCGCCGACAAGGGGCTGGCGCTGGACAAGGACCGCTCGCTGGCCACGCGTACCGACCAGATCGAGGGCGAGCTCGCGCGAGCGCGCGGCGACCTCGCGCGCAGTGCCACGCTGCTGCGTTCACGCGCCCAGTACTTCCAGGGCTTTGCCGATCCGCGCACGCCGCCGGCCTGGTCGACCCAGCTGGACCTGGCCTACACGCTGATCCTGGCCCGAGACCCCGGGGCCGGCGCCGCGCTGGCCCGCGCGGCCGAACTGCGGCCGGCCGGCATGCCCGCCGGCGTGGCGCTGGATGCGGCGCAGGCCTACCTGCGCCGGCTGGCCGACGGGGCCGACCCGGGCGCGGCGCGGGCCGCGCTGCTGCGCGCGAGCGGGCGCGCCGCCGATGCGGGCGAGCCGGCCCTGCGTGCGCTGCTCGGCGGCGTGCTGCTGTGAACGGCTCGCGGCCGCTGCGCTGATCAGTGGCAGACGCAGGGCGACACGCCGGCGGCCAGGAAGCGCTGGCGCAGCTGCGAGCGCGCGCGCGAGACGCGGCTGCGCACCGTGCCCACCGGCACGTTCAGGCGCGCGGCGGCGTCTTCGTAGCTCAGCTCGTCCACCGACACCAGCATCAGCACCTCGCGCATGTCCGGGCCCAGGTCGTCCAGCTCGCGCTGCAGCAGGCTCATCTGCTGGTCCAGCGTGATCTGCTGCTCCGGCGTCGGACCATGGCCGGGCAGGTCGGCCAGCGCTTCCTCGTCCTCGAAGCGGTACTGGCGCTGCGGTGCGCGCGACAGGTGGTTGCGCACCAGGTTCAGCGCGATGCCATAGACCCAGGTGGACAGCTGGGCCTCGCCGCGGAAGTCGTCGTAGTTCAGCGCTGCTTCGACGAAGGCCTGCTGGGTGATGTCTTCGGCCTCGGTGGCGTCGCCGATGCGGCGCAGCACGAAGCGGTACAGCCGGTCCTTGTGCTCGGCCACCAGGTGGCCGAACACCGCCTCGGCGGCGCGCGGGCTGGGGCGGCGCAGCGTCTGGGTGGTGAAGCTCTGGGCGATCGGGGCGGTGGCGAGGTTCATGGCGTCGGTTCCTTGCGAAGCGGTCTTGTTGGAACAGACGCCGGCAGCAGGCCGGGTGCGACACCGCCGGTGAACTAGTTCACTCGCGATCCTCGATTCGCGGGGGGTGCGGGCTCAGGCGGCAGCCAGCGCTTCGTCGAGCGCCTCGACCCAGTGCTGCACCGGCGTGGCGGTGCCCGACTGCAGGTGCTGGATGCAGCCGATGTTGGCCGAGACGATGGCCTCGGGCTGCAGCGCGGCCAGGTGGCCGAGCTTGCGGTCGCGCAGCTGGTGCGACAGCGCCGGCTGCAGCACCGAGTAGGTGCCGGCCGAGCCGCAGCACAGGTGGCTTTCGCTGGCCGCCAGCTGCACCGTGAAGCCCAGCTCGGCCAGCGCGGTCTCGACCCCGCCCCGGAGCTGCTGGCCATGCTGCAGCGTGCAGGGCGGGTGGTAGGCCAGCCGGCGCGGCACGTCGCGCGGCTGCAGCTTGTCCTTCAGCAGCGGCACCAGGTCGGGCAGCAGCTCGGACAAATCCTTCGTCAGCGTGCTGACGCGCTGCGCCTTGTCGGCATAGTCCGGGTCGCGGGCCAGTGCGTGGCCGTAGTCCTTGACGGTGACGCCGCAGCCCGAGGCATTCATCACGATGGCCTCGACCTCGCCGCGCTGCACCAGCGGCCACCAGGCGTCGATGTTGCGGCGCGCATCGGCCAGGCCGCCTTCGCGGTCGTTCAGGTGGCTGCGGATGGCGCCGCAGCAGCCAGCTTCGTCGGCCAACAGGGTCTGGATGCCGGCGGCGTCGAGCACGCGGGCGGTGGCGGCATTGATGTTCGGCAGCATCGCCGGCTGCACGCAGCCCATCAGCAGCAGCACCTTGCGCGGGTGCACGGTCTGCGGCCAGAGCTTCGCCCGCGGGTGCGTGGCACCGGGCACCTTGTCCTTCAGCGCGGCGGGCAGCAGCGGCCGCGCCAGCTTGCCCAGCGCCATCGCCGGGCCGAACAGCGGCGAGGTCAGCCCTTCCTTCAGCAGCCAGCGCACCACGCGTTCGCCCGCGGGCCGCTCGACCTGCTGCTCGACGACATGGCGGCCGATCTCCACCAGCTCGCCGTAGCGCACGCCCGAGGGGCAGGTGGATTCGCAGTTGCGGCAGGTCAGGCAGCGGTCCAGGTGGCTCTGCGTGGCGCGCGTCGGCGCCTGGCCCTCGAGCACCTGCTTGATCAGGTAGATGCGGCCGCGCGGCCCGTCGAGCTCGTCGCCCAGCAGCTGGTAGGTCGGGCAGGTGGCGGTGCAGAAGCCGCAGTGCACGCACTGGCGCAGGATGGCTTCGGCGGCATCGCCTTCGGGCGTGCCCTTGTACTGCGGTGCGAGGGTGGTCTGCATGTTGTTCTAGGCCAGCGTGTAGTCGAGCAGCCAGTAGTGCGGGAAGTCGGTCCACTGCACACGCGCGGCCCGCGCGCCGAGCAGTGCGCGCGCGTGCTCGACGCTGGGGTAGTTCTTCAGCACCTCGTGGGTCGAGCCGTCGGCCAGGCGGCGCAGTTGGTAGCCGTTGCCTTCGTCGTCGTGGCGGGCGATGGGCGTGCTGTTGCCCTCGATGTAGCGGTTGTCCAGCATCACGACGCGGGCGCCGGGAGCCAGGCGCGCATGCAGCGCGTCGAGCCAGCCGGGCAGGCGCGACAAGGGCACGTGCGACCACCAGCAGCCGGCGAACGCGGCATCGAAAGTCTCGTGCGCGACCTCGGCCAGCGTGTAGGCATCCGCGGTGCGGAACTCGACACAGGCGGGCATCGGCTTGCTGCGCGCCACCGCCATCGTCTCGGGGTTCAGGTCGGTGGCCAGCCAGTGCCGGGCGCGCGCCGCGCCATGCGGCGTCCACCAGCCGGTGCCGCAGGCGACTTCCAGCACGCGCCGGCCGTCGAACAGCGCCGGCAGCGCGGCCTCCAGCTGGCGCAGGCCGGCCTGGCGCTCGGGCTTGCGGTAGACCTGGTCGTACTCGGCCGCGCGGCGGGCGTAGTAGCCGGCCAGCAGCTGCTCGTCGATGAACTGCTGCCAGGTGGCGTCGGGCTGCCAGATCTCGCGCATCAGCGCGAAGGCCCGCTCGGGCGGCTGTCCCAGGCGGAGGGCGTTGTACAGCCCGAGGAAGGCGCTGACGCGGTAGTTGGCCGCGCAATGCACCCACAGCTTGCGCCCGATGTGAGCGTCCATCGCGTCGAAGAAGCGCAGCAGGTCCTCCCGCTTCGGCGCGCGGAAGGCCACCGGGATGTGCACATAACGCATGTTCAGCGCGGCCACGCTGCCGGCCTCGTCGGGCAGCGAGTAGCGCGGGTCGTCGTGCAGCGCCAGGTTGATGAGGGTCTCGTAGCCGGCCTGGGCGATCAGCCCCAGCTGCGCCTCGCTCGGCTGGCCGGAGGTGGCCAGCCGCTCGTCGACGAGGCGGCAGTGGTGGATGGCGCGCAGGCCGGTGTCGTCCATGCGCTCAGAGGTCCGGGTACAGGCGGCCGGGGTTGAAGATGTGCTCGGGGTCGAAGGCGTTCTTCAGCCGCTGCTGCAGGCCCAGCTGCGCGGGCGCCAGCGGCGCGAAGACGCCGGGGCTCTTGTCGCCACGGAACACCACCGCATGGCCGCCGGCCCGGGCAGCGGCTTCGCGCAGCACCAGAGCCGGTGCGTTCGTGACGACCCAGCGCTGCGCGCCGCCCCATTCGATCAGCCGCTCGTGGGCCGGGTTGCCCGGCAGGTCGAGCGTGGGCGCGGTCTGCGGCACCGACACCCGCCACAGCGTGGCGCCGGCCTGCACGGCGGCCTGGGCCTTGGTGAAGAACTCGTCCTGGTGGTCACGCAGGCCCTGCCAGAACGGGGCGGCCATGGCCGGTTCGACCGGCTCGCCGCCCAGCTGTTTCTCGGCCGCCTGCACGGCCGCCGCGGCACCCGACAGGCGCAGCACCAGCATGCCGTCCCACCAGGCGCTGGCGGAGATCGGCAGCGGCTGCCCGCCCCATTCGTTGAGCTTGCGCAGCGCGGTGGCCTCGTCGAGCTCGAAGCGCAGCGTGGCGGTGGCCGGCGGGCGCGGCAGCACCTTCAGCGAGACCTCGAGGATCACGCCCAGCACGCCCATCGAGCCGGCCAGCAGCCGGGCCACGTCGTAGCCGGCCACGTTCTTCATCACCGTGCCGCCAAAGCTCACCACCTCGGCGCGGCCGTTCAGCAGCGTGGCGCCGAGCACGTAGTCGCGCACGCCGCCGACGCTGGCGCGCGCCGGCCCGGCGATGCCCGCGGCCACCATGCCGCCCACGGTGCCGCCCAGCGCATAGTGCGGCGGCTCGAAGGGCAGGCACTGGCCCTGGTCGGCCAGCGCGGCCTCCAGGTCGGCCAGCCAGGTGCCGGCACGCACGGTGACGACCAGCTCGCTCGGCTCGTAGCTGCTGATGCCGGCCAGCGGCCGGATGTCCAGCGGCTGGCCCTGCAAGGCCTCACCGTAGAAGGCCTTGGTGTGACCGCCGCGGATCAGCAGCGGGTGCCCGTCGGCGCGCGCGGACTGCACGCGGTCCACCAGGTTCTGCAGCACGGGGTCGCTCATCGGCGTCAGAACCTTTCGAGTTCGGGGAAGGGCAGCAGGCCCTTCTTCACATGCATCTTTCCGTACTCGGCGCAGCGCTGCAGCGTCGGGATCAGCTTGCCGGGGTTCAGCAGCCCCAGCGGGTCGAAGGCCGCCTTCAGCTGCCGCATCTGCTCCAGCTCGGCGGGCGCGAACTGCACGCACATCGAGCTGAGCTTCTCGACGCCCACGCCATGCTCGCCGGTGACGGTGCCGCCCAGCGCGACGCTGGTCTCCAGGATGTCGGCGCCGAAGAGCTCGGCGCGGTGCAGCTGGTCGGGGTCGTTGGCATCGAACAGGATCAGCGGGTGCAGGTTGCCGTCGCCGGCATGGAACACGTTGCAGCAGCGCAGGCCGTACTTGTCTTCCATCTGCGCAATCGCGAGCAGGATGTCGGCCAGGCGCTTGCGCGGGATGGTCGAGTCCATGCACATGTAGTCGGGGCTGATGCGGCCCGAGGCGGGAAACGCGTTCTTGCGTCCGCTCCAGAACTTCAGGCGCTGCGCCTCGTTCTCGCTGACGGTGAGCTGCGTGGCGCCGCAGCCGGCCAGCACGGCCTGCATGCGCGCAATCTCCTCGGCCACCTCATCCGGCGTGCCGTCGCTTTCGCACAGCAGGATTGCCGCGGCGTCGAGGTCGTAGCCGGCATGCACGAAGTCCTCGACCGCGGCGGTCATCGGCTTGTCCATCATCTCCAGCCCGGCCGGGATGATGCCGGCGGCGATGACGGCGGCCACCGCGTCGCCCGCCGCGCGTACGTCGGCGAAGCTGGCCATGATGCAGCGCGCCAGCCGCGGCTTGGGCACCAGCTTGACGGTGACCTCGGTGGTGACCGCCAGCATGCCCTCGCTGCCGACGACGATGGGCAGCAGGTCCAGGCCCGGCGTGTCGAGCGCGTCGCTGCCGAAGGTGACGGGCTCGCCCTCGATCGTGAAGCCGCGCACCTTCAGCACGTTGTGCAGCGTCAGGCCGTACTTCAGGCAGTGCACGCCGCCGGAGTTCTCGGCCACGTTGCCGCCGATGGTGCAGGCGATCTGGCTCGACGGATCGGGCGCGTAGTACAGCCCGTGCGGCGCGGCCGCTTCGCTGATGGCGAGGTTGCGCACGCCGCACTGCACGACGGCCGTGCGCGCCAAGGCATCGACCTTGACGATGCGGTTGAACTTGGCCAGCGACAGCGTCAGCCCCAGCGCATGCGGCATCGCGCCGCCCGACAGGCCGGTGCCCGCGCCGCGCGCGACCACCGGCACCTGCAGCGCGTGGCAGGCCTTCAGCACCGCGGCGACCTGCTCCTCGGTCTCGGGCAGCGCCACCAGCAGCGGCGTTTCGCGGTAGGCGGTGAGGCCGTCGCATTCGTAGGGCGCGGTGTCCTCGCGGCGGGCCAGCAGCGCATGCGCGGGCAGCAGCGGCTGCAGTGCGGCCAGCACCTGCTGCTGGCGCGCGAGTCGCTCGTCGCGGCTCGGGGCCGCGGGGTCGTGTGGGGCGTTCATGCGCGGGGGGATCGGCGAAGGCCGGGCGGGACGAGTCTAGTGCAGCCCCCGCCGCGCGCGCATCGGGCGCGGCCATGAAAGTTCTTCGCGGAAAACCCGCGCCGATTTCAGTTGCGCACGAAGACCGTCAGCACGCCGGTGTAGCCATAGAGGTGGTGGTGCGCGATCTCGCCGCCGGCGAAGAAGCCGGTCAGCGGCACATCGCCCAGCGCGTGCTGCACGATCAGGGCCTCGGCCGACGGGCCGCCGAAATGCGGGCCGCCGCGGCCGGCACAGGAGATGTAGATCGCCCCGGCGATGCGCGAGGCCGGCGCTTCGCCACCGGCGCCATGCAGCGCGGGCACCGGCGCATCGGCCTCGACCTCGTCGCGGATCTCGCTGCAGATGCGCACCAGGTCGCGCCGCGCGGCTTCGGTGTCGCGGCGGCAGAACGCGAGCTGCTCGCCCGGCTGCACCAGGTCGGCCACCGCCACCGCTTCACGCGCAGGGTCGATGCCGATCAGGTGCCGCACCCGGGTGTCGGTGCCGAACTGCCCGCCGCGCGCGAGCATCGCGTCGCCGGCGTCACCCAGGCCCACCAGCGTGTTGCGCATCGCGCGCAGCGCGGGTTCGGGGCGGTCCAGCGTCTGGCCCAGGTCGGCCAGCAGCTGCGGCAGCGCCGGCTGGCCGTCGAGCGCCAGCACCAGGTTGCGATCGCAGGCGGTGATGCGGCGCGTCGGCCCCACCGGCTGGCAGCCCTGGGTGACGCGCGACAGCAGCGCGACATCGGCGCCGAAGGCCACGCCCGAGAGGCCGCCGTCGAACACGCCATCGGCGATCTGCGGCGCGCGGCCGCGGCCGCTGGCCAGGCCACCGAACAGGTAGCCCGAGCGGGTGCGTTCGCTCAACTCGGTGATCAGCTCGGCGACGTCCGGCGTGTTCGGATCGGCATGCACCAGCGCGCTGTGCGCCAGCGCGGCGTCCATCGGCTGGCGGCCGTTGAAGACCTGGAAGCCCCAGGCCGGCAGCTCGGTGAGCAGCAGCGACAGTGCCGGCGCGTCGATGTACTCGGCACCGCTGGCGATGACACCGATGCCGGTGGCGCCGACCCAGGTGCTGCCGGGCCAGCGCTGGCGCAGCTCGGCCAGCAGGGCCTCGGCGTGCGCGCCGAAGTGGTCGGTGAGGTACACGAAGCACAGCGTCGGCTGGAAGCCGCCGCTGCGCGCGGCGCGCTGCGCATCCACCTGCGCCGCCGCCAGGGCCAGCGCCATGCCCGCATCGGGGTGCGTGGCATGGGCGGCGATGAAGGGGTTCATGCGGCGCAGCGCCAGCGGCGGTGAAGGGGCGGGGGCTCAGCGCCTGGCGGCACTGCGCTTGCGCGGCGCCGCCGCCGCACGCGTGGCCGCTGCCGCGCCGGCGGCCGGCGCCCGTGCCACGCCGGCTGCCACCGTGGCGGCCTTCTGTGCCGCCGAGGCGGCGGTCTTGGCCATCGCGCCGGGCATGGCGGCCGCTTTCTTCAGCGTCTCGCCGGCGGCATCGAAGCTCTGCTTGACCATCGTCGTGGCCAGGGTCTTGGCCGCGTCGGTCGCGGTGTCCTTCATCGCGTTGGTGGCCAGCTCGGTGAACTGCTTGGTCAGCGCGCCCCACCACTGCATCGGGTCGACCACGCCGGCCGGCACTTCCGGCTTCAGTGGCTGGGCCGCGGCCCTGGCCTTGGCCTTGCGCGGTGCCGGCGCCGGTGCGGGGGCCGGCGCCGCCGTGCCAGCCGGTGCCGCCGCCGGGCCCGCTTCGGGCAGCCGGATCTTCAGCGATTCGGTCAGGTCGCCGAACGACAGGTTCATCGTCTTCAGCGTCGACAGCGTCATGCGCTGCACTTCCAGCGCCTGGATCGTCGCGCCCAGCATGCGCGCGTTCTGCTCGAGCCAGAACTGCACGGTGCGCAGCTCCTCGATGCGCTTTTCCAGTTCTTCGGGGTTCAGCGTCGGTGCCACCCACTGGCCGACGTTGGGCAGCGCGGCCCCGGCGTTCTTCACCAGCCCCTGCAGGAAATCGAAGCCCGGCACGAGCTTGGCGAAGGCGGCGGTCGGGTCGGCCATGGCGGCATCCTGTGGTGGTGGAGAGCTGCCTGGCATCCTAGCCGCACGAGGCGGCGAAGTCAGCCCGGGGTCGTCCTTCAGGGTCGCTTGAACGCCACGCGTTCGACCTTGTAGCCGCGCTGCGCCATCAGCCGGGGCAGGCCTTGCGGGCCGGTCATGTGCAGCGAGCCGACCGCCGCGAACACGGTCTGCCCGCCGGTGTGCAGCGCGTCGATGCGCTCGGCCAGCGGGCCGTTGCGCTCGTCGTTCAGGCGGCGCAGGTAGGCCATGTCTTCGGGCGTGCTGGCGCAGTCGCACCAGCGCTCGTACTGCGTCAGGTCGTCCAGGTTGCCCTGCTCCCACACGCTGGCCACGCGCAGCAGCGTGGCGCGGGCGCGGCCTTGTTCCAGCTGGGTCAGGGTCTCGTCGGCCAGGGTCTTGGCCTGCGCGGCTTCGGACGGCATCAGCGCGGCCATCTGCTGCTCGGGGTTCTCGAGCGAGACCACCGCCTTGCCGGCGGCCCGCGCCACGCCGCTGAGCACGAACTCCTGCGCGTAGGCGGGGTCGAGTCCGTCGCGCCGGCCGGACAGCACGGTGAGCGTCACTGCCTGCATGACCGGATGCTGGCCGGCCAGCGCCTGTTCGGGCAGGCAGGCGGCCTCCAGCTGGCGCGCCAGGCGGCGCTGCCAGGATTCGGGCATCGCCGGTGCCGCGGCGGCGCTGCTGGCGGCCGGCGCGGCCAGCGCGGCGACGATCTTCTCGTCCATCAGGTCGAGTTCCAGCGCCAGCGTGCGGCTGGCCATCAGCGCTTCCAGCACCTTGGGCCCGGGCACGGTCCAGGCCAGCTTGCCGACATGCAGCGTGCCGTAGAGGTAGGAGCTGCGGCCTTCCTTGCTGATGCGCCACAGGAAGCCGTGGTCGGTGGCCTGGCGCTGCACGGCCTGCATCTGCGCCGCGGTGGGCGGCTGGGCGACCGGCGGGCAGCTGCCGTCAGCCGCGGCCTTGTCCTGCGCGTGCAGCGCGGGCGCCAGGGCGATCAGGCCGAGGCTGGTGGCGATGGCCGCCAGGCGGCGGCGCAGCGGGTGCGAAGGGAGAGGAGCGCGAGATTCGGTCATCGGCATACGATGCCATGAATCCGCCAGCGGCCTGTTGCTGCGTCAACAGGCTGTTGCACCTGGCGCAGGGTTCAGCGCCAGGCCAGCGGATACCAGTAGCCGTCGGCGCCGCGCTGGAAGTACTGGCCGCTGGCGTCGACGTAGTAGGTCTGGCCCTGGTACTCGTTCATCGTGTTGCGCTGCCAGGTGTGCGGCAGCTGCTGCGTGCTGCCGTTGCCGGCGGTGTAGGTGCTCTGGCCCATCAGGCCGCGGCCGGCTTCCTGCTGGTTGCGGTAGTAGCCGTCGCGCCAGGCCTGCTGCGCCTGGCCGCGCTGCGCCTGGGCCTGTTGCCAGCCTTGCCACGAAGCCTGTTCGCGCGCCTGGATGCCGGACTCGGTGTTGCGCATGTGGGCCATGCCCTGCGCGCTGAAGCCGTTGGTGTAGACGTGGTAGTAGGCGTAGGTCTGGTAGTTCATCGGCTGGCGGCCGGCCGCGGCCATCTGCTGCAGGTACTGCTGGTAGCCGGCCTGCACCGACGGGTCCTGCATGCGCTGCTGCACGACGTTGTTGACCATCTGCTGGCCGCGCGCGATGTTCTGGTTCATCGCCTGCATCTGCCGCTGGATCATCGCCTCGTAGTTCTGGGCGCGCGCCAGCAGCGGCAAGGCCGACAGCAGCAGCGGCAGCGCCAGGCGGGTCAGGGTGCGGATCGGGTGCTTCATCATGGCCTCCGGTGAGTGGATGGCTGCACGATAGGAAGCGCCCGTTAGGCGAACGCTAGCGCGGCGTCAGCGCGGGGCGGCCCCTCGTGAAGCCAGGGCCCGAAACGTCGAATCGTTCACGCTGGCGCGGGGGCGCTGTCCTCGCCGGGCTCGTCGGGCTCGGCCGGCGGCGCCAGGTCCTCGGGCCCGGCCACGCGCTGGTCGATGGCGCCGAACAGGCTCAGGCCGTCGCGGCCCTTCATCTCGATGCGGATGGTGTCGCCGAAGCGCATGAACTCGGTCTTCGGCGCGCCGTCTTCGATCGTCTCGATCGCGCGCTTCTCGGCGATGCACGAGTAGCCATGCGACCAGTCCTGGTTGCTGACCGTGCCCGAGCCGACGATGGAACCGGCGCGCACGTTGCGCGTCTTGGCGATGTGGGCGATGAGCTGGCCGAAGTGGAAGCTCATCTCCGTGCCGGCCTCGCACAGACCGACGCGGCGCTCGTTCCAGCTCGATTGCAGCGTCAGGTGCACGCGGCCGCCGGCCCAGGCCTCGCCCAGCTCGTCGGGCGTCACCGCCACCGGGCTGAAGGCGGTGGCGGGCTTGCTCTGGAAGAAGCCGAAGCCCTTGGCCAGCTCGGCCGGGATCAGGTTGCGCAGGCTCCAGTCGTTGGCCAGCATCAGCAGCCGCACGCCTTCGAGCGCCTGCTCGGGCGAGGCGCCCATCGCCACGTCGCCGGTGATCACCGCCACCTCGGCCTCGAAGTCGATGCCCCAGGCCTCGCTGCCGAACCAGGCGTCGTCGCAGGGGCCGAGGAAGTCGTCGCTGCCGCCCTGGTACATCAGCGGGTCGGTGTAGAACGAAGCCGGCACCTCGGCGCCGCGCGCCTTGCGCACCAGTTCCACATGGTTGAGGTAGGCCGAGCCGTCGGCCCACTGGTAGGCGCGCGGCAGCGGCGCCATGCACTGGCGCGGCTCGAACGCGAAGGCATGGCGCGCCTTGCCCTGGTTCAGCGTGACGTACAGGTCCTGCAGCTGCGGCGAGACGAAGTTCCAGTCGTCCAGCGCCTGCTGCAGCCGGGTGGCGATGCCGGTGGCGTAGTGGGCCTGGCTCAGGTCACGCGAGACGACGACCAGCTGGCCGTCGCGCGAGCCGTCCTTGTAGGTGGCGAGTTTCATCGGGAGCGGAGGGTGGTGGCAGTATTGTGCGATGAGCCCCGGCCTGCTTCCGCTGTCCGCCCTGCCGCGCCCGACGATGGCGCGGCGTCGGCGTGCCGTGGTGGTCGGGCTGCTGGTGCTGCTGGCGCATGCGTGGCTGGCCGGGCTGTGGCGCCTGCCGGCGGCCACTGCGTGGCAGCCCGGCGCGCGGCCACATGCGGCCCTGCAGCTGACGCACATCGAGGCCGTGCCGACGAGCGCGCCGGCTGCGCCGCCGGCGGTGCCCACGGCGGCTACCGCGACGGCCATCGCGCCGACCGACCCACCGCGGCCCGAGCGGCTGCGGCCCACGGTGCTGGCGACGGCAGCGCCACGAGCAAGTGCCAGCGCGCCGGCGGCCGCCCCTGCGCCGCTGGCCGCGCCCGCCGCCAGTGAGCCCGCGGTCCCCGGCGCCGATGACAGCGACACCGAATTCGCCGGCACCGGCACCGATCGACCGCCCCCGCTGTACGCCACCCAGCTGCCGCCGCCCACCCGGCTGCAGTACCAGCTGCGGCGCGGCGCCGCGCAAGGCGAGGCGCGGCTGCAGTGGCAGCCCGAGGGCGAGCAGCGCTACACGTTGGAGTTCCAGGCCAGCCTGAAGGGCCTGTGGCTGCTGGACCAGCGCAGCAGCGGCCAGCTCGACGGCCACGGGCTGGCCCCCGAGCGTTTCACCGATCGGCGGCGTGGCCGCGGCCGGCCGTCGGCGATCTTCGACCGCGACAGCCACCGCATCCGCTTCAGCGGCCCGCCGGTCGAATACCCGGCCTGGCCCGGTGCGCAGGACCGCCTGGGCTGGGTGGTGCAGCTGGCCGGCATCTACCGCGCGGCGCGCGCCGCCGGCCATGCGCCGCTGCCGGAGGTGACGCTGTTCGTCTCCGGTGCGCGCGGCGGCGCCGGGCTCTGGACCTTCCGGCTGCAGGGGCAGGAGACGGTCGACGGCCCGCTCGGCCCGGTCGAGGCGCTGTACCTCAAGCGCGAGCCCGAGCGGCTGGAAGACCAGCGCGTCGAGGCCTGGCTGGACCCGGCGCGTGGCCACTGGCCGGTGCGGCTGCGGCTGACGCCGCTGCGGGGTGGCCAAGCGCTGGAGTGGTGGCTGGCGGCAGAACCCGCGCCTTGAATTCCGGCCGCCCGGCGCCAGTTGGGAGCTCAGGAGAGACCCCCCATGCAAATGCTTTACAACTCGGACAGCTTTGTCGTGGTCGCCTTCGAGGTGCCGGGCGCCGAACCGGTGATCGAGGGCGATCCCGTGCCGCCGCGCGGCGGTTTCGAAATCGTCGACAAGCTCGCGCGCAAGGAGATCTTCCTGCAGGGCGACGTCGCCGCCAGCTTCCAGCAGGGCGTGCAGGCGCTGGTCGACAGCGACCCCACCGAGGAAGCGATGGACGAATTCATCGGTCGCTTCACGGTGCTGGCGCAGCAGCCGCTCGTGCTGCATTGAACACACGCCGGTCCGGCGCAGCACCGGGCCGGTGCGGTTCTCGCTTGCCGGCCGCAGCCGGCTGCGCCAAGATCCGCTGAACGCCGGGCCGGGGACCGTCCCCATCGCCATCGGCCGGAGCGCAGATGGTCGTCAAGGTGCACAACAGCAGCGCGCAGTGGATTCCGTCGCCGGGTTTGGCCCAGGCGCCGGTGCTGGACCGCCTGTGCTCGCATTTCGTGCTGACGCTCACGCGCGCGCAGGCCGGCCAGTTCAACCTGCGGCGTGACTGGGGCGGCCTGCTCTCGCTGGTCGGCCGCCACCTCGTGTGGCCCGCCAGCGCGCTGGGCCGGCTGCGCGCCTACCTGGTCAAGCGCTGCGAGGGCAATGCGCTGTGGCGCGGCCATGCCGCCTTGAGCGACGCCGCCTTCATCGAACGCCATGGCCAGTGGCGCGGGCCATATGAAGAGGGCACGCTGTTCTTCTACCTCGACGAGTACGTCAAGGACGCGCCGAAAGACCTGGCGGCGGTGCTCTCGGCCACCTGCGACTGGCTGGGCCGCGACCTGAAGAAGCAGTCCACGCTGGTGCAGAAGAACATCGAGGCGCTGGCCAACCTGCTGCAGCTGAACCCGGCCGAGCGTGCGCTGCTGCTGTACGGCACGCTGGCGCGCTACCAGCGCGAGCTGCGCGGGCTGCTGGTCGAGTTCAAGGTGTCGAACGCACAGCAGGCCTATGCCGCGATCGCCGCGGTGGCCGGCGTCGACGAGCGCGAAGTCGCCGAGGCGCTGCGCGCCGGCAGCCGGCTCGAGCGCATCGGCATGGTCGAGAACCTGATCTCCGAGCACAACATCACCGACCTGGCCGACCTGATGAAGGTCAGCGAGCAGCTGCCGCCGGTGCTGATGCGCGAGTACAAGGGCCCGGACGAGCTGATGGCGGTGTTCACCCGCCCGGCCAGCAAGAGCGAGCTGACGCCCGCCGATTTCGCCTTCGTCGCCGATGACGTGCGCATGCTCACCCGCCTGCTGGGCCAGGCCGCGGCGACCGAGGCGCATGGCGTCAACGTGCTGCTGTACGGCCCGCCCGGCACCGGCAAGACCGAGCTGGCCAAGGTCTGCGCGCAGGCCGCCGGCCTGGTGCTGTACGAGGTGGAATACGCCGACCGCGACGGCAATTCGCTCTCCGGCCGCGACCGCTACCGCTCGCTGCAGATCAGCCAGGTGTTCCTCAAGGGCAGCCCGGGCGTCGCGCTGCTGTTCGACGAGGTGGAGGACGTGTTCCCTCCGCTGTCGGCCGATGCCGCGCAGTGGATGGCGCGGCTCGACGCCAGCGGCAACGATCCCGGTCCCTCGGCCAGCGTCAGCGGCAAGGCCTGGGTCAACCAGATCCTCGAGACCAACCGCGTGCCGGTGATCTGGATCACCAACCGCATCGAGCAGATCGACCCCGCGTTCCGCCGCCGCTTCCAGTACCACCTGGAGCTGAAGTCGCCGCCGCCGGGCGCCCGCCAGACGCTGGTGCAGCGCGCGCTGGATGGCGAGCAGGTGAGCGCTGGCTTCGTCGCCAAGCTGGCCGAACGGCGCGGGCTGACGCCGGCGCAGATCCGCACCGCGGTGCGCTTCGCGCGCCTGGCCGGCGAGCGCGAGCAGGTGGAGGCGCTGATCGAACGCCAGCTGGCCAATGCCGACCGCGCGCTGGGCCAGGCCGCCGGGGCGCGTGCGCGGCCGGTGGTCACGCGCTACGACCTGTCGCTGCTGAACCTGGAGACGCGCTATCCGGTGGATCGCATCGTCGAGGCGCTGCGCCGCCGCGGCCACGGCACGCTGTGCCTGCATGGCCTGCCCGGCAGCGGCAAGACGGCGCTGGGCGAGCACATCGCGCAGGCGCTGTCGCGGCCGCTGATGATCCGCCTGGCCAGCGATCTGGTCAGCAAGTTCGTCGGCGAGACCGAATCGAACATGGCGCGCATGTTTGCCGAGGCCGAGGCCGAGCAGGCGGTGCTGCTGCTGGACGAAGCTGACAGCTTCCTGCGCAGCCGCCGCCGCGCTGAGCGCCACTACGAGGTCACCGAGGTCAACGAGATGCTGGCCGGCATGGAACGCTTCGCCGGCATCTTCATCTGCACCACCAACCTGTTCGACGACCTGGACGAAGCCGCGTTGCGCCGCTTCACCTTCAAGCTGCGCTTCCTGCCGCTGAACCCCGCGCAGCGCGAGGCGATGTTCATCGCCGAGGCCTTGCCCGCCGGCACCGCGATCGACGATGAGCAGCGCCAGCGCCTGGTCGCGCTGGACCTGCTGACGCCGGGCGACTTCGCCGCGGTCAAGCGCCAGGCCGAACTGCTGGGTGGGCCGCTGGCGGCCGACGAGTTCCTGTCGCAGCTTGAAGGCGAGCACCGCGTGAAGCCCGAGGTGCGGCAGCGCCGGTCCATCGGCTTCGGCACGGCCTGATCGGCCGGGGCCGGCGCCGCGCCGGCAGATCTTCTCGCTTTTCGCGGCTGCGGCGCCATCAAGCTCGGCGCGCGCCGGCCGATCCACAAAGTGATGGAAACGATCACCGCATCGACGCCGGCCGCCAGTGCCTGGCTGTGGCCGAGCCTGCTGGTGCTGGCGGCGCTGCTGCTCAGCATCGGGCTGCTGGCGTGGCGCCTGAAACGCACCGGCGCACGGCTCGAGGCGGCCAACACCCGCATCGAGGAAGGCGAGGGCCTGGCGCTGCCGGGGCTGGTCGGCCGCCCGCGCTTCGATGCCGCGCTGGACGAGGCGGTGAATCGCTGCGACCAGCGCCAGGGCAGCCTGTGCGTGCTGTTCGTGAACCTGGACAACTTTCGCAGCGTCAACGACTCGTTCGGCTTTGGCGGCGGTGATGGCGTGATCGCCCAGGCGGCAAAGCGCCTGCTCGAGCTGGCGGGTGCCGGCGCCGTGGTGTCGCGCATGGGCGGCGACGAGTTCCTGCTGCTGCTGCCACGCCCGCTGAACGAGGCCAGCGAGCTCGCCGCCCGGCTGGTGAAGGCGCTGGTCGGACCGTACCGGCTCGGCTCCCGGGACGACATCGCGCTCGGTTGCTCGATCGGTCTGGCCGCCTATCCGCAGCACGGTTCCCGCCCGCTGCTGGTGTCCCATGCCAACAGTGCGATGCGTGCCGTCAAGCTGGCCGGCGGCGGCGACCACATGGTGTTCGAGCCGCGCATGGCCGTCGATGGCCGCGAGCAGGCCGAACTGCTGCAGGACCTGCGCCAGGCGGTGGCCAAGGGTGAGTTCGAGCTGTACTTCCAGCCCAAGGTCGATGCCCGCAGCCTGCAGATCACCGCTGCCGAGGCGCTGCTGCGCTGGCACCACCCGAAGCGCGGACTGGTCAGCCCGATGGTCTTCATCCCGATGGCCGAGCGCCACGGGCTGATCGGCCCGATCGGCGACTGGGTCATCGCAGACGCCTGCCGCCAGGCCGCCGAATGGCGCGACCAGGGCCTGCGCATGCGCGTGGCGATCAACATCTCGCCCTACCAGATGCGGCAGGACGACCTGGTCGACCGGCTCGTGGGCACGCTGCTGCGGCACAAGCTGCAGCCGGGCCGGTTCACCTGCGAGATCACCGAATCGGTGGCGATGGAGGACACGCAGATCACCAAGCGCACCTTCGACAAGATGCGCCAGGCCGGGCTGCACGTGTCGATCGACGATTTCGGCGTCGGCCAGACCAGCCTGTCCTACCTGCGCCGGCTGCCCGCGGCCGAGCTGAAGATCGACGCCTCCTTCGTGCAGGACATTGCCGCCAGCGCGGATTCGCATTCCATCGTCAAGGCGCTGGTGAACCTGGCGCATGCGCTGAACCTGCGCGTGGTGGCCGAGGGCGTCGAGACCGAGGCGCAGCGCGACGCGCTGGTGCACATCGGCTGCGACGAGCTGCAGGGCTACCTGTTCGCCAAGCCGATGTCGGCGCGTGCGCTGGGGCTGTGGGCGCTGGACGATGGCGAGCGACCGGAAGCGCAGTTCCGCTCCTCGCTGTTCCAGGACACGCAGCCGATGGCCAGCCTGTAGACCCCGTCACGCCCTGGGCGGCGCGGTGCTTCCTACAATCGCGCGATGCCTGCCACCGCCACCCCTGCCTACACCCGCGCCGCCGCGCTGCCCCAGCTGCTGCAGCAGCGCATCGTCATCATCGACGGCGCGATGGGCACGATGATCCAGCGCCACAAGCTCGGCGAGGCCGATTTCCGCGGCAGCCGCTTCGCGGACCACGGCAAGGACCTGAAGGGCAACAACGACCTGCTGCCGCTGACGCGGCCGGACGTGCTGCTGGAGATCCACCGCGCCTACCTCGCGGCCGGTGCCGACATCATCGAGACAAACACCTTCGGCGCGACCTCGATCGCGCAGGAAGACTACGGCCTCGGCCACATCGCGCGCGAGCTGAACGTGGCGGCCGCCCGCATCGCACGCCAGGCCGCCGACGCCTTCGCCTCGGCCGACAAACCGCGCTTCGTGGCCGGCGCGCTCGGCCCGACGCCGCGCACCGCCAGCATCAGCCCCGACGTCAACGACCCCGGTGCGCGCAACGTCAGCTTCGAGCAGCTGCGCGCGGCCTATCACGAGCAGGCGAGCGGCCTGCTCGAAGGCGGCGTCGACCTGTTCCTGGTCGAGACCATCTTCGACACGCTGAACGCCAAGGCGGCGATCTTCGCGCTCGACGAGCTGATGGAAGCCACCGGCGAACGACTGCCGGTGATCATCTCCGGCACCGTCACCGATGCCTCGGGCCGCATCCTCTCGGGCCAGACCGTGTCGGCCTTCTGGCATTCGGTGCGCCACGCGCGGCCGCTGGCGGTGGGGCTGAACTGCGCGCTCGGTGCCACGCTGATGCGCCCGTACATCGAGGAACTGGCCAAGGTGGCGGATGACACGTACATCAGCTGTTATCCGAATGCGGGCCTGCCCAACCCGATGAGCGAGACCGGCTTCGACGAAACCCCGGCCGTCACCGGCGCGATGCTGGAAGACTTCGCCAAGAGCGGATTCCTGAACATCGTCGGCGGCTGCTGCGGCACCACGCCCGAGCACATTGCCGAGATTGCGCGCCGTGTCGGCAGCTACCGGCCGCGTGGCCGGCACGACCCGCTGTTCACGCCGCTGCTCGCGGCCTGAAGCGCACCGCTCGCCGGGCCCGATCCACCGTTCGCCGGGTTACTGCTGGCGGGTGCCGGCTGCGGCCCGCACAGTCGTGCCGATGCAGGCACGATGGGAGCGGTGAATGGACGAGGACCGATCGGCGCCCGGCGTCGATGAGCGCCCGGTCGCCCATGGCACGGTGCTGCGCTACCGCGCGCAGCCTGCTCCCGGCGCGCCGCCGTTCCCCGATCACCGGCGGATCGGCAGCGTGCCGGCCGACCGCTGGGACGCCATCGAGCGCGGCAGCGCGCGCGCGGACTGGATCTGGCCGACCTGCGACGCGCTCGCACGGGTGCACCGCAGCGGCCGCACGCTGCTGGCCGCCGTCAACATCAGCACCGCGGTCCCCGCCGACCGCTATGCGCCGACGATCAGCGACCCGGTCACCCGCCGCGCTGCCAAGGTCTTCCTGCGCGCCTACGTGCAATGGCTGCTCGACAACGTGGGCGCCGCGGCGCTGACGATCGATGCGGACATCGTCGCGCAGCGCGGGCTCGACCAGCCCGGCAGCGAGGACCGCGGACGCGCCTGGGCGCAGTGGTACGTCGAAGCCGCCGAGCTGGCCCGCAGCGCCGCGGCCGAGCGCGGCAAGAGCGCGCGCCTGAAGCTGCTGCCCTGCCTGGGCGGCATGGCACAGGGCTGGCAACGCGAGGTTGTCGAGGCCTCGGATGGCCTGGCCCCCGAGGTCGAGGCTGTCAGCCGCGACGGCGCGTTCGACTGCCACGCGATCGACGGCGAGGACCTCGCCGCCCGCCTGCGCAAGGGCCGGCGGCCGGTGCCGCTGCGCTTCAACGACGGTGACGACTTCGAGTTCCTGCGCTACCGCGACCCCGGTCTCGGTGCTGGCAGCAGCCCGGCGAGCACGCTTCTGCAGTTGCGGCTGGCCGCACCGGGCGACCTGCTGCTGCAGGTCAATGGCCACTGGCTGGCGCAGCGCGGCCAGCAGTTCGACATCGACCTCACGGCACACTACGCGATCGAGGGTCCCAATGTGATCGACGTCCTCGCCACCGGGCCGGCCTTCCCGGTGGACCAGCAGGTGGAAATGCTCACCCTTGTCCAGACCTGAGACCCACATCGCGACACCCGAGCTGCGCCGCCACACCGCGTGGCTGGTGCTGCTGGCGCTCGGCCTGGCGGCGCTGGTGGTGGTGATGGCCACGCGCAATGCGCGCATCGCGGTGTACCAGGTGCTGCCCACCGTGCTGGCCATGCTGCTGGCCGGCGGGGCCGCGGCGCGTGTGCTGCTGCGCCAGCTGCCGCGCGCGCCGCTGTGGCTGATGCTGCTGGGCCCGTCCCTGGCCAGCTGGCTGGGGCTGCGCGCCACGGTGTTCGCGTTGGCGGTGACGCACGGCCGCGCGCTCGATGCGGTGTTCGCCCGGCCGGTGGTGGAGCGCGGCCAGCTCGCCGCCCCGCTGCTCGGGGCCCTGATCGGCGCCGCCTTCTGGCTGTACGAGCGCATGCGCCGCCTGGAGTGGACCGCCTGGCAGCGCCAGCAGCTGGACCGCGCGCACCACGACCAGCTCGAACGCGAGCGCGTGCTGGCGCAGATGCAGCTGCTGCAGGCGCAGATCGAGCCGCATTTCCTCTACAACACGCTCGCCAACCTGCGCCACCTGGTGCAGCACGACAGCGCGCGGGCGCTGCAGATGCTCGATCACCTGATCCGTTATTTCAAGCTGGTGCTGCCCAGCTTCCGTGCCGACCGCCTGCCGCTGGGCGACGAGCTGGCGCTGGTGCAGGCCTACCTCGACCTGCTGCGCGAACGCCTGGGCCGCGAGATCACGCTGGCGCTGGACGTGCCGGCGCGCTGGCTGGCCTTTCCGCTGCTGCCGGGGGCCTTGCTGTGCCTGGTGGAGAACGCGGTCAAGCACGGCCTGCCCGAGGATGGCGCCGCCCTGCGGCTGCTGATCGCCGCACGCCAGGAGGGCGAGGTGCTGCGCCTGACCGTGCGCGACAACGGCCCTGGCCTCGGCGCCGAACCCGGCAGCGGCGGCACCGGCCTGGCCAACCTGCGCGAGCGCCTGCGCCTGCTGCATGGCGATGGCGCGTGGCTGCAGCTGCACAATGCGCAGCCCGGCTGCGAGGCGGTGCTGGTGGTGCCCTGCGAGGTCCCGCCCGGTTCCCACGACTGACGAACCCGCCACGCCCCTGCAAGGCCATCCTCCCGCCCACCATGCGTGCCCTGATCGCCGACGACGAACCGCTGCTGCGCGCCGAGTTGCGCGAAGCGCTGGCCCGCGTGTGGCCCGAATTGCAGGTGGTGGCGGAAGCCGCCGACGGCAAGCAGGCGCTGGCCGCGGCGCTGGCGCAGCGGCCCGAGATCGTGTTCCTCGATATCCGCATGCCGCACCTGGACGGCCTGGGGGCCGCACGCCGGCTGCGCGAGGCCGGCTTCGATGGCGAGATCGTGTTCGTCACCGCCTACGACCACCACGCGCTGGCCGCCTTCGACCAGCGCGCGATCGACTACCTCGTGAAGCCGTTGGAGCCCGAGCGCCTGGGGGAAACCGTGGCGCGCCTGAAGTCCCGGCTGCGCGGGGGCGCCGCCGCGCCGGTGCCGGCGCCCGCCACGGCCCCCGCCCCGACGCCGGCGCCGCGCTGGTTGCGCGTCACGCGCGGCAGCGAAACCCGGCTGGTGGCGGTGTCCGACATCGCCAGCTTCCACGCCGTGCCGGGCTACACGCAGGTGCTCACCCGCGAGGGCGTGCACCTGATCGAAGACTCCCTCAAGAGCGTGCAGGCCTGGGTCGACCCGCAGCTGTTCCTGCAGGTGCACCGCGCGACCATCGTGAACCTGCAGTTCATCGAACGCATCCTGCGCGAGCGCCCGGGCCATTGCCAGATCGAGCTGAAGCACGGCCTCGGCCGCATCGAGGTCAGCCGCACCGGATCGGAGCTGTTGCGGCGGCTCTAACGCCTGTATGCTGTGTCCCTTCAGGGAGGCACACATGATCGATCCTATGCGCCGGGCGCTGGCACCATTCATGGCTGCAGCGCTGATTGCCGGGTGCGGCGGCGGGAACGCGGATGCGCCGGTCACGCGTCCGACCGCTGACGCCGAATCGGCTCCGGCGGTGCTTGATGCGCGAATTGGCTTGGCCGACTATCTTGCGGTACGCAATCGGCAGGCGGTTGTGTCGGCTTTCCCGACGCTTTCGGATGCCGAGCGCGCCAGTGTCTTTTCGCACAGTCGCGCGCGGGCCGTGGCGACGCTCAACCTGGGGTCGGCGCTTTCGGTCAACGATCTTGTCGTACTACCCCTCACGGAGTCCTTCGTCCGGCTGATTGCCGGCAGTGCGCGGGGTCAAACCCTGGCCGAGCTGCTGGCGCGCTATCCGGCCGATCTCGGCCCAAATGCCGCGGCCGCACAGACGCAAGGTGTTCAGCGTCAACTCGCGGCTCGGGCCGACGCCCGATTTCTGCCGGAGTTCCTGGCCGGCAGTGAAAACCTGGAGGCGGGGCTGCCGCTGCTGGGTAGCTGGAGTGCCGTGGTTCTGGCGGATTGGGCCGATCTGAAGCGGTCGACGGTGATGCCGGGGGCGCTTCCTTCCACGTCGCTCGTGCCGACCGACAATACGCGCCTTGTCGTCTGGGATGCTTGGTCAGAGCTCTTCAGTTGGCCCCGGACCGAAGCGTTCGACGGTGTGTATGCCAATGAGCTTGGCGGGCGGCAGAAACTGCCGATGCTGCGAATCAAGGGCAGTGTCAAGCGATACGAAGGCGACACCTTTGTCGCCTGGGCGTTGGAGCAATCCGGCCGTTTGCTTCTAGCGCTGCAACCCCGCAGCGGCACCCTCCAGGACTTTGCCGGGCGGGGCTACCTGGATTCGGCGCTACGCGATGCAGTGCACGCATTGCAGTCGCCGTCGCTGGCGGCCGAGCCCGGCGGCGAAATGGTGTTGCCGGTGCTTTCGAAGTGGGAAGTTCATATCCCGGGAGACGCATGGTCGGCAGGTCTGACCCTGCCTTTCGACATGGTGAATGCCGATCTGCGCGGCTTGGACGGGGGTGGCACCTATTTGCGCGCCGGCGTGGCAGATCGGCGGCTCGAGATCGCGGCCGAAGGCCTCATCGTGGAGGCGGCGCAGTCCGTGGCCTTCGAATTCAGCCCGCGCAACCGATTCGATCCAGTCAGCGCGGGCCTGACGATCGGCACCAACACCGGCTTTCCTCGCATCCCTGCGATCGGAGCCGATCCCTGCGGCCGCGCCACCCCTGACCTGCGCAGCTTCTTCGTCGCGCTGATCGACGCGCAACAACGCGTGACCGCGCTGGCCTCGATCAGAGCGCTCGACGGTCCGCCCTGTCAGTGACTCTGCGTGGCCTGCAGTCGGGCTGACGCGGCCGAGTCCGGTTCGCGCGTCTGCATGGCAGCCGCCACGCTCAGGCGCAGCATCACGTCGCCGCCGCTGGCGCTGCTGCCGGCCTCGACGCGGTGCGCGGCTACGCCGCGCGACAGCAGGTGCTGGCGCGCCGCCAGGGCCCGCGCGGTCGGGCCCGGCGCGTTGATGCGCAGCTTGCTGGCCGGCTGCCGCTTCAGGCTCTGGCCCAGCTTGTCCAGCACCGCCTGCAGCGCGGGCTTGGGCTTCGGTGAATCGGCTTCGAACGAGAACGCCATCGGCACCAGCAGCTGCAGGGCGCCGCCGTCGGTCTCGCTGCTGATGCGCACCGGCGTGCCTTCGAACAGCTGCTCGAGCCAATGCTGCTCGGCCGCCAGTGGCGAGGGCTTGGGCGCAGGCGCTGGGGCGGGCGCAGGGGCTGGCCGGGCTTCCGTCCGCGGCGCAGGGATGGCGACAACCGGCGGCGGGGCCGGTGCGGGCGGTGGCGGGGCCGGCGCGCGGGAGGCACAGCCGGCCACCAGCAGCACGCCCGCGCTGGTCAGCAAAGCTCTCATGCCGCGATTACATCGCAGCGATCCAGGTCCTTCCGGCGGTCGCGTGGCTTCGTGCATGTAATCAAGGTGTGTAGCGGTGAAGCCGCGTCGGTAGAATCCCGGACTTTCCCGAGGAGCGTTGCAACGGCGTGACCTGAACGCCGCCAGGCTCGGGGTATCGATCCAGGCTTACCGGCCGGATCGCATCGCAACGGCGCTCACCCTCCGCTTTCTTGCGTTCTGGGTGATCCGCGCCATGACTTCCGAATCCCTCGTCCCTTCCGCGGCCGTGCCGCCGATGCGCCTGTCCGGCCTCGAGCCGGTGTCCATCGGCGAAGGCCACCTGTTCGTCAACATCGGCGAACGCACCAACGTCACCGGTTCGCGGGCATTCGCGAAGATGATCCTCGAAGGCCGCTTCGAGGACGCGCTGTCGGTGGCGCGCCAGCAGGTCGAGAACGGCGCGCAGGTCATCGACATCAACATGGACGAGGCCATGCTCGACAGCCAGGCGGCGATGGTGCGCTTCCTGCAGCTGATCGCCAGCGAGCCCGAGATCGCGCGTGTGCCGATCATGGTGGATTCGTCCAAATGGAGCGTCATCGAGGCCGGCCTGCAGTGCCTGCAGGGCAAGGGCATCGTCAACTCGATCTCGCTGAAGGAAGGCGAGGTCGAGTTCAAGCGCCAGGCCACGCTGGTGCGGCGCTATGGCGCGGCCACCGTGGTGATGGCCTTCGACGAGCAGGGCCAGGCCGACACCTTCCAGCGCAAGACCGAGATCTGCGCCCGGGCCTACCGCATCCTGGTGCAGGAGGTCGGCTTCCCGCCCGAGGACATCATCTTCGACCCCAACATCTTCGCGATCGCCACCGGCATCGAGGAGCATGCCAACTACGCGGTCGACTTCATCGAGGCCACGCGCTGGATCAAGCAGCACCTGCCCGGCGCCAAGGTGTCGGGCGGCGTCTCGAACGTGAGCTTCAGCTTCCGCGGCAACGAGCCGGTGCGCGAGGCCATCCACACCGTGTTCCTCTATCACGCGATCAGAGCGGGTCTGGACATGGGCATCGTCAACGCCGGCATGGTCGGCGTCTACGACGAGCTCGACCCGGACCTGCGCGAACGGGTGGAGGACGTGGTGCTCAATCGGCGGCCCGACGCCACCGAGCGCCTGCTCGAAGTGGCCGATGCGGTGAAGGGCGCGGCCAAGGACGAAAGCACCAAGCTCGCCTGGCGCGCGCACGATGTCGACACCCGGCTGGCGCATGCGCTGGTGCACGGCATCACCGACTTCATCGTCGAGGACACCGAGGAATGCTGGCAGCGCATCAAGGCCTCGGGCGGCCGGCCGCTGCACGTGATCGAAGGTCCGCTGATGGCCGGCATGAACACGGTGGGCGACCTGTTCGGCGCCGGCAAGATGTTCCTGCCGCAGGTGGTGAAGTCCGCCCGCGTGATGAAGCAGGCCGTGGCCCACCTGGTGCCCTACATCGAGGAAGAAAAGCGCCAGCTCGAGGCCGCCGGCGGCGACGTGCGGGCCAAGGGCAAGGTGGTGATCGCCACCGTGAAGGGCGACGTGCACGACATCGGCAAGAACATCGTCACCGTCGTGCTCCAGTGCAACAACTTCGAAGTCATCAACATGGGCGTGATGGTGCCGTGCCAGGACATCCTGGCCAAGGCGCGCGTCGAAGGGGCGGACATCGTCGGCCTCTCGGGCCTGATCACGCCCAGCCTGGAAGAGATGCAGCACGTCGCGGCCGAGATGCAGCGCGACGACTGGTTCCGCATCAAGAAGATTCCGCTGCTGATCGGCGGCGCTACCTGCAGCCGCGTGCACACCGCGGTGAAGATCGCGCCGCACTACGAAGGGCCGGTGGTCTACGTGCCCGATGCCTCGCGCTCGGTGGGCGTGTGCTCGGACCTGCTGTCCGACGAACGCGCCACGCGCTTCCTCGATGAGCTGAAGGCCGACTACGAGCGCGTGCGCCAGCAACATGCGAACAAGAAGGTCACGCCGCTGGTGCCCTGGGCCGAGGCACGCGCCAACAAGACGCCGATCGACTGGGCCACGACCTTGCCACCGGCGCCGAAATTCATCGGCCGCCGCGTCTTCCGCAACTACGACCTGGCCGAACTGGCCGCGTGCATCGACTGGGGTCCGTTCTTCCAGACCTGGGACCTGGCCGGCCGCTTCCCCGAGATCCTGCGTGACGAGGTCGTCGGCAGCGAGGCGCAGCGCGTCTTCAGCGACGGCAAGCGCCTGCTGCAGCGCGCGATCGAGGGCCGCTGGCTGCAGGCCAACGGCGTGATCGCGCTGCTGCCGGCCAACACGGTGGACGACGACACGATCGAGGTCTATGCCGACGAATCGCGCCAGCAGGTGCTGCTGCGCTGGCGCCCGCTGCGCATGCAGACCGAGCGGCCGGTGGTCGATGGGGTCAAGCGCCCGAACCGCTGCCTGGCCGATTTCATAGCGCCTAAAGGACGCGGCCAGGACCACATCGGCCTGTTCGCGGTGACCGCCGGCCTCGGTGCCGACAGGAAGGTGGCGCAGTTCGAGGCCGACCACGACGACTATTCGTCGATCATGCTGAAGGCCCTGGCCGACCGCCTGGCCGAGGCGTTTGCCGAGCGCCTGCACCAGCGCGTGCGCACCGAGCTCTGGGGCTACGCACCCGACGAGCGCTTGAGCAACGAGCAGCTCATCGCCGAGGCCTACCGCGGCATCCGCCCCGCGCCGGGCTACCCGGCGTGCCCGGACCACGGCGTCAAGCGCGCGATGTTCGACGTGCTCGATGCCGGCGACATCAGCATGGGGCTGACCGAGAGCCTGGCGATGACGCCCGCGGCCAGCGTCTCGGGCTTCTACATCGCGCATCCGCAGGCGACCTACTTCAATGTCGGCCGCATCGGTGACGACCAGCTCGCGGCATGGGCCGAGGCCGAGGGCCGCGCGCGCGACGCGGCGGCGCGGGCGCTGGCGGCATTGCTCTGATCAGGCTGCGGCCTGCCGTGGGCGGCGGCGCGCCGCGCAGGGCTGCGTGAGGTTTGTCACGCCGGCCGTGGCGCAGCCGGCGGTCGCAGGGCGTCTGTACCAGCAGACACCTTTCGGAGCCGACCTCATGCCCACGTTCAGCCTCATACCCCAGGACGCCACGGCCGTCCACCCGGGCGCCATCGGTGCCGCGCCTGGGGCTGCCTGGCGTCGGCTTCTGCCACTGGCGATGTTGCTGCTGGGCGCGGTGTTCGGGCCCGGCGCGGCGGCCGGACCGGTGGCCCTCGCGTCCCGCATCAACCTGGTCGCCAGCGCGCAGGCGGACCGGCGCGTCACCGCCGTCCAGGATACGCAAATCTTCGCGCCGTCCGACCCGCTGACCGATGCGCGCATCCAGGCGTCGGCCTACTCGACGACCCCGGACGGCAGTGTGCTGGCGCTGGCGAACATCGGGCTGGAAAGCGACTGGAACGGGCCGTCACAGGGCACGCTGAGCTGGGACATCCAGGCCGGCGGGCACAACAACTTCTTCGGCGGCGGGCAGGTGACCTATGTCGGCAATCAATGGACCTACCGCTTCGAGACCACGGTCGACAGCCTCTTCTCGCTGGACTTCAGCGTGACGAACGACCCGCTGATGGATCCGATCGGCGGCTCCTTCGGCGTGGTGGTCGATGGCGTGCTCATCGATTACTACCGGCCCGGCGACTCGGGCTCCAGGACCTATGGGCTGGGCGGCGCCGGTGTCCACCAAGTCAGCCTGAGCATGACCCGAAACATCGCGCAACTGTCGGCCTTCGAGGACAAGCACTTCGGGCAGCGGGCCTTCTTCGCGTGGCAGATCGAGGACGCCGGCGCGGGCCCGACCGCCACGGTGCCGGAGCCTGGCACGGTGGCGCTGATCGCCACCGCCTTGCTCGCGGCCGGCATCAGCCGGCGGCGCATGCATTGCCAGCCGGGCGTCAGCGGCCCGGCAGCGCGCGCCTGAACTGCAGCGCCTCTGCCAGGTGCGGCACGCCGATGGCGTCCGCGCCGGCCAGGTCGGCCACCGTGCGCGCAACCTTCAGCACGCGGTGCAGCGCGCGGCCGGACCAGCCCAGGCGCTGCGCGGTCTGCTGCAGGAAGCCGGCGCTGCGCGCGTCCAGGGCGCAGACGCTGCCGAGCTGCGCCGCCTGCAGCGCGGCATTGGCGCAGCCCTGGCGCTGCAGCTGGCGCGCGTGGGCCGCGGCCACGCGCTCGGCCACGGCGGTGGACGACTCGCCATCGGGCTGCGCCAGCATCTCGGCGGGCGGCAGCAGCGACACTTCCACCTGCAGGTCGATGCGGTCGAGCAGCGGGCCCGACAGCTTGGCCTGGTAACGCGCAATCTGCTCGTCCGTGCAGCGGCAGC
>NZ_JBGAGA010000053.1:0-41339 GCF_044226965.1 Aquabacterium sp. | reverse complement strand
GGATCCGCCATCGACGGCGTGATGTCCACCGGCTCGCCCAGCCCCAGCTCGCGGGCGCAGTCGCGCAGCAGGCGCAGCGCCGAATAGTCTTCCAGCGCGAAACCGACCGAGTCGAACACGGTGATCTGCGCGTCGTGGTCTCGGCCGCTCACTTCGCCCGTCATCACCTGCCACAGCGCATGCACCGGGAAGTCCGCCGGCATCTGCTGCAGGTCGCCTTCGACCCGGCTCTGCGGCTCGTACTCGACGAAGACCTTGGCCGCGTGCAGCACGTCCGGGTGCAGCTCGGTCTTGCCCGGGCAGTCGCCGCCGACGCCGTTGATGTGCAGGCCGGGGCGCAGCATCGCGGGCGTGAGGATGGTCGCGTTGGCCTTGTCGGCGGTGACGGTGGTGACGATGTCGGCCCCGGCCACCGCGTCGGCAGTGGAGGCGCAGGCCACCAGCTTCAGGCCCGGCACGGCCCCCAAGTTGCGCTGCAGCTTGGCGGTGGCGCGCGGGTCGATGTCGTACAGCCGCAGTTCGGTGATGCCCAGCAGGTGGTGGAAGGCCAGCGCCTGGAATTCGCTTTGCGCACCGTTGCCGATCAGTGCCATCGTGCGGCTGCCGGGCCGTGCCAGCAGCCGCGCGGCCATCACCGAGGTGGCGGCGGTGCGCATCGCGGTGGTGAGCGTCAGTTCGCTCAGCAGTTCGGGCCGTCCGGTGGCCACGTCGGCCAGCACGCCGAAGGCCATCACGGTGGGCAGCCCGGCGCGGGTGTTCTTCGGGTGGCCGTTGACGTACTTGAAGCTGTACAGCGCGGCATCGGCAATCGGCATCAGCTCGATCACGCCATCGCGCGAATGGCTGGCCACGCGGGCGGTCTTGTCGAACTCCGGCCAGCGGCGGAAGTCGGCTTCGAGGTAGTGGACCAGGCGCTTCAGCAGCGTCGGCAGGCCATGGATCGCGACGATGCGGGCGACGTCCTGGGTGGTCAGCAAGGTGGTCATGGCGGCTCCCCTGGCGAGGGTTCGTTGCGGGATGCCGGGATTGTTCGGGGGCCGCGTGGCAATGAATAGCGGCAAGATTGCTTCGAAATCGTCAGGCTCTTGGCATTTCGGCAGCACCTGCTGACATTTTGCTCGGAGCGTGGAATCCGTCATGGACAGCCTGGACCAGCAACTGATCGCGCTGCTGCGCGCCGATGCACGCGCCAGCGTCGCCACGCTGGCGCAACGGCTGAAGGTCTCGCGCGGCACGGTCACCAACCGCATCAAGCGGCTGGAAGACGAGGGCGTGATCGTCGGCTACACGGTGCGGCTGCGACCCGACGTGCAGACCGAGCAGATCACCGCGTGGACCAGCATCACGGTGGACGGCAACCAGGCGCGCGAGGTGATCAGCCGCCTGCTCGGCGAGCCCGGTGTCGCCGCCATCCACGACACCAACGGCCGCTGGGACCTGCTGGCCGAGCTGCGCTCGTCCAGCCTGAACGAGCTGGCCGCGGTGCTGGAACGGCTGCGGCTGATCAAGGGCATCAGCGCGACGGAGACGAGCATCCACCTGCAGACCTACAAGCTGACGTGAGGCCGGTGAGGCGCCGATGATCGTCATCCATCCCTACGACGAGCGCTGGCCGGCCGAGTTCGCGGCGCTCAGGACCCAACTCGCCCAAGCCCTGGGCCCGCGTGCCCTGCACATTGCGCATATCGGTTCGACGGCCGTTCCCGGCCTGGCGGCGAAGGACATCATCGACATCCAGGTTGGCGTGCAGGCGCTGGACCCGGAACTCGTCACGCTGCTGGTCGACAGCGGCTTCGAGTACGTGCCCCGGCATCCTGTCGACCACCTGCCGCCCGGCGCCACCGATCCGCCCGAGCAATGGCAGAAGCTCCTCTTTCGCGGCCTGCCGCCGCGGCGCCCATGCCATGTCCATGTCAGGCCGGTCGGCCACGCGAATCAGCGCTACGCGCTGCTGTTCCGCGACTACCTGCGACACCATCCCGGCTCGCGCATGACGATCGAGGTCATCAAGCGCGAGCTGGCCCGCCTGCATGCGAACGACGTGGACGCGTACTACGCCGTCAAGGACCCGGTGTACGACCTCGTCTGGCAGTCCGCCCGGGATTGGGCGCAGCGCTCAGGCTGGCACCACGCCACGGCGCCGGAGTCCTAGCCGATCGGTCACCGCAGCGCTTGCCGGCCCCGGACGAGGCCGATATCGTTCGCCCATGAGCACCCTGGACGAGCACATTGCCAACATGCTGCGCGAGAGCGAGCGCAACGGCGAACTGCGCGCGGCGCCGAGCTTCGGCAAGCCGATCGAGATGAACGACGGCTATGCCGAGACGCCGGACGAGCTGCGCCTGCCGTTCAAGATCCTGAAGGACGCCGGCATCGTGCCGCCGGAGGTCGAGCTGATGCAGAAGCTCGGGGCCTTGCGCGCCGAGCTGGCCGCGCACAGCGGACCGGCCGACGAGCGCCAGGCGCTGCAGCAGCGCATCAGCGAACTGCAGCAGCTGATTGCGCTGCGGCTCGAACGGCTGCGCGCCACCCGAACGCTCTGACGCCTCAGACCAGCGGAGCCGAGAGCCCTTCGTCGGCGATCACCCGCTGCACCGCCGGCCGCGCCAGCATGCGCTGCAGGTAGGCGCCCAGCAGCGGCCGCTCGCGCGCCGGCGCAGAGGCGGCGCCCTGGAAGCCGCGCGTCCAGCGGCACAGCATGAAGGCATGCGCATCGGCCGCGCTGTAGGCCGTGCCCAGCAGCCACGGCCCGCCATGCTGCGCGAACTGCGCTTCCAGCTGGTCCAGCATGCGGCCGACCTGCGCCTGCGCATGGGCCTGCACCTGCGCCGCACCGTCGGCGTTGCCTTCGTCGACCAGGCGGTCAGGGTAGAAGTAGTGGATCAGCATCGCCTGCAGCGTGTTGGTCAGCCACACCATCCACTTGTAGTAGTGCGCGCGCTCGGGCGAGCCCAGCGCAGGGGCCAGGCCGGCCGCAGGATGCTTGTCGGCCAGATGCAGGCTGATGGCCGCGCATTCGTACAGCACCAGCTCGCCATCCACCAGCACCGGGATCAGCCCGTTGGGGTTGAGCTTCAGGTACTCGGCGCTCTTGTGCGCGTTGCGCGTGCGGTCGACCAGGCGCTTCTCGAAAGGAACGCCCAGCTCGTGCAGCACGATGTGCGGCGCCATGCTGGCGTTGCCGGGGTAGTAGTGCAGTTCGATCATCGGCGGGCTCGGCGTTGCGGAAGTCGGGCCCGCGATGATGCACCAGGGCCGGCCCGGCCGAGGCGCGCCTGTCGGCAGAAGCCCTGCTATGCAGCACGCTGCATATCGCCAAGCCCTGCCCCGGTCGCAAGAATCCAGCCGAAATCCGGAACCGTTGGGAATGGGTGCCTTCTCGCAAAGCCTGTCGCTGGCGCTGCAGCTGATTGCCAGCGCCGATGCGACGCTGTGGCGCATCGTCGGCCTGTCGCTGCGCGTCAGCGCCAGCGCCTGCCTCATCGGCGCGCTGCTCGGCCTGGGCCTGGGCGCCTGGCTGGCGGTGTCGCGCTTTCGCGGCCACGGCCTGGTCGTCGGCGCGCTGAACACGCTGCTGGCGCTGCCCTCGGTGGTGGTCGGGCTGGTGGTGTACCTGCTGCTGTCGCGCTCCGGGCCGCTGGGCAGCTGGGGCATCCTGTTCACGCCCGGCGCGATGGTGATCGCGCAGACCATCCTGGTGGTGCCGCTGATCGCCGCGCTGGCGCGCCAGCTGGTGGCCGACGCGCTGCGCGAGGGCGGCGACGAGCTGCAGGCCATGGGCGCGGGCCGCCTGCTGGCCGCGCTGCTGCTGCTGCTGCACGAACGCGTGGCCGTGCTGACGCTGCTGCTCACCGCCTTCGGCCGCGCGGTGGCCGAGGTGGGCGCGGTGATGGTCGTCGGCGGCAACATCGACGGCGTGACGCGGGTGATGACCACCGCGATCGCGCTCGAAACCAGCAAGGGCGACCTGCCGCTGGCGCTGGGCCTGGGCCTGGTGCTGCTGGGCGTGGTGGCGATCATCAACGGGCTGGTCGCGCTAACCCGCCGCTCGCCCGCGGCCTGGGTGGGCGCCGCCGCATGAAGCCAAGCGACCTGCCGCTGCCGCCGGCGGCCCTGCCGCCCGCGCCGCCGCGCCCGCTGATCAGCCTGCACGGTGCCGGCCTGCGCTTCGGCAGCGTGCAGGCATTGCGCGACATCACGCTGCAGGTGCGCACCGGGGAACGGCTGGCGCTGGTGGGCGCCAACGGCTCGGGCAAGACCAGCCTGCTGCGCCTGCTGAACGGCCTGCTGCCGCCCAGCGAGGGCCGGCGCGAGCTGCACGCGCCGGTCGATCCTGGCGGTCAAAGACAGCGTCCGGTGTCGGCCATGGTGTTCCAGCGCCCGTTCCTGCTGCAGCTGTCGGTGCGCCGCAACCTGCGGCTGGCACTGTGGCTGGCCGGCGTGCCGCGCGCGCAGCGCGAGGCGCGGCTGCGCGCGGCGCTGGAACGCGTGGGGCTGGACGAGCTGCTGCAACGACCGGCGCGGGCGCTCTCCGGCGGCCAGCAGCAGCGCCTGGCGCTGGCCCGTGCCTGGGCGGTGGAACCCGACGTGCTGTTCCTGGACGAGCCGACCGCCAGCCTCGACCCTTCGGCCAAGCGCGAGGTCGAGCAGCTGATCGAGGCCTTCGGCCACGACGGCGTCACGCTGGTGATGAGCTCGCACAACCTCGGCCAGGTCAAGCGCCTGGCCACCCGGGTGCTCTACCTCGAAGCCGGCCGGCTGGTGGCGGACCTGCCGGTCGACGACTTCTTCCACCGCGACGCCCTGCCCGGTGCCGCGGCCGCCTTCCTCAAAGGAGAACTGCCTTGGCACTGATGAAGACTCTCTCGCGCCCCTGGGTTTCGCGCCGTGCGCTCGCCGCATTCGGCGCCGCGCTGTGGCTCGGCCTCGCCGGCGTCCCGGCGCACGCGCAAAGCCCGTTCATCGTCGTCGCGTCCACCACCTCCACCGAGCAGTCCGGCCTGTTCGGCCACTTGCTGCCGCTGTTCAAGGCCGCCACCGGCACCGAGGCGCGCGTGGTGGCGGTGGGCACCGGCCAGGCGCTGGACATGGGGCGGCGGGGCGATGCCGACGTGGTGTTCGTGCACGACACGGCGGCCGAGGAGAAGTTCGTCGCCGAAGGCTGGGGCCTGAAGCGCCTGCCGGTGATGTACAACGATTTCGTGCTGATCGGCCCGGCCGCCGACCCGGCCAAGGTCAAGGGCCGCGACGTGGCCGCCGCGCTGCAGAAGATCGCCGCGGCCGGCGCGAGCTTCGTCTCGCGTGCCGACAAGAGCGGCACGCATGCGGCCGAGCTGCGCTACTGGAAGCTGGCCGGGCTGGACATGGCCGCGGCCAAGCCCGCCGGCTACAAGGAATGCGGCTGCGGCATGGGCCCGGCGCTGAACATCGCCGCGTCCACCGGCAGTTACCTGCTGTCCGACCGTGGCACCTGGCTCAGCTTCAAGAACCGCAACGACCTGACGATCCTGGTCGAAGGCGACACGCGGCTGTTCAACCCCTACGGCGTGATCGTCGTGAACCCGGCCAAGTATCCGCATGTCAAGCAGGCGCTGGCGCAGGGCTTTGCCGACTGGCTGGTGTCGCCGGCCGGCCAGGCGGCGATTGCCTCGTACAAGATCGGCGGCGAGCAGCTGTTCTTCCCGAACGCCAAGCCCTGAGGCGCGGCGTGCCAGGCGCCGGGTTCAAGGCGCCGCCGACGCGGCTTCCCAGCGGAAGCCGCGCAGCGACTCGATCACCGCCTGCTGCCCCGGCGTGGCCGGGCGCTCGGCCTGCATCAGCAGCTTGACCTCGCGCACGATCGGGCAGTCGGCCGTCAGCACATGCGACAGGCCGGCCGCGCGGGCGATCGACAGCGGCATGAAGGCCACGCCGAAGTTGGCGCGCACCAGCGCCTGGATCCAGTCTTCGCGCGCCGATTGCTGCACCACCTGCAGCCGCACGCCGCGCGCCACCAGCAGGCGCTCGATGTGGTGCGAGAACTCGCAGTGGATGCGCTCGCAGTAGTGCTCGCGGTCCAGCTCCTGCATCTCGATCGCCTCGCGGCCGTGGAAGCGGTGGTCGTCGCCGAAGGCCACCACATAGTCTTCGCTGAACAGCGGCGTGGCGGCAAAGCGGCGCGGAATCTCGTTCGGTGAGCACATCACGCCCAGGTCGATCTCGCCGCGGTCCAGCGCGTCGGTCAGCGCCTCGAGGTTGCCTTCGCGGAAGCTCAGGTCCAGCTCGGTGCGGCCTTGCTGGCTGTCGGCAAAGCCGGGCAGCACCTGGTGGAAGTCGATGGTGCACATCACGCCGACGCGCACCACCTCTTTCCGCACGCGCGTGAGCCGGCGCGCCTGCTCGCGCGTGGCCTGCGCGGTGTCGTAGATCTGGCGGAAGTTCGGCAGCATCGCGCGGCCCAGATCGGTCAGCTGCACCGCGTTCTTGCTGCGGTCGAACAACCGCCCGCCCAGCGTTTCTTCCAGGCGCTGGATGGCCTTGGTCAGCGCCGGCTGCGACACGTACGAGCGCTCGGACGCGCGCGTGAAGTTCAGCGTCTCGGCCACCGCGAGGAAATAGCGGATCTGATAAAGCTCCATGGCGCAGGTCTGTCGCGCCAGGCCGCCGAATCCTTACACCGGCGGCGATAACCGCCGCGCATGGCGCGATGAATCCATGCCATTTCCGCGCTAGCGACCTGCTGCCTAAAGTGCCTGCCATTCGCAACGCAGTCAGCACCCAGGCAGCCCCATCATGCATCCCAGCAAGACCCTCGTGATCGTCGGCGGCGGCTTCGCCGGCACCACGCTGGCCCGCGCGCTGGAACAGCGCCTGCCGCCGGATTGGCAGCTGCTGCTGGTCAGCGAAGAGAGCTACACCACCTTCAACCCGATGCTGGCCGAGGTGGTGGGCGCCGCGGTGTTCCCCGAGCATGTGATCGCGCCGATCCGCGCAGTGATCTCCCGCACCCGTTTTGTCATGGGCCGGCTGCTGCAGGTGGATGCCCGCCAGCGCCGCCTGCGCTGCGACACGCTGGCCGGCGTGCGCGAGTTCGCCTACGACGAGCTGGTGCTGGCGATCGGCCAGCGCGCCAAGCTCGACCTGCTGCCCGGCCTGGCCGAGCATGCACTGCCACTGAAGCTGGTGGGCGATGCGCTGCACATCCGCAACCGGGTGCTGCAGCGGCTGGCGCGCATCGAGCTGACGGCCGATCCGGCCGAGCGGCTGGCGCTGGGTCGCTTCGTCGTGATCGGCGGCGGCTTCTCGGGCGTGGAAGTCGCCGGCTCGCTGGCGGACTTCCTGCGCAGCGCGCGCCGCTACTACCCGCGCATCGCCGACGGCGAGCTCGGCGTCACCTTGCTGCACGACGGCGAGCGCCTGCTGCCGGAATTGCCGGCCCGCCTGGGCGACGCCGCCGCGCACTCGTTGCGCCGCCGCGGCGTCGAGGTGCAGCTCGGCACCCGCGCGACGCGCATCGAGGCCGACGCGGTCACGCTCGACAACAGCGCCCGCCTGGCTTCGCACACGGTGGTCTGCACCATCGGCACGCAGCGCCATGCGCTGGTCGATGCGCTGGCCGCCACGGCTGGCGTGGCGCTGCAGCGCGGCCGCATCGCCACCCACGCCGACGGCTCGGTGCCCGGCGTGCCTGGGCTGTGGGCGCTGGGCGATTGCGCCGCGGTGCCGAATGCCGAGGACGGCAGCATCAGCCCACCGACCGCGCAGTTCGCGGTGGCGCAGGCGCAGCAGCTGGCCGAGAACCTGCTGGCGCGGCTGCAGGGCCGGCCGACGATGCCGTTTGCCTACCGCTCGCGCGGAATGATGGCCACCACCGGCCACCACAAGGGCGTGGCGCTGCTGTTCGGCCTGCAGCTCACCGGCCTGCCGGCCTGGCTGCTGTGGCGCGCCTACTACCTGAGCCGGCTGCCGACCTTCGGCCGCAAGTTGCGCATCTGGGTCGAGTGGACCTGGAGCCTGTTCTTCCCGCTGGACATCACGCACCTGCGCTTCACCCGCACCGCGGAGGCGCAGGCCGCGCAGGAGCCGGCCGCCGCGTCTTCTTCCTCGTCCGAACACGCCCACTTTTCACGTTAGGAGCATTGCACCATGTTCATCGGCAAGACCGCCCTCGTCACCGGTTCCACCTCGGGCATCGGGCTGGGCATCGCCCGCACGCTGGCCGCGCAGGGCGCCAACATCATCCTCAACGGCTTCGGCGACAAGCGCGAGATCGAGGCGCTGCGCAGGAAAATGGCCGAGCAGCACGACGTGCAGGTGCGCTACGACGGCGCCGACATGGGCCGGCCCGAGGCCATCGAGGACATGATGGGCAAGGCGCTGTCGGAGTTCGACAGCATCGACCTGCTGGTCAACAACGCCGGCATCCAACACGTGGCGCCGGTGGACGAGTTCCCGGTCGACAAGTGGTACGCGATCCTCGCGATCAACCTCTCGGCCACCTTCCACACCACCCGGCTGGCGCTGCCGGCGATGAAGCGCAAGGGCTTCGGCCGCATCGTCAACGTGGCCTCGGCCCATGCGCTGGTGGCCAGCAAGTTCAAGTCGGCCTACGTCACCGCCAAGCATGGCGTGGCCGGTTTCACGAAGACCGTGGCGCTGGAGGTGGCCGAGGCCGGCATCACCGTCAACGCCGTCTGCCCCGGCTATGTGCTGACGCCGCTGGTCGAGCAGCAGATCCCCGACACCGCGAAGGCGCGCGGCATCTCGCAGCAGGAAGTCATCCGCGATGTGCTGCTGGCCGCGCAGCCGACCAAGCGCTTCGTCACGGTCGAGCAGGTGGCCGCGCTGACCGCCTTCCTGTGCTCGGACGATGCGGCATCCATCACCGGCGCAGTGCTCCCCATCGAAGGCGGCTGGACCGCGCAATGAGTTCCCGTCCCGGGCCGCAGGATGCGGCCCATTTCCTCCTCATCCCCATTCTGGAGATCACCATGCAATCCACGTTCAAGCTCTCGCTTGCCAGCCTCGCGCTGGCCACCTTCACGCTCGCGGCGCAGGCCGGCGAGTGCCCGGCCGACAAGGTCGCGACCAATGCGCTGGCCGGTGCGGCCACCGCGCCGGCCGGCGTCACCGACACCGAGCTGGCCTCGGTCGACCTGGCCAAGGAAAACGTCAAGCTCAGCCAGCGCCGGCTGCGCATGCGCCACATGACCATCGCCCCCGGCGGCATCGTGCCCTTCCACAGCCACGAGGACCGGCCCGCCCTGATCATGGTCAACAGCGGCGAGATCTACGAGCACTCGAGCAAGTGCGCGGTGCCCATCCTGCACAAGGCCGGCGACATCTCGAAGGAGTTCCTCGGCACCAAGCACTGGTGGAAGAACACCGGCAGCCAGCCGGTCGAACTGACGATCGCCGACATCGTCAACGACAAGAAGCCCGAGACGATGATGGAGATGATGTGATGGCACGCCAGCACCCCTCTTCCAGGAGCGCCACGCTGCCGGGCCAGGTGGTGCTGGTGCTGCAGGGCGGTGGCGCCCTGGGCGCCTACCAGCTGGGCGTCTACGAGGCGCTGCACGAGGCCGGCATCGAGCCGGACTGGGTCATCGGCACCTCGATCGGCGCGATCAACGGCGCGCTGATCGCGGGCAATGCGCCCGAGCATCGGCTCGAACGGCTGCAGGCCTTCTGGCAGCATGTGGAACAGCAGATGCCGCTGGCCGGGCCGATGGACTGGCTGGGCATGGGCAACCTGCTGGCCAACATGACGACGGTGATGCGCGGCATCCCCGCCTTCTTCACGCCCAACCATGCGGCGCTGCGTGGCGCGCGGGCCGCGGTGGGCGTCGAGCAGGCGGCCTACTACAGCACCGCGCCGCTGCGCGACACGCTGGCCGCGCTGGTCGACTTCGAATCGCTGCAGGGCGGCCCGACGCGGCTGACCGTCGGCGCGGTCAACGCCTGCAGCGGCGCGATGCGCTACTTCGACAGCCGCGACGAGGCGCTGGGCGTCGACCATGTGATGGCCTCGGGCGCGCTGCCGCCGGCCTTTCCCGCGGTGCGCATCGACGGCCAGCCCTATTGGGACGGCGGCATCTACTCGAACACGCCGATCGAGGCGGTGCTGGACGACAAGCCGCGGCGCGATTCGCTGATCTTCGCGGTCAACGTCTGGCACCAGACCGGGCCCGAGCCGGAATCGATCTGGCAGGTGATGGGCCGGCAGAAGGACATCCAGTACGCCAGCCGGGCCGACAGCCACATCGCGCGGCAGAAGCAGATCCACCGCCTGCGCCATGTGATCCGCGAGCTACAGAAGCAGCTGCCGGCCGCGAAGCAGAACGACCCGAAGGTCAAGGAACTCGCCGCCTGGGGCTGCGGCACCACGATGCATGTGGCGCACCTGGTGGCGCCGCGGCTCGAAGGCGAGGACCACACCAAGGACATCGACTTCACGCCCGCCGGCGTGCGCGCGCGCCGCGAGGCCGGGCATGCGGACACGCTGCGCATGATCGAACGCGCGCCGTGGCAGGCGCCGGCCGACCCGATCGAAGGCGTGGTCGAGCACGTGGCATGAATCCCTGGCTCCAGACCGCCGCGTTCGCGGCGGCCGCGCTGTGCGCGCTGACGATGGGCTACGCGATCCAGCGCGGCGCCACCTGCACCGTGGCCGCGGTGGACGAGCTGCTGCGGCAGCGCCGCGCCGCGCGGCTGCGCGCGCTGCTGGAGGCTGCGCTGTGGGTCGGCGGCGGGCTGCTGCTGGCGCGGCATCTGCACTGGATGGACGCGCCTCTGAATGGTTATTCCCTCAGTGCCTGGACCGTGGCCGGCGCCGCGCTGCTGGGCTTCGGCGCCTACATCAATCGCGCCTGCGTGTTCGGCGCCATCGCGCGGCTGGGCTCGGGCGAATGGGCCTACGTGGCCACGCCGCTGGGCTTCTACCTCGGCTGCGTCAGCGTCGCGACCGTGTTCGCGCCGCCGACGGCGCAGGCGCTGCCGGCCGGCTCGGCGGTGCTGCAGGCGCCGGGCTGGGTGCTGGCGGCCTTCGTCGCCTATCTCGCCTGGCGTATCGGCCAGCCGCTGCTGGACCGCCTATCGCGTGAAAAGCGCGTCCACGAACTGATCGAAGGCCGCTGGCCGCCGCATGTGGCGACGCTGGTGATCGGCCTGAGCTTCCTGGCAATGCTGCTGCTGGTGGGCGCCTGGGCCTACACCGACGTGCTGGCCGAGCTGGCGCATGGCATGGCCGGCAGCCTGCTCGCGCGCAGCGCGCTGCTGCTGTGCCTGCTGGCCGGCGCGATGCTGGGCGGCTGGCGCGCCGGGCGCCTGGCGGCGCAGTGGCCCAGCGGCGCGCAGATCCTGCGCTGCGCCGCCGGCGGCCTGCTGATGGGCTGGGGCAGCCTCTTGATCCCCGGCGGCAACGACGGGCTGATCCTGGTCGGCATGCCGCTGCTGTGGCCCTATGCCTGGGTGGCGTTCGCGACCATGTGCGCGGTGATCGCGGCGGCCCAGGGCTGGCAGCTGCGGCGCGCCGCGGCCTGAGTCACGCCGGCGGCAACACGGCCGGCGGCGGCCAGCCCAGCAGTTCGGCCAGCCGCGTCGTCACCCACCAGGCCTCGGCGGCGCTGAAGCCGGCCTCGGCGCTGCCCAGCCCGGCCTGCGTGCGCGAGAGCACGATGTCCTCGGCCAGGCCCAGGTCGTGGTGCAGCGCCTGGCTGCGCTCCACCAGCATCTGCGCCATGTCCTCGCACAGCTCGTAGCGGGCGCGGAATGCCGCCAGCGGCAGCTGCAGGCGGCCGCGCGCGTCGGCATGCAGGGCGTGGAACGAAGGCGGAATCGGGATCTGGTAGTCGTCGGACATCGCCACCGCATTGTCCGGCCACCGCACGCTCCATCGCAGGTTCGCCCGGCACCATGCCGCCCGGGCTGCAGCCTGTCGCATCGCAAGCCACGGCGCGCCGGCACCGACTACGCTTGTGTCATTGCTTCCGTTGGCAGGAGATGAACCATGGCAATGAGCGACGAACTGGCCCGTCTGGGCGACCTGCACCAGCGCGGCGTGCTGTCCGACGACGAATTCGCCCGGGCCAAGGCCCGCGTGCTTGACGGCGGCTCGGCCGCCAGCAGCGGCGTGGCGGCGATCAACAGCCTGCGCCGCAGCGTGGCCGACCGCTGGCTCGGCGGCGTGTGCGGCGGCCTGGGCGAATTCACCGGCGTCTCGGCCTGGGTGTGGCGGCTGTGCTTCGCGCTGATGGTGCTGTGCGCGGGCACCGGCATGCTGGCCTATGTGCTGCTGTGGATCTTCGTGCCCTCGCAGGCCGCGGCGCGGCCGCTGCCGGCTCTCGGCAGTCGCTGACAGGCCGCGGCCTTCAGCTCACGCAGCCGGCCTCCACCGCCTGCTGCGGCTTCACGTTCACCGGCTCGGGAATCCAGTAGCCGTAACGCACCGCGGTCAGCTCCGCCAGGATGCTGACCGCGATTTCCGGCGGCGTGCGCGCGCCGTTCTTCAGCCCCACCGGGCCGTGCAGCCGCGCCAGTTGCTCCTCGGTCATGCCGAAGTGCTCGATCAGGCGCTGCTTGCGCTTGGCCTGGTTCGCGCGCGAACCGATCGCGCCGATGTAGAACGCATCGCTCTTCAGCGCTTCCATCAGCGCCAGGTCGTCGAGCTTGGGGTCGTGCGTCAGCGCGATGATGGCGGTGTGGCCGTCGGGCTTCAGCGCGGTCACGGTGTCGTCGGGCATCGTGCGCAGCAACGTGGCGCCGGGCACCACGAAGCCTTCGGCGTATTCCTCGCGCGGGTCGCACACCAGCACCTCGTAGCCCAAAGCGCCGGCCATCTGCGCCAGGTACTGCGTCATCTGCCCGGCGCCGATCAGCAGCAGCCGCCAGTGCGGGCCGTGGTGGGTGGTGAGCGTGGTGTCGGTGAGCTGCAGTTCGTCGGTGTCGGTGGCCGGCTGCAGTTCGACCTCGCCGCTGGCGATGGTCAGCACGCGCCGCACGCGTTCGCCGCGCGACAGGCGTTCGAGCAGTTCGTTCAGCCGCGTGCGCGGGGCCACCGGTTCGAGCACCAGCTCGATCAGGCCACCGCAAGGCAGGCCGAAGCGGTGCGCGGCATCGGCATCGATGCCGTAGCGCACGACCTTGGGCACGCCCGCGGCCAGCACGCCCTCGCGCGCCTTGTCGATCAGGTCGTCTTCGATGCAGCCGCCCGACACCGAACCTGCCACCAGGCCGTCATCGCGGATGGCCACCGCCGAGCCCGGCGGGCGCGGCGCCGAGCCCCAGGTGCGGGTGATGGTGCCCAGCACCACGCGGTGGCCGGCGGCCGTCCACGCGGCCACCTGGCGCCAGATGTTCAGATCGACGTTGTCCATAGCGGGGTCCTGCCTGCCACCGGGGGGACCGACGGTAGGCGAGGCGCCACCCGAACATCGACCCCGGTGAAACCCTGATTCTGCGCCGCCGGTCATGCCCTTGTCGGACAAGTGATTCAAGCTGGAGCAACCCGCTGGGCTGTTCCGCTTCGCTTCAGGGTTTACCCATTGGTGCGTGGCGAGACCGGCAGTCCTAGGATTGTTTGCATCGGGGGACCGGCGGCTGACTGGTGCCCGATCACTTTCTCTCAAAGGAGACGCGAACAAATGGCCACGACGATCACGCTGAAGGTCAACGGCAAGTCCGTGACCCGCGAAGTGCAGCCGCAGACGCTGCTGGTGGAGTTCATCCGCGAGGACCTGCGGCTGACCGGCACGCACGTGGGCTGCGACACCTCGCAGTGCGGCGCCTGCACCGTGCACCTGAACGGCCGCGCGGTGAAGAGCTGCAACACGCTGGCGGTGCAGGCCAACGGCGGCGAGCTCACCACCATCGAAGGCCTGGCCGCGGCCGACGGCACGCTGCACCCGATGCAGGCCGCCTTCCGCGCCTGCCACGGCCTGCAGTGCGGCTTCTGCACCCCGGGCATGGTGATGAGCGCGGTCGACTTGGTGCAGCACCACCGCTGCGGCTCGGAAGCCGAGGTGCGTGAAGGCCTGGAAGGCAACATCTGCCGCTGCACCGGGTACCACAACATCGTCAAGGCCGTGCAGCAAGGCGCTGCCGCCATGAAGGCCTGAGGAGGCGACCACCATGAACGCACGCCAAGGTTTCGTCGGCCAATCCGTCGAGCGGCGCGAGGACGCGCGCTTCCTCACCGGCAAGGGCCAGTACACCGATGACATCTCGCTGCAGGGCCAGACCTACGGCTACTTCCTGCGCAGCCCCTACGCCCACGCCCGCATCAAGAGCCTGGACACCACCGAGGCCGCCAAGGCCGAGGGCGTGCTGGGCATCTTCACCGGCGAGCATTTCAAGGCCGTCGGCGGCCTGCCCTGCGGCTGGCTGATCAACAGCCTGGACGGCACGCCGATGAAGGAGCCCAAGCACCCGGTGCTGGCCGACGGCAAGGTGCGCTACGTCGGCGACCGCGTCGCGCTGGTCGTTGCCGAGACGCTGGAGCAGGCCAAGGCCGCCGCCGCGCTGATCGAGGTCGACTACGACGAGCTGCCGCCGGTGATCGACACCGCGAAGGCCGCCGGTGCCGCCTCGGCCGTGCATGACGAAGCGCCCGGCAATGTCTGCTACCACTGGGGCATCGGCGAGAAGGACGGCACCGACGCCGCGTTCAAGACCGCCGCGCACGTCACGACGCTGAGCTTCCGCAACAACCGGCTGATCCCGAACGCGATGGAGCCGCGCGCGGCCAACGCCAGCTACGACGCCAATGCCGACAGCTACACGCTGTACGTCAGCAACCAGAACCCGCACGTCGAGCGGCTGCTGATGTGCGCCTTCGTGCTGGGCATTCCCGAGCACAAGATGCGCGTGGTGGCGCCCGACGTCGGCGGCGGCTTCGGCTCGAAGATCTACCTCTACGGCGAAGAGACCGCGCTGGTGTTCGCCAGCAAGCACATCAAGCGCCCGATCAAGTGGACCTGCGAGCGCGGCGAGGCCTTCCTGTCCGACGCGCATGGCCGCGACCACGTCACCACCGCCAAGCTGGCGCTGGACAAGGACGGCCACTTCCTCGCGCTGCGCGCGGACACCACCGCCAACATGGGCGCCTACCTGTCGACCTTCGCGTCCTGCATCCCGACCATCCTGCACGCCACGCTGCTGGCCGGCCAGTACAAGACGCCGAAGATCTGGTGCGAGGTGACCGCGGTGTTCACCAACACCGCGCCGGTGGACGCCTACCGCGGCGCCGGCCGGCCCGAGGCCACCTACCTGCTCGAGCGCATCGTCGAGACCGCCGCGCACGAGATGAAGATGGACCCGGCCGAGATCCGCCGCCGCAACTTCATCACCGAGTTCCCGTATGCCACGCCGGTGGGCCTGACCTACGACACCGGCGACTACGACGCGACGATGCGCCGCGCGGTCGAGCTGGCCGACGTCGGCGGCTTCGCGGCGCGCAAGGCCGCCAGCGAGGCCAAGGGCTTCAAGCGCGGCCTCGGCTATGCGGCCTACATCGAGGCCTGCGGCATTGCGCCCTCGTCGGTGGCCGGCGCCCTGGGCGCGCGGGCCGGCCTGTTCGAAGCGGGTGAAGTGCGCGTGCACCCCACCGGCAAGGTCACCATCTTCACCGGCAGCCACAGCCACGGCCAGGGCCACGAGACCACCTTCGCGCAGGTGGTGGCCGACAAGCTGGGCCTGCCGCTGGAGGACATCAGCATCGAGCACGGCGACACCGGCAAGGTCCTGTTCGGCATGGGCACCTACGGCAGCCGCTCGCTGGCGGTGGGCGGCACGGCCATCGTCAAGGCGCTGGACAAGATCGTCGCCAAGGGCAAGAAGATCGCCGCGCACCTGCTGGAGGCGGCCGATTCGGACATCGTGTTCGAAGGCGGCCAGTTCAAGGTCACCGGCACCGACAAGGCCGTGCCCTTCGCCAGCGTCGCGCTCACCGCCTACGTGCCGCACAACTTCCCGCACGACAAGCTCGAGCCCGGCCTGAACGAGAACGCGTTCTACGACCCGAGCAACTTCACCTACCCGGCCGGCACCTACATCTGCGAGGTCGAGATCGACCCGGCCACCGGCAAGACGACGATCGAGAAGTTCACCGCGGTCGACGACTTCGGCAACATCATCAACCCGATGATCGTCGAGGGCCAGGTGCATGGCGGCATCGCGCAGGGCATTGGCCAGGCGATGCTGGAGCATGGCGTGTACGACACCGAGTCCGGCCAGCTGCTCACCGGCAGCTACATGGACTACGCGATGCCGCGCGCCGACGACCTGCCCAGCTTCACGGTGGAAACCGCCAAGGGCACGCCCTGCACCCACAACCCGCTGGGGGTGAAGGGCTGCGGCGAGGCCGGCGCCATCGGCTCGCCGCCGGCGGTGATCAACGCCATCTGCCATGCGCTGGGCGTGAAGGACGTGCCGATGCCGGCCACCCCCTACACTGTCTGGCAGGCCGCTCAGTCGGCCAATCGCTGAACCCCGAACACGAAGGAGAGAACACCATGCAAGCCTTCGCCTATTCCAATCCCGCCTCGCTGGCCGACGCGGCCGCGCAGGCCGGTGGCGCCAATGCCAAGATCCTGGCCGGTGGCCAATCGCTGCTCGCAGCGATGAAGCTCGGCCTGGCCGCGCCCGATGCGCTGGTCGACCTGGGCGCGATCGCCGAGCTCAAGGGCATCAGCGTCGGTGGCGGTGCCGTGACGATCGGCGCGATGACCACCCACGCCGCGGTGGCCGCCAGTGCCGAGGTCGCCAAGGCCATCCCGGCGCTGGCCGACCTGGCCAGCCACATCGGCGACCGCCAGGTGCGCAACCGCGGCACGCTGGGCGGCAGCCTGGCCAACAACGACCCCGCGGCCTGCTACCCGGCCGCGGTGCTGGGGCTGGGTGCCACGATCAAGACCAACAAGCGCTCGATCGCCGCCGACGACTTCTTCAAGGGCCTGTACGAGACCGCGCTGGCCGAGGGCGAGATCATCACCGCGGTGAGCTTCCCGATCCCCGAGAAGGCGGCCTGGCAGAAGTTCAAGCAGCCGGCCTCGCGCTTCTCGATCGTCGGCGTGTTCGTCAGCAAGGGCACGCAAGGCGTGCGGGTGGCCGTCACCGGCGCCGGCGCCTGCGTGTTCCGCGCCAAGGACCTGGAAGCCAAGCTGAGCGGCAGCTGGTCGGCCGCCGCGCTGAACGGCGCCAAGGTCTCGGCCGACGGGCTGAACAGCGATCTGCACGGTTCGGCCGAGTACCGCGCCGCGCTGATCCCGGTGCTCGCGCAAAGGGCCGTGGCCGCGACGTGACGCAAGCGCTCCCGACCAGCATCGACGACACCCTGGCCCGGCTGCTGGCGCACGATTACGTCGCCGACCGGCAGCTGGCCACCGTGGTGTTCCTGGCGCTGAAGCTGCAGCGCCCGCTGTTCCTCGAAGGCGAGCCCGGCACCGGCAAGACCGAGATCGCGCGCACCTTGAGCGCGATGCTGGAACGGCCGCTGATCCGCCTGCAGTGCTACGAAGGCCTGGACCTGGCCGGCGCCGCCTACGAGTGGAACTACGGCCGGCAGATGATGGAAATCCGCCTAGCCGAGCGCGAGGACGTCGGCCGCGACCAGCTGGGCGCCGAGCTGTTCTCCGAGCGCTTCCTGACCAAGCGCGCGCTGCTGCAGGCCATCGACCCCGCGCAGGCCGTGCCGCCGGTGCTGCTGATCGACGAGCTGGACCGCGCCGACGAGCCCTTCGAGGCCTTCCTGCTCGAAGTGCTGAGCGACTTCCAGATCACGATCCCCGAGCTCGGCACGGTGAAGGCGGCCACGCCGCCGATCGTCGTGCTCACCTCGAACCGCACACGCGAGATCCACGACGCGGTGAAGCGCCGCTGCCTGTACCACTGGGTCGATTTCCCGAACGCCGCGCGCGAGCTGGAGATCCTCAGGCGCCGCGTGCCGAACGCCGGTGCGCAGCTGGCGCAGCAGATCGTCGCCTTCGTGCAGAAGCTGCGCGAGATCGAGCTGTACAAGCTGCCCGGCATTGCCGAGACGCTGGACTGGGCGCGCGCACTGATGGAGCTGGACGCGCTGGTGCTCGACCCCGAGCTGATCCAGCACACGCTGGGTGTGCTGCTGAAGTACCAGGACGACATCGCCAAGGTGCAGGGCTCGGAAGCCGCGCGCCTGCTGGAGCAGGTCCGCCGCGAGGCCCAGACGCCGGTCTGAGCAGCCCACGATGATCCCGGCCCGGCCCACCCCCGGCCACCTGGCCGAGAACGTGATGCACTTCGCCCGCGTGCTGCGCACGGCCGGCATGCCGGTGGGCACCGACCGCGTGCAGCTCGCGCTGCAGGCGCTGCGGGTGGCCGGCTTCGAGACCAAGCGCGACTTCCACGCAGTGCTCAGCGCCTGCCTGCTCGACCGCATCGAGCACCGCGAGCTGTTCGACCAGGCCTTCGTGCTGTTCTGGCGCGACCCCGACCTGATGGGCCGGATGCGCGCGCTGCTGCTGCCCAAGGTGCAGCTGAAGGACGGCGCCACGCCGCCGCCGCCGGAGAACCGCCGCCTGGGCGACGCGCTGTTCCCGCACCAGCCGAACCAGCCGCCGGCCGAGGAGCCGCAGGACCAGGTCGAGATCAACGCCGAGCTGACCTGGAACGACCGCGAGCTGCTGCGCAAGGCCGACTTCGACACGATGACGGCCGACGAATGGCGCGAGGCCCAGCGCCTGCTGGCACAGATGCGGCTGCTCTTCGAGCCGCTGCCCACGCGCCGCAGCCAGCGCGCCGCGCACCCGGGCCGCGCCGACTGGCGCGCCACGCTGCAGGGAATGGCGCGCCACGGCGGCGAGCTGTGGGACATGCGCTGGCGCCGCGCCCGCAGCAAGCCCGCGCCGATGGTGGTGCTGGCCGACATCTCCGGCTCGATGAGCCGCTACTCGCGCATGCTGCTGCATTTCGCGCATGCACTGGGCCATGCCGAGGCACGGGTGGAGAGCTTCGTGTTCGGCACGCGGCTGACGCGCACCACGCGGCTGCTGAAGAGCCGCGACCCCGACATCGCGGTGGCCCAGGTGGTGCGCGCGGTGGAAGACTGGTCCGGCGGCACCCGCATCACCACCAGCCTGCATGAATTCAACCAGCGCTGGGCGCGCCGCGTGCTGTCCAGCCACACCACCGTGCTGCTGATCAGCGACGGCCTGGAGCATGGCGACACGCGCCAGCTGAGCTTCGAGATGGAGCGCCTGCACAAGAGCTGCCGCCGGCTGATCTGGCTGAACCCGCTGCTGCGCTTCGAGCGCTTCGAGCCGCGCGCCGGCGGCATCAAGGCGATGCTGCCGCACGTCGACCGCTTCCTGCCGGCCCACAACCTGCAGAGCCTGGCCGAGCTGGTGACCGTGCTGTCCCAACCCGGCACCGCGCACGAGCGCACGGCCCGCCACTGAATCCCTCTCCCTCCGCTTTCCCTCCGAATCGATCACCATGGAACTCACGCAACAACAATCGCTGCCCGTCGGCCAGGCCCAGGCCTGGGAGGCGCTGAACGACATCACGCTGCTGCAGGCCGCCATCCCCGGCTGCGAAGGCATCACGCCCACCGGCGAGCACCAGTACGAGGTGCTGGTGCTGGCCGCCGTCGGCCCGGTGAAGGCCAAGTTCAAGGGCAAGCTGCAGCTGGAAAACCTGCAGCCGCCGAACTCGTACACCATCCGCTTCGAAGGCCAGGGCGGCCCGGCCGGCCACGGCAAGGGCTCGGCCGACATCCGGCTCGAAGCGGTGAGCGCGCGCGAAACCACGCTGCACTACACCGCCAAGGCCCAGGTCGGCGGCAAGATCGCGCAGATCGGCTCGCGCCTGGTCGACATGGCCGCACAGAAGATGGCCACCGAGTTCTTCGAGAAGTTCAACACCGCGCTGCAGGAGCGCTACCAGGTCGCGCCGGCGCCGGCCCCCGCCGCCCCGCAGGGATTCTTCGCCCGGCTGGTCGCTTTCTTCAAGCGCCTGTTCGGCGGCTGACCCCTCGGCGCCGCTGCGAGGCACACTCGGGCCTCATGAAGGCAAGAGGCGTCCATCTCCAGTACAGCTTCGAGGCGGAAGGCCAGCGCGGCGCGGCGCTGCACAACCCGCTGTTCGACCTGCTCAGCGCCGTGCACGAGCATGGTTCGATCCAGCATGCGGCGAAGGCGCTGGGCGCCTCGTACCGCCACATCTGGGGCGCGCTGAAGCGCTGGGAAGGCGTGATCGGCGAGCCGCTGGTCACCTGGGCCCAGGGCCAGCCGGCGCGCCTGACGCCGTTCGCCGAGCGCCTGCTGTGGGCCGAGACGCGCGCCCGCACGCGGCTCACGCCGCACATCGAGGCGCTGCGCGCAGAGCTCGAACGCGTGCTGGCCGAGGCCCTGGACGGCAGCCAGCATGTGCTCACCGTCTACGCCAGCCACGACCTCGCGCTGCCCAAGCTGCGTGACATCGCCAGCCAGCAGCACGGCCTGCACATCGAGCTGCGCTTTGCCGGCAGCGTCGATGCGCTGCAGGCACTGGCCGCCGGCCGCTGCGGCGTGGCCGGCTTCCATGTGCCGCGCCTGGCGGGCAGCGGTGGCCGCGGCGGTGCGCCGGTGTTCGCCAAGGCGATGAAGCGGCTGCTCAAGCCCGGCCTGCACAAGCTGATCGGCTGCGAGCGCCGCACCCAGGGGCTGATGCTGCACCCGCTGAACCCCTTCCGCCTGCGCGGCCTGCCCGACCTGGCCGGCAGCCAGGCGCGCTTCGTCAATCGCCAGCCCGGCTCGGGCACCCGGCTGCTGATGGACCACCTGCTGGCGGAGCAGGGCCTCGAGGCCGCGTCGATTCGGGGTTATCACGAGCCCCCCGAAGACAGCCATGTCGCGGTGGCCGCCGCCATCGCCAGCGGCGTGGCCGACGTCGGCCCCGGCATCGAATCGGCCGCGCAGCAGTTCGGTCTGGACTTCATCCCGCTGGTCACCGAAGACTACTTCCTCGTCTGCCTGAAAGATGCGCTGGAGCAGCCCGCGGTGCTGAAGCTGCGCCAGGCCCTGGCCAGCCCGGCCTGGGTGCACGCGCTGGCCACCTTGCCGGGCTACCAGCCGGCGCAGGCCGGCGAGGTGCTGTCGCTGACACGGGCCCTGCCGTGGTGGAACTACAAGGTGCCCAAGCACGCCAGCATGGCGGCACAGCAGCGTTGATGCCAGGCTGATCAGCCGTTGTCGGACTCGTAGGCGCGGAACATGTCCGCCAGCGTCTGCCCCGGCGCGTCGCGGAAGCGCTCGTCCAGCACCTGCAACTGCTGGATGCGGTCGACGCGGAAGCTGCGGAAGCCCACGCGGCTTTCGCACCAGGCGGCCAGGGTCCACACCTGGCCCCAGTAGAAGCAGCCCAGCGGGTGCACGGTGCGCTCGCTGTCCGCTTCCTTCAGGTCGCGGTAGTGCAGGCGCAGCTTGTGGCGCGATTCGGTGGCCAGCCGCAGCACTTCCAGCCGGTCGCGCGTGGCTTCGTCGAGCACGCCGGTGGGCGCGTAGACCGCCAGGCTCTCGGCCGCGGCGCGTACCGCGACGGGCAGCACGGACAGGATCTTCGACAGCGCGCCCTCGGCCTGCGTGGCCAGCGCGGTGTCGAGCCGCGGCCGCGCCAGCCGCACCGCGGCGACCAGGGCCTTGGCTTCGTCGGTGGTGAACATCAGCGGCGGCAGGTCGAAGCCGGCGCGCATGCGGTAGCCGACGCCGGCCTCGCCTTCGATCGGCACGCCCTGGGCGACGAGGTCGGCGACATCGCGGTAGACGGTGCGCAGCGAGACCTGCAGCCGCTCGGCCAGGAAGGCGGCGGTGGACAGGCGCCGGCCGCGGATCAGCTGGACCAGCTGGAACAGTCGATCCGCACGCCGCATCCGCTATTCACCGTCCCAGTAGTCCACCGCGCCATTCTCGCGCCCCATGTAGTAGAAGCTGCCGGTGGGCAGGTCGGCATAGACGCCGAGCTTGCCGGAATCGGGGTACTGGCACACCTCCACCGGCGCCTGGGTGCTGATGGCCAGGTAGCGCAGCTCGCGGGTGCCGGTGTTGATCAGCTGGTGCGCGGTGTCCGGCCCGCCCGAGGGGCAGCCGATCACGTCGCCGGCCTTCACCGGATGCACCGCCTCGCCCAGCCGCAGCTGGCCTTCGCCTTCGAGCACGATGAACAGCTCGTCGTCCATGCGGTGGCTGTGGAACGGGAAGGCGCGCATGCGCGGCGGCACCGCCACCACGCTGCAGCCAAGCTGCTTCAGGCCCAGCAGCGGGCCGAGGCGCGCCAGCCGCGCATCGAAGCGTTCGGCGGCCTGGCCCGCGGGCTGGTGGTCCGCCGGGCGCGGCTGCAGGCGCACATCGGCCAGGTTCATCACGGGGGTGGTCGTCATGGTCCTTCCTCCCCGGCTCAGGCCATCGCGGTGCACAGCTCGACCAGCGTGCCATCCGGTGCGCGCACGTAGGCCACGGTCTGGCCCCAGGGCTTGGCGACCGGCTCCGCCAGCAGCGTGGCGCCGGCGGTGATGGCCTTGTCGCAGGCGGCGGCCACGTTGTCGCAGACCAGGCCGACCTCGACGCCCAGCGGCGCGGGACTTGCGTCGGCCGCCACGTAGTCGCGGCCCAGGCTGTCGCGCGCCGTGGCATGCTGCGCGAAGGCCAGCGCGGTGGCGCCGGTGTCGAGCTCGCCATAGGCGCCGCTCGGGTGCAGGAAGCGCCGCTGGAAGCCGAAGGCCTCTTCGAAGAAGCGCAGCGACGCGTCGACGTCGCGCACGTAGACGATGGTGTAGGCGAATTGCATGGGTGTCCTCCGATTTCGAGGCCGCATGCTGCGCCGCCCCTGCTGACAGCGGCGTGTCAGTAGCCGGCCGCCTTGAGCCGCTGCTGCAGGAAGTCGCCCAGCGCTCGCACCCGCGCGCCCAGGTGGCTGCCGCGTGCCAGCGCCAGCAGCAGCGGGTAGGGCGTCGATTCGACATCCGGCAGCACGCGCACCAGGCGGCCTGCCTGCAGGTCGGCGGCGACGTCGATGCGCGACTTCAGCGCGATGCCATGGCCGTCCACCGCCCACTGCCGCGCCAATAGGCCGTTATCGGTGGTGCGACGGATGCGCAGCAGCACCTGCACCGGCCGGCCGCGTTCCAGCAAGGGCCAGTGCCGACCCAGCCGGCTGGCGATGCGCAGGCCGATGCCCTCGTGCTGCGCCAGCTCGGCCGCGCTGCGCGGCACGCCGGCGCGCTGCAGGTACTCCGGCGCGGCGACCAGGATCGCGGTGTTGTCGGCCAGCCGGCGCACGACCTGGCCGGCCTGCGTCGGCTCGCCGTAGCGGATGGCCGCGTCGATCGGCTCGCGCTCCAGGTTGCTGACGCGGTCGCTGACCGACAGCTCCAGCTGCAGCTGCGGATGCAGGCGCATGAACTCGTCCAGCAGCGGCCGGATCAGCTGCGTGCCCAGGTCCACCGAGACGCCCAGCCGCAGCAGGCCGCGCACCTGCGTCAGCGGCGCGTGCAGCTCGCCCAGCGCCTGGTCCAGCAAGCCCAGCGCGTCGCGGCTGCGCGCGAGGAAGGCCTCGCCCTCGGGCGTGGGCTTCAGCGCCCGGCTGCTGCGCGCGAACAGCTTGACGCCCAGCTGCTGCTCCAGCCGGCGGATCGCCGCGGTGGCGGTGGCCGGCAGCAGGTGCTGCTCGCGCGCCGCCGCGGCCACGCCGCCGAGCTCGGCCACGCGCTGCGCCAGCCGCAGCGCCGGCAGCTCCAGCGCCTGCGGGTTGAGCAATGGCGGATGGAGCGACGACGTCGACATGATCCAGACCCCGATCGACAAATGCGGTTTGTCGCTGCCGCAGTCTCGCACGGCTGGTTCCGATCGCGCCGGGCCGGCACAGTGAGCGCATCCACCCCTGCTTCAAGGAGCCCCTCATGAAAGCCGTCGGCTACCACCAGAACCTGCCGCTCAGCGACGAGCGCGCGCTGCTCGACCTCGACCTGCCCGAACCGGTGCCCGGCCCGCTGGACCTGCTGGTGGCGGTGCAGGCGGTGTCGGTGAACCCGGTGGACGTGAAGCTGCGCGCCGGCGTCGCGCCGGAGCCCGGCCAGGCCAAGGTGCTGGGCTGGGATGCCGCCGGCACGGTGCTGGCCGTCGGTGCGCAGGTGCAGGGCTTCGCGGTCGGCAACCGCGTGTTCTACGCCGGTGCGATCCAGCGCCCGGGCAGCAATGCCGAGCGCCAGGTGGTCGATGCGCGCATCGCCGCGAAGATGCCGGCCACGCTGGACTTCGCGCAGGCCGCCGCGCTGCCGCTGACCAGCATCACCGCCTGGGAGCTGCTGTTCGAGCGCCTGGGCGTGCGGCCCGCCACGCAGGCCGGCCGGCCCGAGACCGGTGGCGGCGCCGGCCAGCGCCTGCTGGTGATGGGCGCGGCCGGCGGCGTCGGCTCGATCCTGGTGCAGCTGGCGCGGCAGTACACGCAGCTGGAGATCATCGCCACCGCCTCGCGGCCCGAGACGGTGGACTGGGCGCTCGCGATGGGCGCGCACCATGTCATCGACCACCACCGGCCGCTGGCCGACGAGCTGCAGCGCATCGGCTGCATGGGACCGGCGGGGGGCGTACACCTGGTGGCCAGCCTGACGCACACTGAACAACACTACCCAGCGCTGGTGCAGGCGCTGCTGCCACAGGGCAAGCTGGCGCTGCTGGACGAGCTGAGCCAACCACTGGACGTGATGGCGCTCAAGCGCAAGAGCCTGTCGCTGCACTGGGAGATGATGTTCACGCGCTCGATGTTCGGCACCGCCGACATCGCCGCGCAGGGCGCGCTGCTGGCCGAGGTGGCGCGCGCCATCGACACCGGCGTGCTGCGCCATACGCTGACGCGGCGCTTCGGCCCGATCACCGCCGCGAACCTGAAGCAGGCCCATGCGTGGATCGAGAGCGGCCGCGCCATCGGCAAGGGCGTGCTGGAGGGCTTCTGAATCGGCGCGCGGGTTTCGGCGATGATGGCGGCCTCGCCGTCTTCACAGCCGAGTCCCGCGCCCATGTCCTGGAAACCCAACCGCCGCCACTGCCTAGCGATGGCGCTGGCGGCCTCGGCCGGCGCACTGCCGGTCGGCACGGCCGGCGCCGCCACGCGCGCCGCGCCCACCCTACCGGCCCCGACGCCCGCCCTGAGCCTGCCGCCGATGCCGCTGCGCGAGCGGCGCCTGGCCAACGGGCTGCAGGTCATCAGCGTGGCCGACAAGGCCAGCGCCACCGTCAGCGTGCAGGTCTGGTACCGCGTCGGCGGCAAGGACGATCCGGAAGGCCGCTCGGGCTTCGCGCACCTCTTCGAACACATGATGTTCAAGAGCACCAAGCACATGCCCAACGAGATGTTCGACCGCCTGACCGAGGACGTGGGCGGCAACAACAACGCGTTCACGGCCGAGGACATGACGGGTTACCAGAACGAGATCCCGTCCAACCACCTCGAGCGCCTGTTGTGGGCCGAGGCCGAGCGCATGGCCAACCTCAACGTCGACCAGGCCAACTTCGACAGCGAGCGCGCGGTGGTGCAGGAAGAGCTGCGCCAGCGCGTGCTGGCCGACCCCTATGGCCGGCTGTTCAACGCGCTGCCGGTCGAGAACTTCGCGCTGCACCCGTACCGCCGGCCGGTGGTCGGCAGCATCGAGGACCTGAACGCCGCCACGCTGGACGACGTGCGGCGCTTCCACGACACCTACTACCGGCCCGACAACGCAGTGCTGATCGTCGTCGGCGACTTCGACCCGCCGCAGCTCGACGCCTGGGTCGACCGCTATTTCGGTCCGCTGAAGACGCCGGAAGACGCGATCCCGCGCGTCAACATCGTCGAGCCCGAGCGCGCCAGCGACCGGCGCGTGGCGCTGCAGGGGCCGAACGTGCCGCTGCCCGCGGTGGCGCTGCTGTGGCAGGGCCCGAAGGCCGCGGCTGCCGATGCCGCGGCGCTGCAGGTGGCCGCGGCGCTGCTGGCCGCCGGCGAGTCGTCGCGCCTGAACGAGGCACTGGTCTACCGCGCGCAATCGGCGCAGGCCGCCGGCTTCGCGACCGAGCTGTATGCCGATGCCGGCCTGCTGGCGGCCTACGCCATTGCGGCCAGCGGCCACCCGCTGGCGCAGCTGGAGGCCGCGCTGCTGCAGGAGATCGGCAGGCTGGCGCAGGCCGGCCCGAGCCCGGCCGAGCTGGACAAGGTGCGCACGCAGCTGCTCACGGCCGCGCTGGTCGGCCGCGAGACGCCGCAGGGCAAGGCCGACGCGATCGGCCGTGCGGTGCTGCTGCGCGGCGATGCGCAGGATGCCAACCGCGCGCTCGCGCGGCTGTCCGCGGTGAGCGGCGCCGACGTGCAGCGGGTGCTCAAGCAGATGTTGAAAGGCAGGCGCGTGACGATCGAGTACACCCAGGGAGCCAAGTCATGAGCCGGCACCTGCGGCCGCGGGTGGCGGCCTGGCTAACGTCGATGTTCAGCGGCCTGGCGCTGGCCGCGACGCCCGGCGTCGATGCGCCGCCGCCGCCCCAGACGCCGCGGCCGGTGGTGGTGCCGGCCTTCGAGCAGCAGCAGCTGGCCAACGGCCTGACGCTGGTGGTGGCGCCGCGCCACGAGACGCCGGTGGTCACCCTCTCGGTGCTGGTGCGCGCCGGCCCCGAGTTCGACCCCCCGGGCCGCAGCGGCACGGCCGCGATGACGGCCAGCCTGCTGACCAAGGGCGCGCGCCGCGGCGGCAAGCCGGTGCCGGCCACCGAGATCGCGCGCCAGGCCGAGGCGCTGGGCGGCTCGCTGGACTCCGCCAGCGGCTGGCGCTCGTCGACGCTGACGATGACCGTCACCACGCCCAAGCTCGCCGCCGCCGCCGCGCTGGTGGCCGATGTGGTGCGCCAGCCCATCCTGGCCGCCGCCGAACTGGAACGCGCCCGCGCCCAGGCGCTCGACGGCCTGCGCGTGACGCTGGGCGACCCCGGCGCGGTGGCCGGCATGGTCGCGCGCCGCGCGTTCTGGGGCGACAGTGCGTATGGCGGCATCGCCACGCCGGCCAGCCTGAAGCACATCACCCGCGCCGACGTGCTGGCCTTCCATGCAGCAGCCTATCGGCCCGAACGCACGGTGCTGGTGCTGGCCGGCGACATCGAGCCCGCCCAGGCCCGCCAGCTGGCCGACAAGCTGTTCGGCCGCTGGCGCGGCGCGGCGCGGGCGCATGCCACCGCACGCCCCGACGCGGCCTCGCCGCTGCCCGACCCGCTGGTGCTGGTGGACATGCCCGGCAGCGGCCAGAGCGGTGTCGTGGTCGCAGCACCCTTCGTCGCCGCCGATGCGCCGGACCGGCGCGCCGGCCAGGTGGCCAGCGCAGTGCTGGGTGGCGGCTATTCGGCACGGCTGAACCAGGAGGTGCGCATCAAGCGCGGCCTGAGCTACGGCGCCTTCAGCGAGGCCGAAGCCCACCCGGGCGGCGGCATGGAACAGGCCGCCACGCAGACCAGCCACCCGAATGCCGCGCAGGTGCTGCAGCTGATGCGCGGCGAGATCGAACGCCTGGCCGAAGCGCCACCGCCGGCCGACGAGCTCGCCGCGCGCCAGGCCACGCTGGTCGGCAGCTTCGCGCGCCGGCTGGAGACCACCGGCGGCCTGGCCTCGGTGGTCGTCGCGCAGCTGGTGCAGAACCGGCCGCTGGCCGACCTGCGGTACACGGTCGACGAGATCATGGCGGTGACGCCCGAGCAGGTGCAGACCTTTGCCCGCACGCACTGGCGCGGCCAGGCGCTGCGCGGCGTGATCGCCGGCGACCTCCAAGCCGCCGGCGAGGCGCTGGCCGCGCTGCCGGGCCCGGTGCGGCGCATCGGCGCCGAGGCCATGAACCTCGAGGCCCCGTCGCTGGCCGGCCCATGACGCGGCCAGCGCCCGCGCGCCTGTCATGAGCCCGGCCACCGTGCCGCGGCTGCGCGTGGCCGATGCCGAGGCCTTCGCACGGCAGGTGGTGGCCACGCACCGGCCGGCCGTCATCGAGGCAGCGGTGGCCCACTGGCCCGCGGTGGACGCGGGCCGCCGCAGCGCCCAGGCACTGGCCCAGCTGCTGGCCCGGCTGGACAGCGGCGCGCCGGTCGATGCCGTGATGGTGCCGCCCGGCCGCGGCGGCCGCATCTTCTACGACGACACGCTGGCGGGCTTCAACTTCCTGCGGCGCCAGCTGCCGGTCTCGGCGGTGCTGGAACAGCTGCTGCGCTACAGCCACTTCGACGATCCGCCCGCGGTGGCGGTGCAGAGCGCGCTGATCGCCGATTGCCTGCCCGGCTGGCTGGCCCTGCACCCGCAGCTGCTGCTGCCCGAGGGCGTTGCGCCGCGGCTGTGGCTGGGCAACCGCATCGTCACGCCGGCGCATTTCGACGAATCGCGCAACCTGGCCTGCGTGGTGGCCGGGCGACGCCGCTTCACGCTGTTCCCGCCCGAGTGCATAGTCGACCTGTACGTCGGCCCGCTGGGCCATGCGCCGACCGGCACGCCGATCAGCCTGGTCGACTTCGCGCAGGTCGACGCGCAGCGCTTCCCGCGCTTCGCGAACGCGCTGGCCCAGGCCTGGGTGGCCGATCTGGCGCCGGGCGACGCGCTGTACATCCCGCCGCTGTGGTGGCACCACGTGCAGTCGCTGGACCGCTTCAACCTGATGGTGAACTACTGGTGGCCGGCGGCCGGACCCGAGCCGGGCTCGGCGCTGGATGCGCTGCTGCACGCGGTGCTGGCGCTGCGCCCGTTGCCGGACGAGCAGCGGCGTGCCTGGGCCGCTCTTTTCGAGCATTATGTCTTCGGGCCCGCCGAGGCCGCCACCGCTCACCTGCCGGCCGACCGGCGCGCCTTCCTGGCCGACCTCGATCCCGCGCTGGCGCGGCAGCTGCGCGCCTTCCTGCGCAGCAAGCTCGACGCGGGCTGACAGCGTCTCTTTACAACGCAGGCCTTGAATCCCGCCGCGGCGGATCCATCTGCCGCTGTTCCTGATTCGTGAGCAAGGGGCCAGGCCGATGGCGATGCTGATCCTCGCGGGGCTGGCCCTGCTGCTGGTGGCCTGGTGGGGCACGGCCACCTGGCGCGCCGAGCGCCGCCGCGCGCAGTGGGCCGCGGCGCCGTTCCCGGGCGCCTGGCGCCGCATCCTGCGCCGGCGCGTGCCGCAGGTGGCGCGGCTGCCGGTGCCACTGCAGCTGCGCTTGAAGGGCCTGATCCAGGCCTTCCTCGCCGAGGTGCCGATCATCGGCTGCGGCGGCCTCACCATCACCGACGAGATGCGCGTGACGATTGCCGCACAGGCCTCGCTGCTGCTGCTGGGCCGCGCGGTGAATGCCGCGCCGGCCAGCCACTTCCCGAACCTGCGCCAGGTGCTGCTGTACCCGGGCAGCTTCGTCGTCGACCGGCCCGCCACGCAGGCCGGCGGCGTGCAGCAGGAACAGCGCCGCACCTTGGCCGGCGAATCCTGGCAGCAGGGCCAGGTGATCCTGAGCTGGGAAGCGGTGCGCGACGGTGCCGCCGATCCCGACGACGGGCAGAACGTGGTGCTGCACGAGTTCGCGCACCAGCTCGACCAGGAAACCGGCCCGGCCAACGGCGCCCCGGCCATGCCCGGCCAGGCCCATGCGCGGCAATGGGCCCAGGTGCTGGGCGCGGCCTTTGCCGAGCTGCACCGGCGCCTGGCGCAGGGCATTCCCAGCTGCCTGGGCGCCTACGCCGCCAGCAGCGAGGCCGAGTTCTTCGCGGTGGCCACCGAGGTCTTCTTCGAGCAGCCGCGCGCGCTGCTCGACGAGTACCCGGCGTTGTACCGCGTACTGGCCGGCTACTACGGGCTGCAGCCCGTCCACTGGCAGTAAAACCAGGGCCACGCGGCGCGGCGGCAGAATGCCGCGCATGCCCGCAGCCCCCAGCCCCGCCCCCCAGGCGCCGCGCGAGAAATCCGCGCCGCAGCGGGCGATGGAGAAGCTGGGCCTGAAGCGCGACATCGACCTGGCGCTGCACCTGCCGCTGCGCTACGAGGACGAGACGAAGCTGACGGCGATTGCCGCGCTGCGCGACGGCGAGCCGGCGCAGATCGAAGCGCTGGTGCAGGACGCGCGCATCGAGACCCGCGGCCGCCGCCAGCTGGTGGTGCGCGTGGCCGACGTCAGCGGCGAGCTGCTGCTGCGCTTCCTGCACTTCTACCCCTCGCACCAGAAGGCGCTGAGCCCCGGCGCGCGCGTGCGCGTGCGCGGCGAGGCGCGCGGCGGCTTCTTCGGCCGCGAGATGGTGCACCCGCAGTTCAGGACGGTGGACGAGCACACGCCGCTGGCGGCCGCGCTGACGCCGGTGTACCCCAGCAGCGCGCAGCTGCCGCAGGCCTACCTGCGCAAGGCCGTGGCCGCCGCGCTGGCCCGCGCGCCGCTGCAGGAGCTGCTGCCGCCCGAGGCATTGCCGCCGGGCCTGCCACCGCTGCGCGAGGCGCTGCAATGGCTGCACCATCCGCCACCGAAGGCCGCGCAGGCCGCGCTGGAAGACCGCAGCCACCCGGCCTGGCAACGGCTGAAGTACGAGGAGCTGCTGGCACAGCAGCTCTCGCAGCTGAGCGCGCAGCGCGAACGCGCGCGGCTGAAGGCGCCGATGCTGCGCGGCAAGCCCGGCGGCCTGCACGAGCGCCTGCTGGCAGCGCTGCCCTTCCAGCTGACGCCAGCGCAGCAGCGCGTGGCCGAGGAAATTGCGGCCGACATTGCGCGGCCGCAGCCGATGCACCGGCTGCTGCAGGGCGACGTGGGTGCCGGCAAGACGGTGGTCGCGGCACTGGCCGCCGCCGTGGCCATCGACGCCGGCTGGCAATGCGCGCTGATGGCGCCGACCGAGATCCTGGCCGAGCAGCATTTCGCGAAGCTGGTGCAGTGGCTGGAGCCCTTGGGCATCGGCGTGGCCTGGTTGACCGGCAGCCGCAAGGGCAAGGCGCGGCAGAAGATGCTGGAGCGGGTCGCGTCGGGTGAAGCGGCGCTCGTCGTCGGCACGCATGCCGTCATCCAGGAGGACGTGCACTTTGCGCGTTTGGGACTGGCTGTCATCGACGAGCAGCATCGCTTCGGTGTCGCGCAGCGCCTGGAACTGCGTCGGAAGCTTGCTCTGCAGACCCTGGAGCCGCACCTGCTGATGATGAGCGCGACACCGATCCCGCGCACGCTGGCGATGACCTACTTCGCCGACCTGGACGTCAGCACCATCGACCAGCTGCCACCGGGCCGCACGCCGGTGCTGACCAAGCTTTTCGCCGACAGCCGCCGCGCCGAGGTCATTGCCCGCATCGCCGACGAAGTGGCGCAGGGCCGGCAGGTCTACTGGGTCTGCCCCTTGATCGAAGAGAGCGAGAAGAGCGACCTGCAGAACGCCACCGAGACGCACCAGCGCCTGAGCGCCGCGCTGCCCGGCACCATGGTCGGGCTGCTGCACGGCCGCATGCCGGCGGCCGAGAAGAGCGCGGTGATGTCGCTGTTCAGCGGCGGCACGATGGCGGTGCTGGTGGCCACCACGGTGATCGAGGTCGGCGTCGACGTGCCCAACGCCAGCCTGATGGTGATCGAGCATGCCGAGCGCTTCGGCCTGTCGCAGCTGCACCAGCTGCGCGGCCGCGTCGGCCGCGGCGCGGCCGCCAGCGTCTGCGTGCTGCTGTACGCCACGCCGCTGTCGCCCACCGCGAAGGACCGGCTGCGCGCCATGGCCGAGACGAACGACGGCTTCGAGATCGCGCGCCGCGACCTGGAGATCCGCGGTCCCGGCGAGTTCATGGGCGCGCGCCAGAGTGGCGATGCACTGCTGCGCTTTGCCGACCTGCAGGAAGACGGCGCGCTGCTGCGCTGCGCGCGTGAGGCTGCAGGCCAGCTGCTGCAACACCAACCCGAGATCGCGAAGGCGCATGTCGCGCGCTGGCTTGACACCAAGGCAGACTATCTGAAGGCATGAACCTTGGGCACCCGGCGCGGGCACGCGGCCCGCGCCGATAAACTGCGCACATGACCCTCACCGAGCTGCGCTACATCGTCGCGGTGGCCCGCGAGAAGCACTTTGGCCGCGCGGCCGAAGCCTGCTTCGTCTCGCAGCCCACCTTGTCCGTCGCGATCAAGAAGCTCGAGGAAGAGCTGGATGTGAAGCTGTTCGAGCGCGGTGCCAGCGAAGTGAGCGTCACGCCGCTGGGCGAGGCCATCGTGCGGCAGGCGCAATCGGTGCTCGAACAGGCCGCCTCGATCAAGGAGATCGCCAAGCGCGGCAAGGACCCGCTCAACGGCGCGCTGCGGCTGGGCATTATCTACACCATCGGCCCCTACCTGCTGCCCGAGCTGGTGAAGCAGGTGATCGGGCGCACGCCGCAGATGCCGCTGATGCTGCAGGAGAACTTCACCGTCAAGCTGCTGGACATGCTGCGCACCGGCGAGCTCGACTGCGCGATCATGGCCGAGCCCTTCCCGGACACCGGCCTGGCCATCGCGCCGCTGTACGACGAGCCCTTCGTCGTCGCCGTGCCCAGCCACCACCCGCTGGCCCGCCGCAGCAGCATCAGCGCCGACGAGCTGAAGAAGGAGACGATGCTGCTGCTGGGCACCGGCCACTGCTTCCGCGACCAGGTGCTGGAGGTATGCCCCGAGTTCGCCCGCTTCTCCAGCGACGCCGACGGCATCCGCAAGAGCTTCGAAGGCTCGTCGCTGGAGACCATCAAGCACATGGTCGCCTCGGGCATGGGCGTGACGGTGGTGCCGCAACTGAGCGTGCCGAAGGACCTGCCCGAGCACGTGCGCTACGTCCCGTTCGCCCCGCCGGTGCCCAGCCGCCGCGTGGTGCTGGCCTGGCGCCGCAGCTTCACGCGCTACGAGGCCATCGCCGCGCTGCGCAATGCGGTGTATGCATGCAGGCTCGAGGGTGTCGAGCGGCTGACCGCCTGAGCCCACGCCTCCTCGTTTGTGGGGAGGTGCTTCAGCAGTCTCGTCGTTAGGATCCATTGGCATTCAGCCGATGGCGGCCATCCGCCACCACACCGATGGCCACCTACGCGACCCTGGACTATCTGCCCGACCTGACATCCGCCCAGAAGTCCGGGGCCGGCGTCCTGAGCCTCGGCCCGGCCAGCCCCAACGCGGTCGGCTGGGACTACTCGGCCAATGCCAGCGGACTGGAGCCCTATGCGTTGCTGCATTCGCTCTACCGGTTCACCGCGGTGGAGGGCGCCACCTACGACTTCTTCAGCACCAGCTACTACGACCCCTACCTGCTGCTGCTCTACGACGCGCAGGGCAATGCCATCGTCGCCAATGAAGAGGCGGACGATCCGGCCGACTTCCGGCTGTCCGATGGCGGCCTGTACTCGCAGGACGTGATCTTCAGCTGGCGGGCGCCGTACTCCGGCACCTTCTATGTCGATGGCAGCTGGGCCCAGGGTTCGTACTACAGCTACTACTCGCTGTCGGTCTACGAAGACCGCGACACGGCCGTCTCGGTCAACCATGCGCCGACGGTGGCCGTGCCGATGCCCGATCTGGACTGGAGAGAGGGCGCGCTGCTGTACTACCTGGTGCCGGCCGGTACCTTCGCCGACCCTGACGGCAATGCATTGACGTACTCGGCCAGGCAGGCCAATGGCAGTCCGCTGCCGTCGTGGCTGAGCTTCGATCCGGCGACGCAGAAGTTCCTGGGCACCGCACCAGCCAACTCGGGCGACTTGACGGTGCGGGTGACTGCCACCGACCCCGGCGGCCTGAGCGCCTACGACGACGTGGTGTTCCACACGCCGGCAGGCAGCAGCAACGGCCAGACCATCAACGGCACCGGCAACAACGACACGCTGACCGGCGGCAAGGGCGACGACATCATCTATGGCGGCAAGGGCGACGACCTGTTGACCGGCGGCAGTGGCAACGACAGCCTCTACGGAGAAGACGGCAACGACACCGCGGTGTTCAGCGGCAAGTTCGGCGAATACACCATCACCTTCAACGCCACCGCCAGCACCTACACGGTGACCGACAAGACCAGCGGCCGCGACGGCACCGACACGCTCAGCGGCGTCGAGCTGCTGAAGTTCAGCGACGGCACGCGGCCGGTCGGCGGCGGCACGGAGGGCGGCCTGAACCTGACCGGCACGTCGGGCGCCGACACGCTGAACGGCGGCCCGCTCGACGATCGCATCGACGGCCAGGACGGCGACGACATGCTCAACGGCGGCGCCGGCAACGACACGCTGTACGGTGGCAAGGGCAACGACACCTTCGACTGGGACGGCGACAAGCGCGGCGGCGTCGACCGCTTCGAGGGCGGCGCCGGCAACGACACCTACGTGCTCGACGATCCAGCCGACCAGGTGGTGGAGACCTCGGGCAACGGGCTCGACAAGGTCTGGGTGCCCTTCAGCTACTCGCTCGAAGCCCTGCCCTACGTCGAGAACCTGGCGGGCTTCGGCACCATCGGCCTGACGCTCACCGGCAACGACTACGGCAACCAGATCGGCGGCACCGACGGCGGCAACGACACGCTGCGCGGCGGCAAGGGCGACGACCGGATCGACGGCCGTGGCGGCACCGACACGGCGGTGTTCAGCGGCAAGTTCGCCGACTACACCGTGCGCTACGACACCACCACCGCGAGCTACACCGTAACGGACAAAGTGAGCGACCGCGACGGCAGCGACACGCTCACCGGCGTGGAGTTCTTCAAGTTCGCCGACGGCACCCGGGCCGCCTCGGCCGCCGCCTTCGACACCACGCCGCCCACCGTGGTGAGCTTCGACCCGGCGGACGAGGCGACCAACGTGGCCGTCGGCGCCGACCTGAAGCTGACCTTCAGCGAGAACGTGCAGCGCGGCAGCGGCAGCATCGTGCTGAAGACCGCGGCGGGCGTCGTCGTCGAGACCTACAACGCGGCGAGCAGCGGCAACCTCGTCTTTTCCGGCAGCACGCTGACCGTCAACCCCAGCGCCGACCTGAGCCCGGGCACCGGCTACCGGCTGGAATTCGCCGCCGGCAGCGTGAAGGACCTGGCCGGCAATGGCTTTGCCGGCAGCACCAGCTACAACTTCAGCACCCGCGTCGCCGACGACTTCGCCGCCAACAGCGGCACCAGCGGCAAGGTGGTCGTGGGCCAGGCCAGCCGGGGCAGCATCGAGACGGCGGGCGATGTCGACTGGTTCGCGGTCTCGCTCAGTGCCGGGCAGAGCTACGAATTCAAGCTGGACGGGGTCTCGCTGGTCGACCCGACGCTGTCGCTGTATGCGCCGAACGGCGCGCTGCTGGGCACCGACGACGACAGTGGCACCGGGCTGAATGCGCTGATCAGCTTCAATGCCGGCACGAGCGGCACCTACTACCTCGCGGCGCGAGGCTACAGCACACAGACCGGCACCTACACGCTGAGTGCCAGCGCGCGGCAGCAGGACGACTTCGCGTCGAATGCCTCGACCACCGGCCGCGTGGCACTGGGCGGCAGCAGCAGCGGCAGCATCGAGACGGCGCACGATGTCGACTGGTTCGCCGTCAGCCTCAGCGCCGGCCAGACCTACCGCTTCCAGCTCGCGAGCAACGGACTCGCCGACCCCTTGTTCGCCGTCTTCACCGCGAACGGCGATCTGCTGGCCGCCGATGACGACAGCGGCGGGGGCCTGAACGCCCAGATCCAGTTCACCGCGCCGAGCACCGGCACCTTCTACCTGGCCGCGATGGATGTCGGCAGCGGCACCGGCCGCTACACCGTGGCGGCCCAGGCCCTGGTCAGCGACGACTTCGCCGCCAACAGCAGCACCAGCGGCCGCCTGGCACCCGGCGGCAGCAGCAGCGGCACGGTGGAAACCAGCGGCGACAAGGACTGGTTCGCGATCACGCTCAACGCCGGCCAGACCTACCAGTTCCGGCTGCACGGCGTGACGCTCGGCGACGCCGCACTGACGCTCTACAGCGCCAGCGGCACGTCACTGGCCAGCGACGACAACAGCGGCGGCGGCCTGGATGCCCTGATCAACTACCAGCCCGGCACCAGCGGCACCTACTACCTGTCCGCTGGCGCCGCCGGCACGCAAACCGGCAGCTACAGCCTCAGCGCCGCCAGCGTCGGCAGCGACGACTACGCCGCCGGCAGCGGCACCTCCGGCCGAATCGCGGTCGGCGGCACGGCCACCGGGTCCATCGAGACCGCCAGCGATGCCGACTGGTTCGCGATCACGCTCGCCGCCGGCCAGTCCTACACGTTTGCGCTGGACGGCCTGAGCCTCGGCGACCCGGTGCTCACGCTGTATGGTGCCAACGGCGCCTCGCTGGCCCGCGACGACGACAGCGGCAGCGGCAGCAATGCCTTGCTGAAGTTCACCGCCCCGAGCGCCGGCACCTACTACCTGGCGGCCAGCGCCTACGGCAGCCTGACCGGCAGCTACCGCCTCAGCGCCAGCAGCGGCATCGGCGGCAGCGACGACTACGCCGGCAACACCGGCACGACGGGCAGGCTGGCGGTGGGCGGCTCGACCAGCGGCAATGTCGAGAGCGCGAACGACAGCGACTGGTTCGCGGTCACCCTCAGCGCCGGCCAGCGCTACGAATTCCGCCTCAATGGCAGCGGCCAGAATGATCCGCGCCTCGGGCTGTACTCGACCCAGGGCACGCTGCTGGCCAGCGATGACGACGGTGGCGGCGGCAACAACGCCCTGATCAGCTACCTGGCCCCCGCCAGCGGCACCTACTACCTCGCCGCGCAGATGGCATCGGGCGGTACCGGCGGCTACAGCCTTTCGGCCCAGCAGCGCGGCGGCGATGGCGGCGACGGCAGCTTTTCGATCCGCATCGTCTACAGCGGCGACGCGCGCTTCCAGACCTACTTCGACCAGGCGGCGCAACACTGGTCGCAGATCATCACCGGCGATCTCAGCAACGTCGTCGACCGGCAATACGGCACCATCGACGACCTGCTGATCGAAGCACAGATCAGCAACATCGACGGCGTCGGCAGCATCCTGGGCCAGGCCGGCGCCACCGCCTGGCGCAGCAGCAGCGACAGCGGCCTGGCCTACCGCGGCATGATGCAGTTCGACAGCGCGGACTTGGCCGCGATGGAAGCCGACGGCACGCTGGAGAGCGTGATCCTGCACGAGATGGGCCATGTGCTCGGCATCAACGGCGCGATGTTCCGGCAGAAGGGCCTGATCAGCGGCTCGAACTACATCGGCGCCAACGGTGTCGACGCCTACCGGCAGGTCACCGGCAACCTCGGCCTCACCGCGGTGCCGATCGAAACCGGCGGCGGCAGCGGCACCGCAGGCAGCCACTGGTCGGAGAGCGTGTTCCACACCGAGCTGATGACCGGCTATGCCGAGAACGCGCCACCGATGCCGCTGAGCATCATCACCGTCGGCTGCCTTGAAGACCTGGGCTACCAGGTCAACTACGCGGCCGCCGATCCCTACACCCTGGGCGGCTGAGGACGCGCGCATGGCCATCGTCAGCGGATCACTCGCCAGTGCGTTCGACAACCTGTCGCCAAGCACCGGCTTCGTCTCGTCCACCAGCAGCGAAGGGGTCGCCCTCAGCTTCACGCCCGAAGGCAGCAAGCAGGGTTCGACGCTCAAGCTCTACGGCAGCTTCGACGCACAGGGCAGGCTCGGCCCGCTGAGCAGCGCGGTCTATGTGCTGCCCGATGCCTCTTCGGTCACGCTGTCCTTTCCCGGCGGCAGCACGGTGCCCGAACTGGGGTCGGCCGGGACCACGCTGCGCGTCGACCGGCTGCTCGAATCCCTGCTCGGCGGCGACGACTGGTTCACCCTCGGCGACAAGGCCGACCGCACCCAGGCCGGCAGCGGCAACGACTACATCAACGCCGGCGGCGGCGACGACGTGGTCCAAGGCGGCCCCGGCAACGATTTCATCGCCGGCGGCGCGGGCCTGGACCGCGCGGTCTTCGCCGGCCCGCGCTCGCGCTACGCCGTGGCCGTCGCCACCAACGGCTACAGCATCGCCGACCAGTCGGGCGCGGATGGCACCGACACCGTCAGCAGCGTGGAACGGCTGCAGTTCAACGATCTGCAGGTCGCGCTCGACCTCGACGGCCACGCCGGCCACGCCGGCCAGGTGGCCCGCATCATCGGCGCGGTGTTTGGCGCCAAGGCGGTGGCCAACCGCGACTACGTCGGCATCGGCCTGAAGCTGCTCGACGACGGCATGTCCTACACCGACCTGGCCGCGCTGGCGGTGTCCGTCACCGGCAAGAGCGCGCCGGCCGACGTGGTCAAGCTGCTGTGGGGCAATGTGATCGGCGGCGTGCCCAGCAGCGCGGACGCGCAGCCCTTCGTCGACCTGCTCAAGGGTGGCATGAGCATCGGCCAGCTCGCGGTGCTGGCGGCCGATACCGATCTCAACGCGACGAACATCGACCTCACGGGCCTGGCCAAGACAGGCCTCGAATACCATGCGTCGCCGTGACGCCGCCCCCTGCCTCGCCCGCCGATCAGCTTCGTGCATTGCGCCGCGCCGGCCGCTTTGACGAGGCGCGCAAGTGGATTGCCGCGCGGCTGCGCGAGCGCCCGGATCCGCAACTGCTGCACCTGGGCTGGCAGCACGAACCGTTCTGGTGGCAGCCACTCGAAGGCCCGCGTGTCAGCCTGCACCGGCGCGGGCCGGACGACCTGTCGCTGGTGCGCGCCTGCTGGGCCGATGCCGCCTTCATGGCCAGGTTCAACCGCATGGCCGCGCCGCTGCCGGCGGACGATGACGCGCTGCGTGCGCTGCTGGCGCGCGAGCACGCCACGATCGTCGGCGAGGCGCAGGCCCTGCACTGGACCATCCGCACGCAAGGCCGCGGCGTCGGCTTCGTCAGCATCGCCAACATCACGCTGGGCCACCGGCGCGCCGAGTACCTGATCGGCATCCGCGATCCCGGCTGCAGCCCCTGGGTCGGCCCCGAGGCCTCGCACCTGGCCCTGGGCTTCCTGGCCGAACGCCTGAAGCTCGAACGCCTGACCGCCTACTTCTACCCTGAAAACGGAGCGGCCATCCAGGTGGCGCAGAAACTCGGCTTCGAGATCGAAGGCACGATGCGCGGCTTCCTGCGCGAGCCCGACGGCAAGCGCGGCGACCTGGTCGTCGCCGGGCTGCTGCTGACCCCCGCGTACTTCGAGCGCATGGCCCGCATCCGCCGCAGGCTGCTGGGCGAGACATCCCCACCCGGTTCGCGGGGGGTGTGAGGCGCAAATCCCTCGTTAGCATCGCGTCGCCGGAGGAACGGCGAACGAGATCTCTTAGGGACGGGAAGCATGAGCAGCAGCAAGGCGGCAGGACATGGCGCGACCGGAATAGTCATCATTGCCGACGACACCGACAATAGCTTGGTCGGTGGACAAGGTGACGATCTGCTGTTCGGGCGCGGTGGTGACGATTTTCTGTACGGCGACAAGGGAAACGACACACTGAATGGTGGCGACGGGAACGATCGGACCGCCTTCGACGGTCGCTACGGCGACTACGTCATTACTTTCGACGCAGGCACCGGTCGCTACACGGTGTCGAATGCCAATTTCGGCACCGACACGGTCGTGGGGATCGAGACCTTCATCTTCGATGACGGCACCATCGCTGCGGGCCCGAAGAGTGCCGGTGCCACGTACTACAGCTCACAAACCAGCGCGACCTTGCTTGAAGGTGGTGATGGTGACGACAGCCTTGTCAACGACCAATCTGTACCATGGCGCATTGCGGGCGGCCCTGGAAACGACTTCCTGAGCAGTTGGCAAAGCAGCACGGCCGTGTTCCGCGGCAATGCGGCGGAATACACCATCAGCCGAGACCCGCACACATATCAATTTGTCGTCAGTGACAGCGTTGCCGGGCGCGACGGCACAGACATTCTTGGAAGCAACTTCTCGACGCTTGAATTCGCCGACCGAAGCCTGGCAACTTCCAACCTTGGTAGCTTTTACGGCACTGAGGGCGACGACGTGCTCACAGGCACACTCTCCAATGAGTTCTTCTCCGGCTCCGCCGGCAATGACTCAATAGACGGCGGCGGCGGCATAGACCAGGCTGGCTATCGAGGTCGATACGCCGAGTATGTGATCACATTCGACGCCACATCGGGCACATACACGCTGACGGACAAGGTCAGCGGCCGTGACGGAACCGATACGTTGAGCCATATCGAGAACTTACTGTTCATCGATGCGTTGATTCCGATCGGCGCGAGCCCCGGTGGTCAGGTCTTGTTGGGCACCGACGCATCCGATTTGCTGATCGGCACGCCCGGCAACGACAGCCTGTACGGTGGCAAATATGGCGACGATACATTGACAGGCGGGGCTGGCAATGATGTGCTCAGCGGAGGCATGAGCGCAACGGTCACGGCCGTCTACAGCGGTCCTTTTGCGGACTACGTGATCACCTACGACAGCACGCTGGCACAGTACACGATTACGGACAAGACGAGCGGCCGAGACGGTACGGACACGCTCAAAGCCATCGACTTTCTGAAGTTCGCCGACATCACTCTGCCGATCATGTCCAGCGTCGGGGGGCAGGTGCTCAATGGCACCAACCGTTCGGACGCGCTGACCGGTGGTGCAGGAAATGACAGCCTTTACGGTGCAGGAGGCAATGACAAGCTGACGGCCGGCAACGGAAATGACGTGCTACGCGGCGGCGATGGCGACGATCGGCTCGACGCCGGTAGCGGCGACGATTGGTTGATCGGCAGCGCCGGCAACGACGTGCTGATCGGCAGCGCCGGCAACGACGTGCTGATCGGCCGCGCCGGCAACGACACCGCCGTCTACAGCGGCAACCATGCCGACTACCAGATCGCTTTCAACAGCAGCAACAACACCTACAAGATCACCGACACGGTGGCCGATCGCGACGGCGTCGACACTTTGAGCGGCATCGAGAACCTGCAATTCGCCGACGGCACCTGGCCGGTGGGCCCGACTGCCGGCGCCACCGCGCTGATCGGCGTCGACCCGCTGCACGGCGCGGACATCGTCGCCTGACCGTTCCGGATGGACCGGGCCGCGGCACCTGTGCCGCGGCCGGCGCTATGCTCGCAGGCCATGTGCAGCCCACAGGCCCGAGCCCCGCGATGAGCGACTTCCCGAGCGACATCTACACCGAGCCGTCGAACGTCGACGTGCACACGCTGAACAACCTGGGCCCGCTGGCGCCGATGGCCGGCGTCTGGCAGGGCACGCGCGGGCTGGACGTCAAGCCCAAGGCCGACGGGCCGCGCAAGCAGGCGTATGTCGAGCGCATCGAGCTGCAGCCGATCGACCCGCAGACCAACGGGCCGCAGCTGCTGTACGGGCTGCGCTACCACACGCACGTGACCAAGCCCGACCAGGTGAAGACCTACCACGACCAGGTGGGCTACTGGCTGTGGGA
>NZ_JBGAGA010000052.1:0-41684 GCF_044226965.1 Aquabacterium sp. | reverse complement strand
CCGGTGGCCCGCCCGGCTGGGAGAAGCTGCTGCGTGCGCTGTGGCGCGCGACGCCGGTGCAGTTGCTGGCCGGCAGGGCGCTGCTGCTGATGCTGTGGGCGGTGGCCACGGGCCGGCGCGCGCAGATCCAGCGCGCGCTGCAGCAGTCGCAGCTGGTGGCCGAGCGCGACGCCGCCGCGCGCCATGCCGCCGAGGCCCGGCTGCAGCTGCTGCAGGCGCAGATCCAGCCGCACTTCATCTTCAACACGCTGGCCGCGCTGCAGCACTGGGTGGACACCGGCGACGCCCGCGCGCCGGCGCTGCTGCGCTCGCTGACGCAATTCCTGCGCGGCTCGACCGAGCTGCTGGCGCGCGAGCAGGCCACGCTCGGCGACGAGCTGGTGCTGGCCCGCCACTACCTGGCCATCATGCAGGCGCGGCTGGGCGAGCGGCTGGACCTGGCTTTCACGGTGGCCGACGACTGCCTGGACCAGCCGCTGCCGCCGGGCCTGCTGCTGACCCTGCTGGAGAACGCCGTCGAGCATGGCGTCGCGCCCGCGCTGCAGCCGGCCGGCATCGCGGTGCGCGCGCAACGCGTGGCCGGCCGCTTCGAGCTGGCGGTGCTCAATGGTGGCCAGCCGCTGGCGCCCGGCTGGCACGACGGCGTCGGCCTGGCCAATTGCCGCGAACGGCTGCAGCACCGCTTCGGCAGCGCGGCCAGCCTGAACCTGCAGGCCACCGACGCCGGCACGCTGGCCCGCGTGACGATCGAAGGGCGGGCGGCATGACCACCCTCGATCGCCATCGCGAGCGCATCGACTGGAGCCAGCTCTGGTATCCGGGCCCGGCCCGGCCGTTCACCGACGAGGAACTGGCCCGCGCCGGTCACGACCGCCCCAGCCCGACCCTGCTGATGGTGCTGGCGGTCAACCTGTTGGCGTGCGTGGTCGCCGGCCTGCAGCTGTTGCCTGCGCCGGCCGTGCCCTGGGTGGGGATCACGCTGATGGCCGCGCTTTATCCGGTATATCGAGCGGCCATGTGGTTATGGCGAAGGCCGACCCGGGGCCGCTTGCTCGGCGTCTCGATGGTCTGCGCGTTCGGCCTCGTGGCGCTGGCCTATGCGGCCCGGCCCTGGCTGCCCGATCCGGACCTGCGCCGCTGGGTCGGCGGCGCGATCAGCCTGGTGGCGATGGCCAGCTCGCTGGCGTTCTGGGCCCTCACCGTGTTCCGCGCCCACCAGATCGAGGCCCGCCTGCGCGAGCTGGCCGAGCGCGAGCAGGCCATCGACATGGCGCGCCAGCTGGCCAGCGCGCAGATCCAGCCGCACTTCCTGTTTAACACGCTGGCCTCGCTGCAGCACTGGGTCGCGTCGGGCGACGCCCGCGCCGCGCCGCTGCTGGCCTCGCTCACCGCTTACCTGCGCGCGACGCTGCCGCTGTTCCAGCACCGCCTGCTGAGCCTGGGCGAGGAGCTCGAAGCCGCGCAGCGCTACCTGGAGGTGATGCAGGCGCGCCTGGGCGAGCGGCTGCGCTTCACGCTCGAGGCCGATGGCCTGGCGCGCACGCAACGGCTGCCGCCGGGGCTGCTGCTGACCCTGGTGGAGAACGCCGTCGAGCATGGCGTGCAGCCCAGCCTGCAGGGTGCCGAGATTGCGGTGCGCGCCTGGCGCGAGGGCGAGCACACGCTCGTCGAGGTGCGCGACAGCGGCGCCGGCCTGGCGCTGCCGTTGCAGGAAGGCCTGGGCCTGGCCAACTCGCGCGCCCGCCTGGCCCAGGCCTGGGGCGACGCGGCCGCGCTGAGCCTCGAACCGCAAGCCGGCGGCGGCACCTGCGCCCGCCTGCGGCTGCCCTTGCAGACCCTGTCCGCCGACCGACCATGAACGACGCCACCGACACCCCCCGCATCGGCATGCCCGTCATCGACACCCCCGTCACCGCGCTGATCGCCGACGACGAAGAGGCGCCGCGCGCGCAGCTGCTGGCCGCGCTGCAGCGGCGCTGGCCGGCGCTGCACGTCGTCGCCGCCGCGGTCAACGGCGCCGACGCCTGGGACGCCTTCCTCGAGCACGAGCCGGCGGCCTGCTTCCTCGACATCCGCATGCCGGGCCTCAGCGGCATCGAGGTCGCGCAGCGCATCGGCGGCCGCGCACAGGTGGTGTTCGTCACCGCGTACGGCGACCATGCGCTGGCGGCCTTCGACGCCGGCGCGGTCGACTACGTGCTCAAGCCGGTCGACGACGAGCGGCTGGCGCAGGCCATCGCGCGCGTGCAGGCGCGGCTCGACCGCCCGCCGCCGCCCGATGCGGCGCTGCAGGCGCTGCTGGCGCAGCTGGCCGGCCAGATCCGCCGCCCGGCGCCGCCGGCGGTGATCCAGGCCAGCGTCGGCAAGGAGGTGCGGCTGATCCGCGTCGACAGCGTCGTCTACTTCGAGGCCGACGCGCGCTACACCCGCGTCGTGCATGCCGACGGCGAGGCGCTGATCCGCACGCCGCTGAAGGAGCTGCTGACGCAGCTCGACGGCGAGCGCTTCTGGCAGGTGCACCGCTCGGTGATCGTCAACCACCTGCACATTGCCGCCGCGGTGCGGGTGGACGAGGGCACGATGCACCTGACGCTGCATGGCCGGCCCGAGAAGCTGCCGGTGTCGCGCCACTTCCAGCCGCGCTTCAAGGGGCAGTGAGGCGGGGCGCAGGCCTTCGGGCCTCTGCGACACTCCGCCGCCATGGCTTCGATCGGTGCCGCCCTGCTGTCCGCCTTGTGCCTGGTGCTCGCACTGGGCCTGGGCTGGCATCACCCGCTGGTCGGCGCGGGCTCGGCGCTGCCGATCGGCCTGATCGCGCTGGCCGCCTGGCGCTGGCGCTGGGTGGCGCTGGCGGCCGTGCCGGCGCTGCTGCCGCTGGTCGACCTGACGCCGTGGACCGGCTGGTTGCTGGTCGAGGAGTTCGACCTGCTGCTGCTGGCCGCTGCGGCCGGCGCCTATGGGCGGCTGGCCTGGCCGGCGCCCGAGCCGCCGGCGCCCGATGGCGGCGTGCCGCGGCTGCCCGCGGTGCCGCTGGTGTCGGTGCTGCTGGTGCTGCTGGCGCTGGGCTCGGTGGGGCTGTCGATGTGGCGCGGCGTGGCCGATGCCGGCGGCTGGCAGTTCGGCTGGACCCAGGGCTACCGCGAGCCGATGAATGCACTGCGCCTGGCCAAGGCGCTGCCGGCCGCGCTGCTGTGGTGGCCGCTGTGGCGCGCGGCCTGCCGGCAGGACCTGCCCGGCGCGCAGCGCCTGCTGCTGCGCGGGCTGACGCTGGGCCTGGCCGGCTGCGCGATGGCCGCGCTGTACGAGCGCCTGGCCTTCACCGAGCTGCTGAACTTCTCGTCGGACTACCGCACCACCGCGCTGTTCTGGGAGATGCATGTCGGCGGTGCCGCGCTCGACGGCTACCTGGCGATGACCTTGCCGTTCGCGGTGCTGCTGGGGCTGCAGGCCCGTGGCCGCGCCGATCTCGGGTTAGCGCTGTTCACGCTGCTGCTGGCGGGCTATGCCGCCCTGACCACCTTCTCGCGCATCGTCTACGTCGCGCTGCCGGCCGGCCTGGCGTTGATGGCGGTGCTGGTCGTGCGCCAGCGCCTGGCCGGGCGCGACGCCGATGCGCGCCGACAGCTGGGCGCCCAGCTGCTGCCGGCGGCGCTGCTGCTGGCCGGCTTCGCGGTCGCGGCCTTCTTCGTCTTTGGCGGTGCCGGCTACCGCGGCCTGCTGGCGTTGATCGGCTGCGTCTGGCTGATGCTGCCGCTGGCGCATGAGGCGGCGCGCTTCGGGCGCGCGGAATGGTCCGCCGGCCTGCTGCTGGGCCTGGTGGCGGCCGGGCTGTCGCTGGCCGCGGCCACGGCCGTGCCGAAGGCGCCGTACATCGCCTTCGGCCTGTGGCTGCTGGCCAGCGGCGCACTGCTGGCCTGGCGGCTGCGCCAGGGGCCGCCGACCGCGGGCCCCAGCGTGCTCGGCGCGCTGGCGCTGGCCGGCTTCATCGCCGCGCTGGCGGCGATGGTGCAGGTGGCCGACCATTGGGGCTATGCGAAAGGCCTGGCCGCGGCCTGGCCGGTGGCGCTGCTGCTGTTCGGCGTGTTCGTCGCCGCGGCCACGCAGCCGCGCCTGCGCTGGCCGGCCGCGCCGCGCTGGCACGGGCTGATGGCCACCGCGCTGGTGGCGATGGCCGCGATGGTCGCAGTGTTCGGCGGCGGCGCCTACATGACCGAGCGCCTGTCGGCGTCCGAAGGCGACCTGGGCGGGCGCGAGGCGCATTGGCGCCGCGGCATCGGACTCACCGAAACGGCCGAACAGCAGTGGCTGGGCATCGGCCTGGGCCGCTACCCCGAGCACTACGCGATGACGGCCGGCCCCCAGGAGCGGCCCGGCGACTTCCGGCGCCAGGCCGAAGGCGACCGTGCCTGGCTGGTGATGGCCGCCGGCACGCACATGATCGGCTGGGGCGAGATCCTGCGCGTCTCGCAGCGGATCGCGCCGCCCGAGGGCAGGCTGACGGTGGCCTTCGACGCCCGCGCCGACAAGCCGGTGAACGTGCATGTCGACGTCTGCAAGAAGCACCTGCTGTACGACGATGGCGGTTGCCAGGTGCGCAACCTCGAGGTGCCGGCCACGCAGGGGCAATGGCAGCACTTCAGCCAGCGGGTCGACGGCGAAGGGCTGCCGCCCGATCCGTGGTACCTGCCGCGCGTGGTGGTGTTCTCGATCGGCAGCGAGACCGGCGCGGTGCCGGTGGCGCTGGCCCACCTGTCGCTGAAGGACGCCAGCGGCCGCGAGCTGCTGCACAACGGCGACTTCGAAGACCGCGGCAGCGGCGGGCTGGCGCGCTGGTTCTTCTCCAGCGACCGCTTTCACCTGCCCTGGCATGCGAAGAACCTGGCCGTGCACCTGTGGGTGGAGCAGGGCGGCCTCGGCCTGCTGATCGCCGGCCTGGTGTGGCTGGCGGCGATGGGGCGCGTCACGCTCGGCAGCGCGGCCGCGCAGCCGCTGGCGCCGGCGCTGGCCGCCGCGCTGCTGGGCTTCATGATCGTCGGGCTGGTCGACAGCCTGCTGGACATGCCGCGCGTGGCCTGGCAGTACCACGTGCTGGCGCTGGTGGCGCTGACGCTGCAGCTGCCCTACCGGTCGCGGCGCGGCGCCGTGCGACACTCGATTTCCCCTCCTGTCGACACTTCCGCGCGCCGTGGCCCCTCTGCCTGACCCCCGCTTCGACATCTTCTACCGCCATGCCGAACTGACCGGCCTGCTGCAGGAATACGCCGCCGCGCGGCCCGAGCTTGCGCAGCTGCGCTCGATCGGCAAGAGCCACGAGGGGCGCGACATCTGGGTCATCGCGCTGACGAATGCCAAGACCGGCGCCGACCGCGACAAGCCCGCGTTCTGGATCGACGGCAACATCCACGCCGGCGAGCTCACCGCGTCCACGGCCTGCCTGTACTGGCTGCACCAGCTGCTGTCGGGCCACGGCAGCGACGCCAAGGTGACGCAGCTGCTGGACACCCGCGCGGTCTACATCTGCCCGCGCGTCAACCCCGACGGCGCCGAGCTGGCGCTGGCAGACAAGCCGCGCTACATCCGCTCGTCGACGCGGCCCTACCCCTGGGACGAAGACCCGGTGGAAGGCCTGACGGCCGAGGACATCGACGGCGACGGCCGCGTGCTGCACATGCGCGTGCCCGATCCGCACGGGCCCTGGAAATGCCACGAGGCCGACCCGCGGCTGATGGTGCCGCGCGAGCCCGGCGAGTTCGGCGGCCAGTACTACCGCGTGATGCCCGAGGGCACGCTGACGCACTACGACGGCCTGCGCATCAGCGTGAACCCCGACCGCGAGGGCCTGGACCTGAACCGCAACTTCCCGGCCTACTGGCGCCAGGAGTTCGAGCAGAAGGGCGCCGGCCCGTTCCCGACCAGCGAGCCCGAGGTGCGGGCGATGGTCGAGTTCATCACCGCGCATCCGAACATCGGCGCCGCGGTGAGCTTCCACACCCACTCGGGCGTGATCCTGCGGCCGATGGGCACGCAGAGCGACGACGACATGACGCCCGAGGACCTGTGGGTCTACAAGCGCCTGTCGGCGCTCGGCGAGAAGCTCACCGGCTACCCCTCGATCAGCATCTTCCACGACTTCAAGTACCACCCGAAGGAAGTCATCACAGGCACGCAGGACTGGATCTACGAGCACCTGGGCGCGCTGTTCTGGACCGTCGAGATCTGGGCCCCGAACAAGGAAGCCGGCATCACCGACTACGACTGGATCCACTGGTACCGCGAGCACCCGGTCGAGGACGACCTGAAGCTGCTGAAGTGGAGCGACGAGCAGTGCGGCGGCCAGGCCCACGTCAACTGGTACCCGTACCGCCACCCGCAGCTGGGCATGGTCGAGCTCGGCGGCTGGGACCGGCTGAACTACTGGCGCAACCCGCCGCCGCAGCTGCGCGAGCGCGAGGCCGCGCGCTTCCCGGCCTGGCTGACGCAGCTGGCCCTGAGCCTGCCCAAGCTCGAGGTGCTGCGCACCGAGGTGCGCGCGCTGGGCCCCGACACCTGGCGCGTGCGCTTCGCGGTCGGCAATGCGGGCTACCTGCCGTCGAACATCAGCAAGCGCGCGCTGGAGCGCAAGACGGTGCGCGGCACCGTGTTCGAGCTGCACCTGCCGCCGGGCGTGGCGCTGGTGTCGGGCCCGCAGCGCATCGTCGGCCCGCACCTCGAGGGCCATGCGCCGAAGAACTCGCTGCAGGCCTTCCTGCCGAACAAGGAGATCACCGCCGACCGCGCGGTGGCGGAGTGGGTCGTCAAGGCGCCGCGCGGCACGCACCTGGCGCTGACCGCCAGCGCCGACCGTGCCGGCACCGTCCGCACCGAAGTCACGCTGGATTGAGGCGCTGACGTGCCAAAGGAGCGGCCATGCTGAACTGCCTGCTGCTCGACGACGATGCCGCGATCCGCGAGCTGGTGACCGGCTACCTCGGCCAGCATGGCATCAGCGTGCAGGCGCTGGCCGATGGCGCGAGCTTCCGCCGCGTGGCGCCCACCGCCGAGGTCGACGTGGTGCTGCTCGACCTGATGCTGCCCGACGACGACGGCCTGGCGCTGTGCCGCTGGCTCAAGGGCACGCGGCCGGCGCTGCCGGTGATCATGCTCACCGCGCAGGGCGACCCGATCTCGCGCGTGCTGGGGCTCGAGCTCGGCGCCGACGACTACGTGCCCAAGCCCTTCGAGCCGCGCGAGCTGGTGGCCCGCATCCGCGCGGTGCTGCGGCGCGGCCAGGCGCTGGCCGCGGCCGTGCAGGCCGAGACGCGCTTCGCCGGCTGGACCTTCGACCGCATCCGCCGCCACCTGCTGGCGCCCGACGGCACGCTGGTGTCGCTGTCGGCGGCCGAGTTCCGCCTGCTGTCGGCCTTCGTCGACCATGCCGGCCAGGTGCTCAGCCGCGAGCGCCTGCTCGAGCTCACGCGCACGCCCGGCGTCGAGGCCACCGACCGCAGCATCGACCTGGCGGTGTCGCGCCTGCGCGGCAAGCTGGGCGATGCCGGCGGCGAGACCCAGATGATCCGCACGCTGCGCGGCCAGGGCTACGTCTTCGATGCGGCCGCCGGCCGCTGACCGAGCGTCCCGACACAGGCTGTGCCTTGTGTCGGCAGCGACACAAAGCACCTGCCATTCGCGCAACACCGGCGCTTCACACTGCAAAGCAGCGCGGCGATGTCCGCCGCCCGAAGCAAGCAGGAAGACTCCGATGGCTCACGCGCAAGAACCCCATGACCACGGCCTGGCCGCCGACCTGAACCGGCTCGGCCAGCAGCTCGCCGGCCGCCGCGACACGCTGTTCTGGCTGCTCGGCGCCGGCGCCGCCGGCTCGCTGCTGATGGCCGGCTGCGGCGGCGGCGGCGACGAGGCCGGCGGCACGACCGGCACCACCACCGGCACCCTCATCGGCAGCACCGGCACGACCACCACCACCACCAGCGGCAGCTGCAGCGTGATCCCCGAGGAAACCGCCGGCCCCTACCCCGGCGACGGCTCGAACACCGCGAACGGCAGCGTCGCGAATGCGCTGGCGCTGACGGGCATCGTGCGCAGCGACATCCGCTCGAGCATCGGCGGCGCGACGGGCGTGGCCGACGGCGTGCCGTTGACCCTGAGGCTGCAGCTGGTCAACACGGCCGGCAGCTGCGCCGCGCTGGGTGGCCGCGCGATCTACCTGTGGCATTGCGACCGGCAGGGCCGCTACTCGATGTACTCGAGCGGCGTCACCGGCGAGAACTACCTGCGCGGCGTGCAGCAGACCGACGACAGCGGCAACCTGGTGTTCACCACCATCTTCCCCGGCTGCTACGACGGCCGCATGCCGCACATGCACTTCGAGGTCTATCCCAGCCTGGCCAGCGCCAGCGGCTACGGCAGCAAGATCAAGACCTCGCAGATCGCGTTCCCGGTGAACGTGTGCAACGAGGTCTACGCCAGCAGCGGCTACAGCACCAGCGCGACGAACTTCGCGCGCATCAGCTTCGCCACCGACAACGTGTTCAGCGACGGCGTCACGCTGCAGCTGGCCAGCCTGACCGGCAGCGTCAGTGCCGGCTACGTCGCCACCCTGCAGGTCGGCATCGCGGGCTGATCGCGCTCACAGCGGCATCGGCATCGTCTCGGCGCTGGCGCGTGCCGGCAGCCGCAGCGTGAAGCAGGCGCCGCCGCCGGGGGCGTTGGCCGCGTCGATGCTGCCGCCATGCGCCACCACGATCTTGCGGCAGATCGCCAGGCCCAGGCCGGTGCCGCCGGAGCCGTCCTTGGTGCGGCTCGATTGCACGAAGGCCTCGAAGATCGCCTCCAGCTCGGCCGGCGGCACGCCGGGACCATGGTCGCGCACGCGGATCGCGATCAGGCCGTCGTCGACGCTGGCCGAGAGCTCGATGGCGGCGCCCGTCGGCGAGAACTTGATGGCATTGGCCAGCACGTTGCGCAGCACCTGCTCGATGCGCAGCGGGTCCACCTTGGCCGTCAGCGGCAGCTCGCCCAGCGCCAGTTGCAGCCCGAGGCCCTGGCGGTCCAGCAGCGGCTGCAGCTCGCGCGCGACGCCGCGCACCAGGCGGCGCAGGTCGACACGCTCGACGTGGAAGGTGCCCACGGTGCTGTCGATCTTGGCCACGTCCAGCAGGTCGTTCACCAGCGCCAGCATGCGGTGGCCGGCGCCGTGGATGTCGCAGAACATGCCGGCCAGGCGCTCGTGCTCGCGGGCGCGCACGATGCCCAGCTCCGAGAAGCCGACGATGGACTGCAGCGGCGTGCGCAGCTCGTGGCTGATGTTGGCGATGAATTCCGACTTCGCGCGCGAGGCCTCCTCGGCGTTGTCGCGCGCGAGGGTCAGCTCGCCGTTGAGCTGCTGCAGCCGCTGCTCGGCACGCCAGCGGTCGCTGACGTCGGCCGCGCTGCCGGCGAAGCCGACCACCTGGCCGCGGTCGCGCAGCGGCACCACGGCGATGTCCAGCCAGCGGGGCTCGCCGCGCTGCACCGCGATGCCCACCGCCGCGGCGCTGCGGGCGAGATCGCCGGGGCCGGCCTGGAACAGCGTGTCGATGCGCGCGGCGTCCGCGGGCAGCACGGTGTCGCGCAGCCGCTGGCCGACGGTCTGCTCCGGGGTCCGGCCGCTCCAGGCGGCCCAGCGCTGGTTGACGAAGGTGATGCGGCCCTGCGCATCGGTGCGGAACAGCAGGTTCTGCACGCTGCGCACCAGCACGCTGAGTTCGCGTTCGCTGTGCGCGACGCGGGCCTGCGCCTCGTCGAGCAGCGCGCGAGCGCGTGCGCGGGCACGCAGGCTGCGGCAGCCGACCCAGGTGGCCGCCAGCACCAGCGCGATGCCCAGGCCGCCGAAGGCCAGCGCCCAGCGCATCGTCTGCCACCAGCGGGCCTGTGCCGCGTCGACCGGATACTCCACCACTGCCACCAGCGGCAGGCTGCGCGAAGCGCGGAAGGCCAGGATCTGCGTCGTGCCGCTGGAGCCGGTGCCCAGCAGCGCGCCATGCTCGTGCCGGGCCAGCTGCCCGCGCGGCACGGCATGCCAGCGCAGGTCGTCGCCGGGCACGGGCGCCACCAGGCGCGAGGCCGCCAGCAACCGGCCGTCGTAGCCCAGCAGCAGCGCCCGCGCGCCCTCGGCCTCGCCCTGCAGCGCGCTTTCCTGGTAGTTGCCGAAGGCATCGGGGTTCATCACGCCCAGCAGCAGCAGCGGCCGGCCGCCGGGCAGCTGCAGCCCGCGCAGCAGCGGCACGAAGGCCAGGCCGCGCGGGCTGGCGCCGTGGCGGGCCAGCGCCGCCAGCCCGCGGCCCGGCAGCGGCGGGCCGATGCGCACGGCGCCGGTCTCGGGCAGCGGACCCAGCGTCGCCAGCGGCAGCTGCAGGCCGGTCTCCTGCGGCACGCTGCTGGCCAGCACGCGCCCGTCCAGGTCTACCAAGGCCACGCTGCGCAGCAAGGGCAGGCCCGGCATGGCCTGGCTCAGCAGCGGCGCGAGCTGGCGCTCGTTCAGCGGCTCGCGGGCGCTGGCCAGCAGGCCGGCCAGCGCGCCCAGCGCGGTGCTGCTGCTCTCGAAGCCGCGCGTGGCCTGGTCTTCCAGCTGGCGTGCCAGCAGTTCGCCGCGCGCCATCTCGAAGGCCAGCGCGTTGCGCCGCTCCTGCCAGCCCAGCAGCAGCGCCACCAGCAGCAGCACGGCGGCCAGCGTGCCGCCGGCAGCCCAGGCCAGGCGGGTGGCGCGCGATTCGGCGTCGGCGATCGGGGTGGACATCGTGGCCGCGTATTTCGCTAGTTATCGAACGACGATGGACGCCAGCCCGTGCCGGCGTGCCGCGGCGAGCAGGCGGCCGTCGCGCTTGATGCGGCCGACGAAGTCGTCGATCGTCGCCGACCAGGCCTCGTCGCCCGGCGCGCTGGCATAGGCATAGGGCAGCACGTGGAACGGCGCGGGCGGCGAGATCAGCGTGGCCCAGTCGGCGTTGTCCAGCAGCCGGCGGCTGTACGGGTAGTCGGTCATGAAGACGTCGACGCGGCCGGCCTCGAGCTCGCGCTCGCGCGTTTCGGGTGGCCGCACCGCGACCATGCGCGCCTGCTTCAGCGCCGCGCCCATCACCGGCTCCATGAAGGTGCCGGCCTGCACCGCCACCACGACGCCGGGCTGGTCGATGTCCCGCCACTGGCGCACCAGCTTGTTGCTGCGGGTGGTGATGGCGTAGATGTCGCTCTGCAGGTAGGGCTGGCTGAACTTCAGCTTCTCCATGCGCTGCGGCAGCATGCCGATGGCGAACATGGCGATGTCGCAGCGCTCGCCGCGCAGGTCGTCGATCAGTGTCGGGAACGAGCTCTCGACGTACTGCAGCTTCAGCTTCAGGTCGGCGGCGAGTTCGGCCGACAGGTCGATGTCGATGCCTTCGAGCCGCGCGGTGCGCGGGTTGCGCCATGTGATGCCGTAGTAGTCGGGCCAGATGCACACGCGCAGCGTGCCGCCGGCCTTGAGCCGGTCGAGCACCGGGCCGGCGCGGGCGGCGCCGGGCGCCAGCAGCAGGGCGGTCATCAGGGCAGCCATCAGGATCCAGGCCGCTGCAAATGCTTGATAGGAACGGGGCTTCATCGGGCGTCAGTCCATCAGGTCGGCGAAGCTCGGGCGCTGGCGGTTGACGCGTTCGCGCAGGCCGATCATCGCGTCGGCCTTGGCCAGGAAGGCATCGACCAGGCGCGGGTCGAAGGCGCGACCGCGCTCGGCGCGCAGCATCTCCAGCGCCACCGCGTCGGGGAAGGCCTTGCGGTAGACGCGGTCCATCGTCAGCGCATCGAAGAAGTCGACCACCGCGACGATGCGGCCGGACAGCGGGATCGCCTCGCCGGCCAGGCCGGCGGGGTAGCCGCTGCCATCCCAGCGCTCGTGGTGCGTCATCGAGACCTCGGCGGCCAGCTGGAACAGCGGGATGCGCGAGCGGCCGAGGATCTCGGCGCCGATGGCCGGGTGGCCCTTCATCACCAGGCGTTCGTCGGGTGTCAGCGCGCCGGGCTTCTTCAGCACGCTGTCGGGGATGCCGATCTTGCCGATGTCGTGCATCGGCGCGGCCTGGCGCAGCAGCTTGGCCCAGGCCGGGCGCTCGCCGAGGGCCAGCGCCAGCGCCTGCGCGAGGTAGGCGATGCGCACGATGTGCACGCCGGTGTCGTCATCCTTGAAGTCGGCGGCGATCGACAGGCGCAGCAGCGCCTCGTGGTGCGCACGGGCCACTTCCTGCAGCGCGTCGTTGCGCTCCTGGTACATGCGGCGCAGGTCGGTGACCAGCTGCTCCATCTGGGCTGCGGCCGATTGCGCGAAGCACAGTTCCTGCATCGCCGGCTCGCAGGGCGGGCGCGATTCGACCAGCGGCGCGTCCGACAGCTTCATCGCAGGGTCTCGCTCGTGGCCGTGTGGCGCTGGATGGTCTCCAGCAGCGCCAGCGGGCTGAAGGGCTTGAGCAGGTAGGCATCGGCGCCGGCGGCCAGGCCGGCCTCGATGTCGCGGCTGTGGCCGCGCGCGCTGAGCAGGATGATGCGGGTGTGCGCCAGCCTCGGGTCGGCGCGCAGGCGGCGGCAGGCCTCGAGCCCGTCGTACTCGCCCGGCATCATCACGTCCAGCAGCACCACGTCGGGCCGCAGCGCGGGCGCGGCGGCCACCGCGTCCGGCGCGTTGCCGACCTCCTGGATCAGGTGGTCCTCGAACTCCAAGGTCATGCGGATCAGCTTGCGGATGTCGGCATGGTCTTCGACGATCAGCGTGGTCAGGGTCATGGGTGGGCTCGTGCGGTGGGGCGGGATTCAGGGCAGGCGGAAATTCGCGACCTCGGCCGAGAGGCCATCGGCCTGCTCGCGCATCGCGGCGGCCGCGGCGGCGGTCTGTTCCACCAGCGCGGCGTTCTGCTGCGTGGTGCGGTCGAGCTCCTGGATCGCCTGGCCGAGCTGGGCGATGCCGGCGCTCTGCTCGCGCGCGCCGGTGGCCACCTCGCCGAGCAGTTCGTCGACGCGGCGCGAGGAGCCGAGGATGTCGGCCATCGCCGCGCCGGCCTGGCGCACGACGCCGGTGCCGGCTTCGACCTGCTCGACGCTGCCGACGATCAGCGTCTTGATCTCCTTGGCGGCCGAGGCGCTGCGCTGCGCCAGGCTGCGCACTTCGGACGCCACGACGGCGAAGCCGCGGCCCTGTTCGCCGGCGCGCGCCGCCTCGACCGCGGCGTTGAGCGCCAGGATGTTGGTCTGGAACGCGATGCCGTCGATGGTGCCGATGATCTCGGCAATGCGCGACGAGGAACCGCGGATCGCCTCCATCGTGCTGACCACCTGGCCCATCACGCGGCCGCCGTTGTCGGCCACTTCGGCGTTGTGGCGCGCCACCTCGGCGGCCTGGGCGGTGAGCTCGGCGCCGTTGCGCACGGTGGCCGAGATCTGCTCCATCGACGCGGCCGATTCTTCGAGGCTGGCCGCGGCGGCTTCGGTGCGGGCCGACAGGTCCATCGCGCCATGGGCGATCTCGCCGGCCGAGCCGAGGATGCCGTCGCTCGAGCCGCGCACGCGGCTGACCACCGAGCGCAGCGAATCCTGCATGCTGCGCAGGTCCAGCATCAGCTCGGCGGCTTCGTCGCGGCCCCAGGGCGAGGGCGAGGTGGTCAGGTCGCCGTCGGTCATCGCCCGCAGGTGGCGGCGCGTCTCCTTCAGGCCGCCGTCGATCACGCGGTAGAAGCACAGGAACAGGTAGGCCGCGAGCAGCACCGTGCCCAGCACCACGCCGGCGATGTGCAGCGCCTTGCGGCGCTCGGCCTGCTTCAGGTCGCCGGTGTAGACGCCCGAGCCGACGATCCAGCCCCAGGGCGCGAAGCCCTTCACGTACGAGATCTTGTCCACCGGCTGGTCGGCGCCGGGCTTGGGCCACTGGTAGGCGACGAAGCCCTGGCCGTTCCTGCGCACCGTCTCGACCATGGCCTGGAACAGCGCGAAGCCGTTGGGGTCCTTCATCGCGCCGAGGTCCTGGCCGTTCAGCTCGGGCTTGATCGGGTGCATCAGCATGCGCGGCTGCATGTCGTTGACCCAGAAGTACTCCTGGCCGTCGTAGCGCAGCTGGCTCAGGGCCTGCAGTGCCTGGCGCTGGGCCTGCTCGCGCGGCAGCCGGCCGGCGGCTTCCTCGCCCTGGGCCCAGGCGATCAGGCCGTGGGCCACCTCCACGTGCTGGCGCGTGGCGGCCATGCGGGCGGCCAGCGCGTCGTCGTAGGCGGTTTCCAGCAACCAGCCCAGCAGCCCCAGCACCGGCAGCAGGAAGGTCAGCGAAATGATCAGTGCCTTGGCGCTGAAGCGCAGCTGGCGGAACAGCCGCACCCCCGGGGCCCACGGCCCATGGTGGGCAAAGAAGCCGGCGTGGCCGGTGTCGGCAGGGTTGACCGGGGCAGGCCTGGGCGCAGCGGACCAGGCGGGCGAGAGCGTGGACATGGGGAGATCTCCGGGCGGCGAATGGCGTTGTCGATCAGCGCGGCGCGGCCCCTTCGCCACGCGCCTGTGCCGGGTGTATCGGCCGTGGCCCGGAATACTTTAGTAGAAATGATAATTAAATTGAATTTGCACAGCCGCCCGCGACCAGCGGCCGCAGCTGCGCGGCGGCGGCTTCGTGGTCGAAGCGCCGCAGGTGCTCGGCGACGGCGGCCGCCACGGCCGCGCCCTGCTGCTCGCGCAGCGCGGCGGCCAGCTGCTCGAAGCGCGCGTGGCTGGCGTAGTCGCCGGCTTCCAGCAGGCGCAGCAGTTCGGCCAGGCCCTGCGCCAGCCGGGCGTCCAGGGCGCCGGGGCCAGGCAGCGAAGGCCGGGCCGGCGGCCCCGGCAGCGCTGGCGCGGGCACGTCGTCCAGCGCCGCGGGCGCGGTGCGCGCGGCCAGCCCGCGCTGCAGGCGCACCGTGAACCAGAACTCGCTGCCGCTGCCGGGCTGGCTCTGCGCGCCGGCCTCGCCGCCCATCAGGCGGGCCAGGCGCTGGGTGATGGCCAGTCCCAGCCCGGTGCCGCCGAAGCGCCGCGTCATCGAGCTGTCGGCCTGCGCGAACGGCGCGAACAGCTGGCCCAGCCGCTCCGGCGCGATGCCGATGCCGGTGTCGCGCACGCTCAGGCGCAGCAGCAGGCCCTGGGCGTCTTCCCCGAGCAGCGCCACGCGGACCTCGACGCGGCCTTGCGGCGTGAACTTCACCGCGTTGCTCATCAGGTTCAGCAGCGCCTGCGACAGGCGGCCGGGGTCGCCGAGCAGCGCGTCCGGCACGCCCGCTGCCTGGACGTCCAGCTGCAGGCCCAAGGCCTGCGCGCGCTCGGCCACCTGCTGGCGGCAGCGCGCCAGCTGGTCGGCCAGCGAGAAGTCGATGGCCTCCAGCGCGACGCTGCCGGCATCCAGCTTCGAAAGGTCGAGGATGTCGTTGACCAGCTGCAGCAGCTGCCCGGCGGCCTCGTGCACGCGGTCCAGCCGCTGGCGGTCGTGCGGCGCCTGCGCGTCGCGGCGCAGCAGGTAGCCCAGCCCGATGATGGCGTTCAACGGCGTGCGGATCTCGTGGCTCATGTTGGCCAGGAACGCGCTCTTTGCGCGGTTGCCGGCCTCGGCGCGGTCGCGCGCGGCCACCAGCTCGGCATTGGCCTGCTGCAGCTGCCGGGTGCGCGCGTCCACCAGTTCCGCCAGGTGCTCGCGGTGGCGCAACAGCTCCTGCTCGGCCTGGCGGCGCGCGGTGATGTCGGTGTGCATCACCACCGCGCCGCCGGTGCTGGTGCGCAGCGGCGCCACGCTCATGCGGTACCAGGCCGGGCGGTCCGGCCCCGGGCAGTCGTACTCGCATTCGTACTGCGCCAGGTGTCCCTGCAGCACCGCCTCCAGCGCCTCGGCCACCGCGGCGGCCTGCGCGTCGCCACCCGCGGCCGAGGCGCGGCAGGTGCCCAGGTAATCGCCGCCCACGCCCAACCGGGGCAGCAGCTCGCGCGCCGCGTTCTGCAGCGCGAAGCGGGCCCAGGCCGCGTTCACCGCGACGATGCGGCCGGCACGGTCCAGCACCGCCATGTGGTCGGGCAGCGAGTCCCCCACCGCCTGCAGCAGCTCGCCGGCCTCGCGCAGCGCCAACTCGTCGCGCTTGCGCTCGGTGATGTCGCGCGAGATGCCGAACAGGCCGGCCACGCGGCCCTGCGCATCGCGCAGCGGGCCCTTGGTCGCCAGGAAGGTCCGCGGCCCGAGCGCGGTGGCCAGCGTCTCCTCGAAGCTGGCCACGCCGGCTTCGACCATCACCCGCGCGTTGTTGGCCGCGAGCAGCGCCGCATCGCGCGGCGGGAACAGCGAGCGGTCGTCCTGGCCGACGATGTCGGCCACCGCGCGGCCGATGTAGCGTGCTGCCTCGCGGTTGCACAGCAGGTAGCGGCCGTCGGCGTCCTTCGCGAAGATGGCGTCGTTGGAGCCGTCGGCAATGGCCTGCAGCAGGTCCAGCGCCTGCAGGCGCTGCTGGTGCTCGGCCAGGCGCTGCTGCTGGCGCCCCAGCGCCCGGCGCTCGCGCGCCAGCAGCAGCAGCGCCGACAGCCCGACGAAGGCCCAGCCCTTGAACGCCGAGATCTTGAGCAGCAGCACGCGGTCGCTCACCAGCAGCGAGAGCAGCGCGTCGGTGCCGAGGATCCAGGCGCAGCCCAGCACCGCGTAGCCCAGCGCGAAGCGCGTGGCCTGGCGCAGCAGTGCGCGCCGTTCGTCGATGCCCGGGGGCGCCGGTGCGGCGATCAGCGGGGAGGGGGGCATGGGACGGCCGCTCGCGCTCGACCTTTCACGCCGGGGCGTCGTCGGCCAGGCTGCGGGCGATGTCGCAGTAGGCCTCGTAGTCGGCCAGGAAGGCGTCGACCAGGCGCGGGTCGAACTGGCGGCCGCGTTCGGCGATGAAGTGCCGGCGCAGCGCGCTGAAGGACAGCGGCTGGCGGTACACCCGCGGCGTGCTCAGCGCATCGAACACATCGGCCATCGCCATCAGCCGCGCGGGCAGCGGAATGGCCTCGCCGGCCAGGCGGTCGGGGTAGCCGGTGCCGTCCCAGCGCTCGTGGTGATGGCGCGCGATGCACTTGGCGTCGGCCAGGAAGGGCAGGGACTGCTGCAGGTCGCGTTCGGCACGCTCGAGCGTGGCGGCGCCCAGTGCGGCATGGTTCTGCATCACGCGGCGCTCGTCGGCGTCCAGCCGGCCGGGCTTGCGCAGCACCTCGTCGGGAATGCCGACCTTGCCGATGTCGTGCAGCGGCGCGGCCTTGACGATGGCGGCGATGCGGTCTTCGCCCAGCTGGTCGGCGAAGGCCGGCTGCGCGGCCAGGCGCTGGGCCAGGCGCCGCACATAGGCCTGCGTGCGCAGCAGGTGGCGACCGGTGTCGTCGTCGCGCGTCTCGGCCAGGCGGGTCAGCGCGTGCAGGGTGGCGTCCTGCGCCAGCTGGTTGTCCTGGCGCTGGCGCTGCAGCTCGACTTCCAGGGCCTGGCGGGCCTGCAGCAGGCCGCGCCGCGCCCGGGCCATGGCCAGGTGCATCTGCACGCGGGCCAGCACCACCGGCAGCCGCAGCGGCTTGGCCAGGTAGTCCACGGCGCCCAGCTGCAGACCGCGTTCCTCGTGCGCCGCATCGGCCAGCGCGGTGACGAAGATGACCGGGATGTCGCGCGTCTGCGGCATTGCGCGCAGGCGCTGCAGCACGGCGTGGCCATCCATGCCCGGCATCATCACGTCCAGCAGGATCAGGTCGGGCTGCGGCGCCTGGGCGGCCAGGCGCAGCGCGCGGGGGCCGTCGAGCGCGGTGCGTACGCGGGCCAGCGGGCTCAGCGTCTCGCCGAGCACGGCCAGGTTGTCGGGGTTGTCGTCCACCACCAGGACAGTCGATGCGGGCATCGGCCGATTCTGGAAAAGCCCCCCGGCGGCGGGCTTGACGGCGCGCAAGGCCGCACCGTGAGAAATGCGCGGCCGCGGCGCCCTTGTTCGGCCGATGCGGCCCTGGTCGGCCGATGCGGCACTAGTCGCCGAGGGCCGCCTCGCCGGCCGAGAGCACGCGCTGCAGCGTCATGCGCATGCGGTTGGCGTCGATCGGCTTGGTCAGGAAATCGTTCATGCCGATTTCGGCGGCGCGCTCGCGCTCGGAGGTCAGCGCCGCGGCGGTGAGGGCGATGATCGGCAGCTCCAGCAGCGAGTAGTGCTGGCGCAGCAGCCGGGTGGCTTCGTAGCCGCTCATGCCGGGCATCTGCACGTCCATCAGCACCACGTCGAAGGGCCGGCCGGCCTCGGCCGCGGCGGCCACCGCGTCCAGCGCCTGCGGCCCGTCGCCGGCCTGCGCGACCACCGCGCCCCATTGCTCGAGCAGCGCCACGCCGATCATCATGTTGACGGCGTTGTCCTCCACCAGCAGCACATGCGCGCCGCGCAGCGGGTCGCTGTCGAGCGCGCCATGGCCGGACACCGCCCCGATGTCCTGCTCCGGCGGCAGTGGCAGCTCGGCATGGAAGCAGCTGCCCACGCCCGGCTGGCTGCTGACGCCGACCTCGCCGCCCATCAGCGTGGCCAGCTCGCGGCAGATCGACAGGCCCAGGCCGGTGCCGCCGAAGCGCCGGGTGATCGATTCGTCGGCCTGCGTGAAGGGCTTGAACAGCCGTGCCTGCGTCGCCTCGTCGATGCCCAGGCCGGTGTCGTGCACCTCGAAGCGCACGCGCGTGTCGGCCGCTGGCTTGACCAGCAGCGTGAGCCCGCCGCGCGGCGTGAACTTCAGCGCGTTGTGCAGGAAGTTGGCGAGGATCTGGCGCACCCGCAGCGCGTCGCCGCGCACCGCCTGCGGCACCCGCGGGTCGATGCTGACGACGAACTGCAGCCCGTGGCTGTCGGCCAGCGCGCTGTAGGCCTGCTGCAGCGAGTGCAGCAGCGCCAGCAGGTCGAAGGGCGCGGCCTCGACCTCCAGCTTGCCGGCCTCGATCTTCGACAGGTCGAGGATGTCCGAGATGATGGCCGACAGCGTCTCGGCGCCGGCGCCGATCTGCTCGAGGTAATGGTCCAGCCGCGCCGGATCGACGTTAGGCTGGCGCGCCAGCCGGGCCAGGCCGACCAGGCCGTTCAGCGGCGTGCGGATCTCGTGGCTGGTGTTGGCCAGGAAGGTGCTCTTGGCGCGGTTGGCGGCCTCGGCGTCGTCGCGGGCGCGGGCCAGTGCCGCCTCGGCCTGGCGCTGCGCGGTGACGTCTTCGGCGATCCAGATCGTGCCGCTCTCGTTCGGGTGCTCGGGGTCGATCGCCTTGGCCCGCATGCGCACGACGAAGGTGCTGCCGTCGCGCCGTGCAGCCAGGCGCTCGAACTCCACCTGCTCGCCGCGGCGCAGCGGCTTGCCGACCTCGGCCCCCAGGCTGTCGTAGTCGGCATCGCTGGGCCACACCACGCGGCCCGGCTGGCCGACGATGGCGCCGGGCGGCCAGCCGTACATCTGCTCGAAATGCGGGTTCACCATCACGAAGCGGCGCTCGCGGGTGAAGGCGATGCCGATCGAGGCGTTGTCGAGGATGGCCTCGCGCTCCATGCGCTGGCGCGAGGTCTCGGTGACGTCGCGTGCGTTGATCACGACGAAGTCGCGCCCGTCGCGCTGGAAGCGGGTGGCCGACACCAGCAGGTGCACGGCGGCGCCGTCGCGGCGCCGGAACTCGACGTCCGCGTCCTCCACGAAGCCCTTCTCCAGCACCTGCTGCATCACGCGGCGGCGCGCCGTCTCGTCGGGCCAGACGCCCATCTCCACCGCGGTGCGCCCTTCCACCTCGGCGGCCGGGTAGCCGATCACGCGGGTGAAGCTCGGGTTCACCATCTCGTAGCGCCCGGTCTGCAGGTCGGTCAGCGTGATGATGTCGGGGCTCATCGACACCACCTGCGACAGCAGGGCCTGCGAGCGGCGCAGCGCCTGCTCGGCCGCCTGCTGCGCGGTGAGGTCGACGAAGATCGACAGCGTCGCGGCCTCGCCGTCGGTGTCGGCTCGCACGGCGGTCTCGCTCACCCGCCGCTGCTGTGCGGCGCGGGTCAGCATCAGGGCCTCCACCGCCGGCAGCGCGTCGCCCGGGGCGAGCTGCGGGATCTGTTCCGAGCGCTGACGTGCGAAGTGAGCGGCCTCCGGCGAGGGGTACAGGCCGGCCAGGTCGGCGCCGATCATCTGCGCCACGGTCTCGAAGCCGAACAGCGTGGCCGCGGCCGGGTTGGCGTCCAGCACCACGCCCAGCCGGTGCAGCACCAGCGGCGTGGGCGCACGGCGGAACAGCTCCTCGTAGCGCTGCTCGGTGGCGATCAGCACCTCGCGCGCCTTGTGCTCGGCGGTGATGTCGCGCGCCACGCCCCAGTAGCCGATGAAGCGGCCCTCGCCGTCGTGCTGCGGCTCGCCGCTGGCCAGGAAGTGCTGCAGCGGCGCGCCGGGCGCGGCCCAGGCCAGCGCCACGTCGCGGAAGGCGCTGCGCGATTCCATGTCGGCGCGCAGCGTGTCCATCGCGTCGTCGTCGAAGCGCAGCTCGGCCAGCTCCCAGGGCGGGCGCCGCGGCAGCAGCGGCTGCGGCACGAACTGGCCGCGCTCGTCGCGCAGCGAGGCGTGGCACAGGCGCAGCTGCTCGTCGGTTTCCCAGTAGGCCGCCGCGGCGATGCCCAGCAGGCCGCGGAAGCGCTGTTCGCGCTCGGCTGATTCGCGCACATGCTCGGCCACCAGCCGCGACACCAGCCGGCCGGTAGCCGCGCCGATCAGCACCGCCACCAGCTGCGCGATGGTGCGCGCCGGCAGCGGCACCGGGCTGGCGGCGCGGGCCAGCGGCGCCAGGCCGGTCAGCTCGGAGGCGGCCAGCACCAGCACCACCGCCGCGGCCGCCGCCGCGACCATCCAGCCGTGGCGCTGTTCGCCGACGATGCAGCTGACGCAGGTCAGCAGCGAGAAGAACACCAGCCCCGGCGCCTGCAGGCCCAGCCCGTTGCCGATGGCGCGCGAGCCCACCATCGCCAGCCCGCCCAGTGCCACCACCAGCAGCGCGCGCTGCGCCTGGCGCAGCCGCAGCCGGATGGCCGCGGCGCTGCCCAGCGCCAGCACCGCATAGCCGACGATCAGACCGTGGTTGATCGGGTTGGCGCGCGTGCCGGGATCGATCAGCAGGTTGGCGATGGCCGCCAGCGCGGCCGCCGCGCAGCCGATGAAGAAGGTGCGCAGCACCGCCAGGCGCAGCGCTTCCTGGCTGGCGGTCTGCGGCAACAGGCTGGACACGGGGCTCGGTTCCGGGTGTCGGGCCGGCGCAGGATCAGGCCGCGGGCTTGGCCTCGGCCAGGGCCTGGCGCGTGGCCATGGCCGCCGCCCGCGCGGCCTGCGCGAAGTCGTCGCCGGCCGAGGCGTAGAGCACCGCCCGCGAGGAATTGACGATCACCGGCGCCAGCGTGCGGCCCTGCGCGTCGCCGCGCCAGCCGGCGCGCACCGTGGCGGCCGCATCGCCGCCCTGCGCGCCGACGCCGGGAATCAGCAGCGGCAGCGTGGGCGCGAGTTCGCGCACGCGCTCGATCTCGGCCGGGAAGGTGGCGCCCACCACCAGCCCGAGCTGGCCGCTGCGGTTCCAGTCGCCGGCGGCCAGCCGCGCGATGTGTTCGTACAGCCGGTCGCCGCTGGCCAGGCGCTGCGCCTGCAGGTCGCTGCCGCCGGCGTTGGAGGTGCGGCACAGCAGGATCAGGCCCTTGCCCTCGTAGCGCAGGTAGGGCTCGATCGAATCGAAGCCCATGAAGGGCGAGAGCGTCAGCGCATCGGCCTGGTAGCGCTCGAAGGCCTCGCGCGCGTACTGCTCGGCGGTGGCGCCGATGTCGCCGCGCTTGGCGTCCAGGATCACCGGCACCTCCGGCGCGACCTGGCGGATGTGCGCCATCAGCCGCTCCAGCTGGTCTTCGGCGCGCTGCGCGGCGAAGTAGGCGATCTGCGGCTTGAAGGCCAGCACCAGGTCCTTCGTGGCATCGACGATCGCGGCGCAGAAGTCGAAGATGCGGCTGGCGTCGCCGCGCCAGGCGCCGGGAAAGCGCGCCGGCTCGGGATCGAGCCCGACGCAGAGCAGGGAATCGTTGCGGCGTTCGGCGGCGGCGAGGCGGGCGGTGAAGGTGGACGGCATGGGCGGCGGGCGGTGGCGGTCGGCCGATTCTCCCGCGTCCCCGGCGCGACCGGTGCGCCGGCCCACAATCGGGTCCTTCCGACGGCCGCCCTGCCATGCAGATACTGCACACCGAACGCCTGCGCCTGCGCTGGTTCCGTGAGTCCGATGCCGGCTTCGTGCGCCGGCTGCTGAACGAGCCCTCGTGGATCGCCAACATCGGCGACCGCCAGATCCACAGCGACGACGACGCGCTGGACTACATCCGCGGCCGCCTGCTGGCCAACTACTGGCGCCAGGGCTTCGGCTTCTGGGCCGTGGAGCGCCACGAGGACGGCGCGCTGATCGGCATGTGCGGGCTGACGCAGCGCGACAGCCTGCCCGACCCCGATGTCGGCTACGCGCTGCTGCCGGCCTACTGGGGCCGCGGCTATGCGCGCGAGGGCGCCGCGGCCTGCCTGGCCTACGCGCGCGAGGTGCTGGGCCTGCGCACGCTGCGGGCCATCACCGCGCCGCACAACCTGGCGTCGCAGCGCGTGCTGCTGGACATCGGGCTGGTGCCGGCCGATCCGCCCCGCGTGCGCGGCGAAGAGGGCGAGAGCTGTGCGTTCGTCTGGCACGCCACCACGGCCGAGCCCGATGACGCCGGCCAGATCGACGCGCTGATCGGCCGCTTCTTCGCGGCCTTCGGCAACCGCGGCGGCGCGCTGCCGACGCTGGCCGCGCTGCCGCACGCCTGCCTGCCCGAGGCGCGCATCCAGCGCTGCGACGCGGCGGGCGCGCTGACGCTGGACCTGCACGGCTTCATCACGCCGCGGGCCGAGCTGCTGGCCAGCGGCCGCCTGTGCGAGTTCGAGGAACACGAGACCGCCGCGCGCACCGACCTCGCCGAGGGCCTGGCGCAGCGCTGGTCGCAGTACCGCAAGCGCGGCGTGCTCGATGGCGTGCCGTTCGAGGCCGAGGGCCGCAAGGCCTTCCAGCTGGTGCGCACGGCGCGCGGCTGGAAGATCGCCGCACTGGCCTGGCAGGACCTGGCTTGACCTGCATCAAGGCCGATCCAGTACTCCCTACAGCCGCGGTGCAATAGCCCGTACAAGGGTGCGGAACAGGCGCTTTTCTGCTGCTCACATCGGTCGATCGCGGCGCTGCCCGCAGGTGAAACTTGGCGGCCAATTTCCCTCCCGGAGCAGTCCATGCGCAACAACCAGCCGGTTTCGCAGCGCGAGTACGCGGTCAGCGACAACGCGACGCTGATGTCGACCACCGACATCCACAGCCGCATCCAGTACGCCAACGCTGCGTTCATCGAGGTCAGCGGCTTCACGCGGGAAGAGATCGAGGGCCAGCCCCACAACCTGGTGCGCCATCCCGACATGCCGCGCGAAGCCTTCGCCGACATGTGGGCCACGCTCAAGGGCGGCGAGCCCTGGACCGCGCTGGTGAAGAACCGGCGCAAGGACGGCGACCACTACTGGGTGCGCGCCAACGCCACGCCGGTGGTGCGCCAGGGCCAGACCGTGGGCTTCATGTCGGTGCGCACCAAGCCCGGCCGCGACGAGGTGCAGGCCGCGGAGGCGCTGTACCAGGCCTTCCGCGAAGGCCGTGCCGGTGCGCAGGCCTTCCACAAGGGCCTGATCGTGCGCACCGGCGTGCTGGCCTGCCTGAACTGGCGCAAGACGATGCCGGTGCGCTGGCGCATCCGCAGCGCGCTGCTCGCGCTGGTGCCCGCGGCGGTGGCCGGCGCGGCCGCCTGCGGCGTGGGCGGCGCCGCGCTGGCCGGCTTCGGCGCGCTGATGGCGGGCCTGGGCGCGGCGGCCAGCGGGTGGCTGGAGTCGCAGATCGCGCGGCCGCTGGCCGAGGTGCGCGCCCATGCGCTGAACGTCGCCTCCGGCGCCACGCACGAGGCCCTGCAGATGGACCGTGTCGACGAGATCGGCATGACGCTGCGCACCATCAACCAGCTCGGCCTGATGTTCCGCTGGCTGATCGACGACGTCAGCCAGCAGGTGCTGAACGTGCAGACCGCCAGCAGCGAGATCGCGCAGGGCAACAACGACCTCAGCTCGCGCACCGAGCAGGCCGCCGCCAGCCTGCAGCAGACGGCCGCGTCGATGGCGCAGATGGCCGCCACCGTGAAGAGCAATGCCGACACCGCCGCGCAGGCCAACCAGCTGGCCGGCGGCACCTGCGAGGCGGCCGGGGTCGGCGGCCGCGCGGTGGACAACGTGGTCAGCACGATGGCCGAGATCACCGACAGCTCGCGCAGGATCGCCGACATCATCGGCGTGATCGACGGCATCGCGTTCCAGACCAACATCCTGGCGCTCAACGCCGCGGTCGAGGCCGCGCGCGCCGGCGAGCAGGGCCGCGGCTTCGCGGTGGTGGCCGGCGAGGTGCGCAGCCTGGCGCAGCGCTCGGCCGAGGCCGCCAAGGAGATCAAGACGCTGATCCATGCCAGCGTCGAGAAGGTGGAAGCCGGCTCGCGCCTGGTCGACGATGCCGGCCGCACGATGGGCGCGGTGGTCTCGCAGGTGCAGCAGGTGTCGCAGCTGATCGCCGAGATCAGCCTGGCCACGCAGCAGCAGAGCGAGGGCATCGGCCAGGTCGAGCAGGCAGTGGGTCACCTCGACCAGGTGACGCAGCAGAACGCCGCGCTGGTGGAGCAGAGCAGCGCCGCCTCGCAAAGCCTGCAGCAGCAGGCCTCGCGGCTGGTCGAAGCCGTCGGCGTGTTCCGCTGAGGCTGCGGGCCCGCCGGCCGGTCGATCGGGCCGGTCGATCGGGCCGGGCGATCAGGCCGGGCGATCAGGCCCTGCGCGCCAGCGCCGCCGCGAGACCGGTGTAGCTGGCCGGCGTCATCGCCAGCAGCCGCGTCTTTTCGGCGTCAGGCAGCGCCAGCGCGGCGATGAAGCCCTGCATGAGCTCGCGCGTCATCGGCTGGCCGCGGGTGAACTTCTTCAGCTGCTCGTAGGGCTCGGGCAGGCCGAAGCGCCGCATCACGGTCTGGATCGCCTCGGCCATCACTTCCCAGGCCTCGTCCAGGTCGGCCGCCAGCGCCTGGCGGTTGATCTCCAGCTTGTCCAGGCCGCGCGCCAGCGAGTCGAGCCCCAGCACCGCGTAGCCGATGGCCACGCCCATGTTGCGCAGCACCGTGCTGTCGGTCAGGTCGCGCTGCCAGCGGCTGACCGGCAGCTTCTGGCTCAGGTGGGCGAGCAGCGCATTGGCCAGGCCGAAGTTGCCTTCGGCGTTCTCGAAGTCGATCGGGTTCACCTTGTGCGGCATGGTCGAGGAGCCGACCTCGCCTTCCTTCAGCCGCTGCTTGAAGTAGCCCAGCGAGATGTAGCCCCAGACATCGCGCGACCAGTCGATCAGGATGGTGTTGCAGCGGGTGACCGCGTCGAACAGCTCGGCCATGTAGTCGTGCGGCTCGATCTGGATCGTGAACGGGTTGAATGCCAGGCCCAGGCGCTGCTCCACCACCTTGCGGCTGAAGGCCTCCCAGTCGAACGCGGGGTAGGCCGCGAGGTGCGCGTTGTAGTTGCCCACCGCACCGTTCATCTTCGCCAGCAGCGCGACGCCGGCGATGGTGTCGCGCGCCTTGACCAGCCGCGCGACGACGTTGGCCACTTCCTTGCCCACCGTGGTGGGGCTGGCGGTCTGGCCGTGCGTGCGGCTGAGCATCGGCACCTCGGCCAGCGCGTGCGCCATCGTGCGCAGCCGCTCGATCACGCCGTCGACGGCCGGCAGCAGCACCTGCTCGCGCGCGCTCTTGAGCATCAGCGCATGGCTGGTGTTGTTGATGTCCTCGCTGGTGCAGGCGAAGTGCACGAACTCGGCCGCGGCCTCGAGGTCGGCATGGCCCTTGAACTTGGACTTCAGCCAGTACTCGACCGCCTTGACGTCGTGGTTGGTGGTCTTCTCGATGTCCTTGATGGCGCGCGCATCGGTCTCGTTGAAGCGCAGCACCAGCGAGCGCAGGAAGCCGCGCGAAGCCTCGGCCAGCGGCTTCAGTTCGCTGAAGCCGGCATCGGTGAGCGCGATGAACCACTCGACCTCGACCTGCACGCGGCGGTGCATCAAGCCAAGTTCGGACAGCAGCGGCCGCAGCGCCGCCATGCGGCCGGCATAGCGGCCGTCCAGCGGCGACAGGGCGGAGAGGGGCGAGAGTGTCATGGCAGGCGGGTGCCGGCGGCGCGAAGCGCGCACCGCGGCGGCAGGCAACAGGCGGGGAAGGGCGTGATTTTAGGGCGGCGGGCCGCACCCCTCATTCGGAGACCCGCCGCGGAGTCCAAGGAGCGTCCGGCTCTCGACAATACGAGCCCGCGAAACCTAGGCAACAATCAGAGCAGCCACGCGTCATGTCTGATCACAAGTCGCCCGCACACGCGCAGTCCCACTCGCGCGCTCACGCCCATGGACGCGCGCACGCCCATGCGCAACGCCCGAAGTCGCAGCCTGCACACGTCATCAGTTTCGTCAGCGCCCATGCGGCCGATGCGCGAAACATCTCCGCCCGCACCGGCGTTCCGACCGAGGTCATCCTTGCCCAATCGGCGCTGGAGAGCAATTGGGGCCGGAAAGTGATCGGCAACGCCTACTTCGGCATCAAGGGCAAGTCTGCGAGCGGCAAATCGACGCGCTTTGCCACTCATGAAGAGACCCGGTCGGGTCAACGCGTGAGCGAAGTCGATGAATTTCGGGCCTTCGCCAACTATGCGGAAGCTGCCGAGGACTATGCGTCCCTGATCATGCGCCGCTACTCCGGCGCGATGGCCTACAAGTCCGACCCGATGAAATTTGCCGAGGCGGTGGCCCGACTTCGCTACGCCACCGATTCCGCCCACGGCGCCAAGCTGAAGTCCATCCTCCGCCTGCACGTGATGCCGCTGATGGTGCCAACGGCGGCTCCGGCCGCGCAGCCCGAAGCGGAGCATGCGACACCATGAAGCTGCTTCGCCGATGGCCGGTGCTTTTGCTGCTGGCTTCTGCCCTCGCCTGCGCCGCCGCACCGGTCAAGACCGGCCATGAAGCCATGCGCTTGGCGGCAGCCGCCATCGACAAGTACGAGCTGACCAGCTTGCGCGACGAGTGCGGCTTGCTGAGCGCGCGGGAGACGGCGTCGTACTTCGACGTTGACTTTCGCGAGCGCCATACGCCCAGCTGCGGCGGTGACCCGGAAACCAAGCCGCGGCTCTTCACGGTGCGGGTCAGGAAGCGCGACGGCCGGCTGACCAGCGACGTCTATGACGGCGTGGACTTCCGCCCGCTGAACCACAAGCTGCCTCGGCGCTGAAGAGCGCGCCCGGCTCAGCGCGGCGACAGCACCGCCATCGTCAGCCGCGAGACGCAGGTCGGCTGGCCGGCGTCGTTGACCAGGTCGATCTGCCACACCTGCGTGCTGCGGCCGACGTGGATGGCGCGCGCCGTGCCGGTGACCCAGCCGCTGGTGGCACTGCGCAAGTGGTTGGCATTGATGTCCAGCCCGACCACGGTGTGGCCCTCGGCCGCGGCCCAGGCGGCGCCGCAGGAGCCCAACGTCTCGGCCAGCACCACCGAGATGCCGCCGTGCAGGATGCCGGCCGGCTGCTTGGTGCGTGCGTCCACCGGCGCGCGCGCCACCAGGTAGTCGTCGCCGACCTCGAGGAACTCGATGCCCAGGTGCTCGACCGTGGTGCCCACGTGCAGGCGGGTGAGGATGTCGACGGACAGCGGGCGTTTCCAGAGCAGCGGCATGGGGCAGGGGCGGCGGGTGGGGGATGGCGCCGATTCTGGCCGAGCGCTGCCGGCCGCCGCGGCGCAGGGCCATCGCGCCGCGCAGTCCGGTACTCAGGCCGGCTGCGGCAGCTTGAACACGCCCACCAGCGCCTCGAGCCGGCTGGCCTGCTCGCGCAGGCCGGCGGCCGCGGCGGCCGATTGCTCCACCAGTGCGGCGTTCTGCTGCGTCAGCCGGTCGAGCTGGCGCACCGCGGCGTTCACGCGCTGCATCTCGTGGCTCTGCTCCGAGACCGAGCTGGCCAGCCCCTGCATCACGCCGGACACAGATTGCGCGGCCTGCACCACGCGGCCCATCGTCGCGCCGGCGGCCTGGGCCTGCGTCGCGCCCTGCTGCACCTGGCTGTTGGCCTGCTGCACCAGCGCCTTGATCTGCGCGGCCGATTCGGCCACGCGCATCGACAGCCCGCGCACTTCCTGCGCCACCACCGCGAAGCCGCGGCCCTGGTCGCCGGCGCGCGCGGCCTCGACACCGGCATTGAGCGCCAGGATGTTGGTGCGCCGCGCGATGCCGTCGACCACCTCGACGATCTCGGCGATGCGGCGCGAGGAGCCCTGGATCTCGGCCATCAGCGCGATCACCGCATCGACGCTCTGCCCGCCCTGGTGCGTGGCCTGCGCGGCCTGCACCGCCAGTTCGCCGGCCGAGCGGGCGCTGTGCGCGCTGTCCACCAGCTGCGCATTCAGGTTGTCCATGCCGCTGGCCGCGGCCTCCAGGCCCGACGCGGTGGTCTCGGTGCGGCTGGACAGGTCGAGGTTGCCGGCGGCGATCTCGCCCGACGCGGTGGCGACGAAGCCGGCCGTCTCGCGGATGCCGCGCACGATGTCGCGCAGGCCCTGCTGCATCTCGGCCAGCGCGCGCATCAGCTCGGCGGTCTCGTCGCGGCCGTTGTCGGCGATGTCGACCGAGAGCTCGCCGCGGGCGATGCGTGCGGCCACCTCGCGCGAGCGCATCAGCGGCAGCAGGATCGAGCGCATCGTGGCCCACAGCAGCGGCAGCAGCAGCAACAGGGCCAGCGGCGCCAGCAGCGCCAGCGCACGGCGGCTGGCGGTGTTGCGGGCGGCGATGGCCTCGGTCAGTGCGGCGCCGCTGGCATCGAGCCGCTGGCCGGCCTGGGCCAGCAGCTGTTCGGCCTGCTGCACCTTGGCATGCGCGCCTTCGAGCGCACGCTTGCCTTCGGCCACCGAGCGCAGCTGGCCCTGGGCCACCGCATCGAACACCGGCTGCACCTGCAGGCGCCAGGCCGTCAGCAGCGCCAGCGCGGGGCCGATGGCCTGCGGCTCCTGCGCCGCCAGTTCGGGCGGCAGCAGCGCCAGCGGCTCGCGGGCGCGGGCCAGCAGCAACAGGCCGCGCTCGGCATGGCGCTTCGCGTCGTCGGGCATCGCGTAGTTGATGACGACGTCGGTCTCGTCGAAGGCCAGCAGCTGGCCCAGCGCCTCGCGCGAGCGGTTCACCGCCACCACCAGCGGCAGGTGCTGCTGCGCGAAGCCGCTGAAGTCTTCCTGCGCGCGCGCCATCGCGCGCCAGCCCATGCCGCCCAGCAGCAGCAGCGTGGCGGCACTCAGCACGATGGCGAGGTTCATCCGCATCCTGATCGACATCCTGCGCAACAGATCCATGGCCACCTCTCGATGAAGTCCGGCGCGACTCGATGGCCGCGTCTTTTAACTGTCAGCTCCCCGACGTCCCGATGCCGCTCAACCCGCGGCGACCACGGACACGCCGTGCCCGGCCAGCGTCAGGCTCACCGGCGCGCCGGGCGCCAGCGGCGTGCGCACGTCCGGCGAGACGACGAAGATCTCGCCCAGCGTGGTCGCGAAGGTGTATTCCATGACGCTGCCGAGGTACGTGCGCTTCAGCAGGCGCGCGGCCAGCCCTTCGCGCGTGGCCGGGCCGATGTCCCAGGCCTCGGGCCGCACGGCCACCTTCACCTTGCCGGCGCGCACCGCGCGCGTGGCCTGCACCGCCAGCGGCCCCAGGCGCGTGGCGCCCTGCTCGTCGCACTCACCGTCGAACAGCATCGCCTCGCCCATGAAGCCGGCGACGAACTCGCTGGCCGGCGCCTCGTACAGCTCGTGCGGCGTGCCCTGCTGCGCGATGACGCCGCGGTCCATCACGATGATGTGGTCGCTGACCGCCAGCGCCTCGCTCTGGTCGTGCGTGACGTAGGCCACCGTCAGCGACAGCCGCTGCTGCAGCGTGCGGATCTCCTCGCGCATCGATCGCCGCAGCCGCGCGTCCAGGTTCGACAGCGGCTCGTCGAACAGCAGCACCGCCGGCTCCAGCGCCAGCGCGCGCGCCAGTGCCACGCGCTGCTGCTGCCCGCCCGAGAGCTCGCTGGGCATGCGCTGGTCCAGGCCGTTCAGGCCCACGGTGTCCAGCATCGCGTGGGCCTTGGCGCGCGCGGCCTCGGGCGGCTGGCCCGACATGCGCAGCCCGTAGCAGACGTTGTCCAGCACGTTCATGTGCGGGAACAGCGCGTAGCTCTGGAACACCAGGCTCACGTTGCGCTGCGCCGGCCCCAGCGTGGTGACGTCCTGGCCGTCGATCAGGATCTGGCCGCTGCTCGGGCTTTCCAGCCCGGCGATCATGCGCAGCGTGGTGGTCTTGCCGCAGCCCGAGGGGCCGAGGATGGTGGTCAGCGTGCCGCGCGGCACGCCGAAGCTGATGTGGTCCACCACCAGCGGCGTGCTGGCGGGGCTGCCGTAGCGCTTGCTGACCTGCCTGAATTCGATGCCGTACATCGCGGATGCGTCCTTGTCGGGTGAAGGTGTTCAGTGTCGCGCGGCGACCTGGCGGCGGCCGATCTGGCGGTCGCCGACGATCCACTGGATTGCCGCGGTGGCCAGCGCCATCAGCACGATCAGCGCGGTGCTGTAGGCCAGCGCCACGCCGTAGTCGCCCTGGCCGACGCGGCCGATGATGAAGGTGGTGGCCAGCTCGGTCTCGGCCGTCACCAGGAAGATCACCGCGGAGACGGTGGTCATGCTGCGCACGAAGCCGTACACCAGCGAGGCGGTGACCGCCGGCTTCAGCAGCGGCAGCACCACATGCCACAGCGTGCGCGCGGTGCTGGCGCGCAGCATCAGCGAAGCCTCGTCGAGCGACTTGTCCAGCTGCTTGAAGGCCGCCGCCCCGGCGCGCACGCCCACCGGCAGGTTGCGGAACAGGAAGCACAGCACGATGATCAGCCCGGTGCCCGTCAGCTCGAAGGGCGGCACGTTGAAGGCCAGGATGTAGCTCACGCCCAGCACCGTGCCGGGGATCGCGAAGGCCATCAGCGCGCCGAATTCGAACAGCCCCTGGCCGCGGAACTGCGTGCGCGCCAGCAGCCAGGCGATCAGCAGCCCAACGGCTGAAGTGAGCGGCGCCGCCAGCGCCGCCAGCTTCACCGTGTTCCACAGTGAGGCCCAGCCCGCACCGGTGAAGCTGAAGCCTTCGGGCCCGAAGCTGATGCCGAAGGCGGTGTGGAAGTGCGCCAGCGTCGGCGTGTAGTCGCGGCCCCAGGTCTGCACGAAGCCGCCGCTGAACGCGAAGGCATACACCACCGCGGTGAAGGCCAGCCAGGGCAGCGCCACCGCGATGGCGGCGCGGCGCAGGCCCGCGGGCAGGCGCATCGGCACGCCGGCGTCGCCCTTGCCCGACACCGTGGTGTAGCTGCGCTTGCCGACCACGCCGCGCTGCAGCGCGAACACCGCCAGCGCGAACAGGGTCAGCAGCCAGGCCAGCGTGGCGGCGCGACCCTGGTCGAACTGCGCGCCGACGATCGCGAAGAAGATCTCGGTGGACAGCACCGAGAACTGGCCGCCCACGACGATGGGGTTGCCGAAGTCGGCGATGCTCTCGATGAAGCCGACCAGGAAGGCATTCGCCAGGCCCGGCAGGATCAGCGGGAAGGTGATGTGCCAGAAGGTGCGGTTGGCGCTGGCGCGCAGCGTCTGCGAGGCTTCCTCGAGCGAGGGGCTGACGCCCTGCACCACGCCGCGCATGATCATGAAGGCGATCGGCGTGAACGCGAACAGCTGCGCCAGCCAGACGCCGAAGGCGCCGTAGAACCAGCGCCCGGGCGGGATGCCGAGCCAGGCCTCCAGCGCCTGGTTCACCAGCCCGGCGCGGCCGAACAGCAGGATCAGGCCCAGGCCGACCACGAAGGGCGGCGTGATGATCGGCAGCGGCGCCAGCACGCGCAGCACGCCGCGCAGCCGCGAATCGCTGCGGTCCTCGATCAGCGCCAGCAGCGTGCCCAGCACGGTGGTGCCGGCGCCGGTCAGCAGCGCCAGCGCCAGCGTGTTCCAGGCCACGCCGCAGCGCGTGCCGCCGGCCAGGCAGGACAGGCTCCAGATGCGCTCGTTGCCCAGGCGCGCGAAGGCCGCGCCGAAGTCGAGGCGGCCGGCATCGTCGAGGAAGGCGCCGCCCAGTGCGGTGAACACCGGGTAGGCCACGAACAGCAGCAGCAGCGCGCCGCTGAGCGTCACCGCCGCGGCGACGAACAGGTCGCCGCGGAAGGCGCCGGTGCGGGCGATGCCGAAGGCGCCCAGCATCAGCAGCGCGGCCAGCACCGCGGTGGCGCCCAGGCCGAAGCCGGGCTGGCCCTGCGCCAGGCCCAGCGCGGCCGGCAGCGCGCCGCCGGCGCCGGCGATCGTGAAGCCCTGGGTCAGCACCAGCAGCGCGCCACCGAAGCCCGCGGCCATCAGGCCCCAGCCCTGGCTTCGCGAGGGCTGGCGCGTGGCGCACAGCAGCGCGCCGGCCAGCGCGAGGGCCGCGCCGCCCAGCCACGGCCGGTGGTGCAGCAGGGTCTGCCACAGGCCGGAGGCGCTGTCGTGCCCGCCCACCAGCTCGGCCAGGCCGCGCAGCCCGGCCAAGCCGTCGGGCAGGGTGTGCCAGGGCAGCAGCGCGAAGGCCAGCAGGCCCAGCAGCGAGCACAGGCGGATCGCGGCGTTCGAATGCATGGTCATGGCGCGCATCGGGTGCAGGGTTGTCATGCGGGCCCTCAATGCGGCAGCGAGTTGACCTCGCGCTCCCAGCGTTCGATCAGGCGCTTGCGTTCGGCCGACTTGCCGTACTTCGCGTAGTCGTAGCTGATGAACTTGATCTTGCGGAAGTCGGGGATGTGGCTGTCCAGCGGCGTGGCCTTGTTCGAGGGCAGCTGGAACTGCTTGGCCACGGCGCCGAACTGCTGCGCCTGCGGCGTCAGCGCCCATTCGTAGAACTTCTTGGCGGCCTCGGTGTTGCGCGCGCCCTTGACCAGCGACATCGAGCCGATCTCGGCGCCGGTGCCTTCGCAGGGCGTGGCGGTGGCCAGCGGAAAGCCCTGCATCTGCTCGCCCGGCGCGTCGTGCACGAAGCTGATCGACACGGCCGTCTCGCCGCGCGCCGCGGCCTTGATCGGGCCGGTGCCCGAGCGCGTGTACTGGCTGACGTTGCGGTGCAGCGCCTTCAGGTAGTCGAAGGCCTTGTCCTCGCCCATCAGCTGCACCAGCGTGGCCACCATCGTGTACGCGGTGCCCGAGCTGTTCGGGTTGGCCACCTGCACCTCGCCCTTGTAGGCCGGCTCGGTCAGGTCCTTCCAGCACTTGGGTGCAGCCAGCTTGCGCTTGGCCAGCAGCTCGGTGTTGAAGGCGAAGCCCAGCGGGCCGGAATACACGCCCACCGTGCGCCAGCCCGATTGCTGTGCTTGCTGCTGGGCCCAGGGCTGCAGCTGCGGCAGGCTGGGCGACTTGTACTCGACGGTCAGATCGAGCTCGGCGGCCTGCAGGTGCGGGTCGCCGGTGCCGCCGAACCAGACATCGGTCTTCGGGTTGGCGCGTTCGGCGATCAGCTGCGCCAGCGCCTCGCCGCTGCCGCGCTTGGACATGTTGACCTTGATGCCGCTGCTCTTGGCAAAGGTGGTGGCGATCAGGCTGCACCATTCGTCCTGCACCGAGCAGATCAGGTTCAGGGTGCCACCGTCCTGCGCGGTGGCGCTGCTCGTGGCTGCGGCCAGCAACAGGCTCAGCATCAGGGGTCTTGTCGTCGTCATGAGGTTCTCCTTCGGGCAAAGCGCCGCCTGGGGCCGGCCGGTCATGGACCGTGGCCATCGTTTTTGAAAGTTAGTGAAGATGCGCCGGCCGCGGCTTCAGGGGCCTTGGCCCCAGGCCACCACCGCATCGACGCCGATCACCTCGCCATGGGCCGTGCGGTTGTAGAGCTCGGCGCTGGCGCCCATCGATTCGGCGATCTGCCGGCAGATCGACAGGCCCAGGCCCACGCCGCCTTGGCTGGCGGCGAAGGGGTGGAACAGGCGCGGGCGCAGCGCGTCGGCTATGCCGGGGCCTTCGTCCCAGACGATCAGCTCCAGCTGCTGCGCGCCCTCGCGCAGCACGATGCCGACGCGGCCGCCCGGCGGCGCATGGTGGATGGCGTTGGCCAGCAGGTTGCGCACCAGCTCGCCCAGCATCGTCGGGTCGGCCGGCGCCCACAGCGGGGCTTCGTCGAGTGCGAAGTCGATGCGCTTGGCGGCGATCAGCGGCGAGAGTTCCAGCACCGCCTCCAGCGCCACTGCGCGCACGTCGATGGTCTTCAACTCGCCGCGGCGCTTCAGCTGCTCCAGCTTGGTCAGGCTCAGCAGCTGGTTCACCAGCCCGGTGGCGCGGTCCACCGTGTGCAGCATCTGCGGCAGCACCTCGGCGGGCGGCGTGTCGCCGGCGATCGCCGACTGCAGCTGCGTGCGCAGCACCGCCATCGGCGTGCGCAGCTGGTGCGAGGCATCGGCCAGGAAGCGGCGCTGCTCGTCGACCCAGTGGTGTTGCTGGGCGTAGAACTGCTGCACGCGCTCGACCACCGGCTGCAGCTCGCGCGGGCCATCGTAACGCGCCAGATGCTCGGCCGGGGCGTCCAGCGCCTGCTGCACGCGGCCCAGCCAGCGCATGGCCAGTACGACACCGCTGGTGATGAGGAGGGCCAGCGCGGCGGCCGCGGCATACAGCGGCGCCAGCCCGCTGGCCCACAGCGCGGCGGGACCGGGCAGGCGTTCGACCCAGGGCGCGGCGGTCTGCAGCAGCACCGGTTGCGCGCCGCTGTCGCCCGGGCGCAGCCGCACCGCCGCGGCCACGCGCATCAGCCGGCCCTGGCGTTCGCCGATGTAGAACTCGGCCGCGCCGCCCGGCACCAGCGCGCTGCGCCAGGGGCAGGGCACCAGCGTGGCATCGCCGACCAGCCAGTCACCGCTCATCGCGCTGATCCGGTAGCTGGGCACGCCGGGCTCCGGCGGTGCGGTGGGCAGCGGCGTGCCAGCCTGCTGCACCTGCGCGGCCAGCGTGCCCAGCGCGGCCGCCAGCTGCTGGTCCTGCGCCTGCGCCAGCGCACGCTGCTGCCAGCCGGCCAGCAGCGCGGTGGCCAGCAGCAGCACCAGCGCCAGGCCGCCCAGCAGCCACAGCAGCAGGAAGCGGCGCAGCGATCCTGCGAAGAGCCAGCTGCGCAGCCATCGCCTCACCGCGCGCCCCGCTGCGTGGCCGCGCTGCTGGCGTCGTCGCACAGCAGGTAGCCCACGCCGCGCAGCGTCAGGATCTCGACCTTGGTGCCCACCAGCTTCTTGCGCAGCCGGTGCACCAGCACCTCCACCGCATCGGCCTGCACCGGCTCGCCGCCGAACACCGTGGCCAGCAGCGATTCCTTGGTGACGCCGCGGTCGACCGAGGACATCAACGCCTTCAGCAGCTCGCGCTCGCGCGGCGACAGCTCCAGCGGGCTGGCATGGCAGTAGAACAGGCCGCTGCGCGCTTCATAGTGCAGCAGGCCGCAGCGCAGGTCGCCGTCGCGGCCGATGCGGCGCGTCATCGCCTGCAGCCGCGCCACCAGCTCTTCCAGGTCGAAGGGCTTGGCCAGGTAGTCGTCGGCCCCGGCCTGCAGCCCGGCCACGCGCTCGCTCACCGCACCGCGCGCGGTGAGCACCAGCACCGGCGTGCGGTTGCCGTCGTCGCGCAGGCGGCGCAGCACTTCCAGGCCGTCCAGCTGCGGCAGCGTCAGGTCGAGCACGGCCACGTCGAAACTGCGCTTGCGCAGCAGCATCAGCGCCTCGCGGCCGTCGGCGCAGCACAGCACCTCGTAGCCACGTTGCACCAGGCTGCGGCTGAGCACGCCGGACAGATCGAAATCGTCCTCGACCATCAGCAGTTTCATGGCGTCATCGTGGCATGCGGCGGCGCCCGTGGCCACGGGACAAGCACCACGGCGCGATGAAAGCTGGCCGAAAGGCCGCCGGCTTTCAGTTCGCCTTCGCTGGGCCTGCGTGCCGATACCAGCTTGCGAAACGGCGTGTATCGACGATACCTTGGACCACCGGTGTGGACCGGACAAGGAGTCGTTGATGAAGCTGCAGGACCTGCCCCGCGCCGAGGCGCGCCCCTGGGGCCACTTCGAGGTGCTGGCCACGATGCCGGCGGTGAAGATCAAGTGCATCGTCGTGCAGGCCGGGCTGCGCCTGTCGCTGCAGCGCCACCGGCTGCGCCACGAGCACTGGTACGTGGTCGAAGGCCTCGGCGCGGCCGAGGTCGATGCGACGCGGGTGGCGCTGGGCCCCGGCCAGGCCATCGACATCCCGGCCGGGGTCTGGCACCGCCTCAGCAACACCGGCGACCGGCCGCTGGTGCTGATCGAGATCCAGACCGGCAGCGGGCTGTGCGAGTCGGACATCGAGCGCGCCGAGGACGACTTCGGCCGCCACCAGCTGCCGCCGCCGCGGGAGCGCGCGGCATGAAGCGGCGCGCGTGGCTGGCCGCGCTGCCGGGCCTGGCCGGTGCGGCGCTGCCGGCATGGGCCGGCGAGCCGGCGCTGGTGTTCGGCCTGATCACCCCGCGCGACGTGGAGCGCACGCTGGCCAGCTGGCGGCCCTTCCTGCAGCGGCTGGGCACGCAGCTCGGTCGCCCGATCGACCCCTGGGCGGCTGAGGCGCCCGAGCGGCTGGTGGAGGCCTTCCGCGCCGGCCGCATCGACCTGGCCTGGGTCGGCAATGCGCAGGCGCTGGACATCGTCGAAAGCGGGGCCGGCGAGGTATTCGCGCAGATGGTCACCGCGGACGGGCGCATCGGCTATGAATCAATCCTCGTCACGCACCGCGACAGCCCGCTGCAGCGGCTGGACGACGTGCTGCGGCCCGGCCGCACGCTGGTGTTCGGCGACGGCGAGCTGCGCAGCACCTCGGGCCACCTGGTGCCGCTGTACTACGCCTTCGTCAAGCACGGCATCAACGAGCCGCAGGCGCTGTTCCGCGCAGTGCGGCGGGGCAGCCACCGCCAGAACCTGCTGCGCGCGGCGCAGCGCGAGCTCGACGTGGCCACGGCCAACAACGAGGAGCTGTCGCTGTTCGCGGCCGAGCAGCCGGCGTTGGCCGCGCAGCTGCGGGTGATCTGGCGTTCGCCGCCGATCCCGCAGTCGCCGCTGGTGTGGAAGCTGGCGCTGCCGCTGCCCTGGCGCAAGCGCATCCACGACGCCATCGTCGGCTTCGGCCAGCATGACGCGGGCGAGCGCGCCCTCCTGCGCGGCGTCAACGGCCTGTCGGGCTTTCGCAGCTCGCGCAACCACCAGCTGGTGACGGTGGCCGATGTCGAGATGTTCGCGGCCTGGCAGCAGGTGAACAACGATGCCGCGCTGTCGGCCGACGACAAGCGCGCGCGCATCGCGGCGATCAGCGCGCGGGCCTCGCGGCTCGAACTGCGGCTGAAACGGGAAACCGCCGGACTCTGAATCCAGGCTTCCTAGAATGGGCGGGTGAAACCCCCGAGCTCACTGCATTCGCTGCCCCCCAAGGGGGCACTCAGTGCCTTCGGAACGGCCGGGCGGCACTGATGCTGAACCGGACCCAGACCCTGCTGGACGCGCTGTCGCCGGCCGAACGCCGTGTCGGTGCGTGGTTGCTCGCGCATCCGCAGGCGGCGCTGGCGCAGGACACCCGCACGCTGGCGGCGCAGATCGGCGTCAGCCAGCCGACGCTGGTGCGCTTCGCGCGGTCGCTGGGCTGCGCCGGCTTCGACGACTTCCGGCTGCAATGGGCGCGCGAGAGCGGCGCTGCGCCCGGCCCGGCGCCGGTGACGCTGGCCACGCTGGCCACCAGCCCCAGCCTCGACGCGCTGTGCCGCGGCGTGTTCGATTTCAGCCTGCAGGCGCTGGCGCAGGTGCGTGACCGCATCGACCGGCGGGCGCTGGCGCAGGCGGTGCAGCGGCTGGACGAGGCGCGCCGCATCGTGCTGCACGGCCAGGGCAACGCCGCGCCGGTGGCGGCCGAGGCGCAGCGCCGGCTGCAGCGCGTGCCGCTGCCGGCACTGGCCTGCGCCGAAGCCGAGGCGCTGGCGGCGATGGCGCAGGCGCTGTCGCGCGAGGACCTGCTGGTGCTGGTGTCGCATGCCGGCCGCGCACCGGGGCGGCGCCGGCCGTGCTGGCCCTCACCACCAGCGGCACGCCGCTGGCGGCCGCGGCCACGCTGGCGCTGTGTGCCGACGTGCCCGACAGCGGCGACGCGCTGACCCCGGCCACCGCGCAGCTGGCGCAGCTGGTGCTGGTGGACGTGCTGGTGCTGGGCGTGGCGCAGGCGCGCGCGGCGCGGGCGGTGCCGGCAGCGCGGCGCGCGCCGCGCAAGCCGGCACGCCGCGGCTGAGGGCCGCGCGCTTTCGATTCGCTGTCGCCGCCGGCGCGCGCTTCCTCGCTGGGCGGCCGCAGGCCGCGCGGGCAGCATGCCCGACCATGGACGTGGTGCTGTTCGCGCGTTCGGCAGCCTGGCAAGGACGCGTCGATCACTGGTTAGGAACCGCGGCAAGTGTCCGGCGCCTGCATCCCTCGCTGCTGGTGGCGGGCGACGCGCCGCCGGCCTTGCCGGGCACGCAGCTGCTGCTGGCGCTGTCGGCCATCGACACGGCGATGCTGCGCGCGCTGCAGCGCCTGTGGGCCGCCGAAGAGGGCCCGCGCTGCACGCTGCTGAGCCTGCGCGGCAGTGCCGTCGAAGACCGGCTGCGCCAGCTGGCCGGCGTGCCGGCCACGCTGCGCGCGGGGCTGTGCGGCCGGCCGCTGCAGGGCCTGTCGATCAGCGCGCTGCTGGCGCTGGAGCGCCAGGCCGCGGCATCTGCGCAGCGGCCCGCTGCCGATCAGAAGCTGTAGCGCAGGCCGATGCCCGCGGCGCTGAGCTTCGCGCCGGTGCCGGGGCCGATGCCGCCGCTGTCGAAGTCGTACTTCGCGCGGGACTGGTTGCGCAGCTGGGTGACGAAGGCCTCGAGCAGCATGTCCGGGTGGAACTGGTAGTTGTAGGCCAGCACCCATTGCTGCATGCCGGTGCTGCTGCCGTTGCAGGCGGCGGCACTGGCCAGCTCGCAGCGCAGGTCGCCGGCGTGTCCATAACCCCCATAGAACGCGTGGGCGCCGAACGCCTGTTTCGCGCCGATCACCCAGCCGCTCTTGCGCAGGCTGCGCTTGGCACTGCCGGTGGCGCTGGCGTCGCGCAGGTCCATGCGGTCGTAGCCCAGCGCCAGCGTGGTGCCGCTGCCGAGCTGGTAGCGCAGGCCCACCCGGGTGTCGCGGTCTTCGGTGTCGCTGGTCGTGCTGTTGTTCAGCGTGCCCTTGTCGTTGCGCAGTTCGTGCGACAGGCGCAGGTCCAGCGGCCCCTTGACGTACTGCAGGCCCAGGCTCCAGCTGCTGTCGTTCAGGCGGGCGCCGCTGCTGACCTGGGCATTGCTCCTGCCTTCGTTGGCGCTGAAGTAGGCGCGCAGCGAGAGGCCACCGAAGGATGCCGATTCGAAGCCGATGGCGTTGTCGAAGCGCACGTTGAACTGCGGTGCCGCGCCTGTCTGTCCGCTGACGCCGGCCAGCGCCGCCTGGTCGTCCTGCGGTCCGGCGCCGGCGGGCGAGAAGTCCGGCGTGCCCGAATTCCAGCGCGCGGCCGCGGTCAGCCGGCCGAGCTTGACCGTGCCGAGGTCCTGGATGCGCAGGCCGACGAAGGCGTCCTTCGCGCTGGCCCACAGCCCGCCGTTGGTGCCGCCGCTGCCGTTCTCGACACTGACGCCGGTGACGTACTGGAACACGCCGGTCAGCTTGTCGCTCAAAGGCAGCGAGGCCTTGACGCCCAGGTCCGAGCTGACGTTGCTGACGCGCCAGCGTGCCGGCTTGTCCTGCGCCGGGTTGGCAGCGCCGGTGGCCTGCACGGTTTCGGCCTGCACGTTGGCGGTGCCGAACAGGCTGACCTTGGCGGTTTGCGGCGACGCCTGGGCGTGCGCGGTGGTGGCGGTGGCCAGCGCGCAGGCGGCGGCCACCAGGGAAGGCAGGAAGGGATGCATGGTCGTTCTCCTCGGGAAGGCCGCGCCAATGTATCAGTGATACAAAATGACATCGACGGGAGAATCGAGTGCAAAGCCCGACGGCGATCTGAAAGCCGGGCCGGCCGCGCTATCCTGCGCCACCGGCGCTCCGCCCGGCCCTCCTGCTCCGCCATGAACACCGTGCCCCATCGCCTCGTCCTGTCCTGCCTGCTGCTGGGCGCTGTCCACCTGGGCGCGCAGGCGGCCAGCGCTTCCGCCTCGTCCGCGTCCGAAGGCTCTTCGGCCTCGGTCGGCAGCGTGTCCACCTCGCTGCGCAAGTCGAGCGACGGCTCGTCCAAGGCCACCGGCTTCGCGCAGGGCGACTACCGCATCGTCGAGGTGGCCGCGGTCAGCGGGCAGCCGGACCAGCTGCGTCTGGCGCTGCAGGCGGTGGCCGACCCTGGCGAGAGCGGTCGTGTCTGGCTCGACCTGCCGCAGCAGACCGCTGCGCAGCACGCGCTGGCCGCCGGCCAGGTGGTCAGCGCGACGCTGCGGCCCTACGGCATGGCGTTCGCGAAGGCCGACACGCGCGAGACCTTCTTCCTCGTGCTCGAGGACGACTGGTACCGCGAGCTGCCGAGCCGGCCCGTGACGCTGTGAACCGGCGCGGCGCCGCCTGGCCCCGGTTGGTGGGCGCAGCGCTGCTGGGCGGCGCGCTGACGCTGTCGGCGCAGGCCGCCTCGCTGCGCTACTGCGATCGTCCGCAGCCGGCCACGGCCGCGCAGCAGGACCGGCTGCTGCGCCTGGCCGCCCGGGTCAAGGCCGAGCTCGAGGCCGCGGGCCAGCCGGCCGCGCTGCTGTCGCGCTCGGGGCTGGACCTGAGCCGCTTCGGCCAGCGCTATTCGCATGCCGGCGTCAGCCTGCGGCAGAGCCCGAACACGCCCTGGTCGGTGCGCCAGCTGTACTACGCCTGCGACGAAGGACGGCCGCGGCTGTACGACCAGGGCCTGGCCGGGTTCCTCAGCGGCGGCGACGATCCGGAGCTCGGCTTCGTCTCGATCGTGCTGCTGCCTCCAGAAGCCGCCGCGCCGCTCGAACGCAGCGCGCTCGACGGGGCCCAGGCGCTGGCGCTGCTGGGCGGCCGCTACAGCGCCAATGCCTACCCGTTCAGCACGCGCTACCAGAACTGCAACCAGTGGGTGATGGAACTGCTGGCCGCGGCCTGGCACGATGCCGCGGCGCCGGCCGCGCAGCCGCCGATCCTGCCCCGCGAGGCGGCCCAGCAATGGCTGCGCACGCAGGGCTTCACGCCCACGCGCTTCACGCTGGCCAACCGGCTGTGGCTGTGGGCGGCTGCGTTCGTGCCCTGGGTGCACGACGATGACCATCCGCCCGAGGCGGATTGGACGCTGCAATTCGACGTCAGCATGCCGCCGGCCATCGAGGCCTTCGTGCACGCGCACGTGCCCGGGGCGCAGCGGCTGGAGTTCTGCCACCGCGGCGCGCAGGGGGTGCTGCGCCGCGGCTGGGCGCCGCTGTCGGCCGA
>NZ_JBGAGA010000051.1:0-41654 GCF_044226965.1 Aquabacterium sp. | reverse complement strand
GACGAGGACAAGGCCTGTTGGGCATTGACCAGCAGGTTCAGCACCACCTGGCCGATCTGGTCGGCGTCGGCATTGACCTTGGGCAGGCCTTCGGCCAGTTGCAGCTCCAGCGCGATGCCGTGGCTGCGCCAGGTGTAGGCCAGCATTTCGGTGGCGGCTTGCACCATCTCGTTGAAGGCCACCGGCGTGCGCTGCGTGGGCTTGCTGCGCGCCATGTTCAGGAAGGTGCGCACGATGCGGCCGCAGCGGTCGGCGGCTTCGCGGATGCGCTGCGCGTCGGCGCGCAGGCCAGCCTGCTGCTCACGGCTCAGGCCCAGCGAATCGCACTTCTCTTCCAGCAGGCTGGCGCGGCCCAGCACGATGGCCAGCGGGTTGTTCAGCTCGTGCGCCACGCCGGCCAGCAGGCTGCCCATCGCGCTGAGCTTCTCGCTCTGGCGCAGCGCCTCGCGCTGGCGCTCGATTTCCAGCTGCGCGCTGCGGCGCTCCGACAGGTCGACCAGCGAGGCGGTGAAGTGCGCCTCGCCGGCCACGTCGGCACGCCACAGCAGCATCTCGACGGGGAACTCGACGCCGTCGGCGCGCAGGGCCTGCATCTCGACGCGCTTGCCGATCAGCCGGGCCGGCTCGCCCGCGCCGATGCGGCGCATGCCGGCCTCGTGCGCGGCGCGGTAGCGCTGCGGGATGATCACGTCCGACACCGGTCGACCCACCGCGGCCTGGCGTGCGACGCCGAACATCTGCTCGGCCGCCGGGTTGAACTCGACGATGCGGCCCTGCGCATCGGCCACCACCAGCGCGGCCAGGGCATGGTCGACGATGGCGGACTTGAAGGCCTCGCTGCGCCGCTCGGCCGCACGCGCGGCGCGCTGCTCGTCGAAGGTGCGCGTCACCACGCGGGCCCAGGGCCGCCAGCGCGGCGGCAGCTCGGGCTCGGGCGCGTGGCTGTCCTGCGACTTGGCATGCAGGTAACCCATCACGCTGAGCGCCGGCTCGATGATGCGCCGGCGCAGCAGCGACTGCGCCTGGAAGAACATGCCCAGCAGCGCCAGCGCGATCAGGCTGAAGGGCAGCAGACCGGGCAGCACCTGCGTGTTCAGCGCGCTGTCGGACAGCACCAGCACCAGGGTCCACGGCGCGTCGGCCACGTCGAGCGCCACCACGCGGTGTCCCGCCAGCGCCACCGCGCGGCCGGCCGAGCGCTGCGCCTGGCCCAGCGCCTGCGCATCCAGCCCCGCCGGCAGCGGGCGCGGCGTGGCGCGGGCGCCGTTGTCGCCGGCCATGCGTTCGGCCAGCACCTCGCCGTGGTCGTTGAGCACCCACCAGTAGGAGTCCTTCAGCTGGCCCACCGGCTGCGCGGCGGCGACCCGCGCGATGCTGGACAGCCGCAGCTCGGTGGCCACGACGCCACGGAAATCCTCGCCGTCGTACACCGGTGCGGCGTGGATCACGCGCGGGCCTTCGTCGCCGTCGCGCTGCACCGCGGTCCAGTACGAGCGCTGCTCGCCATTGGCCTGCGGCCGACCGCCCTGGAACGCCGGGGCGGCATAGGCCTTGTCCAGCGCCTGCGGCAGCTGGTTGCCCTGCAGGCCTTCGACCAGCGCCTGGCTCGGCAGCCAGGGGTAGCGCGCCATCCAGCGTTCGGGCCAAGCCAGAAACATCGAAGCCGCCAGGTCGGCATGGCGGCTGTGGGCAAGCTCGGTGCTGCGGGAAAACGACTGCGTCAGGGCCAGCACCCCGTCCGGCGGCGGTGCGCCGGCCTGCGGCCACAGCAGTTGGGCGCTGCCCGCATGCAGCAGCGGCGGCAGGTCGTCCAGCGCGTAGCCATCGGCCGCACCACCGGGCCCGCCGCTGCGGGCGCGCAGCGCATCGCGCAACGCGCGGTCGGGCGGCTGCAGCGGCGTGACGAGTTCGCGCTCGGTCAGCTGGCGCAGGTCGGCCACATGGTCGGCGGCCATGCGCGCGAGCGTCTGCAGCGCGGCATGCTGCTGCGTGGCCTGGCGCTCGAGCTCGGACACCACCGCCACGCGGGCCTGGAAGGCCTGCCACAGCGCCAGCACCAGCAGCAGCGCGAACAGCGGCGTGGCAATGACCCACAGCTGGCGCCGGTAGCGCTGCACCAGGCTGCCGGCCGAGAGCTCCGGCGCGACACGGTAGCGGCCGGTGTCGTCCGGCCCTACGGAATCCACTGACATCGCGCGTTAGCCGCGCGCCGGGACGAAGACATAGCCGACGTTGCGCACGGTCTTGATGACCTCGGGCTTGTCGGGGTTGCGCTCGATCTTGCGACGCAGCCGCATGATGCGCAGGTCGATCGAGCGGTCGAACACATCCCAGCCGCGGTTGTGCGCCTGCTCCATGATCTGGTCGCGGTTCAGTGGCCGGTTCGGGTGCCGCGCGAACAGCGCCAGCAGGTCGTACTCGGCCGCAGTGATCGCGATCTCGGCGCCATCGGCGCCGATCAGGCGGCGCTCGTCGATGTCCAGCCAGCAGCTGCCGAAGGCCACCCGCTTGCCGCCCGTCGCAGCGGGCGCGGCGGCCTCCTGCGCCGCCGCGGCGGCACCGGCGGTGGTGCCCATGCGGCGCAGCAGCGCGCGGGCGCGGGCCAGCAGCTCGCGGGTCTCGAAGGGCTTGGGCAGGTAGTCGTCGGCGCCCAGCTCAAGGCCGACGATGCGGTCGACCGCCTCGCCGGCGGTGGTCAGCATCACCAGGCCGACGCGCGGGTGCGTGTCGCGCAGCCAGCGCGCCAGCGACAGGCCGTTCTCGCCCGGCATGTTGACGTCGAGGATGGCCAGGTCGGGCAGGCCCTCGGCCACCAGGCGCCGGGCCACCGCGGCATCGGGCGCGGTACGCACGACGAAGCCATGACGGCCGAAGTACTCGGAGAGCAGCGCGCACAACTCGGACTCATCGTCCACCACCAGCAGTTGCGGCGCGGCTTCGGTCGGGGCCTGTGTCATCGATGGGATTCCTGGGACCGGCAGCGGGCGCGCGGGATGATAGCGGGCGGCCGTGGCGGTGATGGTGTGCATGGCGGTGGTGGTGGCGGCAGGGGACCGTGCGGAACGCGATGCTGCGAGGCCCGGGTTTCAGCGCGGCTGCGCCGCACGAACCCGCAGGTTTCAAATGTTTCAGCGCGCCGGGTCAGGCCAGGAGCAGCGCGCTGGGCACGCTGGCGGCCAGCGCCAGCGCCAGCGTGGCCAGGTACAGCGCCCCCGAACGCAGGCCGGCCGCGCGTTGCGCCGCGCGCGGGCGCCCCATGGGCGCCGGGCCTCGCCACAGCGGCTCGGCCGCGGGCAGGTCTTCGGCGAAGGCCTCGCTGCGGTACAGCCAGGCGGGCATGGCGAGCAGCTCGGCCGCCTCGTCGCGGTCCTGGGCAGCGGCGGGCGGCAAGGTCAGCGTGGCGGTCATGGCGGGCTCTCCTGGTGTTCTGTCGTGTCAGGCTGGCACTGTGCGCGCCGCCGGTTTCAGGCCGCCTTCAAGCGGCCGCCCGCCAGGTATCGTTTGTTGCGGGCCGCCCGGCCGCACGCGGGTCCGGCGCTTGCTAGTAAGCTTGCCAACTGCAGCCAGTTCATCACGCTATTCGGACGCTCGAGCGGCGCGATGTCTGCTGCAATGCAAGTGCAGGACTTCGTGGGAGCAGCAGCACATGGCCACCCTCGTCTCGGACTCGGTTTCGACTGAGCTGGTGCCCGTCACCCGACGCGGCAGCAGCATCCCGATCGCCAACATGCGGCACGTCTACCGCTGCGAGGAGGTGGAACGCCGCCTCACGAAGCTGCCGCCGAAGGAACACGAAAGCCTGCGCAGCACCTACGAGCGCATGCTGGAAAAAGGACCAGAGCGCTTCCAGGTCAAGCCTTCCGGGCTGCCGGCGATGGACCACCTGTACGACGAGCTGCCGAACTTCCACGAGGCGCTCGACGACATCCGGCGTCAGCTGGCGCTGTGCCACGACAGCCGCGACGCACTGGAAATCACGCCGATGCTGCTGCTGGGCCCGCCGGGCGTGGGCAAGACGCACTTCGCGCGCGAGGTGGCGCAGTTGCTGGGCACCGGCATGGGCTTCGTCTCGATGAGTTCGCTGACCGCGGGCTGGGTGCTGTCCGGCGCCTCTTCGCAATGGAAGGGTGCGCGGCCGGGCAAGGTGTTCGAGACCCTGGTCGACGGCCAGTACGCCAACCCGGTGATGGTGGTCGACGAGATCGACAAGGCCCGCGGCGAGCATGCCTACGACCCACTGGGCGCGCTGTACAGCCTGCTCGAGCACGACACCGCGCGCAGCTTCATCGACGAGTTCGCCGAGGTCGCGGTGGACGCCAGCCAGGTGATCTGGGTCGCCACCGCGAACGACGAGCGGGCCATTCCCGACCCGATCCTGAACCGCGTCAACGTCTACGAGGTGCAGATGCCCGATCGGGATGCGGCGCGCACCATCGCGTTGCGCCTGTACACCGGCATCCGCGGCCAGCACGACTGGGGCCGCCGCTTCACGCCCGATCCGGCCGAGGCGGTGCTGGAACGCCTGGCCGAGCTGGCGCCGCGCGAGATGCGCCGCGCCTGGATGACCGCCTTCGGCAATGCCCGGCTCGAGGGCCGTGACCAGATCGAGCTGCGCGACCTGCCCGAAGCGCACGGCAAGCGCGCACCGATGGGCTTCGTGCAGTAGATCCGCGCTACGGCGCCGTCCGCGGCCGGACGTAGCGGCCGTCAAACGCCACCGTCCACTGGCGGCCGCCGTCGGTCGACTGCTCCCACAGCTGGCGCACCGCGCCATCGGGCAGCGGCGTCCAGGTGATGCGCTCGAGCCGGCGCTGCGCGCCCTCGACCGACTCGCCGCTCAACACCATGCGCCCGTCCTGCCAGCCGCCGCTGAGCTGCAGCAGCGCACCGCTGGAATCCACCCACCACTGCTGCCAGCGCGCGCTGGCCGGGTCGTAGCGGTTCAGGCTGTGACCGGTGAAGCCGCCGCGGCCCTGCCAGTGCTCCAGCAGCGCGCAGCCGCCGGCCACCGCCTCGATGCGGTTGGCGCCGGCGCGCGAGCCATCGGGCAGGAACACGTCCCAGCGGCCGAGCCAGAAATCGAACTGGCGCGCGGGGGCGTCGCGGCACGGTGCAGCGGGGGCAGGCGCGGTCTGCGCGGACAGGGGTGTCGACATCAGGACGAGAGCCAGCGTGCTCGCCAGCAGCAGGGTTCGCTTCATCCACCGCAGGCTAAGCGCGGCGTTTAGTGGCCGGTGTGCGGATCTTGCGCAAATCGCTGCAGCGCACGCTGCAGGGCCCAGCGCGTGCCGAAGCCGCAGCGCTGTGCCACCGCCTCGCGGTCGCACTCGCCCGCGGCCAGCAGGCGCCGCGCCACCCGAGCGCGCTTGGCGCACAGCGCGGCATACGGCGGCAAGCCGTGCAGCTGCGCGAAGAAGCGCACGAAGTGGTAGCGCGACAGGCAGGCGGCGGCGGCCAGGTCGTCCAGCGTCAGCGGCTCGTCGTAGCGGGTCTCGATCAGGTCGGCCGCGCGCTGCAGCCGGCGCGCCAGCTCGCGTCGCGTCGACGCGCGCGCCGCCGCCAGCCGGCTGAAGCTCTGCTCGGCATCGGCCTCGTCATCAAGCATCGCGCCGGCCAGCAGCAGCAGGTGCTGCTCCAGCCAGTCCTCGCTGCGTTCGCCGGCCAGCACCTCGGTGCGCAGCCGCGCGAGCTGCCGCCCCAGCCGCGTGCACTGCGGGCGCAGGTGCTCGTTGAACGCGAACACCTCGGGCGCTTCGGCCAGCGGCCGGTCCAGCAGCGCGGCCGGCGTCTGCTGCCGCGCCGCTCGCACCTGGGCCAGCAGCCCGGGCCGGAAGAACACCGCAAAGCTCTCGGCCGGGTGCGGTCCCGGCTCCAGCCGGCTGCCGTAGCGGCGGCCCTGGTTCAGGATCAACAGGCTGTCGTCGTCGACGCGCAGCTCACGTTGCGGCAGCAGGTAGCGCTCGGCGCCGCCGCGCGCCATCTTGATCGACAGGCTCTGCGTGAAGGCGCTGTATTCGGCCCGCGCGGCGCGGCCGCAGACGATGGCGTTCTCGCGGCCCCAGCGCGCATAGAAGGCCTGGCGGAAGGCCGCGTTGGCTGCAGTCTCAGGCCGCGGCGGCAGGTCGGGCAGCTGGGTCAGGATCATCTAGGGCTTGTTCACACGACGCGTGCCTATCATGCGCCCATGCCCGCTGCCCTGGCCGACCGCCTGGTGATCGCGCTCTCGTCGCGCGCCTTGTTCGATTTCGAGGAAGAGAACCGCGTCTTCGAAGCGCGTGACGACCACGCGTACATGCAGCTGCAGCTGGCGCGGCTGGACCAGCCGGCGCGGCCGGGCGTGGCCTTCTCGCTGGTGCACAAGCTGTTGCGCTTCAACCGGCCGGGTTCTCCCCAGGTTGAAGTGGTGATCCTCTCGCGCAACGACCCGGTCTCGGGCCTGCGCGTGTTCCGCTCCTGCCAGCACTACGGCCTGGCCATCGAGCGCGGCGTGTTCACCCGCGGCGCCTCGCCCTGGCGCTACCTGCGGCCGCTGGCGGCACAACTGTTCCTGTCGACCAACGAGGCCGATGTGCGCTCGGCGCTGGACGCCGGCGTGCCCGCCGCGCGCGTGCTGCCGCACAGCGCCCGCGCGTCGGACGCGCATCCGGACGAGCTGCGCATCGCCTTCGATGGCGATGCCGTGCTGTTCTCCGACGAAGCCGAGCGCGTCTACCAGCGCGAGGGCCTGGCCGCCTTCCACGCGCACGAGAGCCACCGCGCGACGCGGCCGCTGCCGGCCGGGCCGTTCAAGCCGCTGCTGGCCGCGCTGCAGCAGCTGCAGCGTGCAGCCGACCCGGCGGGCATGCGCATCCGCACCGCGCTGGTCACCGCGCGCAGCGCGCCGGCGCACGAACGCGCGATCCGCACCCTGATGGACTGGCACATCGAAGTCGACGAGGCGATGTTCCTCGGCGGCCTGCCCAAGGGCGAGTTCCTGCGCGAGTTCGCGTGCGACTTCTTCTTCGACGACCAGACCCGCCATGTCGATGGCGCGGCGGCCCATGTGCCGGCCGGCCATGTGGCCGCCGGCATCGCCAACCCGACCCCCGAACCCTGACACCCGCCATGCCCGAACACCTGCTGCACCGATGGCTGCTGCGCGGCCTGCTGACCCTGTCGATGATCGTCCAGCTGCCGGCCACGGCCCAGCCGCTGAACGGCTTCTACCGCTTCCCGGCGCTGCACCAGCAGGGCGTGTGGTTCACCGCCGAGGGCGACCTGTGGCGCGTCGGGCTGGACGGCGGCCGCGCCGAGCGCATCACCACCCATCCCGGCTACGAGACGCACCCGGCGGTCTCGCCCGACGGCCGCTGGCTGGCCTTCGTCGGGGCCTACGAAGGCGCGCCCGATGCCTACGTGATGCCGGCTGCCGGCGGCACCCCGAAGCGCTTGAGCTGGTTCGGCCGCCAGGTGCAGGTGTGGGGCTGGACCCCGGGCGGCGAGGTGCTGGCCACCGGCCCGGCCGACAACGGCGCGCCGCAGACGCGGCTGTACGCCTTCGATCCGTCCACCGGGCGCCAGCGCACGCTGCCGCTGGGCCAGGCCAGCGACGGTGCCGTGAGCGCCGATGGCCGCACGCTGTACTTCACCCGCGGCGGGCTGCGCGGGGACAACGCGCGGCATTACCGCGGCGGCGCCACCGCGCGGCTGTGGCAGCTGAACCTGGCCGATAACACGGCAGAAGCGCGGCCACTGGTGGAACACGAGGCCAACCACCTGCGGCCGATGCCGTACGGCAGCGGCACGGCCGCGCGCATCGCCTTCCTCAGCGACCGCGACGGCCGGGTCAACCTGTGGTCGGTGAACGCCGCCGGCGGCGACCTGCGCCAGCACACCCGCCAGCGCGACTTCGACATCCGCTTTGCCGCCATCGACGGCAGCCGCGTCGTCTACGCACTGGGCGCGGACCTCTACCTGCACGACCTGGCCGACGACCGCGAGCGCAGGCTCGACATCGTGCTGGGCGGCGACTTCGATCACCAGCGCACGCGCTGGCTGGCCAAGCCGCAGGACTACCTCAGCGAAGTGGCGCTGGCACCGGACGGCGAACGCGTGGCCCTCACCGTGCGCGGCCGCGTCGCCACCGTGGGCCCGGCGGGGCTGCGCCGCGCCGAGGCCCCGCTGCCGCCCGAGGCGCGCTGCCGCGAGGGCCAGTTCAGCCACGACAGCCGCCATGTCTACGCGCTATGCGACCTGTCGCCGCAGCAGGAGGTGGAGGTGTGGCGCCTGCCGGCCAACGGCATCGGCACGCCGCTGCAGATCACCCGCGGCGCGACGACGCAGCGGCTGCGGCTGTGGCCCTCGCCCAATGGCCAATGGCTGGCGCACCTGGACAAGCTGGTCGACGGCAACGGCGGCCTGGACCGCGAGGCGACGGTCGTCTGGTCGCCCGACAGCCGGCTGCTGGCCTACGTGCGGTCGACGGCGCCCAACATCCACGACCAGCTCTACCTGCACCAGGTCGGCGCAGGCGATGCGCCCGGCCGCACCGAGCGGCTGACCAGCGACCGCTACGACGTGCGCGCGCCGGCCTTCACGCCCGACGGGCTGTGGCTGTACTTCATCTCCGACCGGCATTTCGAAGCCGCGGTGGGCCACCCCTGGGGCGACCGCGACATGGGCCCGTTCTTCGACAAGCGCGGGCGCGTCTATGCGCTGGCGCTACAGCCCGGTGCGCGCTTTCCGTTCCTGCCGCGCACCGAACTCGATGCCCCGGTGAAGGCCCCGCCGGCAGCCTCGGCGGCATCGGCGGCATCGGCGGCCGGCGCCGCCAAGCCGGTCGCCGGCGGCACCGCGACCAAGTCCACCGCAGCGCCGCCACCGGCGGTGGTGCTCGAGGGCCTGGCGCGCCGGCTCTACCAGGTGCCGCTGCCACCGGGCAACTACACCGCGTTGCGCACCGATGGCAAGCGCCTGTACCTGCTGGAGCGCGAGGGCCCGGGCGACAGCAAGACCAGCCTGCGCACGCTGGCGATCGAGAACACCGACCCCAAGCCCGAGCTGTTCGCCGCCGACGTCAAGGACTTCGCGCTGACGCCCGATGGCAAGAAGCTGCTGGTGCAGCGCGGCAATGGCGAGATCCTGCTGCTGGAGCCCGGCGCGCGCATGCCCGCCGACACGGCACGTGCCGTGGTGCGCTGGACCGACTGGCCGATCGCCGTCGAGCCGCGCGCCGAGTGGCGGCAAATGTTTGCCGACGCCTGGCGCCTGCACCGCGACCATGTCTACGACCCCCGGCTGCAGGGCGTCGACTGGGCCGCGATGCGCCACCGCTACGAGCCGCTGGTCGAACGCGTGACCGACCGCGCCGAGTTGAACGAGCTGCTGGCGCAGATGGTCGGCGAGGTCGGCCTGCTGCACAGCCAAGTCTACACGCCGGACCTGCGTGGCGGGCCCGACCGCATCGGCCTGGCCGGGCTGGGCGCACGCTTCGAGCCGGTGGCGCAAGGCCTGCGCGTGGCGTCCATCTACCGCGGCGACCCCGAGCTGCCGGACCAGGCCGCGCCGCTGGCCGCGCCGGGCGTGGACGTGCGCGTCGGCGACATCGTCACCGCGGTGGATGGGCGCAGCACGCAGGGGCAGCCGGCGATAGCGCCGATGTTGCGCGGCGTGGCCGGCCGCCAGGTGCTGCTGAGCCTGCTGCGCGCCGACGGCAGCACGCCGCAGGCGGTGGTCACGCCGGTGGACGCGCAACGCGAGGCGGCCCTGCGCTACGCCGACTGGGAGACGCGGCGCGGCGAGCGCACGCTGCAGGCCAGCCAGGGCCGCATCGGCTACCTGCACCTGCGCGCGATGCTGGGCCGTGACATCGCCAGCTTCGCGCGCGAGTTCTATGCCCACATCCAGCGCGAGGGCCTGATCATCGACGTGCGCGGCAACAACGGCGGCAACATCGACAGCTGGATCATCGAGAAGCTGCTGCGCCGCGTCTGGGCCTACTGGCAGCCGCGTTCGCCCGCCGGCGCCCCGCCTTACGGCAACATGCAGCAGACCTTCCGTGGCCAGCTGGTGGTGCTGGTGAACGAGCAGACCTATTCCGACGGCGAGACCTTCGCCGCCGGCGTGCAGCGCCTGAAGCTGGGCACGCTGATCGGCCGCCGCACCTCGGGCGCGGGCGTGTGGCTGAGCGACAGTAACCGGCTGCTCGACAACGGCCTGGCCCGTGCCGCCGAGACCGGGCAGTTCACGCCCGAGGGCGAGTGGCTGATCGAAGGCCGCGGCGTCAGCCCCGACATCGAGGTCGACGAACGGCCGCGGGCCAGCTTCGAGGGCACCGACGCGCAGCTCGAGGCGGCGATCGGCCACCTGATGCAGCGCATCACCGAAACACCGCTGAAGCCGCCCAGGCTGCCGGCCTATCCAGTGCTGCGCTGAGGCGCGCCACCACCCGATTCGGGGGGAAGGCCAAGGCACGGAACCTGCACACGCCGAGGTACACCGCACAGTCGGGTGCCTGCGGCGTCACAGCGCTTTCACGCACCCGCTCGACAGTGGTGGGTCCATCGCGGACCACCCACAAGCCCACACCGGAGGAACACCCATGGCCATCTCGCTGACCGGAACCCCCTACACCCAGAACTTCGACACCCTTGCCAGCAGCGGCACCAGCAGCAGCCTGCCCGGCGGCTGGGCCTTCGTCGAGACCGGCACCAATGCCAACGGCCTGTACACGGCCGGCACCGGCAGCGGCAACGCCGGCGACACCTACAGCTTCGGCGCCGCCGGCAGCACCGAGCGTGCGCTCGGCACGCTGCGTTCGGGCAGCGTGGTGCCGACCCTGGGCGCCAGCTTCACCAACGACAGCGGTGACACCATCACCTCGCTGACGATCTCGTACACCGGCGAGCAGTGGCGCCTGGGCGCCACCTCGCGCGTCACTGCCGACCGGCTCGACTTCCAGGCCAGCCTGGATGCCACCGCACTGAACAATGGCAGCTGGGCCGACGTCGACGCGCTCGACTTCAACGCGCCGATCACCAGCGGCACCATCGGTGCCCTCAACGGCAACGCCGCGGCCAACAGCGCCAGCGTCAGCACCACGCTGACCGGCCTGTCGATCGCCCCGGGCACGACCTTCTGGATCCGCTGGTCGGACGTCGACGTCTCCGGCGCCGACGACGGTCTGGCGATCGACAACTTCACGATCAGCACCGTCACGACGACGCCGGCCACCACGGTGAGCCTGTCGGTCAGCGCGGCCAATGCGCTGGAAGCCAGCGGCAATGTCATCACGGTCACCGCCACCGCCAGCGCGCCGGTGCTGAGCGACCAGACGGTGCAGCTGGCCGTCAGCGGCACCCACATCACCGCCGACGACTACGCGCTCTCGTCGACGACGATCACGATCCCGGCCGGCGCGACGGTGGGCACGGTCACCTTCCAGGCGCTGGACGATGGCGTCGTCGAAGGCAACGAGACCGCGCTGCTGACGATCTCGAACCCCTCGGACGGCCTGCAGCTGGGCACGCCGGTCACGCAGCAGATCGACATCGTCGACAACGCCATCGGCATCCGCATCGCCGCGATCCAGGGCGCCGGGCACATCTCGCCGCTGCTGGCCTCGGCCAGCGCCACCGCGCCGGTGCAGAACGTGCCCGGCATCGTCACCGCCGTCGCGCCGAACGGCTTCTACCTGCAGGACCCGACGCCGGATGCCAACCCGGCCACGTCCGAAGGCATCTTCGTGTTCACCAACAGCGCGCCCAGCGTCGCGGTGGGCGATGCGGTGCTGGTCTCGGGCACGGTGACGGAATTCCGCCCCGGTGGCGATGCGACGAGCCTGACGACCACCGAGATCGTCAACAACAACGCGGTGCAAGCGCTGAAGGTGGTGCCCTGGGTCGATGCGCCCGCCGGCGGCATCGCGCCGGTGGTGCTGGGCGTCGACCGCAGCGCACCGACCGAGGCGATCAACGACGACTTCGCGGTCGGCAGCAGCGGCAATGTCGAGACCGGTGGCGACTTCGACCCGGCCCACGAAGGCATCGACTTCTGGGAAAGCCTGGAGGGCATGCTGGTCAAGGCGCCGGACGCCGTGGCCGTCTCGCCCACCGCGCACTTCGGTGCCAACGAGGAGATCTGGGTGCTGCCCAACGGCGGCGCCGGTGCCACCGGCCTCACCGCGCGCGGCGGCATCGCCATCAGCCCGGGCGACAGCAACCCCGAGCGCCTGCAGCTGGACGACCTGAACAGCGGCACCGTGCTGCCCGAGGTGGATGTCGGCGCGCGGCTCGGCGACGTCTCCGGCGTGATCGGCTACTCCTTCGGCAACTACGAGCTGCTGCTGCCCGCCGCGCCGACCGACGTGACGCCTTCGACGCTGCAGCGCGAGACCACCGCGCTGGACGGCAGCGCCAATGCCCTGACGGTGGCCACCTTCAATGTCGAGAACCTCGACCCGGGCGACACCACCTTCGGCGCGCTGGGCGCCGCGATCGCCAACAACCTGCAGTCGCCCGACATCGTGTGCCTGGAGGAGATGCAGGACAACAACGGCCCCACCGACAACGGCGTGGTCGATGCCGACGTCACCTTCCAGAAGCTGATCGACGCGATCGTGGCCGCTGGCGGTCCGCGTTACGAGTACCGGCAGATCAACCCGGTCAATGACCAGGACGGCGGCGAGCCCGGCGGCAACATCCGCACCGGCTTCCTGTTCGACCCGACGCGCGTGAGCTTCGTCGAGGGCTCGCTGCAGCGCCTGACCGACACCAACCTGGCCGACGGCGATGCCTTCGCGTCCAGCCGCAAGCCGCTGGTGGGCGTCTTCAGCTTCAACGGCGAAGACGTCACCGTCATCGGCAATCACTTCAACTCCAAGGGCGGCGACCAGCCGCTGTACGGCGTGACGCAGCCGCCGGTGCTGTCCAGCGAGACGCAGCGCCTGCAGCAGGCCACCCTCGTGGCCGGCTACGTCGACAGCCTGCTCGATGGGAACGCCGCGGCCAAGGTCATCGTGCTCGGCGACCTGAACGACTTCCAGTTCTCGAACCCGGTGGGCGTGCTCGAGGGCGTTGGCCTGACCTCGCTGGTGACCACGCTCCCAGCCAACGAGCGCTACAGCTACGACTTCGAAGGCAACGCGCAGGTGCTCGACCACATCATGGTCAGCCCGGCGCTGCTGGCCGCGAATGCCGGTTTCGACGTGGTGCACATCAACTCCGAGTTCGCCGCGCAGCTGAGCGACCACGACCCCTCGGTGGCGCGCTTCGCGATTGCCGCGCCGCTGGTGCTGACCGGCACCGCCGGCATCGACACGCTGACCGGCGGCGCCGGCAAGGACACGCTCACCGGCCTGGGCGGCCGCGACCTGCTGACCGGCGGCGCCGATGCCGACCGCTTCGTCTACACCCGGACGCTGGACGCCGGTGACCGCATCATGGACTTCCAGCCCGGCCTGGACCGCCTGGACGTGGCGCAGCTGCTGGCCAGCATTGGCTACCACGGCAGCGACCCGCTGGCCGACGGCACGCTGTCGTTCGCGGTGCAGTCGGGCCGCACCTACGCGATGTTCGATGTCGACGGCTCGGCCGGCGCCGGCGTGGCCCGCCCGCTGGTGGAGCTGGTCGGCGTGTCGCTCGCGGCGCTGGCCGGCGTCACGGTGTTCGACACCGGCCTGCCGATCGGCCAGTGAGCACCGCGCCCCACCTTCCCCTCCACAAGAATCGAAAGCCCATCATGATGCCTTCCATCACCCCCCTGCTGCGCCGTGCCGGCGTGTTGTTCGCCGCCGTGGCCGCCTGTGCCGCGCTGCCGGCCCAGGCCACGCTGGTGAGCTACACGCTCGACCTGACGATCGACGCCGGCCCGCGCAGCGGCGAACACTACAGCGGCAACTTCAGCTTCGACGACGCCCAGGTGCCGGGCACCAACGCCTTCGGCGACACCACCTACGCGCTGAGCTCGTTCAACTTCAGCTTCGGCGGCCAGGGCTACTCGCTGGCCGACGTGGCGGCCGGCGGCGCGCTGCTGTGGACGATTCCGGCGCTGGGCGGCGTCTCGGCGCTGGACGGCGTGTTCGACCTGTTCGCCTTCGTGCTCGACACCGGCTTCGGCCCCTTCTTCAGCTACGACGAGGGCAACGGCAACGCCGGCACCGGCGCGCTGACCTACACGCCGCGGCAGGTGAACCCCGTGCCGGAGCCTGCCAGCCTGGCGCTGGCAGGGCTGGCGCTGGCCGGGCTGGTGGCGTCCCGCCGGCGCAGTGCCCGCGTCTGACGCTCATTCTTTGAGTTACTTGGTCGTGTAGCTGCGCAGGCCCGCCAGGTCCAGCACCCGCACGCCGCCGTACTCCACGCGGATCAGCCCCTGCGCCTGCAGCGCGCTGACCGCCTGGTTCACGCGCTGGCGCGACAGGCCCACCAAGTAGGCCAGCTCCTGCTGCGTGATGCGCAGCAGCTGGCCCACGCCGGGGTACAGCACCGGGTGGAACATCGCCGCCAGGTTGCGCGCCACGCGCGCGTCCGGCTGGCTTTGCCGGTCGATCTCCCGCGCGGCGATGAACTGGCCCAGGCGCTCGTTCAACTGGTTCATCACGAAGCGGTTGAACGGGATGCTGCGGTCCAACAGGCTCAGGAACTCGTCCACCGGCAGGCCCGCGACCACGCTCTTGCGCAAGGTCTCGATGTGGTAGCGGTAGGTCTCGCGCTTGAGCAGCGTGCCTTCGCCGAACCAGGCCCCCGGCGGAATGCCGGTGAAGGTGATCTGCGCACCGCCCTGGCTGTCGTCGTTGCTCATCTTCAGCATGCCCTCGATCACGCCGAACCAGTAGGTGGGCGCGCGGCCGACGCGGCAGATGCGGTCGCCCGGCTCGGCGCTGGCCACCACCAGCGAGCGCGTGGCGCGCGCACGGTCGTCGGCGGCCAGCACCTGCAGCCAGGGAATGGACGCCAGTTCGGCGGCCGTCGGCGCACGGGCGCGTTCGCGCAGCGGGGTGGGGGTGGGCATCGGCGACCGCGGGAAAGTCCGCTCGGGTACGACCCTAGGATTGTCGTCGTACCGACATCCTGGCGTCAAAGCAAGGCCTAGTATCCCGCTGCCCACTCGAAGGAGCCGCGGTGCAAACGACCTTCCCACGCTTGATGCTCGACCACGCGCGCCAGCGGCCCGATGCGCCGGCGCTGCGCGAGAAGAGCTATGGCATCTGGCAGACGCTGAGCTGGTCGGCGCTGGCCACGCTGGCGCGCCAGCTGGCCTGCGGCATGGCCGAGGCCGGCGTGCAGCGCGGCGAGCATGTGGTGGTGATCGGCGACAACCGGCCGCGGCTGTACGCGGCGATGCTGGCCGCGCAGTCGCTGGGGGCGATTCCGGTGCCGCTGTACCAGGACGCGGTGAGCGCCGAATTCGTCTACCCGATCAACAACGCCGAGGTGCGCCACGCGGTGGTGGAAGACCAGGAGCAGGTGGACAAGCTGCTGGACATCCGCGCGCAATGCCCGCAGCTGGCGAACCTCTGGTACGACGACCCGCGGGGCTTGCGCAAGTACGCCGAGCCCGGCCTCGAATCGCTGGACAGCCTGGCCGAACGCGGCCGCGCGCGCGACCAGCGCGACCCGGGCTTCTTCGACGCACAGGTGGCGGCCGCGCAGCCGCAGGACGTGGCGGCGATGTTCTTCACCTCCGGCACCACCGGCAACCCGAAGGGCGTGGTGCACACGCATTTCACCTTGCTCGACCGCGCCGCCGCCGGCGCGAAGTTCGACAAGCTCACCGCCAGCGAGGAAGTGCTGGCCTACATGCCGCCGGCCTGGATCGGCCAGAACATCTTCAGCTATGCGCAGTGGCTGGCCTGCGGCTACGTGGTGAACTGCCCCGAGTCGGCCGCCACGGTGACGATCGACCTGAAGGAAGTGGGCCCGACCTACTACTTCGCGCCGCCGCGCATCTTCGAAGGCCTGCTCACCAGCGTGATGATCCGCATGGAGGACGCCTCGCGCCTCAAGCGCTGGCTGTTCAAGACCTGCATGGCCGTGGCGCAGCGGGTCGGCCCGGCGCGCATGGACGGGCTGCCGGTGTCCGCCCTCGACCGGCTGAAGTGGCAGCTGGGCGACTGGCTGATCTACGGCCCGCTGCGCAACACGCTGGGTTTCTCGCGCGTGCGGGTGGCCTACACCGCGGGCGAGGCGATCGGACCCGACCTGTTCACCTTCTACCGATCGATCGGCATCAACCTGAAGCAGCTGTACGGCTCCACCGAGACCGCGGTGTTCGTCTGCCTGCAGCCCGACCACGAGGCCCGGGCCGACACCGTGGGCGTGCCGATCGAGGGCGTGCAGATCCAGCTGGCCGATACCGGCGAGATCCTCGTCAAGTCACCCGGCCTGCTGCAGGGCTACTACAAAAACGCAGCGGCCACCGCCGAGGTGCTGACGCCCGAGGGCTGGTACCACACCGGGGACGCCGGCTTCATCGACGCCAGCGGGCACCTGAAGATCATCGACCGCGCCAAGGACGTCGGCCGCATCGTCGGCGGCCCGAACGACGGCGCGATGTTCGCGCCCAAGTACGTCGAGAACAAGCTGAAGTTCTTCCCGCACATCAAGGAAGCAGTGGCCTTCGGCGACAAGCGCGACCGCGTCTGCGCCTTCATCAACATCGACTTCGAGGCGGTGGGCAACTGGGCCGAGCGCCGCAACCTGCCCTACGCCGGCTACACCGACCTGGCGGCCAAGCCCGAGGTCTACGAACTGGTGCGCGAATGCGTCGAGAAGGTCAATGCCGACCTGGCGCAGGACGACAAGCTCGCCGGCAGCCAGATCAGCCGTTTCCTGATCCTGCACAAGGAACTCGACGCCGATGATGGTGAACTCACCCGCACGCGCAAGGTGCGCCGCGGCACCATCGCCGACAAGTACCAGGTGCTGGTCGATGCGCTGTACGGCGGCAAGACCGAGCAGTACATCGAGACGGCAGTGAAGTTCGAAGACGGCCGCTCCGGCACCGTGGCGGCCACCCTGAAGATCGTCGACACCAAGACCTTCCCCAGCCTGCGGAGCGCCGCATGAGCAGTACCGCCTTCGCCACCCTGCCCGCGGCCGACGCCGCCGCGGCGCGCGAGTCCGACGCGCCGGCGGCGGCCCGCGCCACCGGCGACGTGATCCTGGACGTCAAGAACATCTCGCTGTCCTTCGGCGGCGTGAAGGCGCTGTCGGACATCAGCTTCAACGTACGCGAGCACGAGGTGCGGGCCATCATCGGCCCGAACGGCGCGGGCAAGAGCTCGATGCTGAACTGCATCAACGGCGTCTACACGCCGCAGCAGGGTTCGATCACCTTCCGCGGCCAGACCTTCAGCCACATGAACTCGCGCCAGGTGGCCGAGATGGGCGTGGCGCGCACCTTCCAGAACCTGGCGCTGTTCAAAGGCATGAGCGTCATCGACAACATCATGACCGGCCGCAACCTGAAGATGAAGAGCAACCTCTTCATGCAGGCGATCCGCAATCCCTTCGGCCTCGGCGGCGCCGACCGCGAGGAGATCGCGCACCGCGAGTTCGTCGAGCACATCATCGATTTCCTCGAGATCCAGGCCTACCGCAAGACGCCCGTCGGCCGCCTGCCCTACGGGCTGCAGAAGCGCGTCGACCTGGGCCGCGCGCTGGCGATGGAGCCGCAGGTGCTGCTGCTGGACGAGCCGATGGCCGGCATGAACGTCGAGGAGAAGCAGGACATGTGCCGCTTCGTGCTCGACGTCAACGACGAGTTCGGCACCACCATCGTGCTGATCGAGCACGACATGGGCGTGGTGATGGACATCTCCGACCGCGTGGTGGTGCTGGACTACGGCCGCAAGATCGGCGACGGCACGCCCGACGAGGTGCGCGTCAACCCCGAGGTGATCTCGGCCTACCTCGGCACCTCCCACTAGCGCCCGAAGGACACGGCCATGGGTTTCTTCCTCGAAACGCTGATCGGCGGCCTGATGTCGGGCATGCTGTATTCGCTGGTGGCACTGGGCTTCGTGCTGATCTTCAAGGCCTCCGGCGTGTTCAACTTCGCGCAGGGTGCGATGGTGCTGTTCGCGGCACTGGCGATGGCGCGCTTCGCCGAATGGCTGCCCAAGGTGTCGGGCATCGACGCCAAGCTGCTGGTGAACCTGCTGGCCTTCGGCGGCGCGATGCTGGTGATGGTGGCGGTGGCCTGGGTCATCGAGCGCTACGTGCTGGGCAAGCTGGTGAACCAGGAAGGCATCACCCTGCTGATGGCCACGCTGGGCATCGCCTACTTCCTCGACGGCTTCGGCCAGGCAATCTTCGGCAGCAACATCTACAAGATCGACGTCGGCCTGCCCAAGGACCCGCTCTTCCTGCTCGAGTCGATGTTCCAGGGCGGCGTGCTGGTGAACCAGGAAGACCTCGCCGCCGGCCTGATCGCCGCCGCGCTGGTGGCCGGGCTGGCGGCCTTCTTCCAGTACACCGCCACCGGCCGGGCGCTGCGCGCGGTGGCCGACGACCACCAGGCCGCGCAGTCGATCGGCATTCCACTCAACCGCATCTGGGTCATCGTCTGGAGCGTGGCCGGCTTCGTCGCGCTGGTGGCCGGCATCATCTGGGGCTCCAAGCTCGGCGTGCAGTTCTCGCTCTCGCTGGTGGCGCTGAAGGCGTTGCCGGTGGTCATCCTGGGCGGGCTCACCTCGGTGCCAGGCGCCATCATCGGCGGGCTGATCATCGGCACCGGCGAGAAGCTCTCGGAAGTGTTCATCGGGCCGCTGCTGGGCGGCGGCATCGAGATCTGGTTCGCCTACGTGCTGGCGCTGGTGTTCCTGCTGGTGCGGCCGCAAGGGCTGTTCGGCGAGAAGATCATCGACCGCGTCTAGTCAACAAAGAGAGCGGCCATGCTTTATCGCGAAAACGGTCAGTTCAAGACCTCCTACGGCGCCGACCAGCAGATCTTCCCGATCCTGCAGGACCGCGCGGTGATGCTGGCGCTGCTGGCGGTGGCCTTCGTTCGCTGGCGGCGCTCGGGCTCAACGTCCTGGTCGGCTACTGCGGGCAGATCTCGCTGGGCACCGGCGGCTTCATGGCGGTGGGCGCCTACATGGCCTACAACGCCTTCGTGCGGCTGGATGGCCTGCCGGTGATCCTGGCCATCCTGGTCGGTGGGCTGTGCGCCACGCTGATGGGCGTGCTGTTCGGCATTCCCTCGCTGCGCATCAAGGGCCTGTACCTCGCGGTCGCGACGCTGGCGGCGCAGTTCTTTGCCGACTGGGCCTTCCTGCGCATCAAGTGGTTCACGCACGATTCGCCCTCCGGCTCGGTCAGCGTCGCGGGCTTCTCGGTGCTCGGGCTTCCGATCGAGACGCCGGTCCAGAAGTACCTGTTCTGCCTGGCCTTCGTCTGCGTGTTCGCACTGCTGGCCAAGAACCTGGTGCGCAGCGCCATCGGCCGCGAGTGGATGGCCATCCGCGACATGGACGTGGCCGCCGCGGTGATCGGCATCCGGCCGGTCTACGCCAAGCTCACGGCCTTTGCGGTCAGCTCGTTCATCGTCGGCGTGGCCGGCGCGCTGTGGGGCTTCGTGCACCTGGGCTCGTGGGAACCGGCGGCGTTCTCGATCGACCGATCGTTCCAGCTGCTGTTCATGGTCATCATCGGCGGCCTGGGCTCGATCATGGGCAGCTTCTTCGGCGCCGCCTTCATCGTGGTGCTGCCGATCGTGCTGGACAACCTGCCTTACTGGTTCGGCATCCCGATCGACACCGCGCTGGCCTCGCACCTGACCTTCATGATCTTCGGCGCGCTGATCGTGTTCTTCCTGATCGTCGAGCCGCACGGCATCGCGCGCCTGTGGTCCACGGCCAAGGAGAAGCTGCGCCTGTGGCCCTTCCCGCACTGAGTTCCCAAGAGCACTGACGAGTGCATCGTTCGTTCGCAATACACCACCTCTGGAGGCAGACATGACTTTCAAATCACTCGCGTTGGCGGCCGGCATCGTGGCAGCTGGCATCGGTTCGATGCTCGCCGCGCCGTCGGCCTTCGCGCAGGCCAAGGAGCAGTTCTTCCCGCTGCTGGTCTACCGCACCGGTCCGTACGCGCCCAATGGCACACCCTGGGCCAACGGCAAGCAGGACTACATCAAGATGATCAACGCGCGGGACGGCGGCATCAACGGCGTGAAGCTCACGTTCGAGGAATGCGAGACCGGCTACGCCACCGACAAGGGCGTGGAGTGCTACGAGCGCCTGAAGGGCAAGACCAACACGCTGTTCGATCCGCAGGCCACCGGCATCACCTTCGCGCTGACCGACAAGGTGCCCAACGACAAGATCCCGCTGGTCACGCTGGGCTACGGCCTGGCCGCCTCGCAGGACGGCAACGTCTTCAAGTGGAACTTCCCGCTGATGGGCAGCTACTGGACCGCCGCCGACATCCTGATCCAGCACATCGGCAAGAAGGAAGGCGGGCTGGACAAGCTCAAGGGCAAGAAGATCGCGCTGGTCTACCACGACAGCCCCTTCGGCAAGGAACCGATGCCGCTGCTGGAAGAGCGTTCGCGCATGCACGGCTTCGAGCTGGTGAAGATCCCCGTCACCGCGCCGGGGGTGGAGCAGAAGTCGGCCTGGCTGCAGGTGCGCCAGCAGCGGCCCGACTACGTGCTGCTGTGGGGTTGGGGCGTGATGAACTCCACCGCACTGAAGGAGGCCCAGGCCACCGGCTATCCACGCGACAAGATGTACGGCGTGTGGTGGGCCGGCGCCGAGCCGGACGTGAAGGACGTTGGTGAAGGCGCCAAGGGCTACAACGCGCTGGCGCTGAACACCTCGGGCCAGCAGCCCAAGGTGATCCAGGACATCCTGAAGTTCGTGCACGACAAGGGCCAGGGCACCGGACCGAAGGACGAGGTCGGCTCGGTGCTCTACACCCGCGGCGTGATCATCCAGGCCATGGCCGTGGAAGCCGTGCGCCGCGCGCAGGAGCGCTTCGGCAAGGGCAAGGTGATGACCGGCGACCAGGTGCGCTGGGGCCTGGAAAACCTGGCGCTGGACGACAAGAAGCTCGCCGCGCTGGGCCTGACTGGCGTGATCCGGCCCGTGAGCACCTCGTGCCAGGACCACATGGGCTCGACCTGGGCGCGCATCCACACCTGGGACGGCGCGAAGTGGAACTTCAGCTCCGACTGGTACCAGGCCGACGAGCAGATCCTCAAGCCGATGGTGAGGGCGGCCGCCGACAAGTACGCGGCGGACAAGAAGCTGACGCGCCGCACGCCGCAGGACTGCCAGTCCTGACCCACCCCCCGGAGCGGCTCACGCCGCTCCCCCCTCGAGGGGGGCGACGCCGGCGGCCCGGCCGAGCCGGGTCCGCGGCGCCTACTTGGAAAGAGCCCTGCCAATGAACGAAGTCCTTCTCAACGTCAACGGCATCGAGGTCATCTACAACCACGTGATCCTGGTGCTCAAGGGCGTGTCCCTGCAGGTGCCCGAAGGCAAGGTGGTGGCGCTGCTGGGCGGCAATGGCGCCGGCAAGACCACCACCCTGCGCGCGGTCAGCAACCTGCTGGCCGGCGAACGCGGCGCGGTGACCAAGGGCGCGATCACGCTGCGCGGCGAGCGGATCGAGGCCTTGTCCACCGCCGACATGGTCGAGCGCGGCGTGGTGCAGGTGATGGAAGGCCGGCACTGCTTCGCGCACCTGACGATCGAGGAGAACCTGCTCACGGGCGCCTACACGCGGCGCGACGGCAAGGCCGCGGTCGCGCAGACGCTGGAGAAGGTCTACGCCTACTTCCCGCGCCTGAAGACGCGGCGCACATCGCAGGCCGCCTACACCTCGGGCGGCGAGCAGCAGATGTGCGCGATCGGCCGCGCGCTGATGGCCAACCCGAAGATGGTGCTGCTGGACGAGCCCTCGATGGGCCTGGCGCCGCAGATCGTCGAGGAGGTGTTCGAGATCGTGCGCGACCTCAACACCAAGGAGCGCGTGACCTTCCTGCTGGCCGAGCAGAACACCAACATCGCGCTGCGCTATGCCGACTACGGCTACATCCTCGAGAACGGCCGCATCGTGATGGACGGCAGCGCGAAGGACCTGCGCGAGAACGAGGACGTCAAGGAGTTCTACCTGGGCATGGGCGGCGGCGACCGCAAGAGCTTCCGCGACGTGAAGAGCTACAAGCGCCGCAAGCGGTGGTTGGCATGACCCACGCCGGCTGGGAGAGCGAGCGATGAGTGACGACTTCTTTGCCCTGCCGGCCTTCAAGCCGGACGAGGCACTGCAGCAACTGAAGCGCACGCTGCGCGACCTGCGCGTGCTGACCGAGCGCGGCAACGGCTTCGAGCTGAAGGGTGCGAGCGTGGTCGCGCTGGTGGTGGACGGCGCGGCGATCAACGCGAAGCTGGCGAAGCGCCCTTCGCGCAGCAGCGCGGAGTGGGATGCCTTCACGCTGTCCGCCAGCCCCGAGGTGCGCAAGTTCAGCGACGAAGTGAAGCGGCGGCTGGCCCGCTGGACCGAGGAAGAACGATGAGCGAGTTCTACGATGCGCTGGAATGCCGCGACCCGCAGGTGCGCGAGGCAGCGCTGATGGCCGCGCTGCCGCGCCAGGTGGCGCAGGCGCAGCGCGGCAGCACGGCAATGGCCGAGCTGCTGGCCGACGTCGACGCGCGCGACATCGCCTCACGCGTGGCACTGGCCCAGCTGCCGGTGCTGCGCAAGCACGAATTGCTGGAGCGCCAGAAGGCGCGCCGCGCGGACGATCCTTTCGGTGGTTATTCGGCCATTGGCTGGCGCGGCGTCGCCGGCGGCCGGGGCGCGCGCCGGGTGTTCCAGTCGCCGGGCCCGATCTACGAACCCGAGGGTCTGGGCAGCGATCCCTGGCGCATGGCGCGGGCGATCTACGCCGCGGGCTTCCGCGCCGGCGATCTGGCGCACTGCAGCTTCAGCTACCACCTGACGCCCGCCGGGGCGATGATGGAAAGCGGCGCCCATGCCATCGGCTGCACCACCTTTGCCGGCGGCATCGGCAACACCGAGCTGCAGTTGCAGGCGGTGGTCGACCTGCGGCCGCATGGCTACATCGGCACCCCCAGCTTCTTGAAGATCCTGGTGGAGAAGGCCGCCGAGACGGGGACACCCATCGGCTCGATGCACAAGGCGATGGTCGGCGGCGAGGCCTTTCCGCCCTCGCTGCGCGACTGGCTGCGCGAGCGCGGCATCGAGGCCTACCAGAGCTACGCCACCGCCGATGCCGGGCTCATCGCCTACGAAACGCCCGCACGCGAAGGCCTGGTGCTGGACGAGTCGGTGATCCTCGAGATCGTGCGCCCCGGCACACGCGATCCGGTGCCCGATGGCGAGGTGGGCGAGGTGGTGGTGACGGTGCTGAACCCGGATTACCCGCTGGTGCGCTTCGGCACCGGGGACCTGTCGGCCATCCTGCCCGGCGCCTGCCCCACCGGGCGCAGCAACCGCCGCATCCGCGGCTGGCTGGGCCGCGCCGACCAGACGGCCAAGGTACGCGGCATGTTCGTGCACCCCAGCCAGGTGGCCGACATCGTGCGCCGCCATCCGGAGGTGGCGCGCGCGCGCCTGGTCGTCAGCGGCGAAATGGCCAACGACCAGATGACCCTGCAGGTGGAAGTGGCGGGGCCGCCGGACGGCCTGGCGGTGGCGATTGCCGGCAGCATCCGCGACGTGACCAAGCTGCGCGGTGAGGTGCAGCTGCTCCCGCCCGGCAGCCTGCCGAACGACGGCAAGGTGATCGAGGACGCGCGCAGCTACCGTTGACCTCGCGCAAACCCGGATCCGCAGGGTAGGTAGTTCCCGTCACGGCGGCTCTGGCGTGCCTCGCTAGCATCAGGTCTTGCTGTTGTCGAGCCTTTCGTGCCGAAGGAGACCCTGATGAAGAAACTGTTGCTGAGCGCGCTGCTGGCCACGCTGGCCGCTGGCGCCATGGCCGAGTATCCGGAGAAGCCCGTCACCATCGTGGTGCCGTTTGCGGCCGGCGGCCCCACCGACAAGGTGGCCCGTGACCTGGGCGTGGTGATGAGCCAGAAACTGGGCCAGTCGGTGATCATCGAGAACGTCGGCGGCGCCGGCGGCACCCTGGGCGCCGCCAAGGTGGCCAAGGCTGCACCGGACGGCTACACGGTGCTGCTGCACCACATCGGCATGGCGACCTCGCCCGCGCTGTACCGCAAGCTGCCGTACAACACGCTGGAAGACTTCGAGTACGTCGGCATGATCAACGAAGTGCCGATGACCGTGGTCGGCCGCCCGACGCTGCCGGCGAACAACTTCGCCGAGCTGCACAAGTGGCTGGAGCAGAACAAGGGCAAGATCAACCTGGCCAATGCCGGGCTGGGCGCCGCCTCGCACCTGTGCGGCCTGCTGCTGCAGCAGAGCCTGAAGATCGACATGACCACCGTGCCCTACAAGGGCACCGCACCGGCGATGAACGACCTGCTCGGCGGCCAGGTGGACGTGATGTGCGACCAGACCACCAACACCACGCCGCAGATCGAAGGCGGCAAGATCAAGGCCTTCGCGGTGACCACGGCCAAGCGCCTGTCGACGCCCGCGCTGGCCAAGCTGCCGACGATGCAGGAAGCCGGCGTGAAGGACTTCAACGTGACGATCTGGCACGGCCTGTACGCGCCCAAGGGCACGCCGAAGGCGACGCGAGTTCATCAAGCGTGAAGAGTCGCTGGGTGCGGTCGTCGTCACCGACAACCGGTTGGCGCCGGCCGAACACAAGAAGTTCGTCGAGGCCGAGATCAACAAGTGGGGCCCCATCATCAAGGCCGCCGGTCAGTATGCTGACTAGTTGACCCCGGCCGCCTAGCGGCCGCCCCCGAGGGGCTGATTCAACCCGACCGGGAAACCCGGATCGGGTTGAACGGCTTCGAGGGTAAGCGCGCTCCCCTGACCGCTTCGCGGTCTGTCCCCTCCGGGGGAATGCGCATGCTCACGCGATGCGCAGTGGGATGGTCACTGGGCCTTCGTTGACGAGGCCGACTTTCATGTCGGCACCGAAGATGCCGGACGCCACCTGCGGGTGGCGTTCGCGCGCCAGGGCCAGCACCCTTTCGTAGAGCGCGCGGCCCTGCTCCGGGCCGGCGGCGCCGGTGAAGCTGGGGCGGTTGCCGCCCGAGACATCGGCGGCCAGCGTGAACTGGCTGACGATCAACAGCCCGCCCTGCACGTCGACCACGCTGCGATTCATCTTGCCGGCCGCGTCGCTGAAGATGCGCAGCTTCAGCAGCTTGTCGACGAACTTCTGCGCCTGCGCCTCGCCGTCAGCCGGCTCGGCACACACCAGCACCAGCAGGCCGGGGCCGATGGCGCCGACGGTCTCGCCGGCCACGCTGACGCGGGCCTCGCTCACGCGCTGCACCAAGCCGATCACATCAGGTCCTTCGGGTCGTCGAAATGCGCCTCCACGTCGGAGGGCAGGAGCTGGATCGAGGCGCGCAGCCCGGGCACCGCGCTCATCAGCGCCTGCTCGACCGAAGCGCGCAGCGCGGCCGCCCGGCCCAGGGTCCAGCCGGCGGGCATGTGCATGTGCAGGTCGACGAAGCGGCGCTGGCCGGCGCGGCGCGTCACCACGTGGTCGAAGCGGATGGTCGGGTGCGCGAATCCGGCCAGCGTGCGCTCGATGTCGGCACGCACCTCCGGTTCGAGCGCCAGGTCCATCAGGCCCTCGGCCGAGGCCCAGACCAGGTGGAGACCCTCGCGCGCAATGTGAGCGGCCATGACGATGGCGATCACCGGATCGAGCCAGGCCCAGCCGGTGAGATGCACCGCACCGAGGCCCAGCACCACGCCGAGCGAGGTCCAGACATCGGTGAACAGGTGCCGTGCATCGGCCTCCAGCGCCATCGATCGCAGTTCGCGCGACTTGCGGCGCATCGCGATCGCCAGCGCGGCGTTGATCACCGTGCTCAGCAGCGACAGCAGCAGGCCCGGGCCCAGCGGCTGCAGCGGCTGCGGCGCGAACAGGCGCGACACCGCCGCCCACAGGATGCCGACGGCCGCCGCCAGGATCAGCCCGCCTTCGAAGCCGGACGAGAAGTACTCCGCCTTGTGGTGCCCGTAGGGATGGTCCTCGTCCGGCGGCTGCGTCGCGATGGTCACCATCAGCAGCCCGAAGCCGGCGCCGGCCAGGTTGACCAGCGACTCCAGCGCGTCGGACAACAGGCCGACCGAATCGGTCAGCCACCAGGCGCCCGTCTTGAGCACGATCGTGGCCGTGGCCACGACGATCGAGAGTTTGAGGTAGCCGCTGGCTTGCATGCGGCAGATTGTCGCTGCGGCACGGCGCGCGCCGGCCGACGCGGATCAACGTGCCGGACGCTCCAGCCGGACCAGCTCGAGGCGCAGGAATTCGCCGGCCAGCACGTCCTTGCCATCGGACAGCCGCACCAGGTACGGCTGGCCGGAACTCGACGAACGCGAGGCGATGCGATCGATGAACTCTTCGGCGGTCTTCACGTCGTCGCCCATCGCCGCGAGCTTGCGGCGCAGGAAGGTGACGGCCGTTTCACAGTCGTAGGCCGTGCCGTTGCGGATCATCCGCAGGTCGCGCCGCGCGCCGAGCGAGTTCAGCAGCTTCTCGATGCGGCCCATCTCGGCCGGCAACGGGGCGGCGTGGGCGGCCCGGCCAAGACCGGACAGCGCGAGGCCCATCACACACACGAGCGTGCGGCGCGAGACCCGGCCGCAGGGTTCGATGGCAGGCATAAGTCGATTTTGCCGGACGGTCCGCCGCCGGGATCGACGGAACAGCGCGGGGTTTCCCTGCGTGGGGCGGGTCAGGCCGAGAGGGTGACGCGAGCGAACTTGCGCTTGCCAACCTGCACGACACAGGTGCCGGCGGCCACCTTGAGGGCGCGATCGCTGACCACCGCGCCGTCAATGCGCACACCGCCCTGTTCGATCAGGCGCAGCGCCTCGCTGGTCGAGGGTGCCAGGCCGGCCTGCTTGAGCAGCGCGCCAATGGCCAGCGGCGCACCGGCCAGTTGCACTTCGGCGATGTCGTCCGGGATGCCGCCCTTGGCGCGGTTCTGGAAGTCCGCCTCGGCCGCGTCGGCCGCGCGCGCGTCGTGGAAGCGGGTGACGATCTCGCGCGCCAGCATCACCTTGGCGTCCTTCGGGTTGCGGCCGGCGTCGACCTCGGCCTTCAGCGCCGCCACCTCGGCCTCGGGCCGGAAACTCAGCAGCGTGAAGTAGCGCCACATCAGCACGTCGCTGATCGACAGCAGCTTGGCGAACATCGTGTTCGCGTCCTCGGTGATCGCGATGTAGTTGTTCTTGCTCTTCGACATCTTCTCGACGCCGTCGAGCCCCTCCAGCAGCGGCATCGTCAGGATGCACTGCGGCTCCTGGCCGTATTCCTGCTGCAGGTGGCGGCCCATCAGCAGGTTGAACTTCTGGTCGGTGCCGCCCAGTTCGAGGTCGGCCTTCAGCGCCACCGAGTCGTAGCCCTGCATCAGCGGGTACAGGAACTCGTGCACGCTGATCGGCGTGTTGGACTGGAAACGCTTGTGGAAGTCGTCGCGCTCCATCATCCGGGCCACCGTGTACTTGGCGGCCAGCTGGATCATGCCGCGCGCGCCCAGCGGGTCACTCCACTCGCTGTTGTAGCGGATCTCGGTGCGCTGCGGGTCCAGCACGCGGGCGGCCTGGTCGTAGTAGGTCTGCGCATTGGCCTCGATCTGCTCGCGCGTCAGCGGCGGGCGGGTGCTGTTGCGGCCGGAGGGGTCGCCGATCATCGAGGTGAAGTCGCCCACCAGGAAGATCACCTGGTGTCCCAGGTCCTGCAGCGCGCGCATCTTGTTCAGCACCACGGTGTGGCCCAGGTGCAGATCGGGCGCCGTCGGGTCGAGGCCGAGCTTGATGCGCAAGGGCTTGCCGGTGGCCTCGGCCCGCGCCAGCTTCTTCAGCCAGTCAGCCTGCGGCAGCAGTTCCTCGCAACCGCGCAACGACACGGCCAGGGCCTGCTCGACGCGCTCGGTCACCGGAAATTCTGCGGACGGCATCGGCTTTTCGGGGATTGACATGGCGGGTTTTGTACGGGCTTCTACGTGTTTGGCCCGAAAAGTCGGTTGCTATACTGCCGCCTCGTCTGCGGGATGGAGGACCACCGGCCGGTGCCGCCGGTCACCTCTGTCGAGCGCGGCCCACGATTCTAGTGGACGCCCCCGCAGCCCCCGGATCACTGCTCGGGCTCGCCAGGGCGCGATAGGGAAGCGCTGTTGTTGGAATTCGAACTCAAGTCAATTGCGCGGCGGCTGGCACGCTTGCATGCGGCGGCACATCGGCACCCGCGCCGGATCGTCGCCACGGTGTGTGCACTGCTCGGCGGCTTTGGTGTCACGGCCTTCGGCATTGCGCCGCTGGCGCCGGATGCCGCCCAGCTGCCCCAGCGCCTGGTCACCGAAAGCGTGCCCCTCAGCGGCCTGGAACAGCAGCTGGATGAGCTGTCGCAGTACACCTTGACGCTGTCCCGCAGCGACGTCACTCGCGCCAGCGACAGTGCCGACAGCCTGCTGCGCCGCCTGGGCGTGGTCGACCCGGCAGCGGCGACGTTCATCCGCCGCGACCGCGATGCGCGCCGCCTGATCGAAGGCCGTGCGGGCAAGATGGTGCAGGTGGTCACGCAACAGGACGGTTCGCTGCAGCGTCTGGTGGCGCGCTTTCCGGCATTGGACAGCGCCCAGCTGCAGACGCACTTCACCCGCCTGACGCTGCAGCGTGTGAACGGGCAGTTGGAGAGCAGGCTCGAGACCGCGCCGCTGGTGGGTCAGGTGCGGCTGGGCAGCGGCACGATCCGCAGCTCTCTGTTCGCCGCGACGGACGAAGCCCGGCTGCCCGACGCCATCGCCACCCAGATGGTCGACATCTTCTCGGCCGACCTCGATTTCCATCGTCAGCTGCGCAAGGGTGACACCTTCAGCGTGGTGTTCGAGGCGCTGACCGCCGACGACGAACCGATCACCTGGAACGACGGCACCGGCCGCATCCTGGCGGCTGAGTTCACGAACAACGGCAAGACGCTGCAGGCGATGTGGTTCGCCGATGCCAGCGGGCGCGGCGCCTACTTCGGCTTCGACGGCCAGAGCCGCAAGCGGGCTTTCCTGGCCAGCCCGATGGAGTTCTCGCGCATCACCTCCGGCTTCGCGATGCGCCTGCACCCGATCCTCAACACCTGGCGCGCCCACCATGGCGTGGACTACGGCGCGCCCAAGGGCACGCCAGTGCGCACGGTGGGTGACGGCGTCGTCGAGTTCGCGGGCTGGCAGAACGGCTACGGCAACGTCATCCAGATCAAGCATGGCGGCGACAAGAGCACCGTCTATGCACACCTCAGCCACATCGACGTGGCCCGGGGCCAGCGGGTCGAGCAAGGCCAGCGCATCGGCCAGGTCGGCAGCACCGGCTGGGCCACGGGGCCGCACCTGCACTTCGAGTTCCGCGTGAAGGGCCAGTTCGAGGATCCGCTCAAGGTCGCGCGGGCCGCTGACAACGTGGTCGTCGATGCAGCGTCGAGGCCGCGCTTCCAGCTGGCCGCTGCGGCCGCCCATGCGCAGCTCGAGGCCGCAGAGTCGCTCTCCGGCTACCGCGGCGACGCCGAGTAGGCGCTGCCCGTTTGCTGGGGCAGCGCATGACGCCGCTGTACATTGGCCTGATGTCCGGCACCTCGCTGGACGGCGTGGATGCGGTGGCGGCACGCTTTCCGACCGGAGCGCCGCTGCAGGTTCTGGCCCACCACCACATGCCGATGCCCGAAGGCCTGCGGCACGATCTGCTGGCGCTGAACAGCCCTGGCGACAACGAACTCCACCGTGGGGCCCTGGCCGGCAATGCCCTGGCGCTGCTGTACGACCGAGCGATACAGGCCCTGCTGCAGGCCGCGGGTCTCGAGGCGAACGCCATCCGGGCCGTGGGCGCCCACGGCCAGACCGTTCGCCATCGGCCCCAGGAGTTCGACGGCACCGGCTATACGCTGCAGTTGCTCAACGGGGCGCTGCTCGCCGAGCGCTGCGGGCTCGACGTAATCTGCGACTTTCGCAGCCGTGACCTGGCTGCCGGTGGTCAGGGTGCGCCGCTGGTACCGGCCTTCCATGCCGCGTGCTTCGCACGGGCGGGTGAAGGCGTGGCCGTGCTGAACCTCGGGGGCATTGGCAACCTCAGCCTGCTGTCCGCCGATGGTGCGGTGCACGGCTTCGACTGCGGGCCCGGCAATGTCCTGCTCGACCTCTGGTGCCAGCGCCACACGGGGCAAAGCTTCGATGCCGACGGCGCCTGGGCAAGCACCGGCCGCGTGGTGCCGACGCTGCTGGCCGATTGGCTGGGCGAGCCATTCTTCGCCCGCCAGCCGCCCAAGAGCACCGGCCGCGACCTCTTCCATGCTGGCTGGCTCGATGCCAGCCTGTTGCGGCATCCACCGCTCCCGGCCGCCGACGTCCAGGCGACACTGGCCGAGCTGACGGTGCAGGCCGCCGTCATTGCCCTGCGGCGCTACGCGCCCGGCACGCAGCAACTTCTGTTATGCGGTGGTGGCGCGCTGAACGGCCACCTGATGCGAAGGCTGGGTGCACTGCTGCCCGGCGTGGCGGTGCAGTCGACCGCGGAAGCGGGACTGCCGCCGCTGCAGGTGGAAGCCACCGCCTTCGCCTGGCTTGCGCAGTGCTTCATCGAGCGCCGTGCCGGAAGCTTGCCCACCGTCACCGGAGCCCGCGTGCCGCGGGTGCTGGGCGCGCTGTATCCCCGCGGCTAGTTCGGCGGACGCCGAACGATCACGCCGAGAAGCTGGACCCGCAACCGCAGGTGGTCGTCGCGTTCGGGTTCTTGATGACGAACTGGGCGCCCTGCAGATCTTCCTTGTAGTCGATTTCGGCACCGACCAGGTACTGCAGGCTCATCGCGTCGATCAGCAAGGTGACGCCATTCTTGGCCATCTGCGTGTCGTCGTCGTTCACCACTTCATCGAAGGTGAATCCGTACTGGAAGCCCGAGCAACCACCGCCCTGCACGAAGACGCGAAGCTTCAACTCGGGATTACCTTCCTCGGCCACCAGGTCAGCCACCTTGGCGGCAGCGCTGTCGGTGAAGATCAGCGGCGCCGGCATGGCATCGGCGGCGGGAGCAAGGGTTTCGGCAACGGCGTTCATGACGGGACTCCAGACAAAGAAACAAGAATTCAGGCGTTGTTCGAGGCCGCCAGCTTAAGGGCCGGGCGATCCGGCGACTTGAGGGGCCGCAATTCGCCTTCGATCAAGGCACCCGGGTGCATTTCGAGCAACTCATACCGCACATCACCGACGATGCGGGCCTTGGGCTGCAATTCAAGCAGTTCCAGAGCCTCCACCGGTCCGACGACTTCGCCGTTGATGATCACATGGCCGGCCTTGACCTTGCCATGCACCCGGGCTTTTTCGCTGATCACGAGCAGGCTGCCGGCCTCGTTGTCGGCCACCACATCGCCCTGCACTTCGCCATCGATGCGCAGTCCGTCCCGGAATCGCAGTTCGCCTTGCAGTCGGGTACCTTCACCCACCAGCGAACGAATCGGCGGCTGGGCCTTCTTGCTGCTGAACCACATTGCTGGGATCTCCTCCGGACTGGCACGGGGCTGCGGGTTACAGCCTGGCCATGTGGGTGGCGCGGATGGCGCCGGAGTCGTCGGTCACCTTGACCTGCACGGTTTTTACCACGGCCGCCGCCGGGTACTGCAGCCGCCCTTCCACGCGCAGGTATTGGCGCAGCTTCAAGGCCTGGGCGGCGTCCGACAGCGTCAGGGTCCAGGGCCTGCCGTCCAAGGTGCCCGCCAGCGTGAATTCGGCGCGGCCACTGAACTCCGGCGCACTCTTGCGGTTCTGCATCAGCAGCAGTTGGTAGCGCAATGCGCCTGGCACCTGGGGTTCGATCTGCAGTCCGCGCACGGCCAGGCCTTCGGACGGACCGGCCGGCAGCAGGCGCTCAAAGAAGCCCAGGTCGGCCTGCAGCGCCATGTTGCTGGCTTCCAGCTGACGCACCTGCTGCGCAAGTTTCTCCTGCGCGACGCGCTCGGCCTTGAGCAGACTGTCGGCGCTGTGGGCGATCGACTGGGCGCGATCGCGCTCCTCGCGCAGCGAGACCACCTCGAGCCGCAGGCGCGCCAGTTCCTCCTTGGCATCACGGTCGAGGCCGGCAATGTTCTTGCCGAATTCGAAAGCCCACAACGCGATGGCGGCCGAGAAACCCAGCACCAGTGCGGCCATGGCCCAGCGCAAGGGCCAGGGCAGGTGCCTCCGCACGATGACCCGTGGAGCACTGACCGAGAAGCGGCGACGCAGCAGTTTCCAGCGCATGGGTGGGCAGCGAAGCGGTACCGGCCCGGAAAGGCAAAGGGCCGCGCGATGGCGGCCCTGGCTGTGGCAGTGTCGGGGGTTGAACCCGCTCGTTCAGCGCTTGCTGAACTGCTTGCGGCGGCGAGCGCCGTGCAAACCGACCTTCTTGCGTTCGACTTCGCGCGCGTCGCGGGTCACGAAACCGGCGCGGCTGAGTTCGCCCTTCAGCGCCGCGTCATAGTCGATCAGCGCGCGGGTGATGCCATGGCGCACGGCACCAGCCTGGCCGGACTCGCCACCACCATGAACGTTGACCTTGACGTCGAACGCGGTCTCGTTGTTCGTCAGCATCAGCGGCTGCTTGACGATCATGATCGAGGTCTGGCGGCCGAAGTACTCCTGCACCGGCTTGCCATTGACGACGATCTGGCCGTCGCCCTTCTTGATGAACACGCGCGCCACCGAAGACTTGCGGCGGCCGGTGCCATAGTTCCAATTGCCGATCATCACCGCTCCTTAGATTTCCAGCGCCTTGGGCTGCTGGGCAGTGTGCGGGTGAGTGCCACCGGCGTACACCTTCAGCTTCTTGATCATCGCGTAGCCCAGCGGCCCCTTGGGCAGCATGCCCTTGACGGCCTTCTCGAGCGCACGGCCCGGATGCTTCGCTTGCATGTCCTTGAACTTGGTGGCGTAGATGCCGCCCGGGAAGCCCGAATGGCGGTAGTACACCTTGCTCTCGGACTTGGTGCCCGTGACGCGGATCTTGTCCGCATTGACGACGACGATGAAATCACCGGTGTCGACGTGAGGCGTGTAAATGGCCTTGTGCTTGCCGCGCAAACGGAGTGCCACTTCGCTGGCGACACGTCCGAGCACCTTGTCGGTGGCATCAAGCACAAACCACTCGTGCTTCACTTCGGCCGGCTTGGCGCTGAAGGTCTTCATGAGGGTCTTTCTGATAAGGTCTGGCGGAATTGCCCGAAGCATTGACCGCATCGACCGGACAATCGGCTGAGTTGGGATACGGCGAGCCCTCGGAATTGCTTATCAAGGCAACCTCTCGGACCTGCACCCTGCCCCGGCCGAATTCAGGGCAGCCAAAGATTGTAGCCTGAAAGCAGTTCCGGCAAGCGAGCGCTGTTGGCCGGGCTTCGCCAGTGCGAGAGGCGGTCGCGAGGGGAGTGGGTTAGTATCAGGGTAATTACTTATTCGGAGTCTCGCCATGATGACTTCCATCGAGGGCGGCAGCGGACCGCCGCCCACGGACCCCGAACGCGACCAGGCCTTGGCCAGCGCCTTGCCGCCCGATGACGTCCACCGGCCGGAGAAACTGGCCTGGATCCCGATCCGTTCGCTCGGGCCGGCCCACCGGCCACGCATCCTCAGCCATCTGTTGACACTGTCCGAGCACGACCGCTACCTGCGATTCGGCTACCCCGCCACGGACGGCCAGATCGAACGTTACGTCAATGGCCTGGACTTCGAGCGGGACGAGGTGTTCGGGGTGTTCAACCGCCGCCTGCAACTGGTCGCACTGGCGCATCTGGCCTACCCGCCGGAGGCGGCCGAGCAGCCACAGCTCGGCAGTGGCCAGGCCCATGCGGCCGAGTTCGGGGGATCGGTGGCCGCCCATTTGCGGGGGCGCGGCTTCGGAGCACGCCTGTTTGAACACGCCATGCTGCACGCCCGCAACCGGGGCATCGACACGCTCTTCATCCACGCCCTGAGTGAAAACACCGCCATGCTGCGCATTGCCCGCAAGGCCGGCGCCAGCGTGCAGCGCGCCGGCAGCGAAGCCGATGCCTACCTGCAACTGCCGCCCGAGACTCTGGCTTCGCACATGGAGCAGCTGGTGGGCGAAGGCGCCGCCGCACTGGACTACCAGTTCAAGCAGCAGGCGCGGATGGTGGACGCCTTGATCGACGCTGTCGCCGAAGTGCGAACCAACATCGGCCGCAGCTCGGGGCCGGGTCGAAGCTAGGCCACCCCGATCCCGAGGGGATGTCGGCGCAGGCGCCCAGGGTAAGATGACTTCAGCAGGAGTGTCACAGGCGCTACACGGTAGAGAGGCTGGGTAGCGCCGCCGGTCAGGGCGGCACTCTGCCCTGCAGGCCCATGCAGCAAACCCTTCCGTGGATCATCGCCCTGGTCGCCGTTGCCGTGCTGGCGCCGGCCGCCGTGTGGTTCGCGCTGCGGCCCCGCAAGGCGGCCAAGCCCAAGCCGCTGCCCACGGAATGGAGCCTGACGGCGCGCCCGGTGTTCAGCACCGATGAGCGCCGGGTCTATCGCCAGCTGCGCGAGGCCTTGCCGCATCACATCGTGCTGTCGAAGCTGCCGCTCGTGCGCTTCTGCCAGCCGAACGATCCGCAGCAAGTGCGGTACTGGTACGACATGCTGGGCTCGATTCATGTCACCTTCGCGGTCTGCAGCGCCAACGGCCGCGTGCTCGCTGCGATCGACCTGGTCAGCGAGCGCAGCGCGCAGAGCCGCTCGATGCAGATCAAGCAGGCCGTGCTGGGGGCCTGCCGCGTGCGCTATCTGCGGTGCCCGATCGACCACCTGCCCTCCATCCCCGAACTGCAGCTGTTGGTGCCGCAAAGCGCCGCGGCGTCGCGCGGGCCCCAGCCGGCCCCGGCGGTATACCGGGCCCGCGATTCGCTGGCGACCGCGGTGGCCTCGCGCAGGCGCGAGCGCACCACGCTGTGGCAGGACTCCGGTTTCTTCCACGACTCCTTCTTCGCGCCAGACAGTCGCGGTGATGCGACCAACAGCGAGCTCGGGGCCCTGGGTGCGAGCAGCCGATCGGCGCCGCTGGCAGCCAGCAGCGAGGGCCCGCCGACCGAGCCGCCCGACACGGCGGGCGACGACCCCTTGGCCGCTGCCCGCTTCCCTTCGCAGGTCCGGCATTGAGCCAAGCCGATGCCGGGGTGCGGCATCCGTACGACCGGCTGACCCCGCAAGCGGTGCTCGAAGCGCTGGACGCCGTGGGCCAGCGCGGTGACGGCCGCCTGCTGCAGCTGAACAGCTACGAGAACCGTGTGTTCCAGGTCTTCCTGGAAGACGGCAGCGCCGTGGTCGCGAAGTTCTATCGGCCGGGACGCTGGACCGACGCACAGATCCTCGAAGAGCATGCCTTCGCATGGGAACTGGCCGATGCCGAGGTGCCGGTCGTCGCGCCGCTGCGCCTGCCCGATGGCCGGACGCTCGCGCAGGCGCAGATCGACGGCCAGCCTTTCCGATACGCGGTGTACCCGCGCTGTGCCGGCCATGGTCCCGAACTGGACGATCCCGAGACCCTGCGCTGGCTCGGCCGCTTCCTTGGCCGCCTGCATGCGGTGGGTGCCCAGGCGCCGTTCCTGCACCGCCGCCGCCTCGATGCCGAGACCTTCGGCCATGCCGCGCGGCGCCGCCTGCTGGCGCTGGACCTCATTCCGCCGGCGCAGCTCGATGGCTGGCGCCGCGCCTGCGAGCGGGCGCTGGCCGCGATCGACGTCGCCTTTTCTAACTCGCGAGAGACGCGGCAGATTCGCATCCACGGCGACTGCCACCCCGGCAACATCCTGTGGCGTGCCGAGGGCCCGCACATCGTCGACCTCGACGACGCCTGCACCGGACCGGCGATCCAGGACCTGTGGATGCTGCTGTCCGGCACGCGCGAAGCGATGCGCGGACAACTCGCGACCGTGCTGGAAGGCTACCGCCAGTTCGCGCGCCTCGACCTGCGAGAGCTGGCGCTGATCGAGCCGCTGCGCACGCTGCGCATGATCCACCACAGCGCCTGGCTGGCCGAGCGCTGGAGCGACCCGGCCTTCCCGGCGGCCTTTCCGTGGTTCGGCACGCCGGGCTACTGGGGCCAGCAGACCACGCAGCTGAACGAGCAGCTCGAGGCGATGGCCGAAGAGCCGCTGGCCCTGTCTGCGTGGGACTGATCCCGCCGCGTCAGGCCGACAGCAAGCGCGTGACGCGCTGCACGTAGCTGGCCGGCTCCTCGAGCTGGCCGCCCTCGGCCAGCAGCGCCTGGTCGAACAGGATGTGGGCCAGGTCGTCGAAGCGCGCCTCGTCGGCGGCCAGGCGCTTGACCAGCTGGTGCTCGGGATTCACCTCGAGGATGGGCTGACTCTTCGGCGCGTTCTGGCCGGCCTGCTTCAGCATGCGGGCCAGGTGCGAGCTCATGTCGCCCTCCTCCACCACCAGGCAGGCCGGCGAGTCGACCAGCCGCATCGTCACCCGCACGTCTTTCGCCCGATCCTTGAGCGCGGCCTTCAGCTTTTCCAGCGTCGGCTTGAAATTCTCGGCAGCGGCCTCGGCCTGCTTCTTCTCGTCCTCGTCCTGCAGCTTGCCGAGGTCCACCGCGCCCTTGGCCACGCTCTGCAGCGGATGCCCTTCGAACTCGTACAGGTGGCTCAGCATCCACTCGTCGACGCGGTCGACCAGCAGCAGCACCTCGATGCCCTTCTTGCGGAAGATCTCCAGCTGCGGGCTGGACTTGGCCGCCGCCAGGTTGTCGGCCGCGATGACGTAGATGGCCTCCTGGCCTTCCTTCATGCGCGACACGTAGGCGGCGAACGAGACGCCTTCGTCGGCATGCGTCGACGCGAAGCGGAACAGCTTGGCCAGCCGCTCGCGGTTCTGGAAGTCTTCGCCGATGCCTTCCTTGAGCACCGCGCCGAACTCGTTCCAGAATTTCTGGTACCTGGCCTTGTCCTCGGCCGACTCGCTGTCGGCCAGCGCCTCCAGCATGCCCAGCACGCGCTTGGTCGAGCCCTCGCGGATCGCCTTCACGTCGCGGCTTTCCTGCAACAGCTCGCGGCTGACGTTCAGCGGCAGGTCCGCCGAGTCGATCACGCCCTTGACGAAGCGCAGGTACACCGGCATCAGCGCCTCGGCGTCGTCCATGATGAACACGCGCTTGACGTAGAGCTTCACGCCGCCGCGCTTGTCGCGGTTCCACAGGTCGAACGGCGCCTTGGCCGGCACGTACAGCAGCTGCGTGTACTCGCTGCGACCCTCGACGCGGTTGTGCGTGTAGGTCAGCGGCGGCTCGGTGTCGTAGCTGATCTGCTGGTAGAAGGCCTGGTACTCGGCATCGGTGATGTCGCTCTTGCTGCGCGCCCACAGCGCGGCGGCCTTGTTCACCGTTTCCCACTCGTCCTTGAGCACCTGCTGGCTCTTCTCGGCGTCCCACTCCTCCTTGCGCATCAGGATGGGCAGCGAGATGTGATCGGAATACTTCCCGATGATGGACTTCAGACGCCAGGTCTTCAGGAAGTCGTCGGCCTCCTCGGCACGCAGATGCAGGATGACGTCCGTACCGCGCTCGGCGCGCGTGAGGGTCTCGAGCTCGAACTCGCCGGTGCCCTCGCTGCTCCAGCGCACACCCTGCTCGGGCGGCAGCCCGGCACGCCGGGTCTCGACCGTGATGCGATCGGCCACGATGAAGCCCGAATAGAAGCCGACGCCGAACTGGCCGATCAGGTTGGCGTCCTTTTTCTGGTCGCCTTCGAGCTTGGCCATGAACTCGCGCGTGCCGCTTTTGGCGATGGTGCCCAGGTGCGAAGCGGCTTCCTCGGCACTCATGCCGATGCCGTTGTCGCGGATTGTCAGCGTCTTGGCCTCGGCGTCGAAGAACACCCGCACCTCGAGGTTCGGCGCATCCTCGTACAGCGCGGCATTGTCCAGCGCCTCGAAGCGCAGCTTGTCGCAGGCGTCGGAGGCGTTCGACACCAGCTCGCGCAGGAAGATCTCCTTGTTCGAGTACAGCGAGTGGGTCACGAGGTGCAGGATCTGCTTGACCTCGGCCTGGAAGGCATGGGTTTGTTTGCTCATGGTGCGATCGGGTGAACAGGCCGTGTTCGAAGAGGCAGCGCGCCGCACGGCCCCCTCGCCGGCGCGCGGCGAGGATTTTGGGCCGGTTCAGGCGGATTCAAGCCCGGGGTTCAGCCCCGGTAGGGCGAGGGGTCGACCTGCCTCAAGTGCAGCGCGCGCCAGACGCGCTCGGCCGTCAGCGGCATCTGCAGGCCTTCGCCCAGCGCGCCGAGGCCGGCCCCCTCCAGCGCGTCGATCACCGCGTTGACGACGGCCGGCGTGGCGCCGATGGTGCCCAGTTCGCCGACGCCCTTCACGCCCAGCACGTTGGTCGTGCACGGCACCGAGGTGTCGAACTGCGTCTTGAAGCCGAGGAAGCCATCGGCATGCGGCATCGCGTAGTCCATGAAGCTCGCGCTCTGCAGCTGGCCGGTCTCGCGGTCGTAGGCCACCGCCTCGCACAGCGCCTGGCCAATGCCCTGTACCGCGCCGCCTTCGATCTGGCCGCGCACGATGGTCGGGCTGACCACCCGGCCGATGTCGTTGACCGAGGCATAACCCACGATCTGCACGGCCCCGGTCTCAGGATCGATCTCGACCTCGCAGACATGGCAGCCGTTGGGCCAGCTCGGCGCGCCGGCCGTGGCCTTGGCGCTGACGACGATGTGCCCGCCCTCCTGCTTGCCGGCCAGCTCGAACAGGCCGATGCCGAGGTCGGTGCCACCAACCGTGAAGCGGCCGGCCCGGTACTCGATGTCGGCCGCCGGCGCTTCCAGCGCTTCGGCGGCCAGCGTCTTGGCATGGTCCACCGTCTTGCGCGAGGCGACGTCCACCGCGCCCCCGCCGGTGAACAGCGAGCGCGAGCCGGCGCTGCCGAAGCCGTTGGCCCGGTCGGTGTCGCCCTGCAGCACGCGGATGCGCTCGATCGGCACGCCGAACACGTCCACCGCCAGTTGGGCATAGCTGGTCGCGATGCCCTGGCCCATGGCCTGCGTCGCCGAAATCAACTCGATGAAACCATCGGCGGTGACCGTGACGGTCACCTGCTCTTCGAGCGCATTACCGCCGGTCCATTCGAGGAAGGTGGCGATGCCGCGCCCGCGCAGCTTGCCCCGCTGGCGCGAGGCCTCGCGCCGTGCCGGGTAGCCGTTCCACTCGGCCAGCGCCAGGCCCTGGTCGAGGATCTTCTCGAACTGCCCGACGTCGTACACCTGCGCCATCGGGTTGGTGTAGGGCATCTGCTCGGGGCGGATCATGTTGCGCCGGCGCAGCTCGGCCGGGTCCAGGCCCAGCCTGCGGGCGGCCGCGTCCATCAGCCGCTCGGTCAGGTAGATCGCCTCGGGCCGGCCGGCGCCGCGGTAGGCGCCGGTGGTGGCGGTGTTGGTCATCACCGCGGTGAAGTCCAGGTCGATCAGCGGGATGTCGTAGATGCTGGTCGAAACCCACGGGCCGACCAGCACCTGGATGGCGACGCCGGTGCCGGTGGCATAGGCGCCCACGTTGGCCACGCCGCGCACCCGCAGCGCCAGCGCCTTGCCCTGCGCGTCCAGCGCCAGCTCGGCCCGGCTGGTGACGTCGCGGCCGTGCACGGCGGACAGGAACTCCTCCAGCCGCTCGGCGCGCCACTTCACCGGTGCCTTCAGCTGCCACGCGGCATAGCCGACGACGATGTCCTCCGGGTAGGCGCCGGTCTTCATGCCGAAGCCACCGCCCACGTCACCCACCTGCACCCGCACCAGGTCGGGATTCAGGCCGGGGATGGCGTCGGCCAGCGTCATGCGCACGGCGGTCGGCATCTGGCTGCTGAGCTGGACGCTCAAGCGGCCGTCATCGGCGATGCTGGCCAGCACGCAGCGCGGCTCGATCGGGCTCGGCGCCAGACGCTGGTTGTGGATGTCCAGCGACACGACATGCGCAGCCGACGCAAACGCCGCGGCCACCGCCTCCGGCTTGCCGTGGCGCATGCGCGCCGCGACGTTGTCCGCGGCCTGCTCGCACAGCTGCGGCGCGCCAGGCTGCATCGCCGCGAAGGCGTCGGTCACCGCCGGCAGTTCCTCGCAGTCGACCCACACGCTCTCTGCCGCAGCGCGCGCCTCGGGCAGCGAACGCGCGACCACAGCCGCCACCGCTTCGCCGACGAAGCGCACCCGCTCATGCGCCAGCCCGCGCCGCGGCGCCGACACCGCCGGCGAGCCGTCGGCCCGCACGAAGCCCACCGGCCCGGCCATCGGCTTGACGCCAGCGGCGGCCAGCTCGGCCCCGGTGTAGACCGCCACGACCCCGGGCATCTCGCGCGCGGCCGCGACATCGACGCTGCGGATCAGCGCGTGCGCATAGGTCGAGCGCACGAACACCAGGTGCAGCTGGCCCGGCAGGTTCAGGTCATCGGTGTAGCGGCCCTGGCCGGCCACCAGCGCCGGGTCTTCGACACGGTTCACCGCGCGGCCGCTGCCAAAGCGGGCGGCTTCCAGCACCGGCGCGTTCATGCGGCCTCCTGCTGGCCGGCCTGCGCCGCCTGGCGCACCGCGGCCACGATGTTCACGTAGCCGGTGCAGCGGCACAGGTTGCCTTCGAGCGCATGGACGATCTCGGCGTCACTCGGCTGCGGGGTCTTCTGCAGCAGGCAGGCCGCCGTCATCATCATCCCGGGGGTGCAGAAGCCGCACTGCAGGCCATGGCAGGCTATGAAGGCCTGCTGCACCGGATGCAATTGCCCCTCACGCGCCAGCCCCTCGACCGTCGTCACCGAGCGGCCGTTGGCCTGCACCGCCAACACGCTGCAGCTCTTCACGGCCTCGCCGTCCAGGTGCACGGTGCAGGCGCCGCACTGCGCGGTGTCGCAGCCCTGGTGCGTGCCGGTCAGGCCCAGCGGGCCGCGCAGCAGGTCGATCAGCAAGGTGGCGGGTTCGACGTCGGCGCCAGCGGCGCGGCCGTTGACTTGCAGTTTCACGTTCACCATCGGAGGCCCTTCGTTCTTCGGTTGTCTGCCACGGCCCACAACGCAAGGCCGATCCGAACGATGGTAGCGCGAGGGCTGCATCCGACGATGACGTCGGGCCATCAGCGCGCCAAAGGGGCAGGATCCAGGCTGTCCGGCCAACGAGGCTGCCGGCGAGCCCAGGGTCGGGCTGGGCCCGCGCGGGCCGCCACCAGGGCCCCGATCAGTGCATCCTGTCCAGCCCTGCCGGAGCCACTCCAGCCTTCGCCGCCCGGCTCAGCGCTTGCCGCGCGGGCGACGGGTGGGGATCAGCGCGTCGTCGGTGGTCGGCGCCTGGCCGGCCAGGCGATGGCGTCGGCCATGGCCGTGCGTTCCGCGCGAGAAGGAAATGGCAACAGCCAGCCCGACCGCGGCAAGCGCGACAGCCAAGAGCCATCGACGGTATTCGCGCAACAGGCCGATGACCGACGTCAGGCGGGCCAGCAGGCCGCCCGCGGCCGCCTCGTCTCGGCCGCGCGCCCCATCCGCGGCAGACCGGCCATCTGCCACCGCCTGCAGGGTTTCCGGCTCGGCTTCCGCAATCGCTTGCTCTGCCGCTGTGCGAAC
>NZ_JBGAGA010000050.1:0-43127 GCF_044226965.1 Aquabacterium sp. | reverse complement strand
TGGCGGCGCCTGGGCACCATCTGCTCGCTGCAGGACTGGTGGGTGACCGAGGCCGTCACCAGCCGCGTGGTGCGCCTGCGCGACCGGCCGCTGCTGGCCGTTGCCGGGCTGGCCAAGCCCGACGGGTTCTTCGCGATGCTGCGGGCGCAGGGACTGGACATCCAGACCCTGCCCTTGCCCGACCATTTCGACTACGCCACCCTGCCCTGGCCAGTCGGCACGCCCGACGTCATCCTGACCGAGAAGGATGCCGTGAAGATCAAGCCGCAGCGCACCGGCAGCACCCGCGTCTGGGTCGCGACGCTAGACTTCGCCCTGCCTTCTGACTTCACCACCGCGCTGCAGCGCGAGCTGCCGCCGCCCTCGCCATGAGCCTGGATCATCGACTGATCGAACTGCTGGTCTGCCCCTTGTGCAAGGGCCCGTTGACGCTGGCGCGCGATGCGCAGAACCAGCCCCGCGAACTGCAGTGCCCGGCCGATCGGCTGGGCTTCCCGATCCGCGACGGCATCCCGATCATGCTGGAGAGCGAAGCGCGCGGCATCGAGGCCGACAGCGTGCCCGCCCCGATGCAGCCCTGATCGCGACGGCGATGGGTTTCACGGTCCTGATCCCAGCGCGGATGGCCAGTTCGCGCCTGCCGAACAAGCCCTTGGCCGACATTGCCGGCCTGCCGATGATCGTGCGCGTGGCCCAGGCTGCACGCGCCAGCGCGGCCGAGCGCGTGGTGGTGGCCGCCGACGATGCCCGCATCACCGAGGCCTGCGCCGCCCATGGCGTTCAGGCCGTGTTGACGCGCCCGGATCATCCGAGCGGCAGCGACCGCCTGGCCGAAGCCTGCACGATCCTGGGCCTGGACGGCGAGGACCTGGTGCTGAACGTGCAGGGCGACGAGCCGCTGATCGGCGCCTCGATGATCGATGCCTGCGCCGCGCTGCTGCGCGACCGACCCGATTGCGTGATGGCCACCGTGGCCCACGCGATCGACGATGTCGCCGAGTTCGCCAATCCAAATGTCGTGAAGGTGGTGCTCGATTCACAGCATCGAGCGCTGTACTTCTCTCGCGCACCCATTGCCTGGTGGCGCGATGGGTTCGCCAACGGCATCAGCCGCCTGCCCATGCCGGCGCCATTGCGCCATGTCGGCCTGTACGCCTACCGCGCCCGCTTTCTGCGGGGCTTTCCGGGCCTGGCCCAGGCGCCGCTCGAGCAAACCGAGGCGCTGGAGCAGTTGCGCGTGCTGTGGCACGGGGAACGCATTGCCGTTCACGTGAGCACGGCTCGCCCCGGCCCGGGTGTCGACACCCCGGAAGACCTGGCGCGGGTGCGCGCACTGTTCGCCGCCAGCGCCTCCGGCGCCGCCTGACGACCACCGCGGCGGCCGTCAGTTTCGCGCAGGGACCCTCGCGCGATAATCGACAGGATTCGAACGTTCTGCCGCACCGGCCTGCTTGGCCCGACCCCGTGGCAGCCACATCACAAAACCATCGAGGAACGGATGAGACTGATTCTGTTGGGGGCACCCGGCGCAGGCAAAGGCACACAGGCGGCCTACATCTGCCAGAAGTACGGCATACCGCAGATCTCCACCGGCGACATGCTGCGCGCGGCCGTCAAGGCCGGCACGCCGCTGGGCGTGGCGGCCAAGAAGGTGATGGATGCGGGTGGTCTCGTCAGCGACGACATCATCATCGGCCTCGTGAAGGAACGCATCGCGCAGCCGGATTGCGCCAAGGGCTTCCTGTTCGACGGCTTCCCGCGCACCATCCCGCAGGCCGACGCGATGAAGGCCGCCGGCGTCAAGCTCGACGTGGTGCTGGAGATCGACGTGCCCGACAGCGCGATCGTCGAACGCATCACCGGCCGGCTGTTCCACGTGGCCTCGGGTCGCAGCTACCACGTCAAGTTCAATCCGCCCAAGGTGGCCGGCAAGGACGACGTGACCGGCGAAGACCTGATCCAGCGCGACGACGACAAGGAAGACACCGTGCGCAAGCGCCTGGCGGTCTACCAGAGCCAGACCCGCCCGCTGGTCGACTACTACTCGGCCTGGAGCGCCACCGGTGACGCTCAGGCACCTCGTTATCGCAAGATCCTCGGTCTCGGCACGGTGGACGAGATCACCGCGCGGGCCATGGCCGCATTGGAGGGCTGAGGTGGAGATTCAAGGCAAGGTCTTCATCGTCACCGGCGGCGCCTCCGGCCTCGGCGAGGGTACGGCGCGCATGCTGGCGCGTGAAGGCGCCCAGGTCGTCATCGCCGACCTGCAGGCCGACAAGGGCGAGGCGCTGGCCAAGGAACTCGGCGGCGCCTTCGTGCGCTGCGACGTCAGCCAGGAGGCCGATGGCCAGGCCGTGGTGGCCCAGGCGCTGGCGCTCGGCAAGTTGTGCGGCCTGGTCAACTGCGCCGGCATCGCACCGGCGATCAAGACCGTCGGCAAGAACGGCGCCCACCCGCTGGCCAGCTTCAGCAAGGTGATCGGCGTCAACCTGATCGGCACCTTCAACATGATCCGCCTGGCGGCGGAAGCCATGTGCAAGAACGCGCCCGAGTCCACTGGCGAGCGCGGCGTGATCGTCAACACCGCCAGCGTCGCCGCCTACGACGGCCAGATCGGCCAGGCCGCCTATGCGGCTTCCAAGGGTGGCGTGGTCGGCATGACGCTGCCGATCGCGCGCGATCTGGCGCGCAACGGCATCCGCGTGATGACGATTGCGCCCGGCATCTTCGGCACGCCGATGCTGTTCTCGATGCCGCAGGACGTGCAGGACGCGCTGGCCGCCAGCGTGCCCTTCCCCAGCCGCCTGGGCAAGCCCGAGGACTACGCAAAGCTGGTGCACCAGATCATCACCAACGACATGCTCAATGGCGAGGTGATCCGGCTGGATGGGGCGATCCGGATGGCGCCGAAGTAAGGCGTCAGCGACTGGGGCGTGATCAAGAAAAAAGGGGAGCCTCGGCTCCCCTTTCTGTTGTTCGATGGGCTTGCGCCCATCGCACTTCTGGCGCGTCAGAACGAGTACGAGCCGCGCACGTAGTAGGTGCGGCCGATCGCGGTTGCGAAGCGCGAATCCCAGCCACCCGACTGGAACAGGTCCGCCTGGTTGGTGAACGGCGGCGCCTTGTCGCCCACATTACGGATACCGAAGGTCAGCGTCGCGGCCTTGATCGGCTGCCAGCTGCCAAAGATGTCCACCGTGGTGAAGTCGCCGACGGTGTTCGTCGGGATGAAGTCCAGGTAGCCCGACTTGTAGTGGGCCGCCAGACCTGCCGAGAACGCGCCCTTGCTCCAGTTGAAGGTCAGGTTGTGCTGCCAGCGGAACACCGGACCATTGCCGACGTACACGCCGACGTTCTGGTTGAACGGCCCACCCTGGTAGTCCTGGTACTCGTACTTGGTGACGTAGGTGCTGTTCAGCGCGGTATCGAACTGGCCGATCTCCGTGCGCAGGCGGTACTGCAGGCTCAGGTCGATACCGCTGGTATTGGTACCGCCCAGGTTCTGCAGGCGCTGGTCGACGTAGCCGCACTTGGAGCCAGGGCAGTTGCTGGTGATCGACAGCAGGTTGCCCGGGGCAAAGTGGAAGTACTGCTGGAACTGGTTGTAGTTCGCGAACAGCGTCGACTGCGGCAGCGACGAGATGGAGTTCGTGATCTTCAGCCACCAGAAGTCGACGCCAGCGCTGAGGTTGTTGATCGGCTCGAACACCGCACCCAGCGTGTAGTTCTTCGACTCTTCCGGCTTCAGGTCGACGTTGCCACCGTTGAGCACCTGGAACTGCACCGCGCAGTTGGCACCCGCCGAGGCGCCGGGGATCGGCGTGCCGCCCGGGCAGTTGATCGGGTTGTTGAAGTTGCCCGCGGTGTTGGTGTACGACTGCGAACCGTACAGCTCGAACAGCGTCGGCGCACGGAAGCCGGTGGAGGCGGAGCCGCGGATCAGCACTTGCTTCATCGGCTGGAAGCGGAAGCTCAGCTTCGGGTTCGTGGTGTTGCCGAAGTCGCTGTACTTGTCGTAGCGGACGGAGCCGGTGACATCCAGGGTCTTCATCAGCGGAACATTGACTTCCGCGAACACGGCCGTCACGTTGCGCTTGCCTTCGGCGATGAAGGTCGGATCCAGGCCCGTCGAAGCCGACACCAGTTCCGCAAACGGCGTGTTGGCCTTCGAGACGAAGTCTTCCTTGCGGTACTCCGCGCCAATGGCCAGCTGGACCGGGCGGCCGGCGCCAAGCCAGTCACCGAGTTCGCGGCTGGCGCTGGCCTTGGCGATCGTCACCTTGCCGGTGGCGGTTTGCAGCATGCCGGTCAGCAGGGCCGAATCCAGCAGCGCGCTGCCGGCGGCGCTCTGGGCGCCGAAGGGGTTGATCACGCCTTCCAGCAGGCCTTCGCCGATGATGTCGCCGTTGCCGTAGCCGCCGACCAGGTTCTGGTCGACCTGGTTCTTGTTGTAGGAGACCTTGGCCGAATAGTCCCAGCCGGCCGCAGAGCCGTCGGCCGAGAACATGATCCGGCTCTGGGTGTTCTTGTTGGTCTGCGCGCGCGAACCGTTCGGGAAGTCACGCCAGAAGACGTAGACGAAGCCCGGCTGCACATCGACGGGGTGCGGGAAGGCGCTGGACGGATTGAAGGCGGCTGCGCCTGCCGTGCCATCGTCGAAGGTGGGGTCGACGTGCGTCTTCGGGTAGTACGGGTTGGGCTGCCCGTTCGGCATCGTCGGGTTCATCAGATAGCCGCCGTAAGGCACCGGGGCGATCTGGGTCGTCACCTTGTTCTGCGTGGCAAAGGCCTCGAGACCGAGGTCGAGCGCGCTGCTGACGCGCAGCGTGCCCTTCACCATCGCGGAAATCGTCTCGGACTTCGGCGAGAAGTCGACGAAGCTCGGCGTCACGATCTTGCACTGCGTGCCGCCATTGACCGGGATCAGCGCAGTGCCGGAGCAACCCGGCGCGGCCGGGTTGTACAGGGCGGAGAAGTCCTGCGTGTAGTTGGCAGGATCCGTGCTGTTCGACAGGCCACCGACGATGCGCTTGTTGAAGTCGCGCTGCATGCCGTTGATGACGTCTTCCTTGCGACCGCTGACGAAGCCGAAGACGTTGAAGCCCTGCTTGTCCAGGTCGCCGTAGCCGAAACCGACGTTGGCGCTGGTGACCTTGCCGCCGGGATGCTGCGGCGAGTCGTAGCCCACCGAGACCGTGCCACCGGCGAAATTGCGCTTGGTGATGAAGTTGATCACGCCGCCGATCGCGTCGGTGCCGTACAGCGAGGAGGCGCCGTCGCGCAGCACTTCGATGCGCTCGATCGCCGCGAACGGGATCATGTTGAGGTCAGGCGCCGAGCCATCGACCGCGTTGTTGGCGATGCGCTCGCCGTTAAGCAGCACCAGCGTCTTGTCCTGGCCGATGCCGCGCACGTCGGCGAAGGTCGCGCCGCCGCTGCCCGAGCCGATGGCCTGCGCCGCATTCACCGTGAGCTGCACCGCGCTCAGGTTCTGCATGATCTGCTCGACCGACGTGACGCCCTGGGCCTTCAGGTCGTCAATCTTGATCACCGTCACAGGGACGGATGTCTCGGCGTCGATGCGCTTGATCGCCGAACCGGTGATCTCGATGCGCTGGGTTTGCTGCGCCCATGCGCCCATGGACAGCACGCTGCTCATGGCCAGCAAGGCGGCCGCGCTCAGCTTGTTTCGCTTGAACATTTTCACTCCTCTGTCGAAGTCAGTTGATCGATAGACCCAGCCCCGGTGCAAGTCACATGCCGGCCTCGTAAGCCTCGTAAGCCGATGAACATTTTCACTTTCCGATCGATAGACCCAGCCCCGGTGCAAGTCACATGCCGGCCTTGTGTACGGGTTGTGTAGTGGAATTGTCACTGAAGCCTCTTTGCCGGCCCGACTAGGGAATGCCTCTAGTTGTGCGGCGCACACAGTCGCCGGCGGTGCATTGGCGCACTCTTATGGCGCCAGCCCCAGGCAAATCAACGCTATTCGGACCAAGCTGCGTGCTTTTGGACTCCGAATGCTGGTTGGGCTAGGGTGAAGCACCTAGCGCCGTGTTGACAATTCGTTGGCTCGAAGCAACTGGCACTGTAGCCAACACAGCTTTACATTGCTGCCGATACGTCACGCAGCCGCTACGCGGGCTGGACCAGCCGCGGCACGGCGGCCAGCAAGGTACGCGTGTAGTCGTGCTGCGGCTGCTGCAGCACCTGCGCCGTGCTGCCCTGCTCGACAATGCGCCCGGACTGCATCACCGCCACCCGATCGGCGATGTACTCGACCACGCCGATGTTGTGGGTGATGAAGAGGTAGGACACCCCCAGCTCGCGCTGCAGCTCGCGCAGCAGGTTCAGGATCTGCGCTTGTACAGACACGTCCAGGGCAGACGTCGGCTCGTCGCAGACGATCAGCTTGGGATTCACCGCCAGCGCGCGCGCAATGGCGATGCGCTGGCGCTGGCCGCCGGAGAACTCGTGCGGAAAGCGCTCCAGCGCATCGCGCCGCAGGCCCACCTGGTCGGTGATGCGTTCGACGCGCTGGCGGCGATCGGCCGGCGTGGTGTCTGGCTGCAGCGCGGCGAGGCCCTCTTCGAGGATCTCGAACACCCGCATGCGCGGATTCAGTGACGCGAACGGGTCCTGGAAGATGATCTGCACGTCGCGCCGCGCGCGGCGCAGCGCCTCGCCATCCAGCTCGAACAGGTTCTGCCCAGCCATCAGCGCGCGGCCACTCACACTGCCGACGCGCCGCAGCAGCTGCACGATGGCCTTGCCAGTGGTCGTCTTGCCGCAGCCCGATTCGCCCACCAGCGCCAGCGTGCGCCCCACCGGCACCTGGAACGAGACGCCGCCCACCGCATCGAAATGCGCCCGCACGCGTTGCAGCAGGCCGCCACGGATGGGAAAGCGCACACGCAGGTCCTGCACGTCCAGCAGCACCGCGTCGCTGGCCGCCGCGGCCGGCGCAGCCGCCGGCGCGGTGACCGGCTGCTTCGGCATGCCGAGTCCCGGCCCGCCGGGCTGCAGCAGCAGGCAGCGCACCTGGCGATCGGCCAGCGTGGCCAGCGCGGGTGGCGTGTTCTCGCACTGCGACTGCGCATAGGCGCAGCGCGGCGCGAAACGGCAGCCGCTGAACTGAAGCGTTAGCGGCGGCACGGTGCCGGGGATGGCGGCCAGTGTCTGCCCGCGCCGATCGGCATCCGGCAGCGCCTGCAGCAGCGCGCGCGCATAGGGATGCTGCGGCGACGCGAAGAAGGCATCGGCCGTCGCCACCTCGATGATCTGGCCCGCGTACATCAGCGCCACGCGGTGGGCCATGCCGGCCACCACGGCCAGGTCGTGCGTGATCAGCAGCAGGCCCATGCCCTGCTCGCGCTGCAGTTGCTGCAGCAGGTCGAGGATCTGCTTCTGGATCGTCACGTCCAGGGCGGTGGTCGGCTCGTCGGCGATCAGGTAGTCGGGCTCGGAGGCCAGGGTCATCGCGATCATCACGCGCTGCTTCTGGCCGCCGCTCATGCGGAAGGGATAGTCGTCGATGCGGCGCTCGGGCTCGGGAATGCCGACCTTGCGCAGCCACTCGATGGCCTTGGCCCGCGCCGCCGCGCCGCGCAGCGCGGTGTGGGCCTCGATCGCCTCGACGATCTGGTCGCCCACCTTCATCACCGGGTTCAGGCTGGTCGAAGGCTCCTGGAAGATCATGCCGATGCGACCACCCCGCACGCCGCGCATCTGCGCTTCGGTAAGGCCGAGCACATCGGTGCCGCCATCGAGGTTGACGCGGCCGTCGTCGACCTGGCCGTTGTCGGGCAGCAGGCGCATCAAGGCCAGCGCCGTCATGCTCTTGCCGCAGCCGGATTCGCCGACCAGCGCGAAGGTTTCACCGCGCTTGATCGACAGCGCGAGCCCGTCGATGGCCTTGACCAGGCCGGCATCCGCATCCAGCGAGACCTTGAGGTTGTCGATCGTCAGCATGGCAACGGGTCTCTTCAGGCAGGCTTGCGCGAGGCGAGGCGCGCGCGCAGCGCACGCGAGCGGGGATCGAAGGCGTCGCGCACGCCGTCGGAGAACAGGTTGGCGGCCAGCACCAGCGCGACCATGAAGCCGAAGGCGGACAGGAAGGACCACCAGACCAGCGGATCGCGGCTCATCTCGTAGCGGGCCAGGTTGATCATGCCGCCGAAGCTGCTGGTCGAGGGGTCGACACCGACGCCCACGTAGGTCAGCACTGCTTCATAGAGGATGAGGTCGCTGAAGTTCAGCACCGTCGTGATCAGGATCAGGTGCACGACATTCGGCAGGATGTGCCGCGCCATGATGCGGGCCGGGCTGACACCGAAGGCCGTGGCGGCCTGCACGAAGTCGAGCTCGCGCAGCTTCAGCGTTTCGGCCCGCACCAGGCGGCACAGCGTGGCCCAGCCGGTCACGCCGAGGATGGCGCACAGCATGAACACCTTCAGATCCGAGCGCTCGACGCCGGTCTCGAACCATTCGGGGTGCTTGTCCAGGCCCACCTGCACCATCAGCACGCAGGCGGCGATCAGCAGCACGCTGGGCACCGAGGACAGCGTGGTGTACAGGTACTGCACCGCCTCGTCGACCCAACCCCTGAAGTAGCCGGCCAGGATGCCCAGGGTCACGGCGATCGGCAAGGTGGCCAGCGTCGACAGCGAGCCGATCACGAAGGCCGTGCGAACGCTCTTGAGCGTCAGCACCAGCACGTCGTTGCCGGTGCGGTCGGTGCCGAACACGTGGTAGTGGCCCATCAGTGCGCCCACCACGCCGCCGAGCAGGCAGGTCACGCCCATCGTGATGACCAGCGCGCGCACCGGCAGCGCGGTGCGGTCGGCCGCGATGGCCCGCCACGCAGCGGCCACGCCACCGTGCGCACGGCGCAGCAGCCAGGCCGCCACCAGGCCACACAGCGCCGCCAGCAGCAGCCCGGCCAGGGCCCCACTGACGGCGCGGGTGGCCACGTCGCGAGCCCATTCCTGCGCCGGGTCCTTCAGGTGCGCGCCGCCGTAGGCCAGGCGCGGCAATTCGCGCACGATCTGGCCGTCGCGTTCGACCGGTTGCTTGGTCAAGGCCTCGTAGGCCAGCGGTGCCGAATAGGTGGCCTCGCGCATGCGGATCTGGCGCGAGAGCACCAGGTCGAGCAGCGACTCCGAACGCGTGTCATAGAACACCTGGTCGGCCGCCTGGCCCGGGCTGGGCGGCAGCGCGCGGCGGAAGTGCACGCTGTCCAGCGCCGTGACACCCAGGAACAGCAGCAGCACCAGCGCCGAGCACAGCGCCGCCGGATCGCGCAGCACCTTGCCCCAGGTCACGCGCAGTTGCTCGTGGCGCGCGATGCGCCAGACGTAGAGGCCCAGCGCGACGAACAGCAGCCACAGCGCCGCATCGGTCCACAGCAGAACGTATTTGAAGGACATGTCGGTTCCCGGGGCTCAGGACAGGCGCACGCGCGGATCGATCCAGGTGTAGGCGACGTCGAGCAGCACGTTGGTGGCGATGTACAGCAGCGAGCCGAGGAACACCATCGTGCGCACGATCGCGAAGTCCTGGCCCGCAATGGCCTCGATCACGAAGGCACCCAGGCCGGGAATGCCGAAGAAGCTCTCGAAGACCAGGCTGCCGAGGAAGACATACGGCAGGTAGGCTCCGGCGCTGGTGACGATGGGGATCAGCGCATTGCGCAGCACATGGCGGAACAGCACCACCTGCTCGCTCAGGCCCTTGGCGCGCGCGGTGCGCACGTAGTCCTTGCCGATCTCCTCCAGGAACATCGCGCGATAGAGCCGTGCCTCGCCACCCAGCCGCGCCAGCAGCGAGAGCACCACCGGCAGCGCGAGAAAGCGCACCGCGTCCAGCCCCGGCGCGAAGCCCGAGATCGGCACCAGGCGCAGCACGCGCGAGAACAGGTACTGGCCGACGATGATGTAGAACAGGCTCGAAATCGACAGCATCAGCACGCACAGCACCACGCCCCAGAAGTCGATGCGGGAGTGCCGGAAGAACACCAGCATCAGCGAGAACGACACGCTGACGATCAGCTGCAGCGCGAACAAGGGCACGGCCAGTTGCAGGCTCACGCCCATGCGCGTGGCGACCTCGTGCCCGATGTCCACCGCACGGGCCGAATCACTGCGGCCGAAGTCCAGCGCCATCAGCGAGATCGAGCGCTCCCACAGCACGGTGTTCGTGAGCTTGTGGCTGCCCTCTTCCTTGTCCGCCCAGTACAGCGGCTTGTCATAGCCGCGCTCGGATTTCCACTTGTCGATCTGTTCCTGCGTGACACGCTTGCCGCCGATGTTTAGCCGCGCCATGTCATCGGGCGTGTTGACGGTGAAGAACAGGAAGAAGGTCAGCAGGTTGACGCCGATCAGGATCAGCACGCCGTAGCCGATACGGCGGACGATGTAGTTGCCCATGATCAGGACGCCTGGTTGGCGACGGGGGTGCCGCGCGCGGTGGCGGTCTCCCGCAGGCGGAAGCTGCGCCGCGCGATCCAGGCCAGCGCCGCCGCGGCCAGCGCGAGCAAGGCCAGGGGCCAGGCAATCGGATGGTTCCACTCGGCCTGCTTGCGGGCGCGCAGTTCGGCGTCGACGCGGTAGTACTTGGCCATGTCACGGATCATGATGCTGGGCTTGCCGTTGTGGACCCACTGCTGGAAGGCCAGCCCGCCCCAGGGGAAGTAGCCGAAGCACCAGGGGCTGTCGCGCCGCACGATGTCGACCATCTTGTCGATCACCTCCTGCTTGCGCGGGCCGTCGTCCAGTGACTGCAACTGGCGATACAGCGCATTGAACTGCGGGTTGTCGTAGTTCGCGATGTTCTCGCCGTTGAACTTCGACTTCGAGTTCGGCCCGTACAGCAGGAACAGGAAATTCTCGGCGTCCGGATAGTCGGCCAGCCAGCCGGCCCAGAACAGCTGGTGCTTGCCCTTGAGCGTCTTGTCCTGGTACTGGTTGAAGTCGGTGGCACGGATCTCGAGCTGGATGCCGAGCTTGGCGAACTGCTTGGCCATCCAGTCGTTCTCGCTCTTGAACTCGGGCGTCACCGCGCGCTGGAAGTCGTAGTTCAGCACCAGCGGCTTGCCCGAGGCATCCCGTCCGTCGGGGTAGCCGGCCTCGGCCAGCAGCTTCTTCGCGTCCTCGATCGGGCGACGCACGACCTTGCCGTCCTTCAGCATGTGCGTCACCGGGTTGTAGTAGCCCGGCTGGCCTTCGCGCGAGCCGAACAGGCCTGGCGGCACCGGGCTGTGCGCAGCCTCGCCCCCCTTGTGCTTGAAGATGCGGCCATAGCCCTCTTCATAGTCGATCGCGATGGCGATGGCCTGCCGCAGCTTGCGGTTCTTCTCCTGCTGTTCGGGCGTGCTGCCCCAGCCCACCACCGGGTCCAGCATGTTGAAGCCGAAGTACCAGTTGCTGATGTCGGTCATCACCGGGAACTTGTAGCCGCGCCGTTCGTACTGGCGCTTCACGGCGTCGGAATCCTCGGCGTCGTTGCGGAAGTCGACACCCCATTCGGGCCGCTCGATCTCCGGCACGTCGAAGAAGCCCTGCAGGAACTTCTCCTTGCGCGAGACCTTCTCCTTTTCCATCGTCACGTACAGCGTGTCGACGAAGGGCAGCGGCTTGCCACAGTCCTCCAGCAGGCCGGCGGCCTTGTCCTCGGGCATGCCGTCACACGGGTAGGTCTCACCGTGGTAGTTCGGATTGCGCTTGAGCACATGGCGCCGGTCGCGGATGAACTCGGCCATCATGAACGGCCCGGTGCCCACCGGCCACTGGTTCAGGGACAGGCCGTTCTCGTTCATGCCATCCTGGGCATAGAAGGCATCGGCCTCCCAAGGCACCGGCGCGAGGAAGGGCATCGCCATCCAATAGCTCCACTGCGGGTACTTGCCCTTGAGGCGGATGCGCCAGGTGTACTTGTCCACCGCGTAGGTGCCGGCCAGCGGGAACTTGCGGAAGTCCAGGAAGGGCTTGTCGCGCACGTCCTTCGGCAGGTCCTTCAGCAGCCGGGCGTCTTCACGCTTGATGGTCTCGGAGTACTCCTTCAGCCCGATCACGTATTCGGCGAACACCGAGTACACCGGCGCCTCGATGCGGGGCGTCGAATGGCGCTTGAGGGCGTAGACGAAGTCATCGGCCACCAGCTCGCGCGTGCCCTGGAACTCGAAGTCCCACGGCGAACGCTTGTTGCCGAGCTGTTCGCGCGTTAGGTGGTGGTAGCGATACTGACCCTTCTCGTCCACGGCGAAGGCCGGGTGGGGCTGGTACTTGATGCCGGGCTTGATGTGCACGTCGTACACGCTCTCGGCAATGGCCTCGGCCGGCGCGTCGTCCGGCAGCGTCTTGCCATCCTTGTCCAGGTAGACCGGATGCGCCACGGCGGCGGCAGACTTCGGGATCAGCGTGTACGGCCGCTTCAGATAGTGGTAACCGTAGGGCGGCTCGTAGATCTGGAACGTGTAGGCACTCTCGTTGTTGGCGTAGGAGGCCGTGGGGTCCAGGTAGCGCGGTGAACGCTCCTCGAACGAGTAGTACAGGACGTTTTTCCGCTCGGCCCCCGCCGGCAGCGGGCTGTTGTTGCAGCCGGCCGCGAGCGCGACAACAGCGGCCGCCAGTGCCAAGGCCAGCCGCCTGATGAGATCAGTTCCGCGCATGCGGGCACTCCTGGTGCATGCATCGACCGGGGCCGGATGGGCCCGAAGCCAAGCCAAAAAAAGTGGCGCCTCGACAGAACTGGCTTGTGGCCGGCCCGTTTCGAGGCGATCAAAGAATTCTAGGGGGTACAGCAAGGCCCGTGCCTCGGGGTTATCCGGGGCTGGCACCGATTAGGGATGCCTGTCTAGACGAGCCGGCGGCCGGGCGCTACCAACCGATCAGCGCGTCGCGGCCCTCGACCAGCAACTGGACGCGACGGCCGATCGGCAAGGTCACCTTGGTCGGCACATGGCCAAAGGGCAAGCCCGTGAGCAGTGGCGTGCGGCACACGCTGCGCAGGTGCGCAATGCAGCTCTTCAAGGAATAGCCGCGATCGTTGGCCGACTTGCGATAGTCGGTGAACGCCCCCAGCAGCACCGCCTTCTGCGCCGCCAGCACGCCGGCCTGGTGCAACTGCAAGAGCATGCGTTCGATGCGGTAGGGATGCTCGCTGACGTCCTCGAGGAACAGCACGCCGCCCTTCACCCGAGGCCAATGCGGCGTGCCGAGCAGCGACTGCACCATCGCCAGGTTGCCGCCCCACAGCACGCCACGCGCCTGCAGACCGTCGAAGCCGGGTTCGGTGCGGAAGCCCACCGCTTCCAGTTCGCCGGACATGGCTTCGACGAAGCAATCGCGGGCCACCTCGTCGACACCGCCCGCCTCGTCGCTGCGGCCGAAGTCGTCGCAGGCCATCGGGCCATGCCAGCTCTCGGCACCGGTGTGCGCCAGCAGTCCGAGCTGCAGTGCGGTCATGTCGCTGAAGCCGACCCAGCGCGTGCCGCGCTCGACGCTGCGCGCCAGGCGGGACCAGTCGATGGCATCGAGCGAGCGGGTCAGGCCGTAGCCGCCGCGGCAGGCCAGCGCGATCGAAGGCGCCGCATCGGCCACGCGCTGCAGGGTGGCCAGGCGCGTGGCTTCGTCGCCCGCGAAACGCTGGTACCGGGCCCGCACACTGGCATCCAGCGTCACGTCGAAGCCCAGCGCCTCCAGCCGCTGACGCGCGAGCCTCAACGCCGGCGCGCGCAGTTCCACGCCCGAAGGGGCGAACACGATCATTGAGCTCATGGGTTGGCCAGGGGCAAGGTCAGGTCAGGTCGGCGTCGGGCAGTTCGATCGCGTCGCCGGTCGGGATCGGGGCTGCGCGTTCGGCCTCTTCGTCCTCGAGCGGCAACCCCCGCGCGGCCTTCTGCTGCGCCCGGCGCTCGGCGAAGAAGCCGCGCAGGAGCTGGGACGACACATCCGCCAGGACACCACCGACGACTTCGGTCTGGTGATTCAGCAAAGGCTGCGCAAAAAGGTCGACCACCGAGCCCGCGGCGCCGGTCTTCGGGTCATGGGCGCCGAACACCACGCGCTTGAAGCGCGCATGCATCAGCGCCATCGCGCACATCGCGCAGGGCTCGAGCGTCACATACAGCTCGCACTCGGGCAGGCGGTAGTTCTCGAGCAACTGCGCGGCATGGCGCAGCGCGACGATCTCGGCATGCGCGGTCGGGTCGTGCGTCGTGATCGGCCGGTTGTAGCCGGTGGCGATCACCTGCCCGTCGCGCATGATCACGGCGCCCACGGGCACCTCGCCCGCCAGTTGCGCATTGAGCGCCTGGTCGAGCGCTATGCGCATCGCGGTTTCGTCTGCAGGGCGGGTCGCGCTCATGGTCCGCGGTCGGGGCCGCTCACTCCCACTCGATGGTTGCCGGTGGCTTCGAGCTGACGTCGTAGGTGACGCGGTTGATGCCGCGCACCTCGTTGATGATGCGGCTGGACACCTTCTTCAGCAGGCTGTACGGCAGCTCCGCCCAGTCGGCGGTCATGAAGTCGCTGGTCTGCACCGCGCGCAGCGCCACCACGTAGTCGTAGGTGCGGCCGTCGCCCATCACGCCGACGCTCTTCACCGGCAGGAACACCGCGAAGGCCTGGCTGGTCAGGTCGTACCAGCTCTTGCCGCTGGCTTCGTCCTTCGCCGCGCGCAGCTCGTCGATGAAGATGGCATCGGCGCGGCGCAGCAGGTCGGCGTACTCGCGTTTCACCTCGCCGAGGATGCGCACGCCCAGGCCCGGACCCGGGAACGGATGGCGGTAGACCATCTCGTGCGGCAGGCCCAGCGCCACGCCGAGCTCGCGAACCTCGTCCTTGAACAGGTCGCGCAGCGGTTCCAGCAGCTTCAGGCCCAGCGTCTCGGGCAGGCCGCCGACGTTGTGGTGGCTCTTGATCGTCGTGGCCTTCTTGGTCTTGGCGCCGCCGCTTTCGATCACGTCCGGGTAGATGGTGCCTTGCGCCAGCCATTTGGCGTTCGACAGTTTCTTCGCCTCGGCCTGGAACACCTCGACGAACTCGCGGCCAATGATCTTGCGCTTGGCCTCGGGGTCGGTCAGGCCGGTCAGGTGGCCGAGGAATTGCGCGCTCGCGTCGACGTGGATCACCTTGGCATGCAGGCGGCCGGCGAACATGTCCATGACCATCGCGCCCTCGTTCAGGCGCAGCAGGCCGTGGTCGACGAACACGCAGGTCAGCTGGTCGCCGATGGCACGGTGGATCAGCGCCGCGGCGACGCTGGAATCGACGCCGCCGGAGAGCCCGAGGATCACCTCCTCGTCGCCCACCTGCTCGCGGATGCGCTGCACGGCTTCCTCGACGTGGTCGCGCATGATCCAGTCGGCGCGCACGCCGCAGATCTGCAGCACGAAGCGCTCCAGCAGCACGCGGCCCTGTAGCGTGTGCGTGACCTCGGGGTGGAACTGCACGCCGTAATAACGCCGTTGTTCATCGGCCATGCCGGCGATCGGGCAGCTTGGCGTGCTGGCCATCAGCGAGAAGCCGGGCGGCAGCGCAGTGACCTTGTCGCCGTGGCTCATCCACACCTTCAGCAGGCCGTGGCCCTCGGGCGTGCGGTGGTCCTCGATGCCTTCGAGCAGCCGGGTGTGGCCATGCGCCCGCACCTCGGCATAGCCGAACTCGCGGTGCGTGGACGCTTCCACCTGGCCACCCAGCTGCACCGTCATCGTGAACATGCCATAGCAGATGCCGAGCACCGGAATGCCCAGCTGCCAGACGATCTCGGGCGCGCGCAGCTCGTGCTCCTCGTACGTGCTGGCATGGCTGCCCGAGAGGATGATGCCCTTGGGGTTGAACGCGCGGATGAAGTCGGCCGAGACGTCGTTCGGGTGGATCTCGCAGTAGACATGCGCCTCGCGCACGCGGCGCGCGATCAGCTGCGTGACCTGCGAGCCGAAGTCGAGGATCAGGATCTTGTCGTGGTTCATGGCAAGGCGATGGGCCGGGAATGCGTCAGGCCGGTTTGGCGACCAGGGTGGCATGGCTGCGGAAGAAGCGCGCCGCCACGACCGCCGCGGTGAACTGCAGCGCGCTGCAGACGAAGAAGGGCAGGCCGATCAGCCAGTCGCCGGTGGGGCGGTGCGCCACCCAGCGCAGCAGTTCCAGCGCGATCACCGGGGCCACCACGGCCATCAGGCTGTTCAGCGAGGACACCGCGCCCATGGTCTGGCCCTGGCGGGACGGATCGGCGGCGTTCGAGATGATGCTCTGCATCGCCGCCTGTGCGGCCCCCCCCAGCAGGCCGAAGCTGATGACGATGTACATCATCCAGCCCTGGGTCGCGAGCCCGAAACCCAGGTAGGACAGCGCACCCACCAGCAGGCCGGTGACCGCCAGCTGCTGCGGCGAGAAGCGCGCCAGCATCGGCTTGAGCAGCACGCCCTGGCTGAAGGCCGAGACGACGCCCACCGCGAACAGCGACCAGCCCACCTCGCCCGGCCCCCATCCGAACTTGAACTTGGTGTACAGCACCCAGCTCATGTGCAACATGAACTGGGCCAGGCTCACCAGCCCGATCACGAACACCAGCGAGCCCACGCCCTTCAATGCGGCAAGGCCGCGCAGGCTGGCCACCGGGTTGGCCCGCCGCCAGTCGAACGCGCGCCGCCGCTCCAGCGGCAGCGACTCGGGCAGCACGAAGAAGCCGTAGCACCAGTTCACCACCGCCAGGCAGCCGGCGACGACGAAGGGCAGCCGCACGTCGTGGTCACCCAGCACGCCGCCGATCACCGGGCCGAGGATGAAACCGATGCCGAACATCGCGCCCAGCTGGCCGAAGCGGCGCGCACGGTCCTGCGGGGTGCTGATGTCGGCCACGTACGCATTGGCAATCGAGATGTTGCTCTGCATCGCGCCGGAGAACAGCCGCACCGCCACCAGCATCCACAGCGCGGTGGCCGCGGCGGTGACGAAGAAGCTCAGCGCCAGGCCGGCAAAGCCGATCAGCAGCACCGGCCGGCGGCCGAAGCGGTCCGACAGCGCGCCCAGCACCGGCGAACCCATGAAGTTGGCCAGCCCGAAGGCCAGCGTCACCACCAGGAAGGCCAGCGTCTGCTCGTCGTTGCTGTGGGTGAAGCGGCCGACGATGTGCGGCAGCACCGGCACCATCAGGCCGATCGAGATCATGTCGATCAGCACCGCGGCCATGATGAAGGGCATCGCCGCCTTCCGGTCGCCCCCCCGTGCGGCGGGCACGCCGGCCGCCACCCCGAGGGGCTGCGGGCCGGCTTGGGACGGCCCGGCGCTCGCCCCGCGTTCGATTTCCGGCATGCTCTGCGTCATTCCATCCGGTAGTTCGGCGCTTCCTTCGTGATCTGCACGTCGTGCACGTGGCTCTCGCGGATGCCCGACGAAGTGATCTCGACGAACTCGGCCTTGCTCTGCATCTCGGCGATGCTGGCGCAGCCGCAGTAGTGCATGGACGCGCGCAGGCCACCGGCCATCTGGAAGATGATGCCGACCACCGAGCCCTTGTAGGGCACCTGGCCTTCGATGCCTTCGGGCACCAGCTTGGCGGTGGCATTGGCCGTGGTGGAAGCGGCCGAGCTGTCCTGGAAGTAGCGGTCGGCCGAGCCCTGCTGCATGGCGCCCAGCGAGCCCATGCCGCGGTAGCTCTTGTAGCTGCGGCCCTGGTAGAGGATGACCTCGCCCGGCGCTTCCTCGGTGCCGGCGAAGGCACCGCCCATCATCACGCAGTCGGCCCCGGCGGCGATGGCCTTGGCCAGGTCGCCGGAGAAGCGGATGCCGCCGTCGGCGATCAGCGGGACGCCGGAGCCGGCCAGGGCCCTGGCCACCGAATCGATGGCCATGATCTGCGGCACGCCCACGCCGGTGACGATGCGGGTGGTACAGATCGAGCCGGGCCCGATGCCGACCTTCACGGCATCGGCGCCGGCCTCGACCAGCGCCTGTGCCGCCGCCCCGGTGGCGATGTTGCCGCCGATCACGTCGACCTGCGGGTAGTGCTTCTTGACCCAGCGCACACGGTCGATCACGCCGGCCGAGTGGCCGTGCGCGGTGTCGACCACCAGCACGTCGACGCCGGCCTTCACCAGCAGTTCCACGCGTTCCTCGGTGCCGTCGCCCACGCCGACCGCGGCGCCGACCCGCAGCTTGCCGTGCTTGTCGCGCGCGGCGTTCGGGAAGCTGGTCTGCTTGGTGATGTCCTTCACCGTCATCAGGCCGCGCAGTTCGAAATCGTCGTTGACGACCAGCACGCGCTCGAGCTTGTGACGGTGCATCAGCGTCTTGCCTTCGTCGAGGCTGGCGCCCTCCTTCACGACCACCAGCTTCTCGCGCGGGGTCATGATCTCGCGCACCGGAACGTCGAGCCGGGTCTCGAAGCGCAGGTCGCGGTTGGTGACGATGCCGACGACGCGGCCGTCCTCGATCACCGGGAAGCCCGAGATGCCATGCTGCTTGGACAGCGCCAGCACGTCGCGCACCGGCACGCCGGGCGAGATGGTGATCGGGTCGCGCAGCACGCCGGATTCATAGCGCTTGACCCGCGCCACCTCGGCCGCCTGCTGCTTGGGCGTGAGGTTCTTGTGCACGATGCCGATGCCACCTTCCTGCGCGATGGCGATCGCCAGCCGCGCTTCGGTGACGGTATCCATTGCAGCGGACACCAGCGGCAGGTTCAGCGTGATGTTGCGCGACAGCTTGGTCGCCAGGCTGGTGTCGCGTGGCAACACCGTGGAGAAGGCAGGCACCAACAACACATCGTCGAAGGTGAGCGCTTTGCCGAGAAGGCGCATGGGGAATGCTCCAGACGCAAAAGCGGATTATAGGGACCGCCCCAATCGCCCTCGGGCGGCGGGACGCAGTTCACGATTTGTGGCGCTGTGCACGGCAGGCCGCCGGTACACTGCCGCCTGACACTCGGTTTGGGGATTGACGATGCGACAAAGACGGGCGCCCAGCACCATCGGTGCGATTGGCAGTTGCTGGCTGGCCCTGGGCCTGCTGGTGGCGGCCCTGCCCGCGCATGCTCAATGGAAGTGGAAGGACGAGAAGGGCCAGACCCACGTCAGCGACCTGCCACCGCCGCGCGAGATTCCCGACAAGAACGTGCTGCAGCGGCCTTCCGACACCGTGCGCCGGGCCAGCACGAGCAGCAGTGCGCCGCCCGCCTCGGCCGCCAGCGCCGCGGCAGCGGATGCCAAGCCGCGCGTCGACCCCGAGATCGAGGCGCGCAAGGCCAAGCAAGAGCAAGAGAGGAAGTCGGCGCAGAAGGCCGAGGACGACAAGCTTGCCGCGCAGCGCGCCGAGAACTGCAGCCGCGCCCGGCAGCAGATCGCCGGTCTGGAAAGCGGCATGCGGCTGGCTCGCGTCAATGACAAGGGCGAACGCGAGATCCTCGACGACAAGACGCGTGCCGAGGAGATGCAGCGCGCGCGGCAGGTGGTGGCGTCCGAGTGCCGCTGAACCGCTGATCGGCGGCCCTCAGCCGCGTGGCTTGCGCTTGAGCCCGTCGCGCCGGTAGCGCTGGCGCCGCGCCTCCTTCGGATCGACCTGCAGCGGGCGGTAGAGCTCGAGCCGGTCACGTTCCCGCAGCACCTGTTCCGGCGTGCACACCCGGCCCCACAGCCCGAGCTTCAAGCCCGCCATCGCCGCTTCGCCCAGCTGTGCCGGCCAGCCGCTGGCGCGCAGCGCTTCGGCCGCCGTGACACCGGCTGGCAGGCGCAGGCTCAGGCGCATCAGCCGATGCGGCGCAGGCGCGTAGGCCAGCTCGACGTCGATCATGCCGGCCGCGTGCTCAGCGCTGGCCATAGACCTGCTCCGCGCGCTGCACGAAGGAATCGACGAAGGTGTTGGCCACCTTGTCGAACACCGGGCTCAGCACCGTCTCCAGCGCGCCGCTGGAGAAGGCATAGCTCAGGTCGAACTCGATGCGGCAGGCCGGCAGCGGGCCGGCCGCGCCGATCGGGTGGAAGCGCCACAGGCCATCGAGCACCGAGAACGGTCCGTCGACCAGCGCGATCTCGACCGTCTGGTCCTGCGCATGCGTGTTGCGCGTGGTGAAGGCGTGTCGCAGCCCGGCAAAGGCCAGGTGCAGGCGCGCGGTCATGCCCTGGTCGTCCTCGGCCAGCAGCTCGGCCTTCTCGCACCACGGCAGGAAGGCCGGGTATCGCTGGATGTCGACCACCAGGTCGTACATCTCGCGCGGCGAGTACCACAGCAGGACCGACTTCTTCACATGCTTCATACAATGCGCAAGATTCTAGGGGCCGCTTGGTTTCGCACCTCGCGGCCCCACTTGCTTGCACCATGTCCAACACGATTGCCGAAAACCGCCGCGCCCGCTTCGACTACCACCTTGAGGAATTCCACGAGGCGGGCGTCGTGCTGCAGGGCTGGGAGATCAAGGCCATTCGCGAAGGCCAGGTGCAGATGACCGATGGCTACGTGGTCATCCGCGACGGCGAGCTGTACCTGATCGGGCTGCGCATCAATGCGCTGCGCTCGGCCTCGACCCACGTGCACCCCGAGCCGGACCGTACCAAGAAGCTGCTGATGCACAAGGCCGAGATCCGGCGGCTGATCGGCAAGGTCGAACAGAAGGGCTTCACGCTGGTGCCAGTGAACCTGCACTACAAGGGCGGCCGGGTGAAGGCCGACATCGCGCTGGCCAAGGGCAAGGCCCAGCACGACAAGCGCGAGACCGAGAAGAAGCGCGACTGGGAGCGCGAAAAAGGCCGCCTGATGCGGCACAAGGTCTCCTCGGCCGCCTGAGCCTGCCCGCCACGCGTCAGGACTTCGCCGGTTTCTTGTCCAGGAAGTCCTGCACGCCGTCGAGCGCGCAGCGGTCCATCATGTTGCAGGCCATGGTCTCGGCCGCCTCGGCGTAGGCCGCTTCGATGCCCATCTCGAGCTGGCGGTAGAACAGCTGCTTGCCCATGGCCAGCGCGACGCGGGGCTTGCTGACGATGCTGGCCACCAGCGACTCGACCTCGGCGTCCAGCCGTGCCGCATCCACCACGCGGTTCACCAGGCCCTTGGCCAGCGCCTCTTCGGCCGAGATGAAGCCACCGGTCACCAGCATCTCGAACGCCGCCTTGCGCGAGACGTTGCGCGACAGCGCGACGCTGGGCGTCGAGCAGAACAGACCGAGGTTGACGCCGCTGACGGCAAAGCGCGCATCGCGCGCAGCCACGGCCAGGTCGCACATCGCCACCAGCTGGCAGCCGGCGGCGGTGGCCACGCCGTGCACGCGCGCGATCACCGGCACCTCCAGTTGCTGCAGCGCCAGCATCACGCGGCCGCATTGTGCGAACAGGCCTTCGTAGTAACGCTGCGAAGGCGTGGCCCGCATCTCGCGCAGGTCGTGCCCGGCGCAGAATGCACGCCCCGCCGCGGCGATCACGACCACGCGGGCCGTGCTGTCGCGGGCGATGAGGTTCAGCTCGGTCTGCAGCGCCTCGAGCAGGCCCTCGGACAAGGCGTTGAAGGCCTGCGGGCGGTTCAGTGTCAGCGTGATCACGCCGCGCGCGTCGGTCGTGCGCAGCAGCAGCGGGTCGTCGGTGCTCAGCATGGCGGTCTCTCCTGCTCGTGTCGCTACTCGATCGCGCTGGCGGACTTCGCCCGCTCGCGCAGCTGGAACTTCTGGATCTTGCCGGTGGAGGTCTTCGGGATCTCCTCGAAGCGGATCTCGCGCGGCACCTTGTAGCCGGCCAGCAGCTGCTTGCAGTGCGCGACCAGGGTGGCCGCATCCACCGTGCTGCCGGGCTTGAGTTCGACATAGGCCACCGGCGTCTCGCCCCACTTCGGGTCGGGCCGCGCCACCACCGCGCAGGCCATCACGGCCGGGTGGCGGTACAGCGCATCCTCGACCTCGATCGAGCTGATGTTCTCGCCGCCCGAGATGATCACGTCCTTGCTGCGGTCCTTGATCTTCACGTAGCGGTCGGGCTCCAGCACCGCCAGGTCGCCGGTGTGGAACCATCCGCCCTCGAAGGCCTTGTCCGTGGCGGTCGGGTTCTTCAGGTAGCCCTTCATCACGATGTTGCCGCGGAACATGATCTCGCCCATGGTCTGGCCATCGGCCGGCAGCGCGTCCAGCGTCTGCGGGTTCAGCACCGTCATGCCTTCCTGCAGCGGGTAGCGCACGCCCTGGCGGCCGTTCAGGCGCGTCTGTTCGGACAGGCTCTCGCCGGCCCAGGACGGGCGCTGCACCGCCACGGCCGCCGGGCCGTAGACCTCGGTCAGGCCATAGACATGCGTGATGTGGATGCCGATGCGGGCCATGCCCTCGATCATCGCGGCCGGTGGCGCCGCGCCGGCCACCATGCCCCGCACCGGCTGCGCGATGCCTTCGCGCCACTCGGCGGGCGCGGCGATCAGCAGGTTGTGGACGATCGGCGCGGCGCAGTAATGGTCGACGCCGTGCAGGCGCATCGCCTCGAAGATGGCCCGCGCCTCGACGCGGCGCAGGCACACGTGCGTGCCGCCCTGCATCGCCACGGTCCACGGGAAGCACCAGCCGTTGCAGTGGAACATCGGCAAGGTCCACAGGTAGCGCGGGAACTGCGGCATGGTCCAGGTGGCCGCGTTGCACACCGCATTGAGGTAGGCGCCGCGGTGGTGCGTGACCACGCCCTTGGGGTCGCCGGTGGTGCCCGAGGTGTAGCTCACCGCGATGGCGTCCCACTCGTCGCGCGGCCCTTCCAGCCGCGGCAGCGGATCGTGCGCGGCCAGCAGCGCCTCGTACTCGTGCGCGCCCAGGCGCTCGCCGGGGCCGGTGTACTCGGTGTCGCAGACGTCGATCACCACCGGGTCGCGGCCGTAGCGCTCACGCAGCTCGCGCAGCGCCGGCCCGATGATGGGCGCGAACTCGCGATCGGTGATCAACACCGCGGCCTCGCAGTGGTTCAGCTGCCAGGCCAGCAGGCTGCTGTCGAGCCGCGTGTTCAGGGTGTTCAGCACCGCGTTCAGCGCCGGCACGGCGTAATGCGCTTCCACCATCTCGGGCGTGTTGGGCAGCATCACGCTCACGGTGCCCAGGCGCCCCACCCCCAGTGCGCGCAGCGCTGCGGCCAGCCGCGCCGAGCGCTCGCGCGTTTGCGCCCAGGTGTAGCGGCGCGTGCCATGCACCACCGCCGGCAGGTCGCCGAAGACCTCGGCGCTGCGCTCGACAAAGCTCACCGGCGACAAGGCCACGAAATTGGCCGCGTTGCGGTCGAGGTGTTGCTCGTAGATGTTGCTGCTCATCGGGTTTTCTCGCAGGTGAACACTCAGGGTTTGGGGAATTGGAACTGTCTCTTCCACGTCACCCAAGTCAGGGCAAGCACGCGTACCGCCGCGCGCACCGGCCCCCTATAAACCGCCAACGGCGACAAGGGGCCTCGTGCCGCGGAACAGGACGACGATGGCAGTATCCACAAATCCACTGCTGAGCGTGCGCGATGTGACAGTGCGCTTCGGTGGCATCGTGGCCCTCGACGGCGTGAGCTTTGACGTGGCGCAAGGCCAGGTCTGCGGGCTGATCGGACCCAACGGCGCGGGCAAGACCACGCTGTTCAACTGCCTCTCCCGCCTGTACGCGTACCAGAGCGGCGACATCCTGTTCGAAGGCCAGTCGATCACCGCGCTGCCCACGCACCGCATTGCCGCACTCGGGCTGGGCCGCACCTTCCAGAACCTCGCGATGTTCCGCACGCTGCCGGTGCGCGACAACATCATGATCGGCGCGCATGCGCGCTCTTCGGCCGGCTTCGTGGCCAGTGCGCTGCGGCTGCCCTTCGTCGGTGCCGAGGAACGCCGGCTGCGCGAGCGCGCCGACCAGATCATGACCTACCTCGACCTCAGCGCGGTGGCCGACCGCCCTGCCGGCGACCTGCCCTTCGGCACGCAAAAGCGCGTGGAGATGGGGCGCGCGCTGGCCGCCGACCCCAAGCTGCTGCTGCTGGACGAGCCGGCGGCCGGGCTGAACCACGAGGAGTTGTCCGACCTCGGCCGGCTGATCACCGACGTTCGCGACCGGCTGAAGATCACGGTGCTGCTGGTGGAGCACCACATGAGCCTGGTGATGGGCGTGTCGGACCACATCGTCGCGCTGAACTTCGGCCGCAAGATTGCCGAAGGCAGCCCGGCCGAGATCCAGCAGCACCCGGAGGTGATTGCCGCCTACCTCGGCACGCCGGCCCACGCCACGGCCGACGCACCGCGCGAGACCGCCCATGTCTGAGCTGCTGTCGGTGCGCGGACTGAATGCAGCCTACGGCGCCACCCAGGTGCTGTTCGGCATCGACTTCGCGCTGGCGCCCGGCCAGATCACCGCGATCCTCGGCGCCAACGGCGCCGGCAAGACCACCACCTTGCGCGCGATCTGCCAGATGGTGCGCACCAGCGGCAGCATCGAGCTGAACGGCGTGCAGCTGGTGGGCCGGAGCACCGAATCGGTGGTGCGCATGGGCGTGGCCCATGTGCCCGACGGCCGCGGCACCTTCACCGCCCTGTCGGTGGAGGACAACCTCAAGCTCGGCGCCTACGCGCGGCGCGACCGCGACGCGGTGGCCGCGGACATCGAGCATGCCTACCGCCGCTTTCCGCGCCTGGGCCAGCGCCGGCACCAGCAGGCCGGCACGCTCTCGGGCGGCGAGCAGCAGATGCTGGCGATCAGCCGCGCGCTGATGCTGCGGCCCAAGCTGCTGCTGCTGGACGAACCCTCGTTCGGGCTGGCGCCACTGATCGTGGCCGACATCTTCGAGATCATGCGCCGCATCAATGTCGAGGAAGGCGTCAGCATGCTGCTGGTGGAGCAGAACGCCAGCCTCGCGCTGGACCTGGCGCACCACGCCTACCTGCTGGAGACCGGCCGCGTGGCGCTCAGCGGCCCGGCGGACGACATCAAGCGCGACGAGAACGTGCGCCGCGCCTACCTGGGCTATTGACCACAGCCGCCACGCCGACATGGACGCCTTCCTGCACCAGATCTTCTCGGGCCTGGCCAACGGCTGCATCTACGGCAGCGTTGCGCTGGCGCTGGTGATGATCTACCAGGCCACGCACCACATCAATTTCGCGCAGGGCGAGATGGCCACCTTCTCGACCTTCATCGCCTGGGCGCTGATGCAGGCGGGCTGGCCGTACTGGGGCGCCTTCTGCGCGACGGTGGCGATCAGCTTCATCGGCGGGCTGCTGATCCAGCGCATCATCCTGCGGCCGGTCGAGCGCGCGCCGGTGCTCACCAATGTCATCGTCTTCATCGGCCTGCTGGTGACCTTCAACTCGCTGGCCGGCTGGATCTTCGAGTACACGATCAAGGCCTTCCCGAGCCCGTTCGACCAGAAGGGTCTGCTGGCCTCGAGCTACTTCTCCGCCCACGAGGTCGGCTCGGCGCTGGTGATGCTGTGCGTGCTGGCGGCGCTGTATGCGTTCTTCCGCTATACCCCGGTGGGCCTGGCGATGCGCGCGGCGGCGCAGAACCCCGATTCGGCCCGGCTGGTGGGCATACGCGTCAGCTGGATGCTGGCGGTGGGCTGGGGGCTGGCCGCCGCCATCGGCGCGGTGGCCGGCATGATGGTGGCGCCGATCGTCTATCTCGACCCCAACATGATGAGCGGCATCCTGCTGTACGGCTTTGCCGCGGCGCTGCTCGGCGGCATCGACAACCCCGGCGGCGCGGTGCTCGGCGGATTCATCGTCGGCGTGCTCGAGAACCTGCTGGGCGCCTACGTGATCGGCACCGAGTTGAAGCTCAGCGTCGCGCTGGTGCTCATCGTCGGCATCCTGACGCTGAAGCCGAACGGCCTGTTCGGCAAGCATGTGGTGACCCGCGTATGAGCGCCATGGCCAATCCCAGGCTCAAGTGGCTGGTCGCACTGCTGGCGGTGGCCGCCCTGTGCGTGCTGCCCTTCCTGTTCAAGAACTACCGCGTGTTCCAGTTCAACCTGGTGCTGATCTATGCCATCGCGGTGCTGGGGCTGAACCTGCTGACCGGCTTCAACGGCCAGATCTCGCTGGGCCATGGGGCCTTCTATGCGGTCGGCGCCTACGTCGCCGCGATGCTGATGGACAAGCTTGGGGTGCCTTACTGGGCCACGCTGCCGATCGCCGGCGTGCTGTGCTTCGGGCTCGGTTTCCTGATGGGCTTTCCGGCACTGAGGCTGGGCGGGCACTACCTCGCGCTGGCCACCTTCGCGTTCGCGCTCGCGGTGCCGCAGTTGCTGAAGTACAAGAACATCGAGGGCTACACCGGTGGCGTGCAGGGCATCGTGCTCAGCAAGCCCGAGCCGCCCTTCAGCTTCCGCTTCCTCGACCAGCCCTTCAGCGCCGACCGCTGGCTCTACTTCTTCACGCTGGTCGTCGCGGCCGTCATGTTCCTGCTGGCCTGGAACCTGCTGCGCGGGCGCATCGGCCGGGCGCTGATCGCGATCCGCGACCATCCCATCGCGGCCACCGCGATGGGCATCAACCTGCCGCTGTTCAAGAGCATGGCCTTCGGCATCTCGGCCGCCTTCACCGGCGTGGCCGGCGCGCTGGGCGCGATCTGCGTGGCCTTCGTCTCGCCGGACAGTTTCACGGTGTTCCTGTCGATCACCTTCCTCGTCGGCGTCGTCGTCGGCGGCCTGGCCTCGATTCCCGGCGCGATCTTCGGCGCCATCTTCATCCAGTTCGTGCCGAACCTCGCCGACCAGATTTCCAAGTCCGCGCCGTGGGCGATCTACGGTGCGGTACTGATTGCGCTGATGTACCTGATGCCCACCGGCGCCATGGGCCTGTTGAAGTCGCTATGGGCCCGTCTGCGCCCGGCGACCTCGGTGGGCTGAATTTCTTCGTCCGTCGATCACCCACAAGGAGACATGCGATGCGATACATCCCGCGGAAACTGGCTGCACTCGGTCTGGTAGCCACGCTGCTGGCCACGCCGGCCCTGGCGCAGAAGAAGTACGACGCCGGCGCCTCCGACAAGGAAATCAAGGTCGGCCACCTGGGCCCCTACTCGGGTCCGGCCTCGGCCTATGGCGCGATCGGCAGGGCGATCAGCGCCTACGTCGACAAGGTCAATGCCGAGGGCGGCATCAACGGCCGCAAGATCAACCTGATCTCGCTGGACGATGCCTACAACCCGGCCAAGACCGTGGAGCAGACGCGCAAGCTGGTCGAGGAAGACGAGGTGCTGCTGGTGTTCAACCCGCTGGGCACGCCGAGCAACACGGCGATCCACAAGTACATGAACACCAAGAAGGTGCCGCAGTTGTTCGTGGCCACCGGCGCCACCAAGTGGGGCGACCCGAAGAACTTCCCGTACACCATGGGCTGGCAGCCCAACTACCAGAGCGAGGCGCGGATCTACGCCACGCACATCCTGGAGACCAAGCCGAACGCGAAGATCGCGGTGCTCTACCAGAACGACGACTACGGCAAGGACTACCTCAAGGGCTTCGAGGACGGCCTGGGCGACAAGGCCAAGACCATGATCGTCTCGCGCCAGAGCTACGAGGTGACCGACCCCACGGTCGACAGCCAGATGCTGACGCTGAAGAACTCCGGCGCCGACACCTTCTTCAACATCACCACACCGAAGTTCGCGGCACAGGCCATCAAGAAGGCGGCCGAGATCGGCTGGAAGCCGACGCAATACCTCAACAGCGTGTCCAGCTCGGTCGGCTCGGTGCTGACGCCGGCCGGCGTCGACAACGCGCTGGGCATCATCACCGCCGGCTACATCAAGGACCCGACCGACCCGCAGTTCCAGAAGGGAAAGGAGTGGGAAGACTGGCTCGCCTGGATGAAGCAGTACCACCCCAAGGGCGACCTGAAGGACAACTTCAACGTCTACGGCTATACGGTGGCGCAGACGCTGGTGCAGGTGCTCAAGCAATGCGGCGACAACCTGACGCACGACAACGTGATGAAGCAGGCAGCCAGCCTGGACCTGACACTGCCGATGCTGCTGCCGGGCGTGATCGTCAAGACAGGTCCTGACGACTTCTATCCGATCGAGCGCGAGCAGCTGATGCGCTTCGACGGCAAGACCTGGCAGTTGTTCGGCAAGGTGTACGGCCGCTGAAGTGTCAGGCCGCCGCGGCGGCCAGGGCTTGATCGATGTCCCACAGGATGTCGTCGATGTGCTCCAGGCCGACCGACATGCGGACCATGTCGGGCGGCACGCCGGCGGCGAGCTGCTGGGCTTCGTCGAGCTGGCGGTGCGTGGTCGAGGCCGGGTGAATGATCAGCGTGCGGGTGTCGCCGATGTTCGCCAGATGGCTCATGAATTGGGCGGCCTCGATGAAGCGCACGCCGGCTGCCAGCCCGCCCTTCACGCCGAAGGCCAGCAGGCCGGAGGCGCCGCGCATCTGCCGCGTTAGCAATGCGTGCTGCGGGTGGTCCGGCAGGCCGGGGTAGTTGACCCAGCCCACGCGCGGATGGCTGCGCAGGAACTCGGCCACCGCGCGCGCATTCGCGCAATGCCGCTCCATGCGCAGCGGCAGGGTTTCCACGCCCTGCAGGATCTGCCAGGCCGCCATCGGCTGCAGCGCGGCGCCGTAGACGCGCAGCGTCTCCATGCGGGCGCGCATCGTGAAGCCGAAGTCGCCGAAGGTCTCGTAGAACCTCACGCCGTGGTAACCGGCCGAGGGCTCGGTCATGCCCGGGAACTTGCCGTTGTCCCACGGGAAGCGACCGCCCTCGACCAGCACGCCGCCCAGCGTGGTGCCATGGCCGGCCAGGTACTTGGTGGCCGAGTGCACGACGATGTCGGCACCCAGCGCCAGGGGGTTGCACAGGAATGGGCTCGGCACGGTGTTGTCGATCACCAGCGGCACGCCGTGTTCGTGCGCCACCGCCGCCACCGCCGGGATGTCCAGCACCGCCAGGCTTGGATTGCCCAGGCTCTCGGCGAACACCGCACGGGTGTTCGGTCGCATCGCCGCAGCGAAGGCCTCGGGCCTCGTGGCGTCGACGAAGCTCGTCTCGATGCCGAACTTGGCCAGGTTCACCGCCAGCATCGTCACCGTGCCGCCGTACAGCGCGCCGGCGGCCACCACGTGGTCGCCCTGCTGCAGGATGGTCATCAGCGCCATCGCCTCGGCCGCCATGCCGCTGGCCGACGCCACCGCGGCGCGCCCGCCTTCCAGCGCGGCCACGCGCTCCTCCAGCGCCGCGACGGTGGGGTTCGACAGCCGCGAGTAGACGTTGCCGAAGGTCTGCAGGTTGAACAGGCTGGCCGCGTGCTCGGCGCTGTCGAACACGAAGCTGGTGGTCTGGTAGATCGGCAGCGCGCGGGCGCCGGTCTCGGCATCGGGCACCTGGCCGGCGTGGATGGCCAGCGTCTCGGGGCGGAAGCGGTGGTCGCTCATCGTGTCGTCGTCGGGTTGCTGCTCAGGCGCGGCGCTTGGCGGAAATGACCTGCGTGTCGACGCCCACCCAATGCAGGCCGCCGAACAGCCGGGCGTGCTCGATCTTCACGCAGCGGTTCATCACCGTCGCCAGGCCTGCCGCGCGGGCCTTCTCGGCCGCCTCGACGTTCACCACGCCGATCTGCTGCCACAGGCACTTCGCGCCGATCGCGATCGCGCTGTCGGCGATCGGTCCGACGTCATCGGTCTTGCGGAACACGTCGACCATGTCCACCGGCTCGGCAATGTCTTCCAGCCGTGCCACGCAGTGCTGGCCCAGCACCTCGGTGCCGGCATAGCGCGGGTTCACCGGGATCACGTGGTAGCCGTGCTGCAGCATGTAGTTGGCCGCGAAGTTGCTGGGCCGGTGCCATTCGGCCGAGAGGCCGACGACGGCGATCGTGCGCGTGCGGCGCAGCAACTGGCGCAGTTCGGCGGCGGGTGGGGCTTCCTCGATCATCCGGCGATTCTGCTGCCACTGCGCATGCCTTGCATTACACTGACCTGGTCAGGAGAGAGCTTCACCCGAAGCCGCCGAAGGCGCAGAGGCTGCCACCTCGAACGCTCAGGCAAAAGGACTGGCAAGCGCTTCGTTGCCGCGAGGCGTTCCTCACTGGAGAGAGGCGGGTCATCGAGCCCGCCCACCGAAGGGGCAAGCGGCGCCGGTATCCCCGGTGTCGCCAATCTCTCAGGTAAAGCGGACAGCGAGGGCAGCCCCCACCTCCGGGTGGGCGCCGGATTGCCCTCGGAGAGCTGTCATGACCGCCGACCTGCTGAAGACCCCGCTGCACGACCTGCACCTCGAACTCGGCGCCAAGATGACGCCGTTTGCCGGCTACTCGATGCCGGTGCACTACCCCGGCGGCATCCTCGCCGAACACCGCCACTGCCGGGACTTCGCGTCGCTGTTCGACGTTTCGCACATGGGCCAGGTCCAGCTGCGCGGTGACGACGCCGCGGCCGCGCTCGAGACCCTGGTGCCGGTCGACGTGGTCGACCTGCCCGTGCACAAGCAGCGCTATGCCTTCTTCACCAACGCGGGTGGCGGCATCCTCGACGACCTGATGGTCACGCGCCGCGCGGATCATCTGCTGCTGATCGTCAACGCCGCCTGCAAGGCCGCCGACATCCAGCACCTGGTCACCCACATCGGGCACCGCTGCACCGTGGTGCCGCAGCCCGAGCGCGCGCTGCTGGCGCTGCAGGGCCCGCAGGCGGTGAAGGTGCTGGCGCGGCTGAATGCCGACATCGCCGGACTCACCTTCATGACCGGCGGCGACTTCCTGCTGGCCGGCACCGATTGCTTTGTGACCCGATCGGGCTACACCGGCGAGGACGGCTTCGAGATCTCGGTGCCGGCCGAGCAGGCCGTAGCGCTGGCCCGCGCGCTGCTGAACGAACCCGAGGTCAAGCCCGCGGGCCTGGGCGCGCGCGACACGCTGCGGCTCGAGGCCGGCCTGTGCCTGTACGGCCACGACATCAACGACAGCACCACGCCGGTCGAGGCCGGGCTGACCTGGGCCATCCAGAAGGTGCGGCGTCCCGGTGGCGCGCGCACCGGGGGCTACCCGGGTGCCGGCGTCATCGAGCGCCAGCTGGCCTCGGGCGCGACGATCAAGCGCGTGGGCCTGGTGGGCCTCGAGCGCGTGCCGGTGCGCGAAGGCGCGCAGCTGTTCGACAGCCACGGCCACAAGCTCGGCCATGTCACCAGCGGCACGCTGGGCCCCACGGTGTTCGAGCCGGTCGCGATGGCCTACCTGGCCGCCAACCACGCGCAACCCCACCACGAGGTATACGCCGAAGTACGCGGCAAGCGCGTGCCGATGCGCGTGTCGCCGATGCCGTTCACGCCGCACCGCTACCACCGCTGAAGCCGGGCTTCCGCGAACCGCCCCCGCCCTTTCACCGCCGACACCGAGGAACACGCCGATGACCACCATGTTCACCCCCGACCACGAATGGATCAACATCGAAGACCATGAAGCCGCCGTCGTCGGCATCACGCTGCATGCGCAGGACGCGCTGGGCGACGTGGTCTTCGTGGACCTGCCGGAAGTCGGGCGCACCTACAAGAAGGGTGAAGTGGCCGGCGTCGTCGAATCGGTCAAGGCCGCCGCCGACATCTACATGCCGGTGAGTGGCGAGGTGGTGGAGGTCAACGAGGCGCTGCGCGCCGAGCCCGCGCTGGCCAACACCGACCCGATGGGCAACGGCTGGTTCTTCAAGGTCCATGTCACCAACATGGGCGAGTTCGACCAGCTGATGGACCCGCCCGCCTACGACGCGCTGTTGAAGACGCTCTGAACCTTCGCCCCCTCCCGGCACGGCGCCCCTCCTGCGCCCCAGTTCCCCCCCGCGCTGCGCGCCGTGCCCGTTTCGCCCTCCCCTGATCTGCCGCTTCGCTGCACTGCCATGCTTCAGTCCGCCCGCCTGCCGCTTGCCGAACTCGAGAACGCCCCGGAGTTCGTTGCCCGCCACATCGGCCCCGATGCCGCCGACGAGCAGCAGATGCTGTCGGTGATCGGCGCTGCCTCACGCCGCGCGCTGATCGAAGCCATCGTGCCGGCCAGCATCCGCCGCGCGCAGGCCATGGCGCTGCCGCCGGCGGCCACCGAAGCCCAGGCGCTGGCCGAATTGAAGACCATCGCCGCCAAGAACCAGGTGCTGCGCAGCTTCATCGGCCAGGGCTACCACGGCACGCACACGCCGGGCGTCATCCTGCGCAACATCCTCGAGAACCCCGCCTGGTACACCGCCTACACGCCCTACCAGGCCGAGATCTCGCAGGGCCGCATGGAGGCGCTGGTGAACTTCCAGACCATGGTCTGCGACCTCACCGGCATGGCGATTGCCAATGCCTCGATGCTGGACGAGGCCACCGCCGCCGCCGAGGCGATGACGCTGGCGCTGCGCGTGGGCCGCAGCAAGAGCCAGCGCTTCTATGTGGCCGACGACGTGCTGCCGCAAACGCTGGCGGTGGTGCGCACCCGCGCCCGGCCGCTGGACATCGAGGTGGTCGTCGGCCCCGCCGCGGCGGCCGGTGAAACCCCCTGCTTCGCGGCGCTGTTCCAGTACCCCGGCGTCTCGGGTCGCGTGCAGGCGCTCAAGCCCCTGTGCGACGCAGTGCACGCGCAGGGCGGCCTGGCCATCGTGGCGGCCGACCTGCTGGCTCTGGCCCTGCTGGTGCCGCCCGGCGAACAGGGCGCCGACATTGCGCTGGGCAGCACGCAGCGCTTCGGCATGCCCATGGGCGCCGGCGGGCCGCATGCGGCCTACCTGGCGACGAAGGACGAATTCAAGCGCTCGCTGCCGGGCCGGCTGGTGGGTGTCAGCGTCGACGTTCATGGCGCACCGGCCTACCGCCTGGCGCTGCAGACGCGCGAGCAGCACATCCGTCGCGAGAAGGCCACCTCCAACATCTGCACCGCGCAGGTGCTGCCGGCGGTGGTGGCCAGCATGTACGCGGTGTACCACGGGCCCGAGGGCCTGAAGCGCATCGCCCGCCGGGTGGCCGCCTACACCGCGGTGCTGGCCGCCGGCCTGCGCGAGCTGGGCTGCAGCCTGGTGCACGAGAGCGCCTTCGACACGCTGGAGCTGCGCTGCGGCGACCAGGCCGACGCGCTGTTCGCCGCCGCGCAGGCCGCCGGACTGAACCTGCGCCGCGCCAGTGCCACGAGCCTGGGGATCACGCTCGACGAGACGACCACCCGTGCCGACCTTCAGGCGCTGTGGGCGGTGTTCGCCCAGGGCGCTCCGCTGCCCGACATCGCCCGCTTCGAAGCCGGCATCGACCCGCTGCTGCCGCCCGAGCTGCTGCGCCGCAGCGAGTTCCTCTCGCACCCGGTGTTCAACACCCACCACAGCGAGACCGAGATGCTGCGCTACATCCGCAGCCTGTCGGACAAGGACCTGGCGCTGGACCGCTCGATGATCCCGCTCGGGTCCTGCACGATGAAGCTCAACGCCACGAGCGAGATGATCCCGATCACCTGGCCGGAGTTCGCCCAGGTGCACCCTTACGCGCCTGCCGCTCAGTTGGCGGGTTATGCCGAACTGAACGCGCAGCTGTGCCGCTGGCTCTCTCAGGCCACCGGCTATGCCGGCATCAGCCTGCAGCCGAACGCCGGCTCGCAGGGGGAATACGCCGGCCTGCTGGCCATCCGCGCCTGGCACGCGGCGCGCGGCGAGGGCCACCGCAACATCTGCCTGATTCCCGAATCCGCCCACGGCACCAATCCGGCCAGCGCCCAGATGACCGGCCTGCAGGTGGTGGTGGTCAAGTGCGACGCGCAGGGCAGCGTGGACCTGGCCGACCTGGAAGCCAAGTGCGTGCAGCATGCGGCAAACCTGGCCGCGGTGATGATCACCTACCCCTCGACCTACGGCGTGTTCGAGACCGGCGTGAAGGACCTGTGCGCGCTGGTGCACCGCCATGGCGGCCGGGTGTACGTGGACGGCGCGAACATGAACGCGCTGGTCGGCGTGGCGGCGCCGGGCGAGTTTGGTGGCGACGTGAGCCACCTGAACCTGCACAAGACCTTCTGCATCCCGCACGGCGGCGGCGGCCCGGGCGTGGGTCCGGTGTGTGTGGTCGAAGACCTGGTGCCGTTCCTGCCGGCCGCGCCGGGCAGCGGCGACCCGGCCGCCGTCGGGCCGGTGTCGGCCGCGCCGCTGGGCAATGCCGCGGTGCTGCCGATCAGCTGGATGTACGTGCGCATGATGGGGGCCGAAGGCCTGCAGCAGGCCACCGAGACGGCCATCCTCTCGGCCAACTACATTGCCGCGCGGCTGGCGCCGCACTACGACATCCACTTCAGCGGCGCGGTGCCCGGCATTGCCGGCGGCGGCGTGGCGCACGAGTGCATCCTCGACCTGCGGCCGCTGAAGGACGCCAGCGGCATCAGCGCCGAAGACGTGGCCAAGCGCCTGATCGACTACGGCTTCCACGCGCCGACGCTGAGCTTCCCGGTGGCCGGCACGCTGATGGTCGAGCCCACCGAAAGCGAGCCGCGCGTCGAGCTCGACCGCTTCTGCGACGCGATGATCGCGATCCGAGAGGAGATCCGTCGCGTCGAACAGGGCGTCTGGCCGCGTGAGGACAACCCGCTGCGCAATGCCCCGCACACGGCCGAGGCGCTGATGAAGGCCGACTGGCCGCATGCCTACAGCCGCGAGGAAGCCGGCTTCCCGCTGCCCGGCCTGCGCCGCGCGAAGTACTGGACGCCGGTGGGCCGCGTCGATAACGTGTATGGTGACCGCAATCTCTTCTGCAGCTGCATAACCTGAGCACCCGGCGGCAGGGTACTGCCGCCACCCTCCGGGAGGGTGTTCGGGCCGCTTGGGAGCGGCCCGGCGCTGGCCCGAACCCGTGATCCAGACCTCGTGGAGAACACCATGGCCGTCTCCGTCTTCGACCTGTTCAAGATCGGCATCGGCCCGAGCAGTTCGCACACCGTCGGGCCGATGCGCGCGGCGCGCCTGTTCATGCTGCGCCTGGCGCACGAAGGGCAGCTCGACGACGTGACCCGCCTGCAGTGCGAGCTGTATGGCTCGCTCGGCGCCACCGGCAAGGGCCATGGCAGCGACAAGGCGGTGCTGCTGGGCCTGCTGGGCCACGAACCGGACACGGTGGACGTCGAGCAGATCCCGGCGCTGCTGGACACCGTGCGTCGCCACCAGTGCCTGGGCCTGGCCGACGGGCTGCAGCTGGCCTTCAACGAGGCCACCGACCTGGTGTTCCACCGCCGCGAGACGCTGCCCTTCCATGCCAACGGCATGCGCTTCCAGGCCTTCGACGGGGCCGGCGCGGTGCTGGCCAACCGGGTCTACTACTCGGTCGGCGGCGGCTTCGTGGTCAGCGAGGAGGTGGCCGCCGACGGCAGCCGCCACAAGACGGTGGCGCCCGACACCACGGTGCTGCCCTACCCGTTCAAGACTGGCGAAGAACTGCTGGCCGCGACGCGCCAGCACGGCATCAGCATCGCCGAGCTGATGCGCCGCAACGAGCGCCACTGGCGCACCGACGAAGAGATCGACGCCGGCCTGATGCGCATCTGGCGGACCATGCAGGACTGCGTGCTGCGCGGCTGCCGCACCGAGGGCGTGCTGCCCGGCGGCTTCAAGGTCAAGCGGCGTGCGTTCGCCCTGTACCGTTCGCTCACCAGCAACCCCGAGGCCGCGCTGCGCGATCCGCTGCAGGTGCTGGATTGGGTCAACCTCTACGCGCTGGCCGTCAACGAGGAAAACGCCGCCGGCGGCCGCGTGGTCACGGCGCCGACCAACGGCGCAGCCGGCATCGTGCCCGCGGTGCTGCACTACTACAGCCGCTTCGTGCACGGCGCCACCGAGCGCGGCGTGATGGACTTCCTGCTCACCGCCGCGGCCATCGGCATCCTCTACAAGGAGAACGCCTCGATCTCCGGCGCCGAGGTCGGCTGCCAGGGCGAGGTGGGCGTGGCCTGCTCGATGGCGGCGGGCGCGCTGTGCGCCGTGCTGGGCGGCACGCCCGCGCAGGTGGAGAACGCCGCCGAGATCGGCATGGAGCACCACCTGGGCCTCACCTGCGATCCGGTCGGCGGCCTGGTGCAGATCCCCTGCATCGAGCGCAACGCCATCGCCTCGGTCAAGGCGGTGAATGCGGCCCGCATGGCGCTGCGCGGCGACGGCACGCACTACGTCAGCCTGGACAAGGTGATCAAGACGATGCGCGAGACCGGCGCCGACATGATGACCAAGTACAAGGAAACCGCACGCGGCGGATTGGCGGTCAATATCGTCGAGTGCTGAGCAAAGCACCGAATTGGTGCCCGCGGGCCGATCTTTTCCGCGGATGACTCAGGGTCTTTCGAGCCGATGATCCCGTGACACCCCTGCAAGTTGGGATGGCTGCGACCGTCAGTTCGAGGAGTACCCAGATGTCCGGTTTTCGTCTCAACCCGTTCGCTGCGGGCGTGCAGCTCATGCGCGCCGCTTCCTGGCCGACCAAGCTGGCCTGGGTTGGCCTGCCCCTGGCGGGTGCCCAGGCACTGACCAGTGCCGTGGCGCTGGGCTGGACGCCGCCGGCTGCCGCCCCCTGGGTGCTGGGCACCGGCTTCAGCCTGCTGGCCCTCGGTGGCTTCCTGGGCTGGTCGCTTCTGCGCAGCGTGGGCAGCAGCCTGCACAGCCTGCTCGCAGGCGTCAAGGCCGTCAGCGGCGGCGACCTGTCGCACAAGATCGAACTGCCGGGCAGCGACGAACTGGCCCAGATCGGCGCGCAGGTCGAAGGGATGAACATGCGGCTGTCCTCGCTGGTGGCCGAGATCCGCAGCAGCGCGGCGCGTGTCGGCATGTCCGGCCAGCAGGTGGCCGAAAGCAGCGAATCGCTGGCCCAGCGCACCGAGCAGCAGGCCGCCAGCCTGCGCCAGACGGTGGCCACGGTGCAGCAGCTGACCGACGCGGTCTCCTCCAATGCGGCGGCGGCCAGCCAGCTCGATCAGCTGACCGAGCGCCTGAAGACCGAGGCCGAGACCGGCGGCGCCGCGATGCGCAGTTCGGTCGAGGCCATGGCCGGCCTGGAAGACAGCTCGCGCCGGGTGGCCGAGATCATCGGCGTGATCGACGGCATCGCATTCCAGACCAACATCCTCGCGCTCAATGCCGCGGTGGAAGCCGCGCGTGCCGGCGAGGCCGGACGCGGCTTCGCGGTGGTGGCGGCCGAAGTGCGCCAGCTGGCGCAACGCTCCAGCGGCGCGGCCAGCGAGATTCGCCAGCTGATCGCCCGCTCCAGCGAACAGGTCGACAGCTCGGTGCGCCAGACGCGTGAGGTGGGCCAGGTGCTGGATTCACTGGTGGGCGGCGTGCGCAATGTGTCGCAGTCGCTGCGGCAGATCGCCGAGGCCAGCGCGCACCAGAGCGGCGAGTTGCACCAGGTGTCGCAATGCGTCGGCCAGCTCGACGAGATCACGCGGCAGAACGCCACGATGGTCGAGCAATCGGCCGGCGCTTCGCAGGATCTGGTGGATCGTGCCAAGACGCTGTCCAGCGCGGTGGCCTCGATCCGCCTGCGGCAAGGCAGTGCAGACGAGGCCAAGGCACTCGTCGAGCGTGCCTTCGCGCTGGTGAAGTCACGCGGCCTGGCCGCGGCCCACGCCACCTTGCACGACGCGGGCAGCGGCTACGTCGACCGCGACCTCTACATCTTCGTCGTCGATCGCCAGGGCACCTATCGCGTGCACGGCGCCAAGCCGGCCATGGAAGGCAAGCGCGTGCACGAGGTGCCGGGGATCAATGGCGACAAGTTCGTCGAGGACGCCTTCGCCGCCGCCGGTGGGACCGGTGGCTGGATCGACTACGACATCGTCAACCCCGGTACGGGCGCGGTGCAGCCCAAGGCCTCGTTCGTCGTGCAGCTCGACCCGCAGCTGGTGATCGGCTGCGGTGTCTATCGGCAGACCGGCCAGGCAGCCTTCGCCAAGGCTGCCTGACGCTCACTCCTTGTCGGCGGGGGCGTGCTGCGGCAGCAGCCCGCCGCCCAGCGCGGCGCCATCCGCCTGCGGCGCGGGCGCGGCCTTCGCGACGGGCTTCTTCTCGCGCACCAGGTAGCTGTACAGCACCGGCACCACCACCAGCGTCAGGATCGTCGAGGTGATCACGCCGCCGATGATCGCGCGGCCCATCGGTGCCTGGATCTCGCCGCCGTCGTTCAGCGCCAGGGCCAGCGGCAGCATGCCGAAGACCATCGCCGCGGTGGTCATGATGATCGGCCGCATCCGGATCAGGCCGGCCTGCAGCAGCGCGTCGGCCACCGTGGCGCCGGCCTTGCGCGCATGGTTGGCGAAGTCCACCAGCAGGATCGCGTTCTTGGTCACCAGGCCCATCAGCATCACCAGGCCGATCATCGAGAACACGTTCAGCGTCGAGCGCCAGAACAGCAGCGCCAGCATCACGCCGATCAGCGCCAGCGGCAGCGAAGCCATGATCGCGATCGGCTGCAGGAAGCTGCCGAACTGGCTGGCCAGCACGATGTAGATGAAGATCACTGCCAGCAGCATCGCGCTGAGCAGGCCACCGAAGGCCTCCTGCTGCTGCTGCATCTGGCCGCCCACGTCGAAGCTGTAGCCCGGCGGCAGCACGGTTTGCTTGATCAGCTTCTGCACGTCCGCGCCCACGTCACCGGCGGCCCGGCCCTGCACGCCGGCGAACACGGCCTCGCGGCGCTGCAGGTTCTGGCGGCGGATGATCTCGGGGTTGAACACCGGCACGATGTCGGCCACGCTTTCCAGCGTCACCGGCGTGCCGTCCTTCGCGAAGGCCACCGGCAGCCCGCGCAGCTGGTCCACACGCTCGCGCTGCGCCTCGTTGAGCCGCAGCACCACGTCCACCTGGTCGCCGTCCGGCGTGGTCCAGTAGGTGGCCGTTTCACCGTTCACGTAGGCCCGCAGCGACGAGGCCAGCTGCGGCGCGGTGATGCCCAGCTCGCGCACCGCGCCGGGCTTCAGCCGCACGGCATAGGCCGGCGTGCCGGGCTTCACCGAGAGCTCGACATCGACGATGCCGGGAATCTTCTTGACCTTCTCGGAGAACTCGGTGGCCACGCGCGCCAGGCCCTCGGCGTCGCTGCCCAGGATGGCCACGTAGATCGGCCGGTCGAAGCCCACCGACGAATCGGTGCCGGGCACCTTGGCGATGGCCTCGCGGATCGCGTCTTCCACTTCCTTCTGGCTGCGCTTGCGGTCCTTCCTGTCCTTCAGCGCAATGTTCAGCCACGCCTGGTTGCGCTGGCCGGCGCCTCCGACATAGGTGGACACCGTGTCGATCTCGGGCATCGCGCCGATGATCTCCTCGATCTGGCGCACCTTGGCATCGGCGCGCTCGAGGCTGGACCCCACCGGCATGCGCAGCTGCAACTGCGTGAAGCCCTGGTCGGTCTGCGGCACGAACTCGCTGCCGACCAGCGGCGCCAGCAGGATCGCGATCACGAAGCTCAGCAGCCCCGCGCCGGCGACGATGCCGCGCGGCGTGATCGTCGCGCTGCGCAGGCGCCGCTTGCTGGCCTTGTCGCGCACGCCGCCGACGAAGCCGTGGCCATAGGCCGGCAGCCAGATGCGCCAGCGGCGGTTCGAGAAGATCCAGCGGATCGCCTTCTCGTACACCCGGTGCAGCAGGTCCAGTGCACCATCGGTGAAACGGATGGCGTGGCCGATCACCGGCAGCCGCTTCAGCCGCACCGACGGCGGGTCCTTCCAGACGCTGGACAGCATCGGGTCGAGCGTGAAGCTGACGAACAGCGACACCAGCACCGCCACCACCACCGTGATGCCGAACGGGTAGAAGAACTTGCCGATGATGCCGCCCATGAAGGCCACCGGCGCGAACACCGCGACGATGGCAAAGGTGGTGGCCATCACCGCCAGGCCGATCTCCTCGGTGCCTTCGCGCGCGGCGGTGTGGTGGTCCTTGCCCATGTGCACGTGCCGCACGATGTTCTCGCGCACCACGATCGCGTCGTCGATCAGGAGGCCGATGCACAGGCTCAGCGCCATCATCGTCATGAAGTTCAGCGTGAAGCCGAAGGCGTACACCGCGATGAAGCTGGAGATCACCGCAATCGGCAGCGTCAGCCCGGTGATGATGGTCGAGCGCCAGCTGTGCAGGAACAGGAAGACGATGGCCACCGTCAGCAGCGCGCCTTCGATCAGGGTGTGCCGCAGGCCTTCGAGCGAGCCCTTGACCCAGTCGCTGGAGGCGTAGATAAGCTTGAGCTCGACGTCCGGCGGCAGCGTCTTGCGGATCTCGTCCATCGCCTTCTTGACGGCGTCCCCGGCAGCGACGATGTTGGCGTCCTGCTGCTTGAAGACGTTGAAGTTGATCGCGCGCTGGCCGTTGATGCGGGCAGTGGAGTCGGCTTCCTTCTCGCGCTCGACCAGCTGGCCCAGGTCGCCCAGGCGCAGCGCCAGTCCGTTGCGGTGCGCGACGATGATGTTTTCCATCAGCTTCGGGTCGCGCATCTTGCCTTCCACGCGCAGGATCGTGTCCTGCACGTTGTCCGACAGCAGGCCCACCGGCTCGTCGGCATTGGCATCGCGCAGCGCGGTCGAGATCTCGGCCGGCGTCACGCCGTAGGCGCGCAGGCGTGACGGATCGAGGTCGATGCGCACTTCGCGCACCGTCAGGCCGCTGATGTCGACGCGGGCCACGCCTTCCACCCGCTGCAGCCGCTTGCCGACCGCGTTCTCGCCCAGGATCGACAACTCGCGCGGGCCACGGGTCTTGGACAGCAGCGCCAGGTTCACCACCGGCTGGCTGTTGTCGTTGTTCCAGCGCTGGATCAGCGGCGCCTTGGCATCGCGCGGAAAGCCGGACTGGATCGCCGCGATGCGGTCGCGCACGTCCTGCATCGCGCGGGCCATGTCGGCGTCGAGCGAGAACTCGACGCTCGCCTGCGCACGTCCTTCCAGGCTGCGCGAGGTGATGCGCTTGACGCCGGCAATGCTGTTGACCGCCTCTTCCACCGGCTTGGTCAGCTCGCGCTCGACCGCCTCGGGCGAGGCCCCGGGATAGGCGATCTCGATCCACGCGCCGGGGAAGGAGATGTCGGGCATCTGCTCGACGCCCAGCTTCGAATACGAGAACAGGCCCAGCACGCACAGGGCCACCATCACCATGGTGGCGAACACCGGGTTCTGGATCGAGACGCGGGTCATCCACATAGTGCCGCTCCTACTTCAGGTTAGCGGGTATGGAGGCAGCAGCCGAGGCCACCGCGGCCGCCTTGGTCGCGACCACCGAGGCCTTGGCGCCTTCGCGCAGGTTGTCGAACTTGGCCGCCAGCACCGTGGCACCGGCATCGACGCCGCTGAGCACCTCGACACGGCCGGCCGCATCGTCGCGCCGGCCCAGCGTGACGGCGCGGCGCAGCAGCGCGCCGTTCTCGATCACCCACACATGGTCCTGGCCCGAGGTGTTGCCCACCGCCGGCAAGGGCAGCGACAGGCGCTGCTGCGGATCGTTCAATTCCACCCTGGCCAGCGCGTACTGCCCGGCGCGCAGCACTTCCTTCGGGTTGTCCAGCGCGATCGTCACGCCGATCGAGCGCGTGCCCGGCTCGGCCGCCGGCGCAATGCGAGCCAGCCGGCCCTGCACCGGCTTGTCGGTGCCCTCGACCCGCACCTGCACCGGCATGCCCGGCGACAGCGCGCCCACCTCGTGCGTGCCGACGGTGCCGGCCAGCTCGAGCTTGGCAATGTCCACCAGGGTCAGCATCTGCTGCTCGACGGCCACCTTCTCGCCCGGCAGCACATGCCGCTTGGCCACGATGCCGGAAATCGGCGCCACCAGTGCCGCCTCGCGCAGGCCGACCCGGGTGGTGTCCAGCAGCGCCTGGGCCGCATTCAGTGCAGCCCGCGCCGTGTCCACCTGGGCGCGCGAGTTCTCCAGCGCGATCGGGGAGATGAAGGACTGCGCCGCCAGCCGCTCGTTCGACGCATGGGTGCGCTCGGCCTGCGCCAGCGTGGCCTTGGCCGACTCGAGGTTGGCGGTGCGCTCGGCCACGCGATTGGACAGCTCGGCCAGGTCGATGCGGCCCAGCGTCTGTCCGGCGCTGACGCGTTCGCCCTCGTTCACCTGCAGCGCCAGCAGCGTGCCGGCCGCCTTGGCCCGCACCACCGCCGTGTTCGGCGCCACCAGCGGGCCGGAGAACTCGATCGTCCGGGGCATCGCGGCAAGTGCCGGCTGCACCACCTCGGTCGGCCGGAACTCCAGCGACGGTGCCGAGGCCGCGGCCGGCCCGGCCTTGGCCGCCGTCTCGGGCACCTTGGCGCCGGCCTGGCGCTGGCCCATCATCACCGCGGCCGCCGCGCCGATCACCACCACGGCCACCACGACACCACCCCCGATCCACCGGCTTTTGCGCATGAGCGATCCCCTTGTCCTTGCCACTCTTGTGAAGCGGCCGCGAGTCTAGGCTTCGAGTTCCGCGGGAACACCGGAGTGTGCGACGAAGCGCGGCTTGCGGGTGACGAAGCGCACCGCAGCGCGACAGTTGCGTCACCTCATGCGATGAAGTGCATCCGAGCCGGACGGGATGCGGGTGGCGGCGCCGGCACCGCCTGCGGTCGGTCAGCCGCCCGTTCCGGCGATCGGCGGCACGGGCAGCCGCACGTCGCCGCATTGCGCGCGCTGGCGCAGTGCATGGTCGACCAGCACCAGCGCCAGCATCGCCTCGGCGATGGGCGTGGCGCGGATGCCGACACAGGGGTCGTGGCGGCCGAAGGTCTCCACCGTGGCCGGCTGGCCGGCGCGGTCGATCGAGGCCCGCGGCGTGCGGATCGAGCTGGTGGGTTTGATGGCGATCGACACCACCAGGTCCTGCCCGGTCGAGATGCCGCCCAGCACCCCGCCGGCGTTGTTGCCGCGGAAGCCCTGCGGCGTGAGTTCGTCGCCATGCTGGCTGCCAAGCTGCGCCACCGCGCCGAAGCCGGCGCCGATCTCGACGCCCTTGACCGCGTTGATGCCCATCATCGCGTAGGCGATGTCGGCGTCGAGCTTGTCGAACAGCGGTTCGCCCAGACCCACCGGCACCTGGCGCGCGCGGACCTCGATGCGGGCGCCGCACGAATCGCCGGCGCGGCGCAGTTCGTCCATGCGCGCCTCGAGCTGCGGCACGATGCCGGCATTCGGCGCGAAGAACGGGTTCAGCGGAATCTGCGCTTCGTCTTCGAACGGGATCGCGATGTCGCCGAGCTGGCTCATCCAGCCGATGAAGGTG
>NZ_JBGAGA010000124.1:0-5014 GCF_044226965.1 Aquabacterium sp. | reverse complement strand
CGTAGCCCAGGCCCAGCCGCGCGGCCGCGCCGGGCGCGAGGTTCTGCACCACCACGTCGGCCTTCTCCAGCACCAGGCGTTCGAGCAGCTGGGCGGCCTCGGGGTGCTTGACGTCCAGCGTCAGGCTTTCCTTCGAGCGGTTGGTCCACACGAAGTGCGAGGCCAGGCCGCGCACGCGGCTGTCGTAGCCACGGGCGAAGTCGCCGACGCCGGGGCGTTCGATCTTGATCACGCGGGCGCCCAGGTCGGCGAGCTGGCGCGTGGCGAACGGCGCCGCGATGGCGTGCTCGAGCGTGACGACGGTGAGTCCCTTGAGCGGTTGCATGCCTAACCCCTTAACGCAGCGTGGCCACGGCGTCCATCGTCAGCCAGCCTTCATGGTCCTGGGCCCACAGCTTGACGGTCTTGCCGTCGTCCTGCAGTTGCCCGTTGACGCGGAACGCATGCAGGTCGAAGGTCGGCCGCACCGCCTTGAAGCGGAAGCTGGCGACCTCGGCCTCTGGCGCATGGCGGCGCACCAGGTCCATCAGCAGCGTGGCGATCAGCGGGCCGTGCACGATCAGCCCGGGGTAGCCCTCCACCTCGGTCACGTACTTTCGGTCGTAGTGGATGCGGTGGCCGTTGAAGGTGAGCGCCGAGTAGCGGAACAGCAGCACGTCGTCCGGCACGATCTCGCGCTGCCACGCGGCGCCGCTGGGCGCCGGCTGCGGCGGCGGATCGACATCGCCTGGGCGCCTGGCGTCGCGGTAGACGATGTCATGGAACTCGACGATCGCCGGCTCGGCCGCGCCGTTGCAGCGCAACTCGTGGCGCACCTTGACGAAGACCAGCGTGCCGCTGCGTCCCTCCTTGACCGAGACGTCGGCGATGGTCGAGGTGCGCTCGACCGTGTCGCCCACCCGCACCGGCGCGCGGAACTCGAACTGGCTGCCGGCCCACATGCGGCGCGGCAGCGGCACCGGCGGCAGGAAGCCGCCGCGCCGGGCGTGGCCGTCGGGGCCGACCTCGCTTTGCCGGTGCAGCGGCAGGAAGTACAGCCAGTGCCACAGCGGTGGCAGCGCCGTGCCCGGGTTCACCGCCATCGGCGGATGGTCCAGCGTGGCCTGCAGCGCCTTGACCGGCGTGGCGCCGATCAGGTCTTGCAGGCTCTCGCTGCGGCCCACCCAGGCGCGCAGCTCGTTCAGCGAAGTGTCCATGTCGCAGGCTCCGTTCCGATTCAGTAGGTCATCTCAGGGGTCCATGTCGCAGACCGGCACCCTTGTGGCATGCATCAGGCGCCACCAAGCAACCGCCGCGGAACCGGCTTTGCCGGGCCGCTGGCGGTGCCCCCTGGGGGGAGGCGCCGAAGGCGCTACGGGGGGAGTCAATCAGCCGTCAGCTTGGCGCGCTGCACGACGCCCTTCCACTTGGCCAGCTCGGTCTTCACCAGCGTGCCCAGCTGCTCGGGCGTGCTGGTCTCGACGTCGGCGCCGTGCTCCTCGATGCGCTTGATGACTTCCTTGTCGGCCAGCACCTGGTTCAGCGCCTTGTTGAGCTGGTCGATCACCGCCTTCGGTGTCTTGGCCGGCGCGAAGATCGCGTACCACTGCTGCTGGTCTCGACGTCGGCGCCGTGCTCCTCGATGCGCTTGATGACTTCCTTGTCGGCCAGCACCTGGTTCAGCGCCTTGTTGAGCTGGTCGATCACCGCCTTCGGTGTCTTGGCCGGCGCGAAGATCGCGTACCACTGCTGCACGTCGACGCCGTCCACGCCGGCTTCCTTCAGCGTGGGCACGTTGGGCAGCAGAGGGCTGCGCTTCGGGCCGGCGATGGCCAGCGCGCGCAGCTTGCCCGCCTTCACATGCGGCAGCGCGGTGAAGAAGCTCGGGAACATCAGCTGCGTCTGGCCGCCCAGCGTGTCGCTGATGGCCGGCGCGGCGCCCTTGTAGGGCACGCCGATCATCGAGACGCCGGCGTTCAGCTTGAACAGCTCGGCCGCGAAGTGCGGTGCCGTGCCGTTGCCGGCGGAGGCGTACATGTACTGGTCGGGCTTGGCCTTCAGCTGGGCCAGCAGTTCGCGCACGTCCTTGAACGGCGCGTTCGGGTTGGCCACCATCAGCGTGGGTGAATAGCCCACCAGCCCGACCGGTGCGAAATCGGCCACCGGGTCGTAGCGCAGCTTCTGCAGCGCCGGGTTCATCGCGTGCGTGGCGATGTAGCCGAACATCAGCGTGTGGCCGTCGGGCGTGGCCCGCGCGACGAATTCGCTGGCGATGGCGCCGGCCGCGCCGGCCCGGTTGTCGATGATGATGGTCTGGCCCAGCAGCGGCCCCATCTTCTGCGCGATGGTGCGGGCCATCGCGTCGTTGCCGCCACCGGCCGCGGTGGGCACCACCAGCGTGATGGTCTTGTCCGGGTAGGCCATGGCCAGCGGGGCGGCGGCGGCCATCACGGCAGCGACCGCCGGTGCAATCAAGCGCTTCATCGATTTGTCTCCTTCGGATGGTTGCGAGAACACGTAGGGCGGCAGGTGCAGTTCGCCCTGCAGGATCTTTCGGGCGGTGCGCACGAGCGCGGCACGCTGGATGCGGGCTTCCGCCCCCTGGCCTTCGATCGCCACCTCGACGTCGATGCGCCCCTGCGGATGCAGCACCGAGATCACGCGCGCGCCGGGCCGGCCTTCGCTGCCGCTGACCACGGTGCCCGGCAGCGCGAACGCGGTGGCGACGCCGATGGCGCCGGTGACGGCATGCGAGGCATGGCAGCGCCGCGGCGTGAAGTAGCGCGAGGTGATGCTGCCGGCGCTGTCGCCGTCGCTGGCGATCACCGGCTTGGGCACCACGCTGCCGGACACGTCGCCCAGGCCCATGGCCTGGCCGGCCGCCAGGCGGATGGCTTCGATGCGGGCCAGCAGCGCGAGGTCGGCATCCAGCTCGGACGGCGCCTCGCGGCCGGTGAGGCCCAAGTCGCGCGCCCGCATGATCACCAGCGGCATCGCGGCGTCGATGCAGGTGAGCTCGATGCCGCCGATGCGATCGATGCGATGCCCGGTGGGGAACAGCGAGCCGGTCACCGCGCCCCAGGCATCCAGGAAGTTCAGGCGGATCGGCGCGGCGGTGCCGGCGACGCCGTCGATGCCGGTCTCGCCGTCGTAGGTGACGCGTCCTTCGGGCGTCAGCACCGTGACGTCGATGCGCGAGCGGGTGTTGACGTTGAACACCCGCACCGTGGTCTCGCCGTCCTGCGCCTGGACCAGGCCCTGCTCGATCGCGAAGGGCGCGACACCCGAGAGCATGTTGCCGCAGTTGGGCCGCGTGTCGACCGACTTCTGCCCGACGCCGACCTGGGCGAACAGGTAGTCCACGTCGCAGCCCGGCTCGGAGGACTTCGACACGATGGCCACCTTGCTGGTCAGCGTGCTGCCGCCGCCGACGCCGTCGACCTGCAGCAGGTCGGACGCGCCGATGGCGCCGATCAGCGCCTCGTCGCGGGCCGTGTCGTCGGCCGGCAACCACTCACGCAGGAAGAACGGCCCGCGGGAGGTGCCGGCGCGCATCAGGACGCAGGGGATGGCTCGCTTCATGACCTCCATCTTCGGCGCCGGGATTGCAAAACGGAATTGCATCTTTAAGATCAACTGATCCGCTTTCGGCATCAATTGCAGGACCCCGCCATGGCCATCAACTTCGACCTCAACGACCTGCTGGCCTTCCGGGCCGTGGCCGAGCTGAGCAACTTCCGCAAGGCCGCCGAGTCGGTGCACCTGTCGCAGCCGGCCTTCAGCCGCCGCATCGACAAGCTGGAGCAGGCGCTGGGCGTGCGGCTGCTCGAGCGCACCACGCGGCGCGTGACCCTCACCGCGGTGGGCCGCGACTTCGAACGCAAGGTGCGCGAGCTGCTCGACGAGCTGGACAACACGCTGCTGGGCATCCGCGGCGTGGCGGCCACGCGCATGGGCGAAGTCACGGTCGCCTGCGTGCCCTCCACCGTCTACTACTACCTGTCGGAGGTGATCCGCCGCTACCACGAGCGGGCGCCCCGGGTGCGGGTGAAGGTGCTCGATGCCGGTGCCAACGAGGTGCTGGCGGCCGTCTCGCGCGGCGAGGCGGACTTCGGCCTCAACTTCATCGGCGCGCAGGAAGGCGAGCTGGCGTTCGAGCCGCTGGTCGAGGAACGCTTCGTCGCCGCCTGCCGGCGCGACCACCCGATCGCCCGGATGAAGCGCGTCAGCTGGTCGCAGCTGGGCCAGTACGACTACATCTCGGTGGGGCGCAGCTCCGGCAACCGCGTGCTGCTGGACCAGGCGCTGGCCAGCGTGAAGGCGCGGCCGCAGGCCATCTACGAGGCCCAGCACGTGACGACGACGCTGGGCCTGGTCGAAGCTGGGCTGGGCGTGGCGGCGGTGCCGTCGATGGCCATGCCCGGGCCCGAGCACCCGCTGCTGGTGAGCGTGCCACTGGTCGACCCGGTGATCACGCGCAAGGTCGGCCTGATCCGCCGGCGCGGCCGCTCGCTGTCGCCGGCGGCGCAGCAGCTGTACGACCTGTTCGCCGAGGTGCGGTCGCGGCGGCCGCGCCGATCGACATCGGCTTGATGCGCTGGCGCGATCCAGGCCTGGCGCGCAGCATGCCCTGGCGCACACCGAGGGCACCCGTCGATTGACGGCCCCCAGGCATTGCGTAAGCTCGGCGCGCCGCCCGCAGGACGAGGGCCACGCGCTCGGCGGCCACGGCGGCAGCCCGTCGCCGCGGCCGGCACAGGACCTGGGCCAGGAGGTGCTTGAGGATGATGCAGGGCCAGCGGAGCCAGGTGAGCTGGATCGCGCGCACGCGCCGGTCGCAGATCGGCCATGCGCAGCGCAGCGCCGATGGCACGCCGATCCTGCTCAAGGTCGGCACCGGCGACGCCAGCGACTTCCGCGAGGAACATGCGCTGCTGCAGGCGCTGCAGGTGCCCGGCCTGCTGCATCCGCTGGAGCTCAGCACCTCCGGCGCGCTGCCGGCGATGGTGTGCGCCGACCTCCCGGTCACCGGCCT
>NZ_JBGAGA010000049.1:0-44509 GCF_044226965.1 Aquabacterium sp. | reverse complement strand
GTCTGGCCGGCCAGTTCGGCGAGGTCGCCATCCACGTTCTCGTGGTAGTTCACCGGCACGGCCTGGGCCAGGCCGGCTGCGGCACACAGGGTCGCGGCCGCCAGCGTGCTGCGGGCCCAACGCGTCGTCGTCATCGAAGTGTTCATGTCTCGTTCTTTCAAGAGGGATCGGGGTTGAGGCGGGTTCGGCCTCACAGCCGCGACAGCAGCAGCTGGCGGATCTCGTTGTCGCCGTGCATGCCCTCGGTGCGCAGCGCGTAGGCGCAGGCCATCTCGAGCACGCCGCCTTCGAAGCGCATCGCCATGTCGGCCTTGGACTTGACGTTGCGCAGCTTCACCAGGGTGAGGCCTTCGCGCACGGCCTCCTTGCCCATGTCGTCGAGGCAGATCACCCGCAGCGCCATGTTCAGGCGATGGCACGACAGGTTGTCGACGAAGTTCAGCGCCTCCAGGTCGTCGGCGAAGCTGTCCCAGTCCACCTCGTAGCGGATGGCCTGGCCGCAGATCTCGGCGATCTCCTGCTCGCGCTGCGGAAAGCTCTGCTCCTGCAGTTCCTTGATCTTGCGTCGTTCCAGCAGTCCCATGCTCGGCTCCTTGGCGTGCTTGCGTTGTGCGGATGTCGGCATCGTCGGCGGGTGGCGTTTCAGGCCCGTATCAGGGGCGTTGACGCGTCGGCTTCAATTGCTCGGCCGGCAGCCCCCGACAGCGCCCGTCAAGAAATCCCGACGCGCAGCCCTCGAGCAGGCTTGACCGCGCGCCGAGATGCCGCGCAATGGCCGCTGAGTTCAGGTGTTTGGTCCGCACAGGGGCTTGGAACAATCGCGCCACCGACCCGCCGCGCATCTGTCGGACACGGCCGGGTTGACACAGGAAGATCACGATGAGACTCAAGGACCTGCGCGTGAAGACCAAGCTGCTGCTCGGCTTCGCATGCCTGGCGCTGGTGGTGGTGCTGGTGTCGGCCGCATCGCTGCGGTCGCTGGGCCGATCGAACGACCGCTTCACGCGCTACCTCGACGGCACGGCCGCCCGTGCGGACATGGCCACCGACCTTCGCGGCGCCGCCACGCGGCGCGCCATTGCGGCACGCAACCTCGTGCTGGTGACCGAGTCGCGCGACCGCGAGCTCGAGAAGACGGCCGTCACGCAGGCACACGAGGAGGTGGCTGCTGCGCTGGCCCGGCTGAAGGCGGCGCTGCAGGCAGGCAGCGACGTGACCGCCCAGCACCGTGCGCTGCTGGCCGAGATCGAAGCCGTGGAATCCCGCTACGGGCCGGTGGCGGAGGCCATCGCCCGCCTGGCACTGGACGGACAGCGCGACGAGGCGATCGCGAAGATGAACCGCGAGTGCCGCCCGCTGCTGGCCGCGTTGCTGCAGGCCACGCGCCGCTACATCGACTTCGAACAGGCGCAGGGCGCCGCCGCTGCCCGGCAGGCGGCCGCCGACTTCGGTGCCGACCGCAGCCTGCAGATCGGCATCAGCACGGTGGCCGTCGTCGCCGCGCTGGCGATGGGCTGGCTGCTCAGCCGCGCGGTGACGCAGCCGCTGACGCGCGCGGTGCAGCTCACCGAGCGGGTGGCCGCCGGCGACCTCAGTTCAAGCATTGAAGTGGACCGGCGCGACGAGACCGGCCAGCTGCTGGCTGCGCTGAAGACCATGAACCGGAACCTCGGCGCGATGGTGACCCGCGTGCGCCAGGCCGCCGATGGCATTGCCACCGCCACGGCCGAGATTGCCACCGGCAACCAGGACCTGAGCAACCGCACCGAGCACCAGGCCAGCGCCTTGCAGGAGACCGCCACCTCGATGCAGCAGATGACCGGCACCGTGCAGCAGAACGCCGACGCCTCGCGCCAGGCCCGCCAGCTGGCGCTGGCCACCGCCGATGTCGCCAGCCGCGGCGGCGAGGTGGTGTCGCGCGTGGTGTCGACGATGGGCGCGATCTCCGACAGCTCGAGGAGGATCGCCGACATCATCGGCGTGATCGACGGCATCGCCTTCCAGACCAACATCCTGGCGCTCAATGCGGCGGTGGAAGCCGCGCGGGCCGGCGAGCAGGGACGCGGCTTCGCGGTGGTGGCCGGCGAGGTGCGCAGCCTGGCCCAGCGCAGCGCGCAGGCGGCCCGGGAGATCAAGCAGCTGATCGACGACAGCGTCGGCAAGGTGCAGGCGGGCAGCCAGCTGGTCGGCGAAGCGGGCACGACGATGGACGAGATCGTCGCGCAGGTGCGCCGCATGACCGCCCTGATGGGCGAGATCAACGCCAGCACCGACGAGCAGAGCACCGGCATCGTGCAGGTGAATCAGGCCATCGCGTCGATCGACCAGGGCACGCAGCAGAACGCCGCGCTGGTGGAGCAGAGTGCGGCCGCCGCCGAGAGCCTGAAGCAGCAGGCCGCCGGCCTGCAGGGGCTGGTGGCGGCCTTCCGGACGGCCGCTCCGGCGTGACGCTAGGCGCGCGCGCCCTGCACGGGCCGCAGCACGCGGAAGCCGTGGGTGCCGTCGCGCGCCAGCTGCGCCACCAGGCCGAATTCCCAGTCGAGGTAGGCCTGCATCGCGGCCTGCGGGTTGTCGGTGCCCTCGTAGGGCCGGCGGTAGCGGCCGGCCTTGGACGGCGGCTGCAGTGAAGGCGGCCAGGGCCCGGTTTCGCTGAAGGCGGCGGCCGGCCACTCGGTGAGCCAGCCCACCTCCCAGCCCATCTGGGCCAGCCAGTGGGCCGTCATCGGCGCGCGCACGCCGTCGTCGTCCGCCAGCACGACGCGGGCGCCGCGCACCGCGCAGAACACGTCGGTCTCCTGCACCAGCTGGCCGCCGGGCGCGCTGCCGAAGCCGGGGCGGTGGCCGGCGGCGTACTCCTCCGGCGTGCGCACGTCCCAGCAATACAGCGTGCGTCCGGTGTCCGATTGCCAATGCGCGAAAGACGCGGCATCCAGTCGCAGCGCGCCGGCGCGGTCGGCCAGCGCCTGGGCCGCCTGGCGCGCGGATTCGCGCTGCGCCTCGGTGGCGGGGCCGAAGCGGCGCGTCTGGCCATGCTCGAGCGCGAAGCCGGCCAGGGTCCAGCCGATGGTGCCGTTGCGCAACGCCGCCACCGGGTTCGGGATGCCGGCATTGATCAGCGACTGCGCGCCGATCAGGCTGCGCGTGCGGCCGGCGCAGTTGACGATCACCCGCGTCTTCGGGTCCGGCGCCAGCGCACGCACCCGCAGCGCCAGCTCGGCGCCGGGCACGCTGGTGCCGCCCGGGATGCTCATCGTGTGGTACTCGTCGTAGCGCCGGGCATCGAGCACCACCATGTCGGTGCCGGCATCGAGCAGCGCCTTCACCTCCCCGGCCGGCAGCGAGGGCGTGCCGACTTCGTGCTCGACCAGTTCGCCGAAGGCCTTGCTCGGCACGTTGACGTCGCGGAACAGCTCGCCGCCACTGGCGCGCCAGCCGGCCAGGCCCCCTGCGAGCAGCTGCACGTGCCGGTAGCCCATCGCGACCAGCGCCTGTGCGGCGGGCTCGGCCAGCCCCTCGCCGTCGTCGTAGACCACGATGGGCACGTCGCGGCGCGGCAGGCGCCATGGCGCTTCCAGCGCGATGCGCGCGGCGGCCATCTGCACCGCGAACAGCGGATGGGCCTGCGCATAGGGGTCTTCGTCGCGCACGTCGACGAGCGCGATCTCGCGGCGCTCGCGCAGCATCGTGCGCACCTGGTCGGCCGGCATCACCGGCAGCGGGGTTTGGGCATTCATGGGGTGGGACGATGCCAGAGATTGGGCACCCAGTCGTTCGAGTAGCCCGAGACAAAGGGCTTGCGGCTGCCGTCTTCCGCATACACCCAGCGCTGCACCGCACCGATGTTGGCGCCGTAGACGTGGATGCTGATCGAGGTGCGGTCGCTGAAGGCATTGCGCACGCGGTGGATGTCACCCAGGCGGGGCGACACAGCCTCCACATCGCCCGGCCGCAGGTGCGCCGCCTGCCCTTGCGGCCGCAGCCGGCCCGTGGCATCGGGCGCATAGGGCTGGCTCAGCTCCTCGCCGCGCAGCATGCCGATCAGGCCCCACACGGTGTGGTCATGGATCGGCGTGGCCTGCCCGGGCCCCCAGACGAAGCTGACGACCGAGAAGCGCTGCAAGGCATCGGCATGCAGCAGGTACTGGCGGTAGTGCTGCGGGTCGGGCTGGGCCAGCGACTCGGGCAGCCAGTCGTCGTGGCTGACCAGGCGGGCCAGCGCGGGCTTCAGCGCCGCCAGCAGCGGGGCTTCTTCCTGCGGCCGGCCGACCAGCTCGGTGGTGAGCGCGACGAACTCGCGCAGGGCTTGCAGCGTGGAACTCATGCCGGCAGTGTGCCGCTGCCGGCCGGCCGGCTCAAGCCATGGCCTGCTGCACGGTGGCGCTGCACGCGCCGAAGCCGATGCGGCGCGCGCCCGGCCGCTCGCAGACGGCGCGCAGCGTGACCGTGTCGCCGTCTTCCAGGAAGGTGCGGGTCTCGCCGCTGGCCAGCGTGATCGGCTGCTTGCCACCGGCGGTCAGCTCCAGCAGCGAACCGGCCTGGTCCGGCTGCGGGCCGGACAAGGTGCCGGTGCCCAGCAGGTCGCCGCTTTGCAGGTTGCAGCCGTTCATCGTGTGGTGCGCCACCAGCTGCGCCAGCGTCCAGTACGCATCGCGGAAGTTCGAGCGGCTCAGGCGCTGCGGCGCCAGCCCTTGTGCGCGCATCGCGGCCGATTGCAGCCAGACCTCGAGCTGGATGTCGATCGCGCCCTGCGCGCGATTGGCCACGCTGTCCAGGTAGGGCAAGGGCTGCGGATCGCCCGCCGGCCGCTCGAAAGCCGCGCGGAACGGCGCCAGCGCTTCCAGCGTGACGATCCACGGCGAGACGGTGCTGGCAAAGCTCTTCGACAGGAAGGGCCCGAGCGGCTGGTACTCCCAGGCCTGCACGTCGCGCGCGCTCCAGTCGTTGAACAGGCCCAGGCCGAACACATGCGCCTCGGCCTCGGCCATGGTCACCGGTTCGCCCAGGGCATTGGCCTGCGCGACGAAGATGGCCAGCTCGAGCTCGTAGTCCAGCCGGCGCACCGGGCCGACCGTCGGCTCGCTCGCGCCGGGCGCCAGCGTCTGCCCGATCGGCCGCCGGAAGCCTTGCCCGCTCGGAATGATCGACGAAGCCCGGCCGTGGTAGCCGATGGGCACCCACTTGTAGTTCGGCAGCAGCGGGTTGTCCGGCCGGAACAGCTTGCCCACCGTGGTGGCGTGGTGGATGCCGGTGTAGAAATCGGTGTAGTCGCCGATGCGGCATGGCAGCGTCAATTCGGCGTTAGCCTGCGGCACCAGGCAGCCGGCCAGCTCGGGCGCTCGGTCATCGCCGGCGCTCAGCGCCTGCGACAGTGCCGCTCGCAGGCCATGGCGCTCGGCCGGCGGCCGGGCCATCAACGCGTTCAGGTCGCCCTGGGCCAGCGGCTGCAGCAGGGCCATCAGCTCCGCCGGCCAGGCCAGCGCATCCAGCGCCAGCCTCAGGTCCAGCACCTGGTCGCCGATGGCCACGCCAATGCGCCAGGGCTCGCCGCTGCCGCGCACGCGAAAGCGCCCGTAGGGCAGGTTCTGGATCGGGAAATCGGTGTCGGCCGTGTTGGCCGAGGCAACCCAGCTCTGCAGCGCGGGGTCGTGGGTGGCGTCGGTCAGGCTCATGGTTGGAAACGGTCCTTCAGGCCGGCCCAGCAGTCGGCATAGTCGGTGTCGAGGGCGCCACCGGTCATTGCGTAGGCCGTGGGCAGGAAGCGGTAGCGGCTTTCGAACATGAAGGCCAGCGTGTTGTCCAGCTTGTGCGGCTTCAGGTCCACGCTGCTGGCCTTGTCGAAGGCCTCCTCGTCCGGCCCGTGCGGCACCATGCAGTTGTGCAGCGACGCGCCACCGGGGCGGAAGCCCTGCGGCTTGGCGTCGTACTCGCCATACACCAGGCCCATGAACTCGCTCATCAGGTTGCGGTGGTACCAGGGCGGGCGGAAGGTGTCCTCGGCCACCATCCAGCGCGGAGGGAAGATCACGAAATCGCAGTTCGCGGTGCCCGGGGTGTCCGATGGCGAGGTCAGCACCGTGAAGATCGACGGGTCCGGATGGTCGAAGCTGATCGAGCCGATGGTCATGAAGTTCGCGGTGTCGTACTTCAGCGGCGCGAGGTTGCCGTGCCACGCGACGACATTGAACGGCGTGTGCGGCATCGTCGAACGCCAGAGCCGGCCACCGAACTTCTTGATCAGCTCGTACGCGACTGCCGCTTCCTCGAAGGCCGCCACGGGCGCCAGGAAGTCGCGCGCATTGGCCAGCCCGTTCGAGCCGATCGGGCCGAGTTCGGGCAGGCGGAACATCGCGCCGTAGTTCTCGCAGACGTAGCCGCGCGAGGGGCCGCCGAGCAGTTCGACGCTGAACGCGATGCCGCGCGGCAGCAGTGCGATCTCGCCGGGCTTGACCTCCAGCACCCCCAGCTCGGTGCGGATCGACAGGCTGCCCTGCTGCGGCACGACCAGCATCTCGCCATCGGCATTGACCAGCGCGCGCCGGTGCATCGAGCGATTGCACAGGTAGACATGCGCGGCGATGCCGGTCTGCGCATCGGCATCGCCATTGGCCGCCACGGTGCGCAGGCCATCGACGAAATCGAGGTCCTCGGCAGGCCATTCGAACGGATGCCAGCGCAGCGGCTCGGGCGGCAGCGCGGCGCCGCTGGCGCGCGCGCCTTCCGCACCGGTCAGCCATAGCGGTTGGGCATAGGCCTCGTAGCGCCCGGCCACCACCGAGGGCTGGCGCCGGTACAGCCAGCTGCGCCGGTTCTCGGCGCGCGGCGCGGTGAAGGCAGTGCCCGAGACCAGCTCGGCATACAGCGCCATCGGCGCGCGCTGCGGACTGTTGCGACCCTGCGGCAGCGCGCCGGGCAGCGCCTCGGTGGCGAATTCGTTGCCGAATCCGCTCAGATAACGCCTTCCATGTGCGTCCGTCATACCGTTCTCCCTGCCCCGCACTTCAATCGAGACGGATATTGTTGGCGGTGATCAGCTTGCCCCAGCGCTCACGCTCGGTCTTCGCGTACTCGGCCATGTGCTGCGGCGTGCCGCCCAGGGCCTCCAGCGCCAGCGACTGGAACTTCTCCTTCACCGGGGCCGAGTCCAGCGCCGCCAACAGCGCCTTGTTCCACTTGGCCACCACGTCCGGCGGCGTGCCGGCCGGGGCTACCAGGCCCTGCCAGGCATAGGCCTCGAAGCCGGAGAGGCCCTGCTCGGCGAGCGTCGGGATGTCCGGCATGGTCTTGAGCCGGGCCGGGCTGGCCACGCCGATCGCTCGCAGCTTGCCGCCGGCGATGTGGGCCTGGACGCTGGCGCTGTCCATCAGCGCGAACGGCACCTGGCCACCCAGCAGGTCCTGCACGGCCGGCGCGGCGCCCCGGTACGGCACGTGGGTGAACTTCAGTCCCGTGCGCTCGCGCAGCATCTCGGTGGCCAGGTGGTGCGGGCTGCCGGGACCGGCCGAGGCGTAGTTGACGCCGTTGGGCTGTGCCTTGGCCCAGGCCTGGAATTCCTTGAAGTCCTTCACCGGCACGTTGGTGGCCACCACCAGGATCAGCGGAAAGCGCGCCAGCAGGCCCACCGGCGCGAAGTCCTTCTCGGCGTTGTACGGCAGCTTCGCGAACAGGAAGGGGTTGGCCGCCAGCGTCGCGAAGTCGGCCGTCAGCATCACATGGCCGTAGTCCTTGGACTTGGCCACGTAGTCGGCCGCGATGTTGGTGGCCGCGCCGGGCTTGTTGTTGATGATGATCGTCGTGCCCAGCGTCTTGCTCATCTGCTCGGCCACCGTGCGGGCCACGACGTCGGAGCCGCCGCCGGCGGCGTAGCCGACGACCCATTCGATCGGCCTGTTGTCCTGCGCCAGCGCAAGGGTCGGGGCGATCGTCGTGAACGCGGCCAGTGCCAGCGCGCCGCGGCGGGAAAGTGCTTGTCTCTTCATGGGTGCCTTTCTGTGGGACATCAAACGCCAGGGGAAGTCGGGGCCGACTCGCGCGCCGCGGCCAGCGCCTGGCGCAGCACGTCGAGCGAGCCGATGTGGTTGGCCAGCAGCAGCACCAGGCGCGCGTTCAACGCATGGCTCTCGTCGGTGCTCAGGCCCTGGTGGGTGTTGATCAGCGCCTCGTAGAAATCGTCGGGCGCCTCGAGGTGCGGGGTGGTGATCAGCGTGCTCATCGGCAGGCGTCCTTTCAGGCCAGGGCCAGCGCGCGGCGCAACGCCTGGCGCAGTGCATCCGCATCCGGCGCGCGCCAGCGGGCGCAGACATGCTGGTCGGGCCGCAGCAGCACCGCATTGCCGGGCTGCAGGTCGTAGCGCTGCGCCAGCAGGCCTTGCACATCCACCAGCGCACCGGGCTGGTCGGCGTCGGGCGCGGCAAGGGTCAGCAGCTTCAGCGGCGCGACATCGGCCGCGGCGGCCTGAAGGCGCGCCGCCTGTTCGGCGTTGCCAGGCCCGGCCATCAGCAATAGCGTGAAATCGTCGCCCAGTTCCGACAGCAGCCAGGTGGCGCGGCCATCGGGTGCCTGCAGAGGCGCGTCCGCCGCCGGCGCGCCGGGCACCATGCGGCCGATGAAGACATCAACATCGGCGGTGCTCAGGGCCGAGCCGTGCAAGGTGGCCGGCATCGAGAGCCGGCAGCACGGCGTCGCGGAACAGCCGGCTGATCTCGCTCTTGGGCGTGATGAAGTCGGTGGCGCGGGTGGAGTTCAGGATGTTCTCGTCGGCCGCGTACTCGCGTTCCTGGCCGTAGCTGTCGAGCAGCCGCTCGGGTGCCCTGCCCTGCAGCACCGCGGCCAGTTTCCAGGCCAGGTTCTCGGCGTCCTGCACGCCGGAATTCGCGCCGCGCGCGCCGAAGGGCGACACGCCATGCGCCGAATCGCCGGCGAAGATCACCCGGCCGTGGCGGAAGTTCGCCATGCGCAGGCAGGCGAAGGTGTAGACGCTGGCCCATTCCAGCGTGAACGGCGCATCCTTCATCGCGGTGTGCGCCAGCAGCGCCTTGACGCGCGGGATGATGTGCTCGGGCTGCTTCTCGCGCTCGGGGTCGGCGTCCCAGCCGAGCTGGAAGTCGATGCGCCAGACGTCGTCCGGCTGGCGGTGCAGCAAGACGCTCTGGTTCGGGTGGAACGGCGGATCGAACCAGAACCAGCGCTCGCTGGGTTGCTGGTCCAGCTGCATCTTCACGTCGGCGATCAGGAAGCGGTCGCGGAAGATGCGGCCCTTGCTTTCCTGGCCGATCAGCTGGCGCACGGCCGAGCGCGAGCCGTCGCAGGCCGCCAGGTAGCCGGCTTCCAGCGTGTACGGGCCGTCCGGCGTCTCGATCGTCAGGCGCACATGGTCGGCCAGCGGCTCGACCGCCGTCACCTTGTTCTTCCAGCGTATTTGCAGGTTAGGCAGTTCGGCCGCGCGATCGGCCAGGTAGCCTTCGACGTAGTACTGCTGCAGGTTGATGAAGGCCGGGCGGTGGTGGCCGGACTCCGGCAGGAGGTTGAAGTCGTAGACCGGCTGGTCGCGGAAGAACACGCGGCCCAGGTTCCAGGACACGCCCTTGTCAACCATGCGCTGGCCGCAGCCGAGGCGGTCGAAGATTTCCAGCGTGCGCTTGGCAAAGCAGATGGCGCGCGAGCCGGTGGACAGCGTGTTGTCGTTGTCCAGCAGCAGCACCGGCACGCCGCGCTGCGCGAGGTCGATGGCCAGGCTCAGGCCCACCGGGCCGGCGCCGACCACCACCACCGGGTGGCGGGCGGGCATTGCGGCGTCCTGGTCGGGGCTGCGCCGGTAGTCGAAGCGCAGCTGCTGGTAGTCGGTGTCAGCGACCATCGCGGCGCTCACCCTTCCAACGTCTTCCACATCTCGATGTCACGCTCGGCGGTCCAGATGCGCGGGTCGGCGTACTGCGTGGCCTCGTCGTAGCAGCGGGTCACGTCGAAGGGCATGCAGTGGTCGAAGATGACCCAGTGGCCGTATTTCGGCTTGAGCTTCGCGTAGGTGGCCTTGTAGACCGCGTTCAGATCCTGGCCCGCGGCCACGCCGGTGCGCACGCTGTCGTACACGTCGCTGATGAAGGCGCGCGTGCCGGCCAGGCCTTGGGCCACCTGCTCGGGCGTGGTCAGCGCGGCGCCGCGGCCGGGCACCAGCGCGGCGGGCTTCAGCGCGGCGATGTTGTCCAGCGTCTGCGGCCAGTCCTTGAAGTAGGCATCGCCGGCATAGGGCGTGGCGTCGAACTCCACCAGGTCGCCGGAGAACAGGATCTTCTGCTCTGGCAGCCAGGCCACCGTGTCGCCCTTGGTGTGGCCGCGGCCGAGCTGGATCAGCTGCACCTCCAGCTGGCCCAGCCAGATCGACATGCGGCCTTCGAAGGTGATGGTCGGCCAGGTCAGGCCCGGCGGCACCGATTCGACGGCCTGGAACAGGCGCGGGAAGCGGCCGATCTCGCTGGCCTTGTCCTGTTCGCCGCGTTCGACGATCAGGTCGTAGGTGTCGCGGCTGGCAATGATGTGCTGCGGCTGGTAGCCCGAGGCGCCGAGCACGCGCACCGCGTGGTAGTGGCTGAGCACCACGTACTTGATCGGCTTGTCGGTCACTTCGCGGATGCGGCGGATCACGTCCTGCGCCATCACCGGCGTGGCCTGGGTGTCGATCACCATCACCGCGTCGTCGCCGATGATCACGCCGGTGTTGGGGTCGCCTTCGGCCGTGTAGGCATAGGCGTTGTCCGACAGCTTGGTGAAGGTGACCCGCTTGACGTCGAGGTCGGCTTGCGAGGCGAAGGCTTTGCTCATGACGAACGCGTTTGGCAATGTGAAAGTGGCTTGATCTTAGTCAACGTGTTTGATAATGTCTAATCAATTTTGTTAAGTGAAACTACGCATGGCCCGCTCCCCTGCCCCGCCCGCACCGCCGGAAGCCGACGCCGAGACCGAGGCGCGCAGCGCATCGCGGGGCATCCAGAGCATCGAGGTCGGCGCCCGGCTGCTGCTGGCGCTGGTGCACCTGGGCCAGCGCGCCCCGCTGAAGGACCTGGCGCGCGAGGCCGACATGTCGCCGGCCAAGGCCCACCCCTACCTGGTGAGCTTCGGCAAGGTGGGGCTCATTGCGCAGGACGAGGCCAGCGGGCACTACGGCCTGGGGCCGCTGGCGCTGCAGATGGGCTTGATCAGCTTGCAGCAGGTGGACCCGATCCGCCTGGCCAGCGCCGAGCTGCCCGCGCTGGCGCGCGAGATCGGCCAGACCGTGGGCATCGCGATCTGGGGCAACCGCGGGCCCACCTTCGTGCGGCTGGAGGAAGGGCCCACCGCGGTGCACGTGAACATGCGCCACGGCACCGTGGTGTCGGTGAAGGGCACAGCCTCGGGCCGGCTGTTCGCGGCCCACATGCCGCGCGAGCAGGTGCTGGCCGCGCTGAGCGCCGAGGCCGGCCACGCGGTGAAGCGGCTCGACCCCGCGCTGGAAGCCGCGCTGCCCGGCATCCGCGCACAGCACTTCGCCAGCATCGTCGACGGCACGGTGCGCGGCGTCACCGCCATCGCGGCGCCGGTGTTCGACGGCTTCGGCACGATGGTGGCCGCGCTCACGGCGATCGGGCCCAGCGCCACGCTGTCGCCGGACATCGCGGGCCCGGCAGCCCGCTGCCTGCGGGCCAGTGCCGAGGCGCTATCGGCCCGGCTGGGCGCCCGGCCCGACGGCCGGGCGCAGCCCGGCGCTTGAGGTGCGCGGTCCGCCGGCATCGCGCGCCAGCCGGAGCGCCTGGTCCAGCACCTGGCGGTCGCCCACCTGGTTGGCCAGGATCAGCAGCAGCCGGGCCTGGAACTCGCGCGCCTGGGTGTCGTCCAGGTCGCGCTGGTGCTCGATCAGCGATTCGTAGAAGCCGTCCGGGTCGGCAATGTTCGGTTCGTGCAGCAGCGGCATCTTGCTAACTCCTGAAAGGCGTGTCTAGCTGCCCGGTGGCGCGCAGCACCGCGCCACGCACGCGGTGGGCGTCGAAGCGGCGCCAGCGCGCAGCCACATGGTGGTCGGGCCGCAGCAGCACCACGGTGCCGGGCTGGCCGTCGAAGCGCTGCGTCGCCAGGCCCTCGGCATCGACCCAGCGGTCGCCCAGTTCGATGACGCGCTCGACCACGCCGCCGTCGCGCAAGGCGCGTGCGCCCGGGCACGGGCCGAAGCTCAGCAGCGTGAAGCCGGGGCCCAGCGCGTTCAACAGCCAGGCGGGAGATCCTTCGTGGCGCATCGGCGCGTCCGGGCACACGGTGCCGGGCGGCACGCCGCCGTCGAAGCGGTCTTCGTCGGGCGTGTTCAGCGCGCTCTGCGCGTACGGCGTCGGCGTTGACAGCCGGCCGCTGTTGACCAGCCGCCGCGCGAAGGGCTCGCTGCGCGCCAGCTGCAGCGTCGCATCGCGCAACGCGCGGCTGGCGGCGGACTTCGGCGTGATGAAGTCGGTCGAGCGCGTGGACTGGCGCAGGTTGTCGTCGGCCGCGAAGGCGCGCTCGTCGTGGTAGCTGTCGACCAGCGCCTCGGGCGCCTGGCCGCGCATCACGCGGGCCAGCTTCCACACCAGGTTGTCGACGTCCTGGATGCCGGTGTTCGCGCCGCGCGCGCCGAAGGGCGAGACCTGGTGCGCCGCGTCACCGGCGAACAGCACGCGGCCGTGGCGGAAGCGGTCGATGCGGCGGCAGGCGAACTGGTAGATCGAGACCCATTCGAGCTCGAACTCCGCCTCGGGCCCGAGCATCGCGCGGATGCGCGGCAGCACGTTCTCGGGCTTCTTCTCTTCCACCGGGTCGGCATCCCAGCCAAGCTGGAAGTCGATGCGCCAGACGTCGTCGCACTGCTTGTGCAGCAGCACGCTCTGGCCCCGGTGGAACGGCGGGTCGAACCAGAACCACCGCTCTGCAGGAAACTTCGCTTCCATCACGATGTCCGCGATCAGGAAGCGGTCGTGGAAGAACTGGCCGCTGAACTCGGCCCCGACCATGCGCCGGGTGTCGCTGTTCGCGCCGTCGCAGGCGATCACCCAGCTGGCCTCGGTCTGGAACAGGCCGTCGGGGGTCTCGATGGTCAGCGTCGCATGGTCGTCGGCCTGCGCCAGGCTGATCAGCTTGTGCTTCCAGCGCAGGTCCACCAGCGGCGCGGCCTCGCAGGCGGCCACCAGCCGCTCTTCCAGGTGGTACTGCTGCAGGTTGACCATCGCCGGCATCTTGTGGCCCGGCTCGGGCAGCAGGTCGAAGTCGTAGACCTCTTCGTCGCCGAAGAACACGCGACCCCGCTGCCACTGCACCCCCTGCGCAGCAAAGGCCTCGCCCACGCCGAGACGGTCCCAGATCTCCAGCGGACGCTTGGCGTAGCAGACGGCGCGCGAGCCCACGCTGACGGTGTTGTTGTCGTCGATCACCACCGCAGTCAGGCCATGGCGCGCGCATTCCAGCGCGGCGGTCAGGCCCACAGGGCCGGCGCCGACGATGAGCACCGGATGGCGCAGTCGCTCCCCGCTGCGCTGCTCTTCCGAGCAGCGGTAGGCGAACTCGGGGTACGTGTAGGTCTTCAGCATCGTCGCCCTCCCGGTCAGGCGGGCGTGCCGGCGCCGAGCTCGCGCTCGTGCAGCCAGGCGGCCTGGCGCGGGGCGCGCCTGGTGCGCGACCATTCCTCCAGCATCTCCCACTTCACCGCGTCGAGCTGGGCCATCTGCTCGGGCGTCGCGGTGTCGACCGCCAGCTCCAGCCGGTGGCCATTGGGGTCGAAGCAGTAGATGGACTTGAAGATCGCGTGGTCGGTCGGCCCCACCACCTCGATGCCGGCGGCCTGCAGCCGGTGCTTGGCGGCCAGCAGCTCGGCTTCGGACTCCACCTTGAAGGCGATGTGCTGCACCCACTCCGGCGTGTTCGGGTCGCGCCCCATCGGTGGCGAGTTCGGGATCTCGAAGAATGCCAGGATGTTGCCGCCGCCGGCATCCAGGAACAGGTGCATGTAGGGGTCGGGCGCCTTGGTCGAGGGCACGCGGTCTTCGGCGATCGCCAGCACGAAGTCCATGCCGAAATGCTTCTGGTACCACTCGACGGTCTCGCGGGCGTCGCGGCAACGGTAGGCGACGTGGTGGATGCGCTGCAGGCTCATGGCGGTGTCTCCGGGCCGGCCCGTTCGGCGCGGCTGTGTTAGTAACGTTGGTTACTATATGGCCCACCACTTGATCCAGGTCAGCTCACTGCACGGTGTTTGACCTGGATCAAACCGCCGGTCGGCGCCGACCACGATACCCTCTCAGCACCTACGATGACGCCATGGATCTGCAGACCTTCTTCCCCTACCGCCTGGCCCGCCTGGCCGAGGCGGTGAGCCAGGCCACGGCCCAGGTCTATGGCGAACGATTTCATCTCAGCCGTGACGAATGGCGGGTGCTGGCGGCACTGGCCGACCAGGGCGAGGTGAAGACCACGCAGCTGATCGCGACCACCACGCTGGACAAGATGCGCGCCAGCCGCGCGATCACCCGGCTCGAGGACGAAGGCCTGGTGGCGCGCAGCACCGACCCCGAAGACGGCCGCGGCCACCTGGTGAAGCTGAAGCCGGCCGGCCAGGCGCTGGTGCGCAAGATCGTGCCGATGGTGCGCGCCCGCGAAGCCTTCCTGCTGGAAGCGCTGAGCGCGCAGGAGCGCGACGTGCTGGACCGCGCGCTGGACCGCGTGCACGAGCGTGCGGCGCAACTCGTGCAGCAGGGGTGAAGGCTCAGGCCGGCAGCGGCACCGGCGTGTAGCCGGCCTCGCTGATGGCGGCCTGCAGCGCCGCGGCATCGGCCTGCCGGGGCTGCACCTCGACACGGTGGCTGGCCAGGTCGATCTTCACCTCGGCCTCGGCATCGACTTCCTTCACCGCGCGGGTGATGGCGCTGACGCAGTGGCCGCAGCTCATGTCTTGCACTTCGAATCGGATCGTCATGGTGAACTCCAGGAGGGGTTGTGGAAACGTGACGGCAGCACTGTCAGCCTTGCCATGATGGTAAGGTCAAGCCGGCACAGCGAATGCCCCTTTCGCCCTCGGGCTTGATCCAGCGCAGCCGCTTGACCTTGCCATGATGGGAAGCTTCAGCATCCATCCATGAACGCAACCCTCAACTCCTCTGCGGTGCAGCTGCAAGTCACCGGCATGACCTGTGCCTCCTGCGTGCTGCGTGTCGAGAAGGCCCTGCGCAAGGTGCCCGGCGTCACTGACGCCAGCGTGAACCTGGCCACCGAGCGTGCCAGCGTGCAGGCCCCCGGCGTGGCGCTCGAAGCCCTGACGGCGGCCATCGCCAAGGCCGGGTACGAGGCCAGCCCGGTCATCGAGGCGCCGGCCGCCGCCGCGGCGGCGCCGGTCCGGGCCCTGCCTGGCTGGTGGCCGGTGGCGCTGGCCATCGCGCTGAGCCTGCCGCTGGCCGCGCCGATGCTGCTGCAGCCCTTCGGCCTGCACGCCATGCTGCCGGCCTGGGCGCAATGGCTGCTGGCCACGCCGGTGCAGTTCGTGCTGGGCGGGCGCTTCTACAAGGCCGGCTGGAAGGCGGTGCGCGCCGGCGCGGGCAACATGGACCTGCTGGTGGCGCTGGGCACCTCGGCCGCCTACGGGCTGTCGCTGTGGACCTGGTGGCGCCACGCCGGGCATGAGGGCATGCCGCACCTGTACTTCGAAAGCTCGGCGGTCGTGATCACGCTGGTGCTGCTGGGCAAATGGCTCGAAGAGCGTGCCAAGCGCCAGACCACCGAGGCCCTGCGTGCGCTGAACGCGCTGCGCCCGGTGCGCGCCCGCGTGCTGCGCGAGGGCCGCGAGCAGGAGATCGCCATCGAGCAGGTGCGCGTGGAAGACCTGGTCATCGTGCGCCCCGGCGACCGCGTACCGGTCGATGGCGAGATCACGCAGGGCCGCAGCCACCTCGATGAATCGCTGCTCACCGGCGAGAGCCTGCCGGTGGCCAAGGGCGTGGGCGAGCGCGTCACTGGCGGCTCGGTGAATGGCGAGGGCCTGCTGCAGGTGCGCACGCGGGCGATCGGCGCCGAGACCACGCTGGCGCGCATCATCCGCATGGTCGAGTCGGCCCAGGCCGCGAAGGCGCCGATCCAGCGCATCGTCGACCGCGTCAGCGCGGTGTTCGTGCCGGTGGTGCTGGGCCTGGCGCTGCTCACGCTGCTGGGCTGGCTGGCCAGCGGCGCCGCGCTGGAGCAGGCGCTGGTCAACGCGGTGGCGGTGCTGGTGATCGCCTGCCCCTGCGCGCTGGGGCTGGCCACGCCCACGGCCATCATGGCCGGCACCGGTGTCGCGGCGCGACACGGCATCCTGATCAAGGACGCCGAGGCACTGGAGACAGCCCATGCGGTGACGCTGGTGGCCTTCGACAAGACCGGCACGCTGACCGAAGGCAAGCCGGTGCTGGTCGCTGCGCTGCCGGCCGACGGCTTCTCGCGCCAGGCGCTGCTACGCTGGAGCGCCGCCCTGCAGCAGGGGAGCGCGCACCCGCTGGCCCGCGCGGTAGCCGCCGCCTGGGCCCGGGAACACCAGGTCACGGCCGACGCGCCGCAGGCGCCGCCACCGCCGCCCTCGGCCCAGCAGGCCGAGGCCCTGCCGGGCCGCGGCGTGGCCGCGCAGATTGAAGGTTATCAGCTGGCGCTGGGCAGCCAACGCCTCGCGCAGGAGCTCGGTGCGCTGCCGGCCCCCGGCACCCCGCTGGCGGACGCCGCGCAGCGCTTCGAAGCCGAGGGCCGCAGCGTCTCCTGGCTGGTCGATCGCACCGATGCTGCCCGGCCGCGGTTGATCGGCCTGCTGGCCTTCGGCGACACGCCCAAGCCCGGCGCAGCCGAGGCCATCGCCCGGCTGCATGGCCAGGGCATCGCCACCACCATGCTCAGCGGCGACAACGCCGGCGCCGCCCAGGCCGTGGCCGACGCGCTGGGCATCCGCAGCGTGCAGGCCGGCGTGCTGCCCGGCGACAAGGCGGCGCGCGTGCAGCAGCTGCGCGCGCAGGGCCAGGTGGTAGCGATGGTGGGCGACGGCATCAACGACGCGCCCGCGCTGGCCGCCGCGCAGGTGGGCATCGCGATGTCCAGCGGCACCGACGTGGCGATGGAGACCGCCGGCGTCACGCTGATGCGCAGCGACCCGCGCCTGGTGGCCGACGCCATCGACATCTCGCGCCGCACCTACCGCAAGATCCAGCAGGGACTTTTCTGGGCCTTCGCGTACAACGTGCTGGGCATCCCGCTGGCCGCCTTCGGCCTGCTGAGCCCGGTGATCGCCGGCGCGGCCATGGCCTTCAGCAGCGTCAGCGTGGTCAGCAACGCGCTGCTGCTGCGGCGCTGGCACGCCGCGGAAGCACCGCCCGCAGCGCAGGAGGCCGCGCGATGAACATCGGCCAGGCCGCCAAGGCCACCGGCGTCTCGCCGAAGATGATCCGCCACTACGAAAGCGTGGGCCTGTTCCCGGAAGCCGCGCGCACCGAGGCGGGCTACCGCGTCTACGGCGAGAAGGAGCTGCACACGCTGCGCTTCATCCGCCATTCGCGCGACCTGGGCTTCTCGATCGAGCAGATCCGCGAGCTGCTGGGCCTGTGGCAGAACCGCCGCCGGCCCAGCCGCCAGGTGAAGGCGCTGGCGCAGGCGCACATCGACGAACTGCAGCGCAAGGTGCAGGAGCTGCAGGCGATGACCGCGACGCTGCAGCACCTGGTGCATTGCTGCCACGGTGACGAGCGGCCCGACTGCCCGATCATCGAGCGGCTGGCCGACGGCACTGCCTGATCGTCAATCGCCCCTGAAGCCCGAGGCCTTGACCACCGGCGCCCAGCGCTCCGCGTCGCGCTGGGCGATGGCCTGCAGGTCGGCCACGCTGCCGCCGGTGGGCTCGAGGCCGAGCTTGGCGAAGCGCTCGCGCAGTTCCGGCGCGGCGAGCGCCTTGTTCACCGCGGCATTGAGCTGCTGCACCGTGGCGGCCGGCGTGCGCGCCGGCGCGTAGATCGCGAACCAGCTGGTGCCGACGACGTTCGGCAGCCCGCTCTCGGCAAAGGTCGGCACCTCGGCCAGCAGCGGGCTGCGCTGCGCGCCCGAGGTGGCCAGGATGCGGGTCTTGCCGGCGCGGTGCATCTCGATCTGGTCGACCAATGTGTCGATGCCCGCGCTGACCTGGTTGCCCACCAGCGCGTTCATCAGCGGCCCGCCGCCGTTGAAGGGCACGTGCACCAGGTCCAGGCCGGCGCCGGTGGCGATCATCACGCCGAAGAAGTGCGGCAGGCTGCCGGGCGCCGGGCTGCCGAAGTTGGCTTCCTTCGGGTTGGCCTTGTACCAGGCGACCAGGTCCTTCACGTTCTTTGCCGGGTGACCGGCCGCCACCGACAGGCCGAACTGGAAATTGGCCACGTGGGCCACCGGCGCGAAATCGGTCGCCGGGTTGTAGTTCAGCTTGCCGAAGACCATGGGCGCCAGCACCGGCACGACGATGGGCGCCAACATCAGCGCCGAGCCGTCGGCCGGCGCGGCCTTCAGCGCCTCGGCGGCGATGCGGCCGCCGGCGCCGGGGCGGTTCTCCACCACCACGGGCTGCTTCAGCTCGACTGCCATGCGCTCGGCCAGCAGGCGCGCCGCGGTGTCGGCCGAGCCGCCGGGCGCGAAGCCCACGCTCAGCTTCACGGGCTTGTCCACTTGCGCCGCGGCCCCGCCGGCCAGCGTGGCCAGCGCCAGCGCGGCGCCCAGGTGGCGGATGAACTGTCTTCTCATGGGGTGCTCCTCATTGCGGCTGGCCGCTTGCTTCAATCGCTATCACCATTGTCCGAAGTAGACGCCGGCGCGCTTGTGCGCCGCCGTGCCCTTCTCCACTGCCGCGTCGCTGACGGTGCGCCGGTGCTTGCGCCGCGCCAGGAAGTCGAGCAGCTGCTCTCGCAGCCCGGCCCGCAGCGCGGCGGTGCCGGCCTCGCGGCCCAGGTCCTCGAACTGCTGCGGGTCGGCCTGCAGGTCGAACAGCTGGTCGGGCTCGTCCAGCCAGTGCACGTAGCGCCAGCGCTCGGTGCGCAGGCTGAAGGCGCGGCATTGCTGCACGTGCTTGCCCAGGATCTGCCGCGCCTGGCGGTAGCTGTAGTCGAGTTCGCTGTAGGTGAACGCGCGCCAGTCCGTCGCTGTCTCGCCGCGCAGCAGCGGCATCAGGCTGCGGCCCTCGATCCACTGCGTCGGCGCGGCGATGCCCAGCGCGTCCAGCACCGTCGGCACCAGGTCCACCGATTCGACGAAGCGCTGTTCCACGGTGCCGCGCGTGGCATCGGCCTGTGGCCGCGGGTCGGCGACGATGAACGGCACCTTCTGCACCGTGTCGTAGAACAGTTCCTTCTCGCCCAGCCAGTGGTCGCCGAGGAAATCGCCATGGTCGGCGGTGAAGATCACCAGCGTGTCGGCGAGCTGGCCGGTCGCGTCCAGGTGCTCGAACAGCCGGCCCAGGTGGTGGTCGAGCTGGCTGATCAGGCCCTGGTAGGCCGGGCGCACGGTGCGGATGCAGTCGTCCTGCTGGAAGCTGAGGCACTCTTCCTGCTGGCGATAGGCGGCCAGCACGGGATGCTGGTTGTCCAGCTCGCGCGCGCTGCGAACCACCGGCAGGCATTCGTCGGCCGTGTACATCGCGTGATAGGGCGCCGGCGCCATGTAGGGCCAGTGCGGCTTCACGTAGCTCAGGTGCAGCACCCAGGGCCGGCCGGCCATGCGCCGCGTGTAGGCGATGGCCTGGTCGGTCATGTAGGCGGTCTCGGAATGCTCCTCGCGCACGCGCGCGGGCAGGTGCACGTGGCGCATGTGCCAGCCGCTCGCCGGCCGGCCCTGCGCGTCGAGGCCGCTGATGACGTAGTCGCTCCAGGGGTCGGCGCTGTCGTAGCCCCGGGCGCGCAGGAAGGCCGGGTAGCCCGTTTCGGCGCCCGGTGTGTGGTGGCCGTCGTAGCGGTCGATCTCTTCGAAGCCGCCGCGCGCGAGCAGCGTGGCGAGCTCGCTGCCGCCTTCGAGCCGCAGGCGCTGCAGGCCCTCGTGGTCGGGCATCACGTGGCTCTTGCCGGCCAGGGCCAGCGACAGGCCGGCGCCGCGCAGCATCTCGCCCAGCGTGAGTTCGCCCACCGACAGCGGCACGCGGTTCCAGGTGGCGCCGTGGGTGATGGGGTAGCGGCCGGTGTAGTAGCTCATGCGGCTGGGGCCGCACACGCCGCTGTTGACGAAGGCATTGGCAAAACGCACGCCGCGGCGCGCCAGGGCATCGATGTGCGGCGTCTTCAGCCAGGGGTGGCCGGTGCAGCCGAGGTGGTCCCAGCGCAGCTGGTCGGCCATGATGAACAGCACATTCACGGGTCGCGGACTCGGGGCAGCGGCGATGCAGGTAATCTAAGACGCCACACGACGGTTGTTCAAAACAATCCGCCCCCGCGATGACCCTGAGCCTGCGATCGCCCCAGCACATCGACCAGCTGCTGAACTACCGCCTGCTGCGCCTGTATGCGGTGAGCGGCGCGCCGGTGATCCGGCTGCTGGAGGGGCGCTACGGCATCTCGCGGCGCGAATGGCGGCTGCTGGCACTGCTGGCGATGCACGGCGAACTCTCGCCCTCGGGCCTGGCCGCGCTGGGCCACCTGGACCGGCCACGCGCCACCCGCGGCGTGCAGGCGCTGGAAGCCAAGCAGCTGGTGCAGCGCTGCGCCGAGCCCGGCCATGCCGGCCGGCAACGGCTGTCGCTCACGCCCGCGGGCCAAGGCCTGTATGACGAGCTGTTCCCGCAGATCGCCGCGATCAACCGCCGCGTGATGGCGGTGCTGGACGAGCCGCTGAGTCACGCACTGGACGAGGCACTGACCCGGCTGACCGCCGAGGCCGAGCGCCTGAATGGCGAAGTGCTGCGCGAGCTGCGCGCCGATCGCCGCGCCGGCCAGGCGCAGCGGCCGCGCGGCTGGGCGCGCGAGCCGGGCTGAGGTTTCAGGCCTCGATGCGGAAGCGCTGAACCACGCCGGCCAAGCGATGGGCCTGGTCGCGCAGGCTCTCGGCCGCGGCGGCGGACTCTTCCACCAGCGCGGCGTTCTGCTGCGTCATGCGGTCGAGCTCGGTGACCGCCACGTTGACCTGGCCGATGCCCTCGCTCTGCTCGCCGGCGGCATGACTGATCTCGCCGATGATCGTGCTGACGCGCTGCACGCTGGCCACGATGTCCTGCATCGTCGAACCGGCCTGGCTGACCAGCTGGGTACCCGATTCCACGCGCTCGACCGAGGCGCTGATCAGGCTCTTGATCTCCTTGGCCGCCTGCGCCGAGCGCTGGGCCAGGTTGCGCACCTCGCCGGCCACCACCGCGAAGCCGCGGCCCTGCTCACCGGCGCGCGCGGCTTCCACCGCAGCGTTCAGCGCCAGGATGTTGGTCTGGAACGCGATGCCGTCGATCACACCGATGATGTCGGCAATCTGCTTGGAGCTCTGGTTGATCTCGCCCATGGTCGCGACAACCTGCTCCACCACCTGGCCGCCCTGCCCGGCGGCCTGCGACGCTGAGCCGGCCATCTGGTCGGCCTTGCGCGCGGCATCGGTGGTCTGGTTCACGGTGCCGGTCAGCTCTTCCATCGAGGCGGCCGTCTGCTGCAGGTTCGACGCAGTCTGCTCGGTGCGGCTGGACAGGTCGTGGTTGCCGGCGGCGATCTGGCCCGACGCAGTGGCGATGCTGTCCGTGGCCTGGCGCACCTGCGCGATGGTGTCGCGCAGCGACTCGATCATCGCCGCCAGGCCGGCCATCAGGCTGCCCGGTGCTGCTGGCCCCAGGCGTACCGCCAGGTTGCCGTCGGCCACCTGGGCCATCGCGGCGCCGGCCTCGGCGGGGTCGCCGCCGATCTGGCGCAGCACGCTGCGGGCGACGGCGCGGCCGATCAGCCCGATCACGACCAGCAGGCTGCCGCTGACCGCCAGCACCAGCAGCAGGGCCTTGCGCACCTCGGCACCGACGTCGTCCATGTACAGGCCCGAGCCGACCAGCCAATTCCAGCCGGGCACGGTGCCCACGTACTGCAGCTTGGCCACCGGCTCTTCACTGCCCGGGCGCGGGAAGAAGGTGTCGACGAAGGCCCAGCCGTCGGCACTGGCCTTGGCACCGCCGATGATGGCCGTCAGCACGTCGTTGCCACGGCCGTCCTTGACCTTGCCGAGCATGTCCTGCCCGGCCCATTCGGGCTTGATCGGGTGCATCACGCCCTTGCCGTCCAGGGACCAGATGTAGAAGTAGTTCGGCTTGCCATCGGGTCCCGCGAAGCGCGCGCCCTTCAACGCCAGTGCGGCAGCCTGCTGGGCCTGTTCGACCGGCATGGCGCCGGACTCCGCCGCCTTGCGATACGCCTCGACCGTGCTGTGGGCCACCTGCACCAGCGCCACCAGTTCGGACTTGCGGCGCTCCACCGCACGCGATTGCACCTGGCTGGCCACCACCGCGGTCAACACCAGCACGCCGGCGATCGCCACGCCGACGAGCGCGCCGATCTTCCGCTTGAACGACAACTGCTGAATCATGTACTGCTCATTCCCGAAAGGCGTGCAGCGCGGACCATCCGCGTGCAACAGGCCCCTGTTTCGGGCGCCGGCAGGCCCGTCTTGAACGGGCACCGCGCGCAGCCGGGTACAAATACACAAAACAAACGCGCAGCGCGCCAGCTGCGCCCACCGCAGGTCCGGTTGAGCCTGCGCACGACCCCGCCCGGCCGCGTGCCTAGAGTCGCCGTCATGAAGACAAGCAGGCTGTTCGCGGTGGCGCTGTGCGCGATGGTGCTGGCCCTGGAACCCGTCGGCGCGGCCACCGGCACCGCGGTGCCGCAGCTGGCCGCCTTCGACACCGAGATGAACGCATTCATGCAGCGCTGGCAGGTGCCGGGTGCGTCGCTGGCGGTCGTGCGCCAGGGCCGGTTGGTGTTCGCGCGCGGCTACGGCGTGGCCGACCGGTCGACGGGCGAGCTGGTCCAGCCCGACGCGCTGTTCCGCATCGCCAGCCTGACCAAGCCGATCACGGCCACCGCGGTGATGCAGCTCGTCGAGCGCGGACTGTTGTCACTGGACACCGCGGTGTTCCCCTACCTGGCCCGGGGCACGCCGGCCGACCCGCGGCTGAACCGCATCACCGTCCGCCACCTGCTGCAGCACAGCGGCGGCTGGGACAACGGCGAGGGCGCCGACCCGGCGTTCCAGCCCCAGCAGGTGGTGCGCGAGATGGGTGTCGATTCACCGCCCGACGCGGACACGCTGGTGCGCTGGCTGCTGAAGCAGCCCCTGCAGTTCGATCCCGGCACGCGCGAGGGCGAGACCAATGTGGACTATGTGCTGTTGGGCGAGGTCCTGGCCAAGGCGACCGGCCAGCGCTACGAGGACGCGGTGCGCACGATGCTGCTGGCCAGCGGGACGACACGCATTCGGCTCGGTGCCTCGCTGCCGCAGGGCCGCCTGGCGGGAGAGGTGGTCTACCACATGCCGGCCGGCTCGCCGCTGGTGCCTTCGGCCTTCTCCAGCCTGCCGGGGCCGGTGCCGGCGCCGTACGGCGGGTTCACGCTCGAACTCGGCGCCGCGGCCGGCGGCTGGGTCGGCTCGGCGATCGATCTCGTCGCGTTCGGCGCGGCGCTGGACGGCGCCCCCGGACGCAGCGACCTGCTGGGTGCGCCCGCGCTGGCGGAGATGATGCGCAAGCCGGCCTTCGCGCCGGCCGGGGCTACCGAGTGGTATGGCCTGGGCTGGAACATCGTCGGCGGCGTGCACCGGCGCGCCGTGGGTGACGCGCCGGGCATGGGCGCCGTGCTCGTCATCGCCGCCGACGGCACGATCTGGGCCGCCTTGCTGAACCTCGGGGCACTGGACGACACCACGATGGTGGACGAGCTCGACCAGGCCCTGGTCCGGGCCTACCTGGCCACCAGCAGCTGGCCCGCAACGGACGCCTTCGCCGACCTGCACGACCAGGGGCCGATCGCGGGCTGCTACGGGCGGCCCACGCTGCTCGGCACGCAACTGTGCCTGCCGGCGGTCGACGTCCCCGGCAGCGGCCGCTACACGGCGGTACTGCAATTGACCGACGCCGCGCGCTACACCTTCGAGCTCACCGGCGCCCTGCCCGCGCTGGGAGACTCCGATACCACGGCCACCTTCGACCCCAGCCTGGGCAGCCTGCGCCTGCCCCGGGTGCTGCTGCCGATGCCGGGCGCGGCGCCGGCGGCCTACCAGGCGACGCTGGACCAGGTGCCCGGCGTCCCGACGCTGCAGTTCCGGCTGCGGGATGCGGTGCCGCTGGTGGCCGGCAGGCTCGGCGCCGACCTGCCACGCGCCGGCGCGCAGTCGTCGCGACCAGCGCCGCCAGTGCGCTGAGGGCGAATCCGGCACCGGCCAGGCCGCTGACGAGGTTGAACCCGCCGAACGCAGTACCGCGCAGGTCTGTCGGCGCCGCATCGGCCACCATCGCCGCGAGCGGGCCTTGCGTCATGCCCATCGGCGGGCCCCACAGCGCGACACCGACCGGCAGCAGCGGCCAGCCCGAGGCGCAGGGCAGTATCAGATCGGCCGCCACCAGCACCACCAGGCCGCCGGCGAGCAGCGTGCCATGGCTCGTCGCATCGGCCGGCCTGCCGAACGGATGGGCGCCGAGGACGTAGACCAGGTTCATCGCCACCATCACCCACGGCACGAAGCTGCCCGCCACACCCGGTACGACCGCCCCTGCCCCCGCAGCGCACCGGCCAGCAGCGGGCCGGTGAAGGCCTCGGCCGTGTCCAGCGACTGGCGCAGCCCCTAGGCGGCCCCGCGCTGCTCGGCGCCCACCAGGTCGACCACCAGCGCATCGCGCGGGGCACCGCGAATGCCCTTGCCGACGCGGTCGAAGAAGCGGACCGCGACGACCAGCCCGGCCGCCTGGGCCAGCGCAAAGGCGGGCTTGGTGAGCGCGCCCAGCGCGTAGCCGGCCAGCGCCAGCCACTTGCGGTGCCGAAAATGGTCGCTCAAGTTGCCCGAAAAGAACTTGGCAACCAGCGCGGTCGACTCGGCCACGCCCTCGACGAGTCCGACCACCCGCAGGCTCACGCCCAGCGAGCCGACCAGCAACAGAGGCAGCAGGCGGTGGATCCGCTCCGACGAGATGTCCATCAGCATGCTGACGAAGCCCTGCACCCAGATCGCACGCGGCAGCGCGGGCCGGGCGGTCATGCCGTCAAGGGGAGCCGGCGGGCGCATGGCAGCGGGCACTCCGTTCGGCCAAAGACAAAGGGCTTGGCGAAACCGCCAAGCCCTCGAACAAACTACCGAAATTGGTAGGCGCGATTGGACTCGAACCAACGACCCCCACCATGTCAAGGTGGTGCTCTAACCAGCTGAGCTACGCGCCTGCGAAGCCTTGCACTATAGCATCATTTTTTCGAGGCTCGCGATCGCGGCATGCTCAGCGGCGCCGCGCGCGCCGCACGCCGGGCACCTGGGCCAGCACGCGCAGCACCGCGGCCAGGCGGTTGGCGTCGGTCACCTCCACCGTGAAGGTCATGAACGCCGTGCCGCCACCGACGTCCTTCACCGTCTGCGTGTGCACGCCGATGACGTTGAGCTTGTCCTTGCTGAAAGCCTCGGAGATGTCCCGCAAGAGACCCGGCCGATCGGCGGCTTCCACCACCACGTCCACCGGGTAGGCGGCATCGCGGTCCTTCGGTGCATCGCCCCAGGCCACCGGGATCACCCGGTCCGGCTGCTGCTCGGCCATGTGGCGGAAGTTGCTGCAATTGCTGCGATGGATGGCCACGCCCTTGCCACGGGTGACGTAGCCGCAGATCGCATCCGGCGGCGCCGGACGGCAGCAGCGCGCCAATTGGGTCAGCAGCGATTCGACGCCGACCACCAGCACGCCGCCCTCGCCGCCGCCGCGCGCCCGCTTCAGCGCGATGCCCTCGGCCTCGGGGGCCGGCGGCTCGCTCGGGCGCAGCAGGTTCTCGATGTGGCGCAGCGAATACTCGTCCTTGCCCACCACCTCGAACAAGGCTTCGGCGCCCTTGAAGCCAAGCTGCGCAGCCAGGTCGTCCAGCTTCAGCGCGGTACGGCCCTCGCGCTGCAGCAGCTTCTCCACCAGCTCGCGGCCGCGGGCCACCGTGGCGCTCAAGGCCTGCGCGTTGAACCAGGCGCGCACCTTGGCACGCGCGCGCTGGCCCTTGATGTAGCCGAGCTCGGCATTGAGCCAGTCCAGCGAGGGCCCGCCCTCCTTGGTGGCGATGACCTCGACGGTCTGGCCATTGGCCAGCGGCGTGTTCAGCGGCACCATCACGCCGTCGACCCGCGCGCCGCGGCAGCGGTGGCCCAGGTCGGTGTGCAGCGCATAGGCGAAGTCGACCGGCGTGGCACCCGCGGTCAGCTCGATCACGGTGGCCTGCGGCGTGAACACGTAGATGCGGTCGTCGAAGGCCGCTTCGCTGCCGGCCTGCGCACCGGCGCCGCCCTGGGCGGCCTGGCCGGCGTAGTCGCGTTCCCAGGCCAGCAGCTGGCGCAGCACGGCCTTGCGCGCCTCGGCCACGCGTTCCTCGAAATCGCCCGCGGCGCTGACGCCGGCATAGCCCTTGGTGCCGGCCTCCTTGTAGGCCCAGTGCGCGGCCACGCCATGCTCGGCATGCTCGTGCATCGCCTGGGTGCGGATCTGCACTTCCACCGGCCGGTGGTCGTCGCCCAGCACCACGGTGTGCAGCGACTGGTAGCCGTTGGCCTTGGGCCGCGCGATGTAGTCGTCGTACTCGCCCGGCACCGGGTGGAACAGCTCGTGCACCCGCGACAGCGCCGCATAGCAGGCCGGCACGTCGGCGACGATAACGCGCAAAGCACGCGCATCGAAGATCTGCTCGATGCTCAGGGCCTTGCCCTGCATCTTCTTCCAGATGCTGTACAGGTGCTTGGGTCGGCCCTGCACCTCGGCCTTCAGGCCGACCGCGGCCAGCGCCTCGACCAGCTGGCGCCGCACATGCTCGACGCTGCGCTCGCGCTCCACCCGTGTCTGCGCCAGCTGCTGCGCCACCTGCCGGTAGGTTTCGGGCTGCAGGAATCGGAAGGCCAGGTCCTCGAGCTCCCACTTGATCTGCCAGATCCCCAGCCGGTTGGCCAGCGGCGCGAAGACCTGCTGCGTCTCCAGCGCCAGCGCGGCAGGGCAGGCATGGCGCGAACTGGCGTACCAGCGCAGCGTTTGCAGCCGCGAGGCCAGGCGCAGCAGCACCACGCGCAGGTCGCGCGAGAAGGCCAGCAGCATCTTGCGCACGCGCTCGGTCTGGTGCGCATGCTGCTCGTGCCCGGCCTGGGCCTCGCGCGCGGCGCGCTGGATCTGCACCAGCTTGCGGGTGTGCACCACCAGGCTGGCGTAGCTCTCGCCGAAGGCCTTGGCCACCATCTCCTCGGGTCGCTGAAGATAGTCGCCGGCATAGACCAGGTAGGCCGCCGCGCGCATCGACGGCGCGGCGCCGATGCCCTGCAGGATGGCCGCCACGCCGTCGGCATGGGCCAGCGCGTCCTCGCCGGTGTCCAGGCGCTGGCCGGCCAGCAGGGGCTCGGCGAACGCGCGGGCGCGCGCCAGCGCCGAGCGGCCGTTGTCGTCGGCCTCGGCCGCCTGGCTGCTGTCGGGGGCCGCCAGCTCGGCGCCCGACAGTTGAACAATCGCTGCGGGCCCCTGCGGCGCCGTGATGGCGCCGCTCTTCATGCGGCCAGCAGGAAGTCGCGCACCACCTGCAGCTGGTCGTCCTGCTGCAGCGTGGGGGCGTGGCCCACGCCGGCAAACTCGACCAGGCGTGCGCGCGGGCCACGCTGCGTCATGGCCTGCGCCGTGTCGTGCGACAGCAGGTCGGAATCGGCACCGCGCAGCAGCAGGGTCGGCAGCTGGAGCCGATCGTAGGCCTGCCACAGCATCGCCTCGCCGGCCGCGGCCAGCTCGGGCGTGACCATGCGGAAGGGCACGGCAATCGCCGGGTCGTAGTGGGGCTTGAAGCCAGCCCCGTCGGGCTTGAGCTGCGGCCGCGTCATCGCCAGCCACTGTTCGCGGGTGTGCGGGCCGAAGCTCTTCGAGATGGCCCACAGCGCATCGGCAGCCTCTTCCAGCGTGGCCCAGTGGGCCGGCTGGCCCAGGTAGCCGCCAATGCGCTGCAGCGCCGCGAACTGGATCGCCGGACCGACGTCGTTCAGCACCAGCCTGCGCAGCGGCGATCCCGGCAGCGCGGCCAGGCCCAGACCGATCAGCCCGCCCATCGAGGTGCCGACCCAGTCCACCGCGTCGACGTCCAGCCGCGCCAGCAGGGTCACCATGTCGGCCACGTAGGCGGGAATCGCATAGCCGGCGGGGTCCTGGAGCCAGTCCGACTGGCCGCGGCCGACGACGTCGGGGCACACCACGCGATAGGTTCCGCAGAGCTCGCGCGCCAGCGCGTCGAAATCGCGGCCTTGCCGCGACAGGCCGTGCACGCAGACCACCACGCGGCGGTTGGCCGGATCGCCCCACTCCCAGTACGCCATGCGATGCAGGCCCAGGCTGTCGAGGCACTGCACTTGCTTCAAGCGGGGTTCAGTCACGGTTCAGGCTCCTTGCCGATAATCATCGCAGCAACTCGATGGAGATTCTCTGATGCTCACTGGAAAAACCGCATTGGTCACCGGCTCGACCAGCGGCATTGGCCTGGGCCTGGCCGTGGCGCTGGCCAAGGCGGGCGCGAACGTGATGCTCAATGGCTTCGGCGAAGTCGAGAGCGCGAAGGCCGAGGTCGCCCGCCATGGCGGCAAGGTGTCGTACCACGGCGCCGACATGAGCAAGCCGGCCGAGATCGAAGCGATGGTGCGGGCCTGCGAAGCCGAGTTCGGCACGCTGGACATCCTGGTCAACAACGCCGGCATCCAGCATGTGGCGAACATCGAGGACTTCCCGGTCGAGCGCTGGGACGCGATCATCGCCATCAACCTCAGCTCGGCCTTCCACACCACGCGCCTTGCGCTGCCGGGCATGAAGCAGCGCAACTGGGGCCGCGTCATCAACGTGGCCTCGGTGCACGGTCTGGTGGCCTCGGCGCAGAAGTCGGCCTACGTCGCGGCCAAGCACGGCATCGTCGGCTTCACCAAGACGGCAGCGCTCGAATGCGCCACCACCGGCATCACGCACAACGCCATCTGCCCGGGCTGGGTGCTGACGCCGCTGGTGCAGAAGCAGATCGATGCCCGTGCCGCGCAGGCCAACATAAGCAAGGAACAGGCGCAGAAGGACCTTCTGGCCGAAAAGCAGCCCTCGCTGCAGTTCACGACGCCGGAGCAGTTGGCCGAGCTGGCCCTGTTCATGTGCTCGCCCGCCGGCGACAACATCCGCGGCGTGGCCTGGAACGTCGACGGCGGATGGGTCGCGCAGTAAGACCTACCGCGGGCTCATCTGGATGCTGCCGTTGACCGTGACGGTCACGCTGGCCTTGCCGGGCTGAACCGGCACGGCTTCGTCGCTCACAGCAGCGGCCATCGTCGCGCGGCGGAATGCGGGCTGTTGCGGCGGCGGCGTCGCTTCAGCCTGGCCGACCGTGACCTCGCGCAGGCTGTAGCCGGCAAAACCGAAGTGGCGTGCGTAGTCTTCGGCGCGCGCCTTGAAGCGCTGGATCGCCTGCGCCGCGACATCGGCCTCGACCTTCTCGCGCACCTCGCGCGACAGGCCGTAGCCGACGCGCGCCACCGCCATGCTGTTGATGCGGCCGGCGAGCTGGCTGATGGCCGGCATGTCGCGGCCCTCCAGCACCAGTTCCGCACTGCCTTGCCAGCCGTTGATGCCGCCCTTGGGCGCATAGCGCGGGTACAGCGAGAACTGACCCGTGCGCGCTTCCAGCTGCCCCGGCCGGACCGCCTTGCGCGCCTCGGCCAGCGCCGCGTCCAGCACCTGCTTCAGCTGCGCCTGCACGGCGGCCGCGTCGCTGCCCTCGCGGGTGATCGACAGCGTGATCATCAGCAGGTCCTGCGGCACCTCGACGGTCGATTCGGCCGCCAGGCTCAGCACGTTCTGCGGCGGCGGCAGTACCTGACCCAGGGCGGGCCCGGCGGCCAGAAACAGGCTGGCGACAGGAAGGACGACAGGTAGAGCGAAGCGGCGCATGGGCAACTCGTCGAAGGTCGATGACCCGCGATGGTACGGGCCGCTCTTCAAGGGCTGTAGACCCCACTTGACGCAAACCTGCGGAGCCGCAAGAGTTGTAACAGAGGGTCTGGACACCCCCGGACCCCCGCGAAAACCCCCGTACCATGCCTCTGTTACAAATTCGGAGTTCTGCATGAATGCGCCCGCCAACAACCGCGCCGACCGCATCGTCGTCGTCGATGACGATGCCCGCATCCGCGACCTGCTGCGCCGCTACCTGACGCAGGAAGGCTTCGAGGTGCTGCTGGCGGAGGACGCGAAAGCGCTGAACCGGCTGATGACGCGCGAGACCATCGACCTGATCGTGCTCGACCTGATGCTGCCGGGCGAAGACGGCCTGTCGATCTGCCGCCGCCTGCGCGCGGCCAACGACACCACGCCGATCATCATGCTGACCGCCAAGGTCGAGGACGTCGACCGCATCGTCGGCCTGGAAGTCGGCGCCGACGACTACCTGCCCAAGCCCTTCAACCCGCGCGAACTGCTGGCCCGCATCCATGCGGTGTTGCGCCGCCGGCCGGCGCCGGAAGCCCCCGGGGCGCCCTCCAAGGAAGCCCAGGTCGTCACCTTCGGCCCGTTCGAGTTCGACCTCTCGCTGCGCCGGCTGACCAAGAGCGGCGAGCAGATCGCGCTGACCACTGGCGAGTTCTCGATGCTGAAGGCGCTGGTGCGCCACCCGCGCCAGCCGCTGTCGCGCGACAAGCTGGCGCAGTTGGCGCGCGGCCGCGAGTTCGAGCCCTTCGACCGCAGCCTGGACGTGCAGGTCTCGCGCCTGCGCAAGATGATCGAGCCCGACCCTTCGCAGCCGCGCTACATCCAGACGGTATGGGGCGTCGGCTACGTGTTCGTGCCGGACGGCACGGCCTGACGGGCGCTGCATGTCGCGCAAGAAAGTCGGCCTCAGTCTCTTCTGGCGAACCTTCTTCCTCCTGGCATTGCTGCTGGGCGGCGGCATCTTCGCGTGGGTGCAGACCCTGCGCGCGCTGGAATCCGAGCCGCGCGTGGTGCTCGCGGCGCAGCAGATCGCCAGCCTGGTGAACCTGTCGCGCGAAGGCCTGCGCTACGCCGACCGCATCAACCGCGTCGCGCTGGTCAAGGCGATGAAGGCGAGCGAGGCGATCCGCGTGGCACCGCGCGAGCCGGGCGACAAGTGGGAACCGTTCGAAGAAGACCGTTTCACCCGCAAGGTGGGCGGGGAGATCCGCTCGCGCCTGGGGCCGGACACCATCGTCGCGCGCAGCGTCAACGGCGTGCCAGGGCTTTGGGTCGGCTTCTCGATCGAGAGCGACCCCTGGTGGCTGCAGGCCGAAGCGGCGCGCATCCACCCGCTGACGCGCGACACCTGGGTGGTGTGGGTCGGCATCGCGGTGCTGGCCACGGTGATCGGCTCGGTGGCGATCGCCCGCGCGATCAACCGGCCCTTGCGCGACCTGTCCTTCGCGGCCAGCCGCATCCGCGGCGGCGAGTACGACTCCCGCCTCGACGAGAACACGCTCACCAGCGAGATCCGCGAGGTCAACATGGGCTTCAACCGCATGGCGCGCGAGCTGGCCAAGGTGGAGGAAGACCGTGCGGTGATGCTGGCCGGCATCAGCCACGACCTGCGCACGCCGCTGGCGCGACTGCGCCTGGAAGCCGAAATGAGCGTCAGCGACGAGGAAGCGCGACGCAACATGGCGTCCGACATCGACCAGCTCGATGCCATCATCGACAAGTTCATGGACTATGCGCGGCCGGGCGAAACCCATCTGCGACCGGTGCACCTGTCGCAGCTGATCGACAAGGAGGCGGCGGCCTTCCGCGACCCCTCGGAGATCCAGATCACTTCGAAGGTGGCGATCGACCTGGTGGTGATGGCCGACGACATCGAACTCGGCCGCGTGTTCCAGAACCTGTTCGAGAACGCGCGCCGCTATGGCCGCACCACCGACACCGGCATCGCGGTGGTCACGGTGAGCTACGTGCGCTCGGGGCCGTGGATCATCGTCACGGTGCGCGACCGCGGGCCCGGCGTCGCGCCCGAGAAGCTTTCGCAGCTGACGACGCCCTTCTTCCGAGGCGACGCGGCGCGCACCGCGGCCACCGGCGCCGGCCTGGGCCTGGCCATCGTCGAGAAGGCGATGCAGCGCATGGGCGGCTCGGTGGAGGTGGCCAATGCCCAGGACGGCGGGCTGATGCTGCACATCCGCCTGAAGCGGGCACCGACCGGCTGAGGGCTGGGCTTCAGCCGCCTGCGGCGCGCCACAGCAGGCACACGGCCCGCGTCTCGATCGCGCGGCCCTCGCCGACCGGCCCCATGCGCTCGGCCGTCTTGGCCTTGACGTTGACGGCCGAGCGCTCCAGCCCGAGCAACTGCGCAATGCGCTCGCACATCGCCCCGATGTGCGGCGCCATCTTCGGCGCCTGCGCGACGATGGTGCTGTCCACATTGCCGATCGACCACCCGGCCTCGCGCACCCGGCGCGCGGCCTCGGCCAGCAGGGCGCCGGAATCGGCGCCGCGGAAGGCCGGATCGGTGTCCGGGAAATGGCGGCCGATGTCGCCCAGCGCGGCGGCGCCAAACAATGCGTCGATGATCGCGTGCAGCAGCGCATCGGCGTCCGAATGGCCGAGCAACCCGTGCGTGTGGGGAATCGTGATACCACCCAGGATGAGCGGCCTGCCCGTCACCAGCGCGTGCGTGTCCCAGCCTTCGCCGACCCGCATCATGAAGCCCGGCATCGTCGACTCGCTCATCGCATCGCCTCCTCGTCGCGGCTGGCCAGCAGCCGCTCGGCCAGCGCGAAGTCGCCCGGCCAGGTGATCTTGAAGTTCTCGGCCTCGCCAGGCACCAGCTTCGGGGCATGGCCCAAGGCCTCGACCGCACTGGCCTCGTCGGTGATGCCGCTGCCGCCCGCGGCCAGCGCGGGGCGCAGCAGGCCCAGGCGGAACATCTGCGGTGTCTGCGCGGCCCACTTGTCGCTGCGGTCCAGCGTGGCGGCACTGCGGCCCAGGCGCGCCTGCTTCAGCGTGTCGGCCAGCGGCAGCGCCAGCAGGCCGCCCACTTCATCGTCGGCGCAGGCCTCGATCAGGCGCCGCACCCAGGCCGGGCGCAGCAGGCAGCGGGCGGCATCGTGCACCAGCACCCAGTCGTGCGGCTGTGCGCCGCGGGCCAGCAGTTCGTCGAGACCGTTGGCCACCGTCTGCGCGCGCGTCTCGCCGCCGATGCGGGCTGTCCATTGGCTGTCGGCGCTGCCGAAGCCAGGCACCGCGGCTTCGAACTGCGTGTCCTCGGGCGCCAGCACCACCAGGGTCGCGCTCAGTTCGCTCACACCCGCCAACGCGGCCAGCGTGTGCGCCACCAGCGGGCGGCCGCCGAGCAGGGCGTACTGCTTCGGCCCCCCTGCCCCGGCCCGCAGGCCGACACCGGCACAGGGCACCAGCGCAAAGCAACGCGGCGCAACGCCGATGGCATATGAGGGCATGCGCGGGATTCTAGAATCCGGCCTCAGCAGCCGCCCCGTTGCCTGTCGCACGGGGCGTTGTGCTTTTGACCCGCCATGCGACGTCCTGCCATCGCGCCCGGAAAGCGCTACACCCTGCCCCGCCCGATCGGCTCGGCCGACGCCCTGCTGCTGGCCCGCATCGCGCAGGACTGCGTGGCCGAGAAGCGCCTGCTGGCCATCGTCACCGCCGAGCCGGCCGATGCACAGCGGCTGGCCGACGAACTGCCCTTCTTCGCGCCCGGCCTGCGCACGACGATCTTCCCGGACTGGGAGACGCTGCCCTACGACACCTTCTCACCGCACCAGGACCTGATCTCCGAGCGCCTGGCCACCTTGTGGCGCATCCACCAGCGCGAGGCGGACGTGGTGCTGCTGCCCGCCACCACCGCGTTGACGCGACTGGCCCCGCCCAGTTTCCTGGCCGGCACCACCTTCCAGTTCAAGCAGAAGGCCAAGCTGGACGAGGCTTCGCTGCGCGCGCAGCTGACGCTGGCCGGCTACAACCACGTCAGCCAGGTCGTCTCGCCTGGCGAATACGCGGTGCGCGGCGGCCTGATCGACCTGTACCCGATGGGCTCGCAGGTGCCCTACCGCGTCGACCTGTTCGACAACGAGGTCGACTCGATCCGCACCTTCGACCCCGACACGCAACGCAGCCTGTACCCGGTGCCCGAGGTCAGGCTCTTGCCCGGCCGAGAGTTCCCGATGGACGAGGCGGCGCGCACCACCTTCCGCCAACGCTGGCGCGAGAAGCTCGACGGCGACCCGACCAAGAGCCGCATCTACAAGGACATCGCGCAGGGCATCGCCACCGCCGGCATCGAATACTACCTGCCGCTGTTCTTCGCGCAGACCGCGACGATCTTCGACTACATCGGCAGCCAATCAATGCTGGTGCTGCACGGCGAGGTCGATGCAGCGCTGGAGCAGTTCTGGAGCGACACGCGCGAGCGGCATCGCTTCCTCAGCGCCGACCCCGACCGGCCGATCCTGCCGCCGGAGGAGATCTTCCAGCGCAGCGACGAATTCTTTGCCAACGCCAACACGCTGGCCACGCTCTCTTTGCGCGGTAGCGAACCGGTCGACTGGGCCCGACCCTTGCCCGACATCGCGGTGGACCGCGGCGCCACCGAGCCGCTGCAGCTGCTGGGCAAGCACCTCGACACCACGGCGCACCGCGTGCTGATCGTCGCCGAAAGCGAAGGCCGGCGCGAGAGCCTGCTGGAGCTGCTGCGCGACCACAAGATCGATCCGCCCAGTGTCGGCACGCTGGCCGAGTTTGAAGCCAGCGACGAGAAGGTCGCGATCACCGCCGCGCCGTTGGCCGCGGGCTTCTTCTGGCACGAACCCGAAGAGCAACGCGCGATCCAGTTCATCACCGAGACCGAGCTTTTCGCCAGCACGCCGCAGGCGCGGCGCCGGCGCAAGCAGGAGCAGGTGTCCAGCGTCGACGCGCTGATCAAGGACCTGTCCGAACTGAAGATCGGCGACCCGGTGGTGCATGCCAACCACGGCATCGGCCGCTACCAGGGCCTGATCAACATCGACCTCGGCGACGGTGCTTCGGAGTTCCTGCACCTGGAGTACGCCGACAAGGCCACGCTGTACGTGCCGGTGGCGCAGCTGCACCTGATCAGCCGCTACACCGGTGTCAGCCCCGATGAAGCGCCGCTGCACAAGCTGGGCTCCGGCGCGTGGGACAAGGCCAAGCGCAAGGCCGCCGAGCAGGTGCGCGACACCGCCGCCGAACTGCTGAACCTGTACGCCCGCCGCGCCGCACGCGAAGGCCATGCGCACCGCTTCACGCCGCACGATTACGAGGCCTTCGCCGCCAGCTTTGGCTTTGAAGAGACCCCCGACCAGCGCGCGGCCATCCATGCCGTCATTCAGGACCTGGTCAGCCCGAAGCCGATGGACCGGCTGGTCTGCGGCGACGTCGGTTTCGGCAAGACCGAGGTCGCCCTGCGCGCCGCCTTCGTAGCGGTGCATGGCGGCAAGCAGGTGGCGCTGCTGGCCCCCACCACGCTGCTGGCCGAGCAGCATTACCAGACGCTGGTCGACCGCTTCGGCAAGTGGCCGGTGAAGGTGGCCGAGCTCTCCCGCTTCCGCTCTCCCAAGGAGGTGAAGGCCGCGCTCGAAGGCCTGGAGAACGGCACGGTGGACATCGTCGTCGGCACCCACAAGCTGCTGAGCGCGGACGTGAAGTACAAGCGGCTGGGCCTGCTGATCATCGACGAGGAACACCGCTTCGGCGTGCGCCACAAGGAAGCGATCAAGGCCATGCGCGCCGAGGTCGATGTGCTCACGCTCACCGCCACGCCGATCCCGCGCACGCTGGGCATGGCGCTCGAGGGCCTGCGCGACCTGTCGGTCATCGCCACCGCGCCGCAGCGCCGCCTGGCGATCAAGACCTTCGTGCGCAACGAAGGCAACAGCGTGATCCGCGAGGCCGTGCTGCGCGAGCTGAAGCGCGGCGGCCAGGTCTACTTCCTGCACAACGAGGTCGAGACCATCGAGCCGCGCCGCAACCGCCTGGCCGAGCTGCTGCCCGAGGCACGCATCGGGGTGGCCCACGGCCAGATGCCCGAGCGAGAGCTCGAGGCGGTGATGCGCGACTTCATCGCGCAGCGCTACAACGTGCTGCTGTGCTCGACCATCATCGAGACCGGCATCGACGTGCCGAGCGCCAACACCATCGTCATCAGCCGTGCCGACAAGTTCGGCCTGGCGCAGCTGCACCAGTTGCGCGGCCGTGTCGGCCGCAGCCACCACCAGGCCTATGCCTACCTGCTGGTGCCCGACACCGAGACGCTGAGCAAGCAGGCACAGATGCGGCTGGACGCGATCCAGAGCATGGAAGAGCTCGGCTCGGGCTTCTACCTGGCGATGCACGACCTGGAGATCCGCGGAGTCGGCGAGGTGCTGGGCGAGCACCAGAGCGGCAACATGCAGGAAGTCGGCTTCCAGATGTACAACGACATGCTCAGCGAAGCCGTCAGCGCACTGAAGGCCGGCCGCGAGCCCGACCTGCTGTCGCCCACCGGCGTGTTCGGCGGCACGACCGAGATCAACCTGCATGCACCGGCGCTGCTGCCCGACGCCTACTGCGGCGACGTGCACACGCGCCTGAACCTGTACAAGCGCCTGGCCACCGCCAGCAAGCCCGAGCAGCTGGAGACGATGCTCGAGGAGATCACCGACCGCTTCGGCAAGCTGCCGCCGCAGGGCCAGACCCTGTTCGACACGCACCGGCTGCGCGTGCTGGCCAAGCCGTATGGCGTGCTGAAGATCGACGCGAATCCGAAGCTGATGTCCATCACGTTCCGGCCCAATCCGCCGATCGATGCGATGCGCATCATTGAATTGGTGCAGAAGCACCGCCACATCAAGCTCGCCGGCAACGACAAGCTGCGCATCGAGCGCGAGATCGCCGACCCGAAAGACCGTGCCCAGTTCATCCGCGACGTGCTGCGGCAGCTGGGCCAGCCGCAGGCCCTGAAGGCTTGAGCGGGCTTGAACCGGCCTGCACGGAGACCCTGATGTCCGATACCCAAGAATTCCAGGTGGCCATGGGCCCCGCATCCACCCCGCCGCCCGACAAACCGCCCAAGCGCCGCGGCTGGCTGCGGCGCAGCTTCGGCGCGCTGTGGTGGCTGGTGGACGGCAGCCGGCGGCTGGTGCTGAACCTGCTGTTCCTGTTGATCGTCGGCGTGCTGCTGGTCGGCTGGCTGCGCAGCGGCGCGCCCAAGCTGCAGGACAAGACCGTGCTGGTGCTGCGGCTGGCCGGCCCGCTGGTGGAGCAGTACGCCGGCAGCGCGCGCGAGCGGGCGCTGAAGCAGGTGCGCGGCGAGCCCGATGCGCAGGTCCAGCTGCGCGATGTGCTGCGCGTGCTGGACGCCGCGGCCACCGACCCCCAGGTCAGCAGCGTGCTGCTGGTGCTGGACGATTTCGCCGGCGGCGGGCTGCCGAACCTGCGTGAGTTCAATGCCGCGTTGCAGCGCTTCAAGCAGGCCAGCGGCGGCAAGAAGGTCGTGGCCTGGGGTGCGGGCTACAACCAGCGCCAGTACTTCGTCGCAGCCCAGGCCGACGAGGTGTACATGCACCCGATGGGGGCCGTGTACCTGGAAGGTTATGGCAACCTGCGCAACTACTACCGCGAAGCCTTCGACCGGCTCGGTGTCAGCGCCAACGTCATCCGCGCCGGCAAGTACAAGAACTTCGGCGAGCCGTATTTCGCCAATGCCCCGTCCAAGGAGACGCTGGAGTCCGACGCCTTCCTGTACGACGCGCTGTGGGCGATCTACACCGAGTCGGTGGAAACCGCGCGCAAGCTGCCCAAGGGCAGCCTGGGCCAGGGCATCGAGAACGTTGCCACGCTGCTGCAACAGGCCGGCGGCGACACCGGCAAGCTGGCGCTGCAGATGAAGCTGGTCGATGGCCTGAAGACCCAGGACGAGCTGCGCGCGATGATGATCGCGCGCGGCGCGAAGGACCCCGCGATCAAGACCTTCCGCCAGGTGCAGTTCAACGAGTACCTGGCCCGCCTGCCGCAGCCCATGCCGGGCCAGCAGGCGGTGGGGATCGTGGTGGCCGAAGGCTCGATCAGCGATGGCGAGGCGGGCCCCGGCGCGATCGGCGGCCGCTCCACCGCCGACCTGATCCGGCAGGCGCGCGAGGACCAGCAGATCAAGGCCATCGTGTTGCGCGTGCGCTCACCGGGCGGCAGCGTGTTCGGCTCCGAGCTGGTGCGGCGCGAGCTCGAGCTCACGCGCGCGGCCGGCAAGCCGGTGGTGGTATCGATGGGCGACGTGGCGGCCTCGGGCGGCTACTGGATCTCGACGGCGTCGGACGAGGTCATCGCCGACCCGGCGACGATCACCGGCTCGATCGGCGTGTTCGCGATGTTCCCCACCGCCGACGGGCTGGTGTCCAAACTCTCGGTGCACACCGGTGGCTATGCCACCACGTGGCTGGCCAATGCCTACGACATCCGCAAGCCGATGGACCCGCGCTTCGCGGCGCTGGTGCAGGGCAGTGTGGGCCACATCTACAGCGACTTCACCAACCGGGTCGCGCAGGCGCGCAAGAGCACGCCCGAGAAGATCGACGAGATCGCGCAGGGCCGCGTCTGGACCGGCGCGCAGGCCAAGGAGCGCGGCTTGGTCGACCGGCTCGGCAGCTTCGGCGACGCCATCGACGCGGCCGCGGGCCGTGCGAAGCTGGCCAAGGGCAGCTACCGGAGCGTCTACATCGAACGCGACCAGGGCCGGCTGTCGCGCCTGATCAGCCTGTTCGGCAGCCAGGCCCTGCAGGCGCTGCAACCGGCCATCGCCCAGTGGACGCAGCAGCTGCAGGGTCCGGCAGCCGCGCTGCCGGCGCCCATGCGCGAGCTGCAAGGCCAGCTGCAGGGCGAGATGGCCTGGTTGAACGACCTGATGGAACAGCGCCATCCCTTCGCGGCGGTGGTGCATTGCCTGTGCACGCCCCCATGAGCGCACCCTTGCATGCCGTCGAATTCGCGCCCGGCCTGTTCGTGCGCGGCATCGAGCCACCGCTGCGCTTGTCGGACTACCGGCTGGTGGCCTTCGACATGGACTCGACGCTGATCAACATCGAGTGCGTCGACGAGATTGCCGCGGCGGCCGGCCGCAAGGCCGAGGTGGCCGCCATCACCGAGGCCGCGATGCGCGGCGAGATTGCCGACTACAAGGAGAGCCTGCGCCGCCGCGTCGCGCTGCTGCGGGGCGTGCCGGAAAGCGCGCTCGCCACCGTCTACGACCGCCTGCTGCAGCTGAACCCCGGCGTCGAGCGCTTCGTGCGGGCGCTGCAGGCGGCTGGGCTGAAGACGCTGCTGGTCTCCGGCGGCTTCACCTACTTCAGCGAACGCGTGCGCCACCGCCTCGGCCTTGATTTCGCGCGCGCCAACATGCTGGAGATCGAGCAGGGTGCCCTCACCGGCCGCATGGTCGACCGCCCCTGGGGCGACATCTGCGACGGCGCCGAGAAGCGCCGCGTGCTGCTGGAGGTGTGCGAGCTGATGGGCATCGGCACCGAGCAGGCCATCGCTGTCGGCGACGGGGCGAACGACCTGCCGATGATGTCGGTGGCCGGCCTGTCGATCGGCTACCACGGCAAGCCCGCGGTGCGCGAGCGGGCGATGATCTCGATCGAGGAAGGCGGGATGGACCGCGCGCTGGAGTTGTTCGCCTAGTTGTCCAGGTTGAACACCAGTTGCACCGCGTGGATGCGGGCTTCTGAGATCGGCTCGTAGCGCCACTGCTTCACCGCTTCGATCACGATCGGATCGAGCGCGTGGTTGCTGCTGTTGCGCACGTCGGGGTCGCTGACGCTGCCATCGGCGTTCACGCGGAAGGTGACCGTGACCTCGGTGGCGGCCTTGAGCCGGTTGCGCAGGCGTTGCGGCAGCTCAGGCTCGACATACTTGGCCAGCTTCAACGGGACCTCGGCGGCACGCGCGGCGGCCGTCGGCGTGCTGCGGGTCGAGGCACTGGCCAGCTGCGGGTCGGCCGCAGGTTTGGGCGCCGGGCTGGCCGCGGCCGGCGTGGCGGCCGCCACCGACGAGCCGACAGGCCCCGTGGCCGCGCTGCCGTTCGCCGATGGCATCGCCCCGGTGACGGCCACCGTGGCCGGCATCGCCGCGGGCTGGGCCGCGGCGGTCTGTGTCAGCGGGGCCGGGCTGGACGCGGCCGCGCTGGCCGCTGCGACGGGAACCGGCGTCGGCGCCAGCGCAGTATTGGGCAGCGGCTGCACGCGCTCGGTGATGCCGGTGTTCGGCGGCACCGCGGCGGCACTGCGGGTTGGCGCGGCGGGCTCGGCGCTGGCCGGCTCGGGGCGGGCGGCGGCGGGCCTCGGCGCCGGCCGGGCCGCAGCCACCGCCGCGCTGGCCGGGGCGGCCGTCGCTGCCGGGCTGGGCGTGGGCGCAGGCGCCGCTGGCTCGCTGGCCTTGCCACGCTTGACCTGGCTGGCTTCGATGATCATGCGCAGCGGATTGGCCGCGTCCCGCTTGGCGCGCTCCATGCGCTCGGCATTGGCGTTGTTGTTGCTGGTGCTGTCAGCGGCGGATTGCGCCGAGGCCCAGGCGACCATGCAGCATCCCGCTGCGAGCAGTACAACTCTCTTCAACAACGCCTCCCGAACGACGCTTGTGGCGCCGAAGCAGGGCCCGCAGGCCCCAGCTTTGCAGCGGGTCGCATTTTAGGAACCCGCCACCTGCAGTGCGCGGCGCGCCGGCGCCCGGCGCGCGCATTCCAGCGGCAAATGCCTCAGCTGCCGCCACTTTCTCCACCGGCGCGCTTGAGCATGCCGACGACCACCAGCAGCACGATGGCGCCCACCACCGAGCCGATGAACCCCGCCCCCTGGCCGGCCGAGTACCAGCCCAGCGCCTGGCCGATGAAGCCGGCGACATACGAGCCGGCGATGCCCAGCACCGCGGTCAGGATCAGGCCCAGGCTCTGCGTGCCCGGCAGGACTGCGCGGGCGATCAGGCCCACCACGAAGCCGACGATCGCCATCCAGACGTAGTGCATATGCTCTCCTCGCCCAGGCCGCTTCCCGGACGCGGCATTGTGGAAACTCGGCCGCGCCGGGCGCAGCGGTGAAACCCTAGGCGCGAGGAACAAGCCGGTTTCAGCGGCTGCTCAACTGCTCAGCTGCTGCCAGGCCTTGTCCAGGCGTTTCACGCTCACCGGCTGGGGCGTACGCAATTCCTGTGCAAACAGGCTGACGCGCAGTTCCTCCAGCAGCCAGCGGTACTCCTCCACTCGGGCGTCGGCGGTGCCGCGCAGGTCAGCCACGCGGCGCAGCCAGCGCTGCTCCAGGGGCCTCAGCTCGCCCAGGCGCTGGGCATCGCGCGCCGGGTCGGTGCGCAGCTTGTCCAGCCGCAGCGTGATGGCCTTCAGGTAGCGCGGCAGGTGCTGCAGCTGGGCCCAGGGCGTCTGCAGCAGGAACTGCTTCGGCACCAGCCTTTGCAGCTGGGCCGTGATGTCCTCTGCCACCTCACGCGGGGGCTTGCCGTCCTTGAGCTTACGCTGTGCCAGGGCCCATTCGGCCAGCACCACGCCGGCCTGGCGCGCGACTTCCTGCGCAATCAGGTTCAGCCGGGCCCGGCCTTCGTCGACGCGCCGGCCAAAGGCCGCGGCATCGGCGGGCATGGGCTCGGCCAGGAAGGCGCGGTCGATCGCCACGTCGACGACCTGCTGGCGCAGTTCCTCGGCCGTGCCCAGCGCCATGTAGGCCACGGCCATGCGCTGCAGGTCCGGGATGTTCTTCTCCAGGTACTTCAGCGGCTCCTTGATCTGCAGGGCCACCAGGCGGCGCAGGCCGGCGCGGTGCCGGGCCGCCGCGGCATCGGGCTCGTCGAAGACTTCGATCTCGACATGCGTGCCCCGGTCGATCAGCGCCGGGAAGCCGACCAGCGACTGCGCGCCCTTGCGGATCTCCATCAGCTCGGGCAGTTCGCCGAAGGTCCAGGCGGTGTACTGCGGTGCGGCGGCCGGTGGCGGCGCCGGCGCCTGCTCGGGCGCCCCGACGCGCGTGGGCGCCTTGCCCGCTGCGGCCGCCGGCGTCACCGGTGCTGCCGGCGCACTGGCGGCCGCGGCCGGCGCCAGCTTCAGCGCCGCCAGGGCCTGGAAGGCCGAGCGCGCCTGGCCCCCGAGATCGGCCTTCAGCGTCGGCAGGTGCCGGCCCATGCCGAGCTGGCGGCCGTGCTCGTCGACCACGCGGAAGTTCATGAACAGGTGCGGCTGCAGCATGTCGAGCTTGAAGTCGTTGCGCTGCACCGGCAGCTGCGTTCGTTCCCGCACGGCCTTGAGCAGCACCTCCATCAGCGCGCCCTGGCCAAACGGCGTGCTCGCGACAAAGCTCTCCACGTACTCCGGTAGCGGCACCAGCCGCGCGCGCGGCTTCTGGTGCAGGCTCTTCAGCAGGGCGCTCACTTTGGCCGCCAGCATGCCGGGCACCAGCCACTCGCAGCGCTCTTCGCTGACCTGGTTCAGCGCGTAGATCGGCACCGTCACCGTCACGCCGTCCTTCGGGTCGCCGGGCTCGTGCAGGTAGCTGGCGGCGCAATCGACACCGCCCAGGCGAATGGTCTTCGGGAATGCCGCGGTGGTGATGCCGGCGGCTTCGTGCCGCATCAGCTCGTCGCGCGTCAAGTGCAGCAGCTTTGGCTGGCGCTGGCTCTCGGCGCGGTACCAGCGCTCCAGGCTCGCGCCGGAGCACACGTCGGCCGGCAACTGCTGGTCGTAGAACGCGAAGATCAGCTCGTCGTCGACCAGCACGTCCTGCCGGCGCGACTTGTGTTCCAGTTCCTGCACCTGCGCCACCAGGCGCTGGTTGTGCGCCAGGAAGGGCAGCTTGGTGTCCCATTCGCCCTCGACCAGCGCGGCGCGGATGAACATCTCGCGCGCCGCCTTCGGGTCGAGCCTGCCGAAATTCACGCGCCGGTTGCTGTAGACGACGATGCCGTACAGCGTGGCCCGCTCCAGCGCCACCACTTCGGCCGCCTTCTTCTCCCAGTGCGGGTCGAGCAGCTGCGTCTTCAGCAGGTGACCGGCGATGCCGGGAATCCATTGCGGCTCGATCTGCGCCAGGCCGCGGCCATAGAGCCGCGTGGTCTCCACCAGTTCGGCCGCCATCAGCCAGCGGCCGGGCTTCTTGCTCAGGTGCGCGCCGGGATGGCGCCAGAACTTGATGCCGCGCGCGCCGAGGTACCACTCCTCGTCATCGCTCTTGCAGCCGATGTTGCCCAGCAAGCCGGCCATCAGCGACAGGTGCAGCTGCTCGTAGGTGGCTGGTGATGCGTTCAGCCGCCAGCCATGCTCGGCCACCACGGTGTGCAGCTGGGTGTGGATGTCGCGCCATTCGCGCACGCGGCGCGGGCTGACGAAGTGCTCGCGCAGCAGCTGCTCCTGCTTGCGGTGACTGAGCCGATGCTCACCATGGCCACCCTTCGCGTCCTCCAGCCATTGCCACAGCTTCAGGTAGCCGCTGAACTCGCTCTTCTCGTCGTCGAACTTCCTGTGCTTCTCGTCGGCGGCCTGGGCCTGCTCCATCGGCCGGTCGCGCACATCCTGGACGCTCATCGCCGACGCTATCACCAGCACCTCGCTCAGCGCGTGGCGGTCGCGCGCCTCCAGGATCATGCGGCCGACGCGCGGGTCCAGCGGCAGCTTGGCGAGCTCGCGGCCGATCGGCGTGAGCTCGTTGTCGTCGTCCACCGCGTTCAGCTCGCCGAGCAGCGCGTAGCCGTCGGCGATCGCCTTCGCGCGGGGCGGCTCGAGGAAGGGGAACTGTTCGACCGAGCCCAGGTGCAGGCTCTTCATGCGCAGGATCACGCCGGCCAGCGAGGAGCGCAGGATCTCGGGGTCGGTGAACGGCGTGCGGCCGGCGAAGTCCTTCTCGTCGTAGAGCCGGATGCAGATGCCGTTGGCCACGCGGCCGCAGCGGCCGGCGCGCTGGTTGGCCGCGGCCTGGCTGATGGGCTCGACCTGCAGCTGCTCGACCTTGTTGCGGTAGCTGTAGCGCTTGACCCGCGCGAGCCCCGAGTCGATGACGTAGCGGATGCCCGGCACCGTCAGCGAGGTCTCGGCCACGTTGGTGGCCAGCACGATGCGGCGGCCGTTGCCAGCCTCGAACACGCGGTCCTGCTCGGCCTGCGACAACCGCGCGAACAGCGGCAGGATGTCCGGCTGCGGCCCGCCCCGGTGCTGCTGCGCGAGGTGCTTGCGCAGGTGGTCGGCCGCCTCGCGGATCTCGCGCTCGCCGGGCAGGAACACGAGGATGTCGCCCGAGCCTTCGCGCCAGAGTTCGTCCACCGCATCGGCAATCGCTTCGT
>NZ_JBGAGA010000048.1:0-45397 GCF_044226965.1 Aquabacterium sp. | reverse complement strand
CGCGTGAAGCGGTGAGCAAGCTGGTGGCCGCCCGCCTGGCGGCCGACGTGATGGGCGTGCCGACCATCCTGCTGGCCCGCACCGACGCCGAAGCAGCCGACCTGGTGACCAGCGACGTCGACGCCAACGACAAGCCCTTCCTGACCGGCGAGCGCACCGTCGAAGGCTTCTACAAGACCAAGAAGGGCTTCGAGCAGGCGGTGAGCCGCGGCCTGGCCTATGCCGAGTACGCCGACCTGATCTGGTGCGAGACCGGCACGCCGGACCTGGCGTTCGCGAAGGCCTTCGCCGATGCGATCCATGCCAAGTTCCCCGGCAAGCTGCTGGCCTACAACTGCTCGCCCTCGTTCAACTGGAAGAAGAACCTCGACGACGCGACGATCGCCAAGTTCCAGCGCGAACTGGGCGCCATGGGCTACAAGTTCCAGTTCATCACGCTGGCCGGTTTCCACAGCCTGAACTACTCGATGTTCGAGCTGGCCTACGGCTACGCCCGCAACAACATGACGGCCTTCGTCGAGATGCAGGAAAAGGAATTCGCCGCCGCCGAGAAGGGCTTCACGGCCGTGAAGCACCAGCGCGAAGTGGGCACCGGTTACTTCGACGCGGTGACCACGACGATCGAGCGCGAGGCTTCGACCGCCGCGCTGAAGGGCTCGACCGAAGACGAGCAGTTCTTCGAGGCCAAGCACGGCTGATGCACGATTGCTTTGAGAGGTGCTGAGCCTGCCGCCACACGCGGCGGGTTCGGGGAGACAAGCAAGGCGGCGCGGTCCCCACAAGGGGCCGCGCCTTTTTTGCGTCAGGAAATTCCTGCGCGCGGCTCAGGCGCCGCGCTGACGGCGCAGCACCAGCAGCGCGTAGCCAAGCCCGGCCACTGCCAGGGCCGCCAGGAAGCCCGACGTTGCCGCGGCGCCCAGCGCCGAGCCCAGGTCATGCAGGGCCCAGGCCGGCAGGCCTTGCACGAAGGGCAGGGGATCGCCGTCGGCGCGCATCGTCAGGCTGCGCGGGCCGGCGCGATCGGCAACGATCAGCGCCTGGGTGGCTTGGTGCAGCAGGTAGCGCAGCGTGTCCCACACCTGCGTCTGGTGGTAGACGTTGTCCAGCACCAGTCCACCCCCGCCGACCACCGCCACCACCAGTGGCACGCCCCAGCGCTTGAACCAGGCGGAGGCGGCCATCGTCAACAGCACCAGCGGCGACAGCCACAGCAGGGCCAGCACGTAGCCCGCGGCAAGCCGACCCAGCAGCGCCAGCGCCGCGGCCAGCACGCTGCCCCACGGCAGCGTGAACCAGGCGCCCACGCTCCAGGTTTTGGTGACGACCGCCAGCGACACCACCCAGCCGCCCAGTGCGCCGACCGCGAGCGCCAGCCACGGCACCAGCAGCAGGTGCACCAGCAGCGGCGCCCCCACGCTCTGCAGGTGGCCGGTGGGCAGCGAGAGCCAGAACTCGATCGAGCGGTCCTGGTGGTCGCGCCGAGCCAGGCCGGGGGCCTGGAACAACGAGAACATCGAGGCCAGCACCATCGTCGAGACGGCCAGGCCGGCCATGCAGCCGAAGGCGATCAGCAGGGCCTCGGGCACGCGCTGCACCACGGCCGCGCCGTCGTCCAGCGTGACCTGCACGCCGCTGAAGGGCGCTGCCGCGAGCGTGATCGCGAAAGGCGCGGCCATCATGATGATCCAGCCCAGGCGGTGCTGCATCCATTCACGCTGCATCAGCGTGGCAAAACGGTTCATGGTTCGGCTCCTCGAGGGCTGCTTCAGCCCTGCGTGCGGTTCATTTCGGGCGCGCGCGTCAGCGCGACGAACAGGTCGACCAGGCTGGGCCGCACGCGCTGGCCGAGGGCCTGCACGGCCGCCGGCGGCGGGCCGTCGAAGAGCGCAGCCGCGCCGCCCTGCACGCGGTAGCGCAGCAGCGGATGGGCGGCGGCCATCGCGTCGGCCTGGGCCGGGTCGTGGCTCAGTGCGACGAAGCGGCGGTCCATCTCCTCCAGGCTGATCGACAGCACCAGCTTGCCTTCATTGAGCATCATCACGTCCGACAGCAGCGACTCGATCTCCTCGACCTGGTGGGTCGAGATCAGCACGCTGCGCTCGCCGTCGCACCACTCGTCGATCAGCATCTCGTAGAAGGCCTTGCGCGACAGCACGTCCAGGCCCAGCGTCGGCTCGTCCAGGATCATCACGCGGGCATCGATGGCCGCCATCAGCGCCAGGTGCACCTGCACCACCATGCCCTTGGACAGCGACTTCACCTTGTCGGACAGCGACACGCTGGTGCGCTTGATCAGCGCCCGGGCGCGGTCAGCCGAGAAGCGCGGATGCAGCCCGCTCATCAGCGTGATCAGCTGCTCGACACGGGCCCAGCGCGGCAGGATCGCGACGTCGGGGATGTAGCTCAGCTGCTCGAGCAGCTGCACCCGCTGCGCCCGCGGCTGCATGCCCAGCACCGTGAGCTGGCCCTCGGCCGGCAGCAGGCCGACCAGCGCCTTCATCAGCGAGGTCTTGCCGGCACCGTTGTGGCCGAGCAGGCCGACGACGCGACCCTTGGGAATCGTGAAGCTCACGTCGTCCACCGCCACCTTGCGGCCGTAGCGCAGCGTCAGGCCCTGGGCCTGGATCAGGGGTTCCATCGTCAGTCCTCCCAACTCAGTTGATCCGCGCCGATGTCCAGCCGGCGCAGGCGGGCACGCAGCTGCGGCCACTCTTCCTTCAAGAACCGCTCGCGCTCGGCCTGCTTGAGCCGATCGCGCGCGCCGGGCCGCACGAAGATGCCGAGCCCGCGCCGGGTCTCGATCAGGCCTTCGTCGCCCAACGCCTGCAGCGCACGGCTGACCGTGAGCGGGTTGATCAGGTACTGCCCGGCCAGGGCGCGCACCGAGGGCATCGGTTCGCCTTCGTGCGGTTGGCCATCGAGCAGCCTGGCCGCGAGGATGTCGGCCAGTTGCTGGTAGATCGGCAGCTTGGCATCCCAGGTTTGCATGGGCGCTTCCGGTGTGTTGCTGATGTAGCACACCATATCAAGCTGCCTTCGACCCGGTCACGCCGGATGCGACGGACTGCAGCGCCGGATGACGAACTGCAGCCGACGCCGGACTGCCGGTGACGGCCTACAGCGACGCGTCGAGCATCGCGCGGTAGTCCTCGCGCGTGGCGATGCGCGGGTTGGTCTTGTGGCAGTGGTCGGCCATCGCGCCGTCGATGATGCGCTCGTACAGGTCGCGCGTGACGCCCATTGCCGCCAGGCCGGGTGGCAGGCCCAGCCGCGCGTTCAGTGCACGCACGGCCTCGGCCAGCTCGGTGCCGCGGCTGTCGCAGCCCGGCAGACCGATCGCATGCGCCATGCGTTGCAGGCGCCGGTCGTTCTGCATCGACTCGGCCGGTGCGTTGAACAGGATCACGGCCGGCAGGAACATCGCATTCAGGGTGCCATGGTGCAGCTTCGGGTTCACCCCGCCCAGGCTGTGGCTCAGCGAGTGCACGCAGCCCAGGCCTTTCTGGAAGGCCATTGCACCCTGCATGCTGGCGCTCATCATGTTCCAGCGCGCTTCGCGGTCCTGGCCATTCTTCGTGGCGCGCTCGATGTGGGCCCAGCCGCGCTCCAGGCCGTCGAGCGCAATGCCATCGGCCGGCGGGTTGATGGCCGGCGCCATGAAGGTCTCCAGGCAATGGGCGATCGCGTCCATGCCGGTCGCGGCAGTCAGCAGCGGCGGCAGGCCCAGCGTCAGGTCGGGGTCGAGGATCGCGGTCTTGGGCACCAGGTGCCAGCTGTGAAAGCCGAGCTTGCGGCCATCGTCGACGATGACGATCGCGCCGCGCGCCACCTCGCTGCCCGTGCCGGCGGTGGTGGGCACCGCGATCAGCGGCGCCACGGCCTCGGTGATCTTCGGGCTGCCGCCTTCGATGGTGGCGTAGGTCTTTAACGCGCCGGGATGGGTGCCGAGGATCGCGACGCCCTTGGCCAGGTCGATGCTGGAGCCGCCGCCCACCGCGATGAGGCCGTCGCAACGCTGCGCGCGGAACAGCTCGGCCGCAGACCGCACCGCGGCCTCGGTCGGGTTGCCCGGCGTCTGGTCGAACACGACATGGTCGATGGCGCCCAGCGCGGCCAGCGCCTTGTCGAGCACGCCCGCCGCCCGCACGCCGGGGTCGGTGACCACCAGCGGCCTCTTCATGCCGACGCGCTGGCATTCCTGCGGCAGGCAGGCGATGGCGCCGTGGTCGATTTCAATCTGCGTGAGGTAGAGGATGCGGGCCATGGTGCAGGGCGGATGGGGCGAGGGAAGGGCACACAGTATCCTCGCTGTCCCAGCCCCACGACGAGCGCTTCGGTGACATCTCGCACCCTGCTGACCCCGGCGATGGCCGGCCTGCTCGAACGCATCCAGCGCGCCAGGCGCACGCCCTTCCATGCGCAGACGCCGGCCGAGGCACGCAAGGCCTACCTGGCCGCTGCCGAAGTGCTGGAGCCACCGCGTGCGACGCTGTCGCGCGTGGAAGACCTGACCCTGCGCGCCGCCGACGGCACCGCGCTGCCGGCCCGGCTGTACACCGACCAGCCCGGCAAGCCCGCGACGCTGCTGTACCTGCACGGGGGTGGCTTCGTGATCGGTGGCATCGAGACGCACGACAGCCTGTGCCGGCAGCTGGCGCTCAAGAGCGGCGGCGCCGTGGTGTCGCTGGACTACCGTCTCGCGCCCGAGCATCGCTTTCCGACCGCGGTGGACGATGCCTGGGCCGCGATGCGCTGGCTGGCCGAGCATGGCGACCGGCTCGGCCTCGACACCACGCGGCTGGCGGTGGGCGGCGACAGCGCCGGCGGCACGCTGGCGGCCACCTGCGCGATCCATGCCCGCGACATCGGCCTGCCGCTGGCGCTGCAGCTGCTCATCACGCCCGGCACCACCGCGCATGCCGACACGGCGTCGCACAAGCTGTTCGCCAACGGCTTCCTGCTTGAAGCGGCGGACGTGAGCTGGTTCTTCGACCACTACATCGACCACCGCCACCGGCGCGACTGGCGCTTCGCGCCGCTGGAGGCGCTCGACCTCGACGGCGTGGCGCCGGCCTGCCTGATCCTGGCCGAATGCGACGCGCTGGTCGAAGAAGGACTGGCCTATGCCGATCGGCTGCGCATGGCCGGCGTGCCGGTCGCGCTGGAGCTCTACCGCGGCCTGACGCACGACTTCATCAAGATGGGTCGCGCGCTGAAGGAAGCGGGCCAGGCCCAGGCTGCGGCTGGCGAACAACTGCGGAGACACTGGTTCCCATGACGACAAAGCGCAGCGACTTCCGATTCACCGAACGCCTGCGCGTGCGCTGGGCCGAGGTGGACATGCAGAACATCGTGTTCAACGCGCACTACCTGATGTATTTCGACACCACCGTGTCGGGCTACTGGCGCGCGATGGCGATGCCCTATGCGGACACCATGCACTACCTGGGCGGCGACCTGTTCGCACGCAAGGCCACGGTCGAGTACGAGGCCTCGGCGCGCTTCGACGAATTGATCGACGTCGGCGTGCGCACCACGCGCATCGGCAACTCGTCGATGGTGCTGGCCTGCGCGGTGTTCCGTGGCGACCAGCTGCTGGTCGGCGGCGAGCTGGTCTACGTGTTCGCCGACCCGGCCACGCAGACCTCGCAGCCGATCCCGCAGCAGTTCCGCGACGTGCTCGAAGCCTTCGAGGCCGGCAAGCCGATGGTCGAGGTGCGTGTCGGTGCGTGGCGCGAGCTGGGCCCCGAAGCCGGCGCGATCCGCGCGAAGGTATTCGTCGAGGAGCAGAAGATCCCCGCCGAGATGGAGTGGGACGCCGCCGACGCCGAGTGCGTGCACGCCGTGGCCTACAACCGCTTCGGCAAGCCGCTGGCCACCGGGCGCCTGCTCGAGCATGTGCCGGGCGTGGCGAAGATCGGCCGCATGGCGGTGCTGGCGCCGATGCGCGGCGGCCGCATCGGCCGTTCGGTGCTGGACGCGTTGATGCAGGCGGCACGCGAGCGCGGCTTCCGCGAGGCGCTGCTGCATGCGCAGCTGTCGGCCGCGCCGTTCTACAGCCGCGTCGGGTTCAGCACGCGCGGCCCGGTGTTCGAGGAGGCCGGCATTCCGCACGTGGAGATGGTGCGGGCGCTGTAGCGGGTGTCAGTCCAGCGTCTCGAAGACCTCGACATGGCGCTGTACCGGCAGCGCCAGTTCCTGGAACAGCCCGATGAAGGCCGACTCGATGCGACGTTCCTGCGCTGCGTCGATGCCGGCCTCGGCCGCGTAGGTCTCCATCACCGTGATCAGGCCATCGCTGCTGCCGGGCCGCCGCAGCAGCTCGGCCCGCAACCCCGGCATGGCCGTGCGGCACCTGGCCTGCAATTGCTCCAGCGCCGGCAGCAGCGCGGGCCAGCGTGCCTCGGGCAGCCGGTAGTAGACGTAGAGACGTCGGCTCACGCGGCCTCGGTGGGCAACGGATAGGGCAGGGCGCCGGGCCGCAGGGTCGGGCCGTCGGCCGCCCCGAGGTGCCAGCTGCCGCCACCCAGCGCGGCCAGCTTCACTTCCACCAGCGCACTGGCACGGCCCTCGGCCAGCTGTCCGGCATTCGCCACCAGGCCGGCGGGTTGGCCGGGATCGTCGCTGTGGAACACCTCCTGCCCGGGCTGCGCGGCCACCTCGCTGTCGAACACCATCGCGCGGCGCTTCAGGGTGCCGCGGTACTGGCTGCGCGCCACCACCTCCTGACCCGGGTAGCAGCCCTTCTGGAAGTTCACCCCGCCCACCAGCTCGAGGTTCACCATCTGCGGCACGAACTGCTCCACCGTCGGGGCGACGATGCGGGCCACGCCGCTGTGCACCTCCAGCCAGCGCCAGGCTTCGGGTGCCAGCGCGGGCAGGGCCGGTGCGGCGGCAGCGCCGGGCTGAGCCAGCAGCCAGCGCGGCACGCCCTGGGCATCGGGCAGGCGCAGCAGGTCGGCGTCCTCCTGCGTGTTCAGCTGCCAGGCGGCGGCCGGCGCCCGCGCGCCCAGCCACGCGGCCGCCGCTGCTCCGGCCAGCCCATACAGCGCCCACTCGGCACTGGCGTCATCGAGCTTGCACTTGGCCCGCAGCACGAACATCGACAGCCGCTTCAGCGTGGCGGGCAGCACATCGGCGCTGCAGGCCAGCAGGATCTCTTCCGGCCCGCGGCGCCAGACGATGAAGCTGGCCAGCAGCCGCCCCTTGGGCGAGCAGTAGCCGGCCAATCGCGCCTGGCCCGGCGCAAGGTGCTCGATGTCCTGGGTCAGCTGGCCGTGCAGAAAGTGCGCGGCGTCGGCGCCGCGGGCACGGATCAGGCCCCAGTCGGTCAGGCGCAGCGCGCCACTGGGCAGAGCGTTTTCGGTCATGGCGGCGATTATCATCACGCCCCCATGTTCGATGTCCGAGGCGGGCCTTGTGGCGCCGCCCCTGCGTCAGCCGCATGAAGCTCTGGCGCCGCCTTCTCCTCTTCGTCCTGTTGCTCGCCGTCTCCGCCGCCGCGGCCGCCTGGTGGTGGCTGAGCCGTCCGCTGCCGCTGGCCACGCCGACCGTCGAACTCTCCATCGAGGCCGGCAGCACGCCGCGCGATGTGGCCCAGGCCTGGGTGCAGGCCGGGGTGCAGACCGACGGCTGGCTGCTGTACCAATGGTTCCGCTGGTCCGGCCAGGCCCGCCGCATCCGCGCCGGCAGCTACGAGCTGGAGCCGGGCATCACGCCGCGCAGCCTGCTGGCGAAGATGGTGCAGGGCGACGAAGCCTTCGAGCGCGTGCGCCTGATCGAGGGCTGGACCTTCCGCCAGTTCCGCGCCGCGCTGGCCAAGGCCCCGAACCTGAAGCCGGTGAGCGCGGCGCTGGACGATGCGCAGCTGATGGCGCGGCTCGGCCTGCCGGGCGTCTCGCCGGAAGGCCGCTTCTTCCCGGACACCTACGTCTACAGCCGAGGGGTCAGCGACATCACCGTGCTCAAGCGCGCGCAGACCATGATGCAGCAGCGCCTGGCCGCGGTATGGGCCGAGCGCGCCGCCAACCTGGCGCTGAAGTCGGCCGATGAAGCGCTGATCCTGGCCTCGATCGTCGAGAAGGAAACCGGCCGCGGCGAAGACCGCGCGCGCATCGCCGGGGTGTTCCTGAACCGCCTGCGCATCGGCATGCCGCTGCAGACCGACCCTGCCGTGATCTACGGCCTGGGCGAAGCATTCGACGGCAACCTGCGCAAGCGCGACCTGCAGACGGACGGTCCGTTCAACACCTACCTGCGCCCGGGGCTGCCGCCCACGCCGATCGCGATGCCGGGCCTGGCGTCCCTGCGTGCCGCGGTGCGGCCCGAGCCCACCAAGGCCTTGTACTTCGTGGCCCGCGGCGATGGCAGCAGCGTGTTCAGCGAAGACCTGGCGGCGCACAATCGCGCGGTGAACACCTTTCAGCGCCAGGCCTCGGCGCGCAAGCCATGAGCGGCCGCTTCATCACCATCGAAGGCATCGACGGCGCCGGCAAGTCCTCGCACATCGCCGCCTTGGCGCACTGGCTGCGCCAGCACGAGGTCGAGGTGGTGCTAACGCGCGAACCGGGCGGCACGCCGCTGGCCGAGTCGTTGCGCGAGCTGTTCCTGCACCGGGAGATGGATGCCCTGACCGAGGCCTTGCTGGTCTTTGCCGCGCGGCGCGACCACCTGCAGCGCGTGATCGAACCCGCGCTGGCGCGCGGCGCCACGGTGGTCTGCGACCGTTTCACCGATGCCAGCTTCGCCTACCAGGGTGCCGGCCGCGGCTTCGATCTGGTGCAGCTGGCGCAACTGGAGCAATGGGTGCAGCAGGGCCGGCACCCGGACCTGACGCTGTGGTTCGACCTGCCGCCGTTGGTGGCCGCCCAGCGCCGCGCCGCCGCGCGCGATGCCGACCGGCTCGAGCGCGAGGACATCGCCTTCTTCGAGCGCGTGCGGGCCGGCTACGCCGCGCGGCGCGATGCCACGCCGCAGCGCTTTGCCCGCATCGACGCCGACCAGCCGCGCGAGATGGTGTGGCAGCAGATCGAAGCCGCGCTGGCCGCGCGGCGCTGGTGGTAGGGCGCCGAGCGCATGGCCACCGGCAAGCCGACTGAACCGATGCGCCTGGGCGTGGACGCGCCCGGCGCGCTGCCTTTGCCCTGGCTGGGTGCGCCGCTGGCCCAGGCGCGGGCGATGCAGCGATCGCATGCCTTGCTGCTGGCCGGGCCGGCGGGCGTCGGCCACCTCGAGTTCGCCGGCCTGCTGGCCCAGGCCTGGTTGTGTGAAGACCGCGAGCACCAGCCCTGCGGCCGCTGCGGCAGCTGCCACCTGGTGCGCCAGCGCACGCATCCCGACCTGATGGTCGTCGTGCCCGAGGCCTGGCGCGTGCAGCTGAACTGGCTGGGTGACGACGAAGGCAAGCCCGATGCCAAGCCCAGCCGCGACATCCGCGTCGAGCAGGTGCGCCAGGCCATCGACTGGTCGCACCAGACCAGCGGCCGCGGCCGTGGCAAGGCCCTGCTGCTGCATCCGGCCGATGCGTTGAACATGGCCGCCGCCAATGCGCTGCTGAAGACGCTCGAAGAGCCGCCGACCGGCCTGCGCCTGCTGCTGACCAGCACCGACCCCGAGCGACTGCTGCCCACCATCCGCAGCCGCTGCCAGCGCCTGCGCCTGCAGCTGCCCGAGCCGGCCGCGGCCGCTGCATGGCTGAACCGGCAGGGCCTGGGTGCCGATGCGCCGGCCTTGCTGGCGCTGGCCGGCGGCAGTCCGCTCGAAGCCCTGGCCTGGCGCGACGAAGGCATCACGGCCGCCTGGCTGGCCGACCTGCCCCTGCGCGTGGCACGTGGCGATGCGGCGCCCTTCAGCGGCCGGCCGCTGCCGCGGGTGATCGACCTGTTGCTGAAGCTGGCGCATGACCTGATGGCACAGGCCGGTGGCGGCGTGCCGCGGTTCTTCGAGGCGAGCCGCTGGCCCGCGCCGGTCGACCTGGCGGCCGCGGTGGCCTGGCAACATGCCTTGTTGCGCGCCGCGCGTCACGACGAGCACCCGTGGAATGCCGCGCTGCTGATCGAGAGCCTCGTGACGCAAGCCACGGCGATGTGGCCCGCCGCGCCGGCTGGCCCCGGCCCGCGCCAGGTGGCTTCGCTACACTCGGCCCGATGAGCATTTCGCCCCCCGCCCGTCCAGCCGGAGCTGCCGCGCCCGCCGCGGCGGCCGGTGCGCGGCCCAGCGTCATCCAGCTGGTGTTCCGCGAGAAGGGTGCGCTGTACGCCGCCTACATCCCGCTGCTCAGCGATGGCGGCCTGTTCGTGCCGACCACGCGCGAGTACAAGCTCGGCGAGGACATCTACCTGCTGCTGTCGCTGCCCGACGACCCGCAGCGCTACCCGGTGGCGGGCAAGGTGGCCTGGATCACGCCGGCCAATGCCTCGGGCGGCCGCACGCAGGGCGTGGGCGTGCGCTTCCCGGCCGACGAGAAGACCCGGCTGCTGAAGCTGAAGATCGAGGAGATCCTCGGCACTTCGATCTCGTCGTCCAAGCCGACTCAGACCGTCTGATACCGCGGGCTCGCAGGCGCCGGCTATGCTCGGCGCATGTACGTCGATTCCCACTGTCACCTGACATTCCCTGAATTGCAGGGCCGCATCGAGGCCGTCCGCGCCGAGATGGCCGCTGCGCGTGTCGACCGCGCGCTGGTGATCTGCACCACGCTCGAAGAGTTCGCCAGCGTGCACGCGCTGGCCTTGCGCTACGACAACTTCTGGGCCTCCGCCGGCGTGCACCCGGACAACGAAGGCGTGGAAGAGCCCACGCTCGAGCGACTGCTGGCGCTGGCGCGCGAGCCCCGGGTGGTCGCCATCGGCGAGACCGGGCTGGACTACTACCGGCTCAATGGCCGCAGCGTGGCGGACATGGCCTGGCAGCGCGAGCGCTTCCGCGTGCACATCCGCGCTGCGCGGGCGAGCCAGCTGCCGCTCGTGATCCACACCCGCAGCGCTTCGGCCGACACGCTGGACATCCTGCGCGAAGAGCAGGGCGGCGCGGCCGCTGGCGGTCCGGGCGGCGTGTTCCACTGCTTCACCGAGACCGCCGAGGTGGCCCGCGCCGCGCTCGACCTCGGCTTCATGATCTCGTTCTCGGGCATCCTCACCTTCCGCAATGCCGAGGACCTGCGCGAGGTGGCGCGCTTCGTGCCGCTGGACCGCTGCCTGATCGAGACCGACAGCCCCTACCTCGCGCCCGTGCCCTACCGCGGCAAGACCAACTCGCCGGCCTATGTGCCGCATGTGGCCGCGCAGGTGGCACAGGTCAAGGGCCTGTCGGTCGAGCAGGTGGCCGAGGCGACGAGCCGCAACTTCGAGCGCCTGTTCAGGCTGCCGCAACCGGAGACCACCCCATGATCAAGCACTGGCTCGCCGGCGCCGCGCTGGCCGCGTCGATCGCCCTGCCGCTGGCCGCTCACGCTGGCGCCTATGAGGACTTCTTCAAGGCCGTCTCGGTCGACGATGCCGGCAGCGTGCAGGCGCTGCTGCAGCGCGGCTTCGACCCCAATTCTCGCGACGAGAAGGGCCAGGTGCCGCTGTACCTGAGCCTGCGCGAAGGCTCGTTCAAGGTGGCGGCCGTGCTGCTGCAGTCGCCGCAGACGCAGGTGGACACGGCCAACGAGTCCGGCGAGACGCCGCTGATGATGGCGGCGCTGAAAGGCCAGGCCGACTGGGCCAGGCGACTGGTCGAGCGCGGCGCACAGGTCAACCGCAGCGGCTGGACGCCCTTGCACTACGCCGCCACAGGTCCGGACAAGGCGCTGGTGGCCTGGCTGATCGAGCGGGGCGCTGCGCTCGATGCCCGCTCGCCCAACGGCACCACGCCGCTGATGATGGCCGCGCGCTATGGCGACCAGGATTCGGCCGAACTGCTGCTGGCCAAGGGGGCGGATGCCAGGCTGCGCAACGAGAAGAACCTCAGCGCGGCCGATTTCGCGCGCCTGGCCGGGCGCGACAAACTTGGCGAAAAGCTCGAGCAGGCGATGCGCTGACCGCTTGTCAGCGGAAATCTGACACGCATCACGGACCAGCGCCGACTAACACATTCCTGGCGAAGCTTCTACAGTGGCATCACCCACTGCCCAGGAGCCTCGCCATGACGACCCTGAACGCCGCTGCCAACAATCCGTTTGCCCTGTTGCTGGACCCGCAAACGGTGCTCGCCAGCGTTGAACGTTCCGAGCGCCTGGTGCGCCTGCACAGCCGCATCTGCCGCCCGCTGGACAAGCCGGCGCTGCAGAACGCCAATGCCAAGCAGCCGGCGACGCGCGACGCGTTTGATCGCGAGGTCGACGACGCGCCCGACGAGCTGAACTGATCCCTTTCCCTGATCTCCGCCGGTGGCGGAGCATGCCAAGATCCCGGCATGCTCGACCAACCGCCGCTGGCGCACTACTTCGGCCCTGACCACGAAGCCTTCCGCGCCACGCTGCGCGAGTTCGTCGGTCGCGAGATCACTCCCCACGTCGACGCGTGGGACGAGGCCGGCACCTTCCCGCTTTCTCTGTACCAGCGCGCCGCGGCCATCGGCGCCACAGGCATCGGCTTCGAAGAAGTCCATGGCGGCACGCCGGCCGACACCTTCTTCAAGATCGTGCTGGCCGAGGAGTACTCGCGCTGCGGCGCCGGCGGCGTGGTGGCCTCGCTCGGCTCGCACACCATCGGGCTGCCACCCGTCGCGCACGGCGGCAGCGCGGCCCTGCAGGAGCGCGTGATCCCGCCGGTGCTGCGAGGCGAGAAGATCTCCGCCCTGGCGGTCACCGAGCCCTCCGGCGGCTCGGATGTCGCCGCGATCCGGACCCGGGCCGTGCGCGATGGCGACCATTACCTGGTCAGCGGCGAGAAGACCTTCATCACCTCCGGCCTGCGCGCCGACTTCCTGACCGTCGCGGTGCGCACCGATCCGGCCAGCCAGGGCGCCAACGGCCTGTCGGTACTGGTGATCGATGGCGACACGCCGGGCCTGACCCGTACGGCGCTGAAGAAGATGGGCTGGTGGGCCAGCGACACGGCCCACCTGCACTTCGACCGCTGCCGCGTGCCCGCTGCCAACCTGGTCGGCGAGGAACACCAGGGGTTCAAGATCCTGATGCGCAACTTCAACACCGAACGCTTGTTCATGGCCGCGCAGGCCTACACCTTCGCGCAGGTCTGCCTCGACGAAGCGCTGGCCTGGGCGCACGAGCGCCGAACCTTCGGCCTGCCGCTGTCCGAGCGCCAGGTGGTGCGCCACAAGCTGGTGGACATGGCGCTGAAGATCGATGCCGCGCGCACGCTGGTCTACGAACTGGCCTACCGCATCGAGCACCGGCTGGCCGAGCCGCAGCAGCTGGTCGCGCGGATTGCCATGGCCAAGGTGCTGGCCACCCAGGCGATGCAGTTCTGCGCCGACCAGGCGGTGCAGTTGCTGGGGGGCATGGGCTTCATGCGCGGCACGAAGAGCGAGCGCATCTACCGCGAGGTGAAGGTCATGATGATCGGCGGCGGCTCGGAAGAGATCATGAAGGACCTGGCGGCGCGGCAGCTGGGCATCTGATCGCCTCCCCGGGGCGGAACACGACGCCTGCGCCTGCCCGCGCGAGATCCGCCATGCCGGCTTGAGCACCGTCAAGCGGGGTACGGCAGGACCCCCACGCCGTGGACAACTGTCGGCCCATCGCCGTGCTTATTCTGATTTCCACGCTCAGTTCTGATCGCAGGATGTCGATACCCACACATCGACATGCCGTCGAGCGAGGTTGCCCCATGCGCCTGAACCAACCCGTGACCCAGCGTGAGCACGAATTGCCGGACGGCGCGACGCTGATGTCCACCACCGACGTGCACAGCCACGTCACCTACGCCAACGACGCCTTCGTTGCGGCCAGCGGCTTTCCGCGTGAGCAGATCGCCGGCCAGCCGCACAACTTCATCCGCCATCCGGACATGCCGCGCGAGGCTTTCGCCGACATGTGGGCCACGCTGAAGGGCGGCGAGCCGTGGACGGCGCTGGTGAAGAACCGGCGCGCCAACGGCGACCACTACTGGGTGCGAGCCAACGCGGTGCCGGTGGTGCGCGACGGCAGCACGGTGGGCTACCTCTCGGTGCGCACCAAGCCCGGCCGAGACGAGGTGGCAGGCGCCGAAGCGCTGTACCGCGAGCTGCGTGAAGGCCCCGCCGGCGGCCGCCGCCTGCACAAGGGGCTTGTGATCGCCGGCGGGCTGCGGGGCCGGCTGACGAACTGGCGCAAGACCATGTCGGTGCGCGGCCGGATACGGCTGACGATCGCGGGCGTGTTCGCGCTCGTCGCCGGCTGCGGCCTTGCGCTGGCGGCCGGCAGCACCGGCGCGACACAGCTCGCCGCCATCGGCGCCACGGGGGCTGTCGTCGCCATGGTGCTGTCGGCCTTGCTGGAACGCCAGATCGCGCGGCCGCTGGAGCAACTGCGCGCGCAGGCGCTGGCGGTGGCCACCGGGGCGAGCCGCGAAGTGCCGCTCATGGATCGCGTCGACGAGATCGGCGTGACGCTGCGCGCGGTCAGCCAGCTCGGGCTGATGTTCCGCTGGCTGATCGACGACGTCAGGACGCAGGTGGCGGCGGTGCACACGGCGGCCACCGAGATCGCGCAGGGCAACCACGATCTGAGCGCGCGCACCGAGCAGGCCGCGGCGAGCGTGGAGCAAACGGCTGCGTCGATGGAACAGATGATGGCGTCGGTCCGCACCAACGCCGAGACGGTCGGCGAAGCCGACCGCCTGTTCGGCAGCGCCAGTGCCGCCGCTGGTCGCGGCGGCGACGCCGTGCAGCAGGTGGTCGCGACGATGGGCGAGATCTCCGACAGCGCGCGCCGCATCGCGGACATCAACGGCACCATCGACGGCATCGCGTTCCAGACCAACATCCTTGCGCTCAATGCCGCGGTGGAGGCGGCGCGCGCAGGCGAGGCCGGCCGCGGTTTCGCCGTGGTCGCCGGCGAGGTGCGGGCACTGGCGCAGCGCAGCGCGCAGGCCGCGCGCGAGATCAAGGCGCTGATCGGCACCAGTGTCGACAAGGTCGATGCTGGCAGCCGGCTGGTCGACGACGCCGGCCGCACGATGCAGGACATCGTCGCGCAGGTGGGGCGCGTGTCGTCGCTGATCGGGCACATCGGCGCCGCCACGCGTGAGCAGAGCGAGGGCATCGCGCAGGTCGGCCAGGCCGTGGGCCACCTGGACCAGGTGACGCAGCAGAATGCCGCACTGGTGGAGGAGAGCGCTGCCGCGTCGCAGAGCCTGCAGCAGCGCGCCGAACGGCTGGCCGAGGCCATCGACGTCTTTCGCTGAGCGCTTGCTGTGGCAAGCTTGGGCCCACCGCTCAGCCCGCACTGAAGCGGCCGATCGTCGTGCCGAGCCACACCCAGGGCTGGCCGGCCTCGTCTGCTTTGAGGATGTAAGCGACCGTAGGCCGCTTTAGGGTCGCGCGCCAAAGGGGGACGAGACATGAAGCGCCCGAACGTGCACGGCGCCGCCTTGGCGGGCACCACGAACCTGGCCCTGATGGCGCCCGTGCGCGAAGGGCTGGCCGAAGGTTTTGAACCCGTGAGCTACCTCGAGCGGCTGCGTCGCCTGCTCGAGGCCATGCACACCAGCCGCCGCAACGCGCGCGAATCCGAGCTGCGCGGCAGCGTGTTCCCGGACCCGATCGGGCGCCACGGGATCATCACGCATTTCCGCTACGCGCTGGTCCCGCCCGGGCTCGTCGAAGCCGGGCGCTGGCACCTGTCGCTCAACGTCGGCTTCGACGGCGGCTGGGAACCCTACATGCGCGTGATCTACCGCGACATCGGCCCGCTGCTCGACGCGCTGCTGGTGCACTGCGAGGGCTACCCCGGATCGCGCCAGACCGATTTCGACAGCTACTGCCGCTGGGTGCGTGCGCACGAGCAGGATGGCGGCATCTTCTACACCGATTCACCGGCGACGCTGGCCGACCAGCGCTACCTGGCCAAGGTGGAGGCGCTGGCGCGAGCCGATGCGAACGCAGACCGCGCCATCGCTCACCATGCCGAGCTGGCCGACCGGCAGGCCTGGCGGGACGCGGTGGAGAAGGCTGCGCAGGCAGCGGGCAGCGCGTTGCCGCTGCACCTGCGCACGCTCAAGGGCCTGTACCGCCTGACCGGGTTCTGGTCCGGTGCGGAAGGCGATGTGCTGCTCCGCTTTGCGCGGCTGGTGCTGGCAGGGCTGCGCGAGGTGATGGCGCGACCCGACCTGCAGCAGAACCCCGAATGGCAGCTGATTGCCGGGCGCGTGGTGCCGGACGAACTGGCGTGGCTGGCGCGCGAGCCCGCCGAGCCTGCGGCCGACGAGCGCGCTGACTGGGACGATGCCCAGCTGCAGGCCGTGCTGCGCGCCGATCAGCCCTCCGCAACGCACGGGGCGCTCGTGCTGCTGCGCGTGAGCGACCCTTCGGCCGCCATTGCGCACCTGTCGTCGCTCGCACCCCATTGCGCGGCCCCTGCCGCGGCCGAGGATGTGGTGCGTTATCACGTCGGATTCACCCATTCGGGGCTGCTGGCGCTCGGGCTGCACCCGGAGCGGGTCGATCGCCTGCCGCCCGAGTTCCACGACGGCATGGAAGCGCGGGCCGGCATCCTGGGCGACGTGCGGGGCAATCACCCGGACCACTGGCTTCGTCCGCTGCGCGCGGGGAGCGACCCTGCCCGCGAGGACCGCATCGACCTCTCCGTGGTGCACGTGGCCGTCATGCTGCGCACGATCGACACGGACAATGCCGATCATCGCCTGCACCCCCTGGTCGCCCAGGAAGTGGCCGCGCTGGCCCGGCCGGAAACCGGGCTGGTGGTGCTGGCCATTGAATCCACCCGCAGCCGCACCGCCACGCCCGGAGGACGCGAGCACTTCAACTTCGTCGATGGCATCAGCCAGCCGATCGTGCGGCCGCAGGGGGACCCGGATCCGGCCCGGCATCAGGTTCGCCCTGGCGAACTGGTGCTGGGTTTCGCCAACGATCGCGGCGACAAGGCATGGCCGGCGGGGGCCGACCCGCTGCTGGACCGGGGCAGCTTCCTCGCAGTGCGCAAGCTGCGCCAACGCACCGACCACCTCGACGCGGTGATGGCGAGCCTCTTTCCCGCTGACCCGGCTGCGCGCGAGGCCCTGCGCGCCCGCATGATGGGCCGCTGGCAGAACGGTGACCCGCTGGTGCCCGCCGGTGCCGGTGGCAACAACGATTTCGACTTCCAGGGACCGCAGGGCGCGACGGGCCCGCAGTGTCCCTTCGCCTCGCACATCCGCCGCGCCCATCCGCGCGACGGCCGCGACGCGATGCCGCGGATCCTGCGCCGCGGCATGTCCTATGGTCCCGCGACCGACGAAGCGCAGGCGCAGAGCGACCGCGGCACCCTGTTCATGGCCTACTGCGCCAGCCTGGCCGAGCAGTACGAGACGGTGCAGCGCTGGGTGAGTGGTGGCAACAGCACCGGTGTGAGCTCGACCCAGGACGACCCGTTCCTCGGCGTGCCGCGCGTGGGCGAACCGCGGATCTTCCGGTGGGTTGACGCGCAAGGCCGGCCCCAACGCGCCGACCTGGGCGACAAGGCCTTCGTCGAGCTGCAATGGGGCCTGTACCTGTTCGTGCCTTCTCTTGACGCACTGGCGCAGCTGGCCCGCTTCCGCAGCGCGCCGGGCCCGGACGACGCCCCCGCGGCACAGCGGCAGTCCGAGCTCGACCGCTGGCGCGCGCTGCTGGAAGACCGTACCAACGGCAGGCAGACCTGGCAGAAAGTCCGCGCGCAGGGCGGCACGATGGAGGTTGCGAGCTATGGCCGCCTGGTCGGCGGTGCGGTCGATGTGCTCGACGCGCTGGCCGACGAGGCCTGCGCGACCGTCTCGGTGCGCGGCTTCGGCGACAGGATGCGCCAGACCATCGGTCTCAACCACCTGGGGCAGGACCCTGCCGAAGGCCATTCGGAGGTCGGCCCCCGCGTCAACGGCGTGATCGCGAGCGTTGACGAGGCCACGGCCTTCAACCTGGCCCTGGCCGTCACGCACAGGGTGCTGGGTGCACTGATCCAGCTGGCCGGGCAGGGCAGCTTTGCGCTACGCCACCCCGACGGCCGGCTGCGCGTGCCGGTCGACCTGATGACCTTGTCGGAGCTGGTGATCGGCAAGCTGGGCCAACTCTGGTTCGGCCTGCCGGACGACGATGCGCCCGATGGCCGCAAACTGGCCACCGGTGGCCGGCTGCCCGCGGCCGGGCATGCGGGCGTGCCGCGCTGCCCGGGCGACATCATCGGCCCCTCGCGCGCCATCTTCAATGCGCAGCCGCGCGCCTTCGTGGCCCAGGAAGGGCAGTTGCACGGGCCGGCAGTGCTGCAGGCCGTGCGCCAGCGGCTCGCGGCCGGCCTGCCGCAGGGCACCGGCCTGCTGACGCAGCCGATCCTGGCGCAGCTGGCACCGTTGCTGAAGACCCATGGGGCCGACCTGCCCGAGCGCGAGGTCGCCGGCCTGCTGCTCGGCTTTGCGCCGACGATCCACGGCAACTTCCTCAACGTGATGAAGCTCTGGATCGAGGGGGACAGGCTGTGGACGCTGCAGCAGGCGCTGGCGGACCACACCGCGGATGAAGCGCCGACGGCGGCCGAGGCCAGCAAGGCGCTGCGAGCGGCATTGATCGAGGCGATGGAGCGCGAGCCCGTGCCGCCGGCGGTATGGCGCACGCGCGTCGTCGACGGTGCCCCGGCGACCGATGCATCGCCCGTGGTGCTGGGCCTGGCCTCCGCGATCGAGGAGCTCGCGCCGGCTGCCTGCGCGGCGCCGACGCGCGAGGCCCTGCTGTTCGGCGGCGACTACTTCGCGCCCAAGGACTCCGATCGCTGGGGCGTGCACGCCTGCCCAGGCGCACGCATGGGCGTGGGCGTGATGCTGGGCATGGCCGCGGCGGTGCTGAACGCCGGTACGCTGCGGCCCACGGGTTCGCCGGTGCTGCTGATGCTGACGCCCAAGCAGCCCGCTGCGCCCGCAGCGCCACCCGAAGCGGTCTAGAGCCGGTCGCGCAGGGCCTGCGCCGCTACCAGGTGTCCTTCCATCCCCATCGCGTCGAAGGCCTGCATCGCGGCCGACAGCGGGACCCGAGCACCCGCCGCATCGCCGGCCGCGGCGGCCAGTTCCGCCTCGCACAGCTGGGTCACCGCGCGCTCGTGCGCCGACTGGCGCCGCGCGGCCACGCGATGCGCCGCGGCCAGGTGCCGGGCGGCCGCGGCAGGCTGACCCGCGGCATGGGCGGCCCGCGCCATGGCACGCCAGGCCATGGCCAGGCCAACGCAATCGCCCAATCGCGCCCGCTGCAGCGCCAGCGCGGTGTGCCGGCGGCATGCGTGCGGATCGCCCAGTGCCTGCAGTCCCTCGGCCAGCCAGCCGTGGTTGAGCGAGCGGAACAAGCCGTTGTCACGCGGTAGCAGCCAGTCCGTGACCTCGACGATCCCGGCCACGGCCTCACGCGTGCCATCGAGGCGCCAGGCAGCATAGCCGTCGATCGCTCGCGCGATCGACAGCTGCCACAGGCTGCGCGTGGCTTCGGCCACCCGGGCGGATTCGGCCGCCGCTTCACGCGCCGCGCGCCAGCGGCCCTGCCACAGCAGCACCGCCCCGCGCCAGCCCTGGATGCTGGCGACGATCTGGTGCATCGGGTCGACCAGGCAGTCCAGCGCTTCGTCGAAGCAGGCCGCCGCGGCCGCAAAGCTGCCGCGGTCGCCCAGCACGACACCCCGGCAGACCAGCGAATAGGCCAGGCCGACATTGGTGCGGCGCCCGCTGCGGTGGCGGCGCTTGACTGCGATGGCGCGCTCCAGCAGTTCTAACGCGCGATCGTAGCGGCCAGCGGCGGTGCAGGCCTCCCCCAGCGAAGCCACCACCTGGAACGCCAGCGGCTCGTCGCCGGCCTGCTCGGCCTCGGCCAGCGCACGTTCGCCCTGCACGATGGCCGTGCGTGCCTCGCCCAGCGCGTAGTTCACGCAGCCCAGCCAGTGGCGGGCGCGGGCGATGCGGGCTGGGTCGCCCCAGCGCTCGACCAGGGCCAGCGCGCGCTCGGCCAGGCCGATCTGGGACCGCTCGGGGTCGAACATGCACACCATGCACAGGCGCTCGACGATGTCGGCCCAGCGCAAGGCGGCGTCGCCTTCGAGCTCGCCGCGGTCCAGCGCCGCCAGCGCGGTGCGGTAATGGCTGCGGGCGCGGTCCAGCGCCGACACGGCCAGCGCGTGGTCGCCCGCGCGCTCCGCGTACTGGGCTTCCAGCACCGGGTCGCCACCGGCGCCGAAATGCAGCGCCAGGGCCTCGACGTCTTCGGGGACACCGTCCCGCGCCGCGTGCTGCATCAGCGCCACCGCCACGCGCAGGTGCAGCAGCTGCCGCTGCAGCAGACCGATGGAGGCGTACACCACGTCACGCGTGACGCCATGCTTGAAGCGCAGCGTGCCTGCGCGTTCACCGGGGAACAGGAAGTCCTGCTCGGCGAGTTCGCGCACGCGCGGGCTGTGCTCGCTGATGCCGGTGATGCGCGCCAGCAGCCAGGCCGGTACCACGTTGCCGATGACCGCGGCCGTGCGCACCAGGTCAGCCAGGGTCGCGCCGAGATCCTGCACGCGCGACTCGATCAGCTGGTTCAGCCAGCCGGCGCGGCTGGGCGGCGGTGCCAGCCGGCCTCGGTCGCCGCGCGCCGCGGAATGGCACAGCTCCTCGATGAACAGCGGAATGCCACCGGCGTCGGCGCAGATCTGCGCCACGACGAAGGGGTCCGCACCCGGCAGCTGCGCGGCCACCGCTTCGGCGGCCGTGGCGGCGGGCAAGGGGGCCAGCGCCAGCGTCGTGACGCCGGGCGTCGGGGCCGCGTCGGCGCCGGCCAGGCGCCGCGTCAGCACGATCAGCAGCGGTGCGCCGCTGACGCGCTGCTGCACCGCGGCCAGCACCTGGCGCGAGGCGTCGTCGGCCCATTGCCAGTCGTCGATGAAGGCGACCAGGGGCTGCTCGCGCGCCAGCGCGAGCAAGCGCTCGGGCCAGTCGCGCAGGCTGCCCGGCAGCTCGACGCTGCCCAGCGACTGCAGCATCTCGCGGAAGGGCTGCAGCGGCGCACCGCCACCGCTGTCGCAGCCGCCGCGCAGCACCCGGCAACCGTGCTGGCGTGCATGGCCGAGGAATTCCTCGACCAGCCGGGTCTTGCCGATGCCCGGCGGTCCGGCCACCTCGATGCCGGCCGGATAGCCGTGCAAGGTGTCGTTCAAGGACTGTTCGAGGCGGGCCAGCTCCTGCTGGCGTCCCAGCAGCGGCGCGCTCGGGCGGCTGCGCACCTCGGTGCGCGCGCTCTCTTCGCCCTGGGCGTCGATGCGGTAGACCAGGATCGGCGCCTCGCGCCCCTTCACCGAGATCATGCTCGGCGCGCCGGCGCGGAAGAAGCGCCGTGCCGGGCCCAGTGTTTCCTCGCTGACGACGATTTCGTGCGGGCCGGCGGCATCCGACAGGCGCGCGGCGATGTTCGGCACCATACCCATCAGCTCGAAGCGGCCGCGCTCGATGTCGCCGGTGCCGATCAGCACCAGCCCGGCGTGGATGCCGGTGTGCAGTTGCAGGCTGAAGCCGGGCGGCAGCGGCGGCGCCATCCGGCGCACCTGCTCGTGCAATGCCAGCGCGGCTTCTACCGCGCGCCGGCCATCGTCCTCGCGCGTGACGGGGTGGCCGAACATGGCCAGCAGCCCATCGCCCTGCACCCGCACAATGGTGCCGCCCCAGCGCGGCACCGTCTGCTGGTAGGCCTTGCGCAGCGCGGCCAGCAGCTTGGCGTATTCCTCGGCCTCCATCGCGCCGGACAGTGCGGTGGAGCCGGAAAGGTCGGAGAACAGCAGCGTGACGTAGCGCCGCGTGCCGTCCGGCGCCGGCGCGGCGCTGTCGGGTGTGCCCGGCTCTGATGGTTCGGTTCTGGCGGCTTCGGACATCCAGGTTCGCTGCGAATCCCGGACGCAATGATCGCATCAAGCCAGCGGACGGCCGCACCGCCCGCGGCCGCCCGGACGACGGGCCGCAGCGCCATCAGAACCAGACCCAGATGCGGCGGACCCAGCGGGGAATGCGCTCGGGCGCGGGGCGGTACAGGTAGCGAAGTTCGGGATGGCGCATCGGAATCTCCAGCGATACGGATACTGTACGAACATCCAGTATCCGGCGCAAGCACCGGTGCCGAGGTCGGGTGTTCGCGCTGCTCAACAATCGCGCAGCACAACCCGAGGACCTCACGACCATGCAACTGCCCACCGATGCCGAATTCCAGACCGCCCTGGCCACGCGCCGCGCCGTGGTCGGCGACGCCTACGTGCAGAAAGCGCTCGACAGCGCCAGCGACTTCACCGCGCCGCTGCAGGAACTGGTCACCCGCCATGCGTGGGGCAGCACCTGGCAGCGCAGCGGCATCGACCTGAAGACGCGCAGCATCGTCACCGTCTCGATGCTGGTCGCGCTGGGTCGGACCCACGAACTGAAGATCCACGTGCGTGGCGCGATCAACAACGGCGTCACGGTTGCCGAGCTCCAGGAGATCTTCCTGCATGCCAGCGTGTATTGCGGCTTTCCCGCCGCGCTGGATGCGTTCAGGGCGGCGGCCGAGGTCATCGAGCCTGCAGCCCCGGCGCGCTGACCTGCCGGGCGCTGCGGCCCTCAGGTGGCGTCAGCCACGGCCTTGGCCAGCAAATGCGCGTCGGCACAGGGCAGGGCCATGTAGCGCGCGCCCATTGCCTGGGCCAGGGCCTGCGCCTGCGGCGGCAGCGAGGTGTCCAGCAGCAGGGCAGCGCAGCCACCCTGGCGCCACAGGCGGGCGGCGGCCAGGGCGTCGGCCTGGGCCTGCGGGCGGCCCGGCTGGCCTTGCCGACCCACGTTGGCCCGCCCATCGGTGATCAGCACCAGCAGGGGCCGATAGCCCTGGCGGACAGCGGCATCGGCCAGCGCGCGCGCGGCGTCGATGCCCGCGGCCAGGGGGGTGCCGCCACCGCCCGGCAGTTCCGCCAGGCAGCGCTTGGCGCGCACCAGCGAACGGGTCGGGCTCAGCAGCACCTGCGCACTCGTGCCGCGGAAGGCCAGCAGGGCCACCTTGTCGCGCCGCACGTAGCAGTCCGCCAGCAGCAGTTCCACCGCGCCCTTGGCTTCGGCCAGCCTGCGCATCGCTTGCGAGCCGGACGCGTCCACGGCGAACAGCGTGAGGGTCTGGCGCGGCTGCGCATAGCGGCGCCAGCGGAAGTCCTCGCGCCTGACCTGCACGGCCAGCGCCGAGGCCGGGCCCGTTGTCGACCGTCGCAATGCCTGCCAGGGTGCCGCCGCGCGCAGCGTCTGCACCAGGTCCAGCCGCGCGCCGGCACGCGGCTCGCCAGGCTGCACGCCCAGTGGACGACCACGGCTGCCCGTGCGCTGGGCGGGAGCCCCCCGCCCGGTACCGGTGGCCGGGGTCCGTGACGCGGCCGTCGACCGCGTGCCGCCGGCCAACAGGCTGGCCAGCAGGTCCGCCGGCAGGCGCGCGGCAGCCGCCTGCAGCAACTGCTCGGCGCAGGCGGCGGGGTGTTCAGCGGCGCTCGCCTCAGCCAGCGGCGGATCCTCGGCGGCGGCATCAGGGCCGGACGTCTGCGGCGGCGGTTCTGGCGATGATTCCGCCGGTGGTTCAGGCGATGCTTCCGGAGGCGGTTCGGCATCGGCCGGCACCGCCTGCATGGGGGCCGGCCGCGGGCACTGGCAGGCGCGTGGACCCAGCACCAGCCGGGCCGCGAGCGCCGCGTCGTCGGTGGACACGGTGGCCGCGCCGCGCAGCGCGCAGGCCGCGCAGGCAACGCGCCAGGCCAGCCAGGGTGCCCGCAGGCTGTGCACCCCCAGGCGCGTGGCGGCTTCGCACAAGGCGGCCACCAGGTCGGCGTCGAAGGGAATGTCGGTCACGCGCTGGCGCGCTGCCGCCACCGCGTCGGCAGACCAGGCCGGCAGCGCCGGGGCTGGCGCGGCCGCTGCATCGGGGGCCAGATGGATCGCCAGCCGGTCGGTCAGCGCCGCGGGCAGCCGCTCGTCCGCTGTCTCGCCTTCGTCGAAGGCCACCACGCCCAGGCGCGTTGGCGCTCGTTCGGTCACGCCCTCGCGTTCAAGGGCCACCTCGCCGCTGTCCAGCGCCGCCGCGATGCGGGCGGCCAGCGTCGCGGGCAGGCGTTCGGCCATGGCCAGCACCAGCAGTCCGCCATGGGCTTCGCGCAGCAGGCCCCAGCGAACGACCGGCGTTCTCCGCTGGAGCGTCGCGGCCAGATCGAGTCCGCCCAGCAGGGCCTCGTCACCAATGTGCGCCGGCACGCGGCGAAGCGGTGCACCTGTCGGCTGCAGGGTGCGCAACTGGGCCAGCCACTGGTCGCGTGCGAGGCTGGCCGGCCCGCGCCACAGCACGCCGCCCAGGCCGACGGGGTCGACCGCCAGCAGGGCCGCTGCCCAGGCGGTGTCCGGAAGCGTGGCCGCAGGCCGGGCCACCGCACCGGAGGCCGGGGCCGGCGGCGGCGATGCCGGTGCGGTGCGCGCTGGCGCGGCGGCGGGCAGGCTGCCGGTCGCGGGTCGCGCGCAGAGCTCGATCATCACGCTGCCCGCATCCCGCGCTAATGCGCGAAGACCTCGGCCACGGCACGTTCGACGCGTTCGCTCGAACCGCTCTCGTCGAGCGGATCGCGGCGCAGGCGGTGACGCAAGGCCGGCGCCGCAATGCGCTGCAGGTGCGCCGGCGTCACTTCGTCGTCGTTCTGCAGCGCGGCCAGCGCGCGGGCCGCGCGCATCAGCGTCAGTTCGCCGCGCAGGCCATCGGTGCCGAGCTGCAGGCACAGGCTGGCGGCCTGGGCCAGCGTTGCATCGGGCACCGTCAGCTCGGCCAATCGCGCCCGTGCCGCCACCACGCGGTGGCGCACGCGGATGTCCTCCTTCTGCCAGTGCGAGACGAAGGCTTCGGGCTGGCGCTCGTAGGCATCGCGGCGCTTGATGATCTCCACGCGTTCGGCCAGGTCGGTCGGCGTCTTCACTTCCACCGACAGGCCGAAGCGGTCCAGCAGCTGCGGCCGCAGCTCGCCTTCCTCCGGATTGCCGCTGCCGATCAGCACGAAGCGGGCGGGGTGCCGCACCGAGAGGCCCTCGCGCTCGACCACGTTCTCGCCCGAGGCGGCCACGTCGATCAGCAGGTCGACCAGGTGGTCCTCGAGCAGGTTCACTTCGTCGATGTACAGGAAGCCGCGGTGCGCGCGCGCCAGCAGCCCCGGCTCGAAGGCCCGCACGCCTTGCGTCAGGGCGCGCTCGAGGTCGAGCGAACCCACCACGCGGTCTTCTGTCGCGCCCAGCGGCAGATCGACCACCGGCACCGGCACGTTGCGACTGCGGGCGCTGCCGCCGGCCTTGCGCTCGCGGCAGTGCTCGCAGGCGCCGCGATCGGACGGATCACAGCCGAAGCGGCAGTCGGCCGTCGCGCGCATCGGCGGCAGCAGCGCAGCCAGCCCGCGCACCGCGGTGGACTTGCCGGTGCCGCGGTCGCCGAAGACCAGCACACCGCCGATCGCCGGCTCGATCGCGGCGATCAGGATCGCGAGCTTCATCTCGTCCTGGCCAACGATCGCTGAAAACGGGTAGGCGGTGCCCATGGCCCGGCCTCAGGGCTTCTTCACGAAGGCGCTGCACCAGCCGGTGGCGGCGACCAGCTTGTTCTGGAAGATGGGGCAGGGCCCGTTGGCCGCGCCGGCCTTGCCCTGGTACAGCTGGCAGGCGCCGCAGTGCTGGCCGGCCGCGTACTTCGGGTATTTGGCCTTGTCCACCTTGGTGGCGTCGGTCTGGTAGCCGAGCGCCGTGGCTTGGCTGTCCTTGGGGTCGAGCGCCACGGGCTGCGCCAGCGTGCTGCCGGTGCCGCCAGCGGCGATCAGCGGAATCCAGGTGATGAAGTTGCGACGTGTGGACATGGGGCACCTCGTGGGTTGTCAGGACGGAAGGGATCTGCGGCGCGGCCATCGGCGCCAAAGGTCGGTGGCATGGGCCAGGCCGGCTGCCGCCAGCCACCCAGCACAGGGCAGCGTGCCGCCGCCGCCCAGCACGCTGCGCAAGGCCAGCAGCAGGCACAAGCCCGCGGCCAGGTTCGCGAGCAGGTCGGCCGCCGCCGGGCCGCGGCCGCTGCGGACGCGCCAGGCGATCAGCGCCAGGCCCTCCAGCAGCATCACCACGATCACGGCATCGACCAGCCAGGACATGGGAATCGGGGGCAGGGCGACCATCAGGGCTCGATCACGGTGTCAGGCGCTGCCGGCGGCTGCGCCGAAAGGCCCGTTGAGCCGCACCACCGCGGCATTCAGCGTCGCGGCGAAGCTGACCCACACCAGGTAAGGCAGCAGCAGCCAGGCCGCGAGCCGGCTGTGGCGCAAGACCAGCACCACCAGCAGCAGGATCGACAGCCACAGGGCGCCGACTTCGAGCAGGGCCCAGTCTGGCCGCCGCAGGCGGAAGAAGAGCAGGCTCCACAGCACGTTCAGGCAGCCATTGGCCGCGAAGGCGGCCAGCAACCCGAGGCGGGCGGCATCGTGCCGGGGCTCGCGCAGGCGCAGCCAGGCCAGGGCACCGGCCGCGGCGGTGCAGGCATAGATGAAGGTCCAGGCGGGGCCGAACCAGGCGTCCGGCGGCTTCCACGGCGGCTGGCGCAGCCCGGCGTACCAGGCGCCGATGTCGGTCGACAGCCCGCCCAACACCGCCACCGTCAGCGCCGCGAGCGCGGCGACGAGCACGGCGCGCCGGCGCAGGGCCGCCACGCGGGGTTCACTCATGCATGCACCAGGCCCAGCAGGTGGGCCAGGTCCTTGAAGAAGATGCGCACGTGGGCCCAGGGCCGGGCCCGCACCAGGCGCTTGTGCATGTAGGCCTCGAAGGTGAGCTGCTGCACGTCGCGATCGCGGCAGATGCCGACGAAGCGCTCGCGCCGGCGGTCGCTGGCGTACCAGAAGCGCTGCATCATGCCCAGCACCCAAAAGACGCGGCCATGGGCGGCCATGAAACGCTGGCGGGCCCGGCGCAGCGCGCGGGCATCGCCGGTGCGCAGCGCCTGGGCCGCGGCCTGGGCGGCGAAGCGGCCGCTGGCCATCGCGTAATAGATGCCTTCGCCCGAGGCCGGTGCGACGACGCCGGCAGCGTCGCCCGCCAGCAACACGTCGCGGCCGTTGTCCCAGCGCGGCAGCGGCTTCAGCGGAATCGGCGCGCCCTCGCGGCGCAGCGTCTGGGCGCCGTCGAGCGCCACGCTCGCGCGCAGCGCCGCCACGGCCGTGCGTAGCGAGAAGCCCTTGTCGGCACTGCCGCTGCCCACGCTGACGGTGTCGCCGTGCGGGAACACCCAGCCGTAGAAGTCGGGCGACAGGCTGCCACGGTAGTGGACCTCGCAGCGCGAGCCCTCGAAACCGGCGGGCGGCGCTGTCGGCGTGCGCAGGATCTCGTGGTACGCGAACACGAAGCGGCCGCGTTCGGCACCCGGGATGGCCTCCCGTGCCACCGCCGAGCGGGCACCATCGGCGCCGATCACCAATCGCGCGGTGACCTGATGCTCGGCCGGCTGTGCCGCAGGCGCCGCCTCTTCGGTGTAGTGCACGACCAGTTGCCCGGACGCTTCTCGTGACAGCCGTTCGTAGCGGCCGGTGGCGCGCACCGCACCGGCTTCGGCAGCACGGGCGCGCAGGAATTCGTCGAAGGGTGCACGGTCGACCATGCCGACGAAGCCACCTTCGATCGGGATGTCCACCTGCCGCTGGCTCGGCGCGACCATGCGGGCGGCGGTGGCATGGGCCACCAGCAGCGAGGCCGGGATCTCGAACTCCTCGATCAGGCGCGGCGGGATCGCGCCGCCGCAGGGCTTGATGCGGCCGGCGCGGTCCAGCAGCAGCACGCGCAGGCCGGCACGGGCCAGGTCGGTGGCGGCGGTGGCGCCTGCCGGCCCGCCGCCCACCACCACGATGTCGTAGCTGTCCATGGGGCTCCTCATCCGGCAGCGGTGAGCAGGGGCGGGGCCGCGGTGGCCGGCCCGGGCCGCACCGCCAGGGCGAGGCGGGCCGAGACGACGAACAGCAGCGCCTCGAGCGCAAAGACGGTGGCGTAGGCGGCACCGGGTTGGCCGATCAGCCAGCGGCAGAGGTCTGCCGCGCCTGTGCCGACCAGTCCGCCGAGCGCGAAGGCGATGGCCTGCGCGGCGCCCCACAGGCCCATGCGCGTGCCTTCGCGTGCGCTGCGGCCTTCGGCGGCAAGCCGCATCATCGAGCCGATCGCGGCGATCGAGAAGACGCCGTTGGCCGCACCCATCAGCCAGACGTTGAGCTTGAACGGCCATGCCGGCCCGACCAGGCCCGCCAGCGTCAGGCCCGCCAGCGCCACGGCCGAAGCGCTGCAGCCGCCCACCGTCCAGGCCCGCAGCGAGCCCAGGCTGCGGCCGCGGAAGCGGCGCCCGGCCAGCGCCGCGAGCAGCATGCCCACCAGCACGCCGCCATGCTGCACGCCGGACAGCGAGGTGGATTGCCCGGGTGTGTAGCCCAGCACGCTGCCCGCGAAGGGTTCGAGGATCAGGTCCTGCGCGCTGAACGCCAGCATCGAGACGAAGACGAACACCGTGAAGCGCCGCGCATCGGGCTCGTGCCACACCTGGCGCAGCGCGGTCCGGAAGGGCACCGCCGTCGGCCGGTCGGCCGGGTGGGCCGGCACGGCAGACGGTGGCCCCTCCAGCCCCACCAGCGCCGCCAGCGCGACGGCCAGCGCGGCAGCGCAGACCACCGTGGCGACCAGCACCAGGCGCTGCGGGCCGAAGGGATCGAGCCAGCGCCCGGCCAGGCCGGCGGTGACGGCAAAACCCACGATCATCATCAGCCACACCAGCGTGGCGGCGCCGGCGCGGCGTTCCGGGGCCACCCGCTTGGCCAGCAGCACGAGCAGGTTGGTGCCGCTGGCCGAGACGCCCAGCCCGATCAGCACGAAGGCCAGCACCGCCAGCGTGATGCCGGCGCCGCGCTGCGTGCCCATCCAGGCGGTGGCCAGCGCGGCGAGCACGCCGCCCAGCGCCAGCACGGCCATGCCAGACGCGATCCACGGTGTGCGGCGGCCGCCGGCATCCGAGCCATGGCCCACGCGCGGACGCGACAGCTGCACCGCATAGTGCAGGGCCACCAGCAGGCCGGGCAGCAGTGCCGGCAGGGCCAGCTCGACCACCATCACCCGGTTCAGCGTGGAGGTGGTGAGCACGACGATCGCCCCGATCGCCGCCTGCACCAGGCCCACGCGGGCAATGTGCCCCCAGCCGAAGTGCGCGCCGGCCACCTCAGGCCCCCGCCGCCGCGCGCAGCGCGAAAGCACTCACCAGCATGCCGGCGACGAACAGCGGAACGCCGAAACCGCTGTACCAGCGGGCCTGCGCCACCGGATCGGCCAGCAGGCGGCGCATCATCAGCAGCTGGGCCAGCACCAGGCCGGCCACGGCCAGCGCATGGCCGCTCATCTGCCAGGTCAGCAGCAACGCCACCACGACGAGCTGGGGCGCGATCATCATCGCGCAGGCGGTGCGGGCGGCGCCCGTGATGCCCAGTTGCACCGGCAGCGAGCGGATGCCCATGCGCCGGTCGCCCTCGATCGCCTTGAAGTCGTTCAGCGTCATGATGCCGTGGGCGCCGACGCTGTAGAGCAAGGCCAGCCCGAGCGAGCGTGGATGCGGCCAGCTGCCCAGCGCCATGATCGCGGCACCGGTCAGCCAGGCCAGGCCCTCGTAGCACAGCGCGCAGGCGCTGTTGCCCCACCAGCCATTGCGCTTCAGGCGCAGCGGCGGCGCGCTGTAGGCCCAGCCCAGCAGCAGGCCGAGCACGGCGGCGCCCAGGGCCAGCGGACCCAGCTGCGACGCGATGGTGATCGACAGGGCGGCCCACGCCCATGCGATGTACAGGCCCCACTGCCCCGGCATGCGCCCCGAAGGAATCGGGCGCTGCGGCTCGTTGATGGCATCGACCTCGCGGTCGAACCAGTCGTTGACCGCCTGGCTGCTGGCACAGACCAGCGGCCCTGCCAGCAGCACGCCGGCCGCCACCAGCGGCCAGCGCCCCTGCACCGGCATGCCGGAGGCCACCACGCCACAGCCGAAGGCCCACATCGGCGGAAACCAGGTCACGGGCTTGAGCAGTTCGGCCATGGCCGACAGCGTCGGGCGATTCATGGCGGAAATCTTTGACTTTGCCGCCGAATATGTCAATACTGGTTTACACAACAAGTCGTCAACATGAACACAGCCCATCCTTCCGTGCTCCGTGACGTCCAGACCGCGTCGGCCGCGCGGTCACTGCGCTGGCGCCGCCTGGGCGAGTCCGGCGGCCGCTGGCTGCGCAGGGTCGGGCCGAAGCTGCTGGCCGCGCTCTCGCCTGGCTACCTGTGGCACGGCGGCGGCTGGACGCCTTGAGCACCTTGCAAGCGTCTGGGGCGCGGCAGCGCTCGTGCGCGCGGCGCGCCCCGCGGGTCAGGCCGCCGGGGTGGCGGCGCCGTCGGCGCTGGTGCTGCCCAGCTCGCCGAGACCGTAGCGCCGCAGCTTGACGTACAGGCTCTGGCGCGACAGGCCCAGCATCTCGGCCGCCGAGGCGCGGTTGTCGCGCGTCAGCGAGAGCGCCGCCTCGATGCACATGCGCTCGATCATGTCGGTGGTCTCGCTGACGATGTCCTTCATCGGCACCCGGCCGACCAGTTCGGCCAGGTGGGCGATGGCTGGCGGCAGGTCGCGCGCGGCGCGGGCGTCGTTGTCGAGGCGCCGCTCCACATCGCGGATGGTGAAGCCCATGCAGGGCAGCTCGCCCTGCAGGGCCGCCACTGCCGAGATCTCGACCTTCAGCGCCAGGCCGAATTCGGCCAGCAAGGTGGTGGGAAACAGCCGCACCACGCCATGCTGCTTGAGCGTGCCCATCAGCACGTTGAGGTCCACGCCCGAGCGGCCGAGCCAGCGGTCCAGCGACTGGCCGACCAGCGCCTCGCCGGAGGGCAGCTGCACCAGCTCGGCAAACGTGGTGTTGGCGGTGAGCACCCGTCCCTGCGGATCGGTGACGACGAAGGCGTCCGGCATGCGGTCGACGGCGAGCAGCAGCGCGGCGCTGGCCTGGCCGCGCTCGGCCGCGCGGCCCGTCGGCGCTGCCACCAGCCGCACCAGCAGCAGGGTGCCGTTGTCCTGGCGCACCAGCGACGCGCCGAGGGTGAGTTCCGGGCCGTCGGCCGACAGGCGCACGCGCAGGTCCTCGCTGCGGCCGGTGCTGCGCACGCTGGCCAGGGCCCCGGCGGCGGCCGATCGGCAATCGGCCTCCAGGGCCTCCAGCAGGCTCTTGCCCACCCAGCGCCGCCCGCCGTCGCCCAGAAGGCGCTGGGCCGCGGGATTGGCTTCCAGCACCGACAGGCTGGTGGCATCGGCCAGCAGCACGGCCTCGGTGACGCTCTCGAACAGCAGCCGGTAGCGGGCCTCGGTCTGCCGCAGGCGAAGGTAGTCGCGTTCCAGGGCCTGCTGGGCATCGACCAGCCGCTGCTGCAGCGCCGAGACGGCCCGCAGGTCGCGCCCGACCGCCACCACCCGGCCCTCATGGCCGACGCGCAGCGCCGCGTACAGCACGGGAATGTCCGGTCCGCCGGTCACCGGATGGTTCACCTGCCGCCATTGGCGTTCGGCACCGGCTGCGGTCGCGTCCCGCAGCAGCGCCAGCACCTTGGGCCGGCTTTCGACGGTCACCGTCTCGAGCCAATGGCGCCCGACCCAGTCGGCGCTGCCCTCGAAGACCAGTTCGTCACGCGCGATGGACACGTCGCAGATGACGCCTTGGTTGTCGATCACCAGCGCCACATCGGCTGCGGCGCAGATCAGCGCAGCCGCCGACCGCGCATCGATGTCGGCCAGCAACTGCTCGGGGGCATCGAACTGATTCACCGCGATTACGCCTATGTCATCCATCCGGGGTCCGGGGGTCGTCCATGTCGTCGGCCCCCAGGGTCGGCCGACGGGCCGTCAAGCAGGAGATGCACGCTGCGACAACAGGCGCTCGGCCAGGGTCACTGCGCTCGCGCCATCCGGTGCCGTGCCATCGGCACCGGTGATCGCCACCAAATCGGGCACCAAGGCGACCACGGGTCCTCCAACCAGCACCACGGTGTCAGGGTTGAGTGACGCCTTGCGGATGCGGAGGATAGCCGAAGCCAGCGCCGGGACATGCGCCTGGTGACCCAGCGACAGGCCGACCAGGTCGAACCAGCGCCGTCCGAGCTGGTCGCACAGGGCCGGCAGGTCGGCCGTCGCCTCGCCATGCAGTTCCCAGCCGGCGCGGCGGAAGAACTCGCCGACGATCACGATGCCCAGCGTGTGCTGCGAGCCGGGTGCCGGTGCCAGCAGCGCGCGGCGGGTGACCACGCGCGCGCTGCGTTCGCGCTGGAATGCCGGGCTGTATTCGTGCACCAGCTGCTGCAGGCGCCACAGGCCGATGGTCACCTGCGTGAAGTCGCACAGGTCGGCTTCCCACAGGGCGCCGAGCCGCCGAGCCACCGGCCCGAGCAGTTCGATGAACAGGCGCTCCGGGGCCAGGCCGTCGGCCTGGCAGCCCCGCACGAAGGCCTGCGCCTGGACGGCGTCGTGCGCCAGCACCAGTTCGGTCAGCCGGGCCACCTGTTCCGGGACCACGGCCTGCGCGGGGCTGGCCGGAGCCTGGTCATCGTTGCTCGGCGCCCGGTGCGCCACCAGCAGGCGCGGGATGATCTCGCATTCGATGGTCCGCCACAGCGACGCGGCATGGTCCTCCGCCCGCGGGCCCGGACTCTCGCTGCTGGCCTCGCAATCCCAGCGGCTGAGCGCCCCCTGGCCGGCCGCGCTGCCCTGGAAGGGGCCCCTCGTGAACATCTGCACCACGTGTCTCCTCGTGGGCCGAATGCGGCGGGTCTCGAAGCGGACCTGTCGGGGCACCCGGTCGGTTGCTGCTAAATACGGTTCGTCATGGATGCCACCGGCTGCCAATGCCGAAGGAAAGACGTGACGGTGCAACTGTCCGCGAAATTTGTCAGGCGTCAAGCCGGCAAACCCGAAAATCAGTTGCGTGATGGCAGCGTAGTGTCACATTGAACTTACGTCAACCACGATTGACACTTTGACAAAGCGGGTCTAGATTGGCCGGCATGAACCGCCCGCCGCCTCGCCCGCTCTACACGCCCGCCCAGCGCCAGCGCCGCGATGCGAGCCCCTGGACCGTGGTGCAGGGCGTACTGGCGCCGCTGCAGTTCCTGGTGTTCCTGGTCAGCCTGGTGCTGGTGCTGCGCTGCCTGGCCACGGGGCAGGGTGAAGTGCTGGCGACCGGCTCGGTGCTGGTCAAGACCCTGGCGCTGTACGCCATCATGGTCACCGGCTGCCTGTGGGAGAAGGCGGTGTTCGGCCGCTACCTCTTCGCGCCGGCCTTCTACTGGGAGGACGTGTTCAGCATGGCCGTGCTGGCCCTGCACACGGCCTACCTCGTCGCCCTGGCCACCGGCTGGCTCGACACCCGCCAGCAGCTGCTGCTGGCACTGGCGGCCTACGCCAGCTACGCGATCAACGCGACGCAGTTCCTGCTGAAGCTGCGCGCCGCACGGCTGGATGCGGCCCGCAGCGGGGCCGCGAGCCCGGCACCCGGCACGCGGAGGGCCACCTCATGACCATGCGCACGGTCCCGATCACACCCGCCGGCGGCTGCGCCGACACGCCGGTGCTGCGCGAGCGTGGCCAGCGCGAGGTGTTCTGCGGCCTCACCGGCATCATCTGGCTGCATCGCAAGATCCAGGATGCGTTCTTCCTGGTGGTGGGCTCGCGCACCTGCGCCCACCTGATCCAGTCGGCCGCGGGCGTGATGATCTTTGCCGAGCCGCGCTTCGCCACCGCCATCATCGACGAGCGCGACCTGGCCGGCCTGGCCGACGCCAATGCCGAGCTCGACCGCGTCGTCGCGCGCCTGCTGGAGCGACGGCCCGACATCCGGCTGCTGTTCCTGGTGGGCTCGTGCCCGTCCGAGGTGATCAAGCTCGACCTGTCGCGGGCCGCGGCGCGCCTGTCGGAGCGCCATGCGCCGGCCGTGCGCGTGCTGAACTATTCGGGCAGCGGCATCGAGACCACCTTCACCCAGGGCGAGGACGCCTGCCTGGCCGCCCTGGTGCCCAGCCTGCCGCGGGACGACGCACCGGCGCTGATGGTGGTCGGCGCGCTGGCCGATGTCGTCGAAGACCAGTTCCGGCGCCTGTTCGCCGAGATGGGCCTGTCGCCGGTGCACTTCCTGCCGGCACGCCGCGCGGCCGAGATGCCGCCTGTCGGGGCGGGCACCCGCTACCTGCTGGCCCAGCCCTTCCTCGCGGACACCGCGCGCGCCCTTGAAACGCGCGGCGCACAGCGCATCGCGGCCCCGTTCCCGCTCGGCGCCAAGGGCACCACGGCCTGGCTGCAGGCCGCCGCAGAGGCCTTCCGCATTCCCGGTGGCCGCGTGCATAACGTGATATCACCTGGGCGCGCCAGGGCCGAGATGGCGCTGGCCCCGCACCGCGCCGCGCTGGCCGGGCGCAGCGTCTTCTTCTTCCCCGATTCGCAGCTCGAGATCCCGCTGGCGCGCTTCCTGTCGCGGGAACTCGGCCTGCAGCTGACCGAGGTCGGCACGCCCTACCTGCATCGCCAGCACCTGGCCGAAGAACTGGCCTGGCTGCCCGAAGGTTGCCAGCTGTCCGAAGGCCAGGACGTGGAGCGCCAGCTCGACCGCTGCCGGCAGGCGCGGCCCGACATCGTGGTCTGCGGCCTCGGGCTGGCCAATCCGCTGGAGGCCGAAGGCTTCACCACCAAGTGGGCGATCGAGCTGGTCTTCACACCGATCCAGGGCTACGAGCAGGCCGGCGACCTGGCCGCGCTGTTCAGCCGCCCGCTGCAGCGGCGTGCGCTGCTGGCCGCCTGAAGGGACCCCCGCGATGCAGCTGACGCTCTGGACCTACGAAGGACCGCCTCACGTGGGCGCGATGCGCGTGGCCACGGCGATGCGGGACCTGCACTACGTGCTGCACGCGCCGCAGGGCGACACCTATGCGGACCTGCTGTTCACGATGATCGAGCGGCTGCCGCGGCGCCCGCCGGTCACCTACACCACCTTCCAGGCGCGCGATCTCGGCGGCGACACGGCCGCACTGTTCCAGACGGCCGCACGCCAGGCCTACGAACGCTTCCGGCCGCAGGCGATGATCGTCGGCGCCTCCTGCACCGCCGAGCTGATCCAGGACGATCCCGGCGGCCTGGTGCGGGCGCTGGACCTGCCGATCCCGGTGGTGCCGCTGGAGCTGCCCTCGTACCAGCGCAAGGAGCACTGGGGCGCCAGCGAGACCTTCCTGCAGCTGGTGCGGGCCCTGGCGCAGCCGCCGGCCTCGCCGCGGCCCGTGGCCTCGCGGCCCAGCTGCAACATCCTGGGGCCGGTGGCCCTGGGCTTCCGGCACCGCGACGACCTGCAGGAGGTGCGCGGCCTGATCGAGCGCATGGGCATCGAGGTGCGCGTGGTGGCGCCGCTGGGGGCCAGCCCGGCGGACCTGGCCCGGCTGGGCGAGGCCGACTTCAACGTGCTGCTATATCCCGAAATCGCCGGCCAGGCCGCCGCCTGGCTGCAGCGCCGCTTCGGCCAGCCGGCCACCAGCGTGGTGCCGATCGGCATGCAGGCCACGCGCGAGTTCGTCGCCGAGCTCGCCCGGCTGGCGCAGGTGCCGGTGCCGCCCGACCTGGAGGCCGAGGTCGCGCGTGCGCCCTGGTACGCCCGTTCGGTGGACGCCACCTACCTCACCGGCAAGCGGGTGTTCGTGTTCGGCGACGCCACGCATGCAGTGGCCGCCGCGCGCGTGGCGGCCGAGGAACTGGGCTTCCAGGTGGTGGGCCTGGGCGCCTACAACCGCGAATTCGCCCGCGAAGTGCGCGAGGCCGCGCAGCGCCACGGCGTGGCGCCGCTGATCACCGACGATTACCTCGAGGTCGAGGCCGAGATCACGCGCCTGCAGCCGGAACTGGTGCTGGGCACGCAGATGGAGCGGCACATCGCCAAGCGGCTGGGCCTGCCCTGCGCGGTGATCTCGGCGCCCGTGCATGTGCAGGACTTTCCGGCCCGCTATTCGCCGCAGATGGGCTTCGAGGGCGCCAATGTCCTGTTCGACACCTGGGTCCACCCGCTGATGATGGGGCTGGAGGAGCACCTGCTCGGCATGTTCCGTGGCGATTTCGAGTTCCACGAGGACGCCGCGCCCTCGCATCTGGGCCGGGCCGCCCAGCCCGCGGTACTGCCGGCCGAGCCCGTGCTGCCGCCCACGCTGCCGCCCGACGTGCCGCTGGCCGCTGGCTGGTCGCCCGACGCCGAGCACGAGTTGCGCAAGATCCCGTTCTTCGTGCGCGGCAAGGCCCGGCGCAACACCGAGCGCTACGCGCAGGAGCGCTGCATGCCGCTGATCACCCTCGAGACCCTCTACGATGCCAAGGCGCACTTCAGCCGCTGAAACGCCGGCAGGCGATCCGAGCCTGCGCGTCGTGCTCGTCACGATGGACAGCCATCTGGCCAGCGCGGCCGAACGCGCGGCGCATCGGCTGCGGGCCTGGATGCCCACGCTGCAGTTCGCGGTGCATGCCGCCTCTGAATGGGCCGGCAAGCCCGATGCGCTGCGCCGCTGCGAAGACGACATCGGCCAGGCCGACCTCGTCATCGTGACCATGCTCTTCATGGAGGAGCACTACCTGCCCCTGCTGCCGGCGCTGCGGGCACGCCGCCCGCTGTGCGACGCGATGGTCTGCGTCATGTCGGCCGGCGAGGTGATGAAGCTCACCCGCATGGGCCGCTTCAACATGGACACGCCGGCCAGCGGCCCGATGGCACTGTTGCGCCGGCTGCGCGGCAAGCCGCCGGCCGCGGGCGAGGCGCGTGGCGTGCCTGCCAGCGCGGGCGCGCGGCAGATGAAGCTGCTGCGCCGGCTGCCCCAGTTGCTGCGCTTCATTCCCGGCACGGCGCAGGACGTGCGAGCCTATTTCCTCACGCTGCAGTACTGGCTGGCGGGCTCGGAAGACAACATCGCGCACCTGGTGCACATGCTGGTCGACCGCTATGCCGACGGGCCGCGCCGCGTGCTGCGCGGCCGCGCGCCGGTGGCGCCGCCGCAGTCCTATCCCGAGATGGGCGTCTACCACCCGCAGATGCCAACGCGGCTGTCGGCCGATGCCGAGGACCTGCCGCCCCAGGCGCTGCGGGGCACGCAGGGCACCGTGGGCGTGCTGCTGCTGCGCTCGTACCTGCTGGCGGGCAACAGCGCGCACTACGACGGCGTGATCGAGGCGCTCGAAGCCCGCGGCCTGCGCGTGCTGCCGGTGTTCGCCACCGGGCTCGACGCGCGGCCCGTGGCCGAGGCCTTCTTCTTCCGCCACGGCCGGCCCTGCATCGACGCGCTAGTGTCGCTCACCGGCTTCTCGCTGGTCGGCGGCCCGGCCTACAACGATTCGCCCGCGGCCGAGGCACTGCTGGCGCGGCTGGACGTGCCGTATCTCGCCGTGATGCCGGTGGAGTTCCAGACCCTGGACCAGTGGGGCGGCTCCGAACGCGGCCTGCTGCCGGTGGAGTCCACGATGATGGTGGCCATCCCCGAGCTGGACGGCGCCACCGGGCCGATGGTGTTCGGCGGTCGCGCCAGCGGACAGCACACGGTGTGCACCGGCTGCAGCCGGGGCTGCAGCTTCGAGCACAGCCTGGGCGAGCACGACATGCAGCACTGCCCCGAACGCTCCGAGGCGCTGGCCGCCCGGGTCGCGCGGCTGGTGGCCTTGCGCCGCAGCGAGCGCGCGCAGCGCCGCGTCGCGGCCGTGCTGTTCAACTTCCCGCCCAATGCGGGGCACACCGGCACGGCCGCCTTCCTCTCGGTGTTCGAGTCGCTGCACCATGTGCTGGCCGCGATGCAACGCGAGGGCTACACCGTCGACCTGCCGGCCACGGCGCAAGCGCTGCGGGAGCGGGTGCTGCACGGCAATGCCGCGATGTTCGGCGCCGACGCCAACGTGCATGCGCGCATCCCGGTCAACGAGCACCTGCGACGTGAAAAGCACCTGCGGCAGATCGAAGCCCAGTGGGGCCCGGCGCCCGGCAAGCACCAGAGCGATGGCCGCTCGCTTTTCGTGTTGGGCGAACGCTTCGGCAATGTCTTCGTCGGCATCCAGCCCGCCTTTGGCCACGAAGGCGACCCGATGCGGCTGCTGTTCGAGCGCGGCTTCGCGCCCACGCATGCGTTCTCGGCCTTCTACCGCTGGCTGCGCGAAGACTTCGAGGCCCATGCGGTGCTGCACTTCGGCACCCACGGCGCGCTCGAGTTCATGCCCGGCAAGCAGGCCGGCCTGAGCGGACGCTGCTGGCCCGACCGGCTGATCGGCGACCTGCCGAACATCTACCTCTATGCCTCGAACAACCCGTCCGAGGGCATGATCGCCAAGCGCCGGGCCGCGGCCACGCTGGTGAGCTACCTCACGCCGCCGGTGGCCCATGCCGGGCTCTACAAGGGGCTGCTGGACCTGAAGGCGCTGATCGAGCGACACCGTGGCCTCGACCCCGCCGCGCAGGCCGAGGCGGCCGAGCTGGCCACGATGATCCAGGCCCAGGCCGCGCCACTGGAACTGTGCGCAGCCGTGCCGGCCTGGAGCGCGGATGCGCCGGCGCAGGTGGCCCGCCTGGCCGATGCGGTGCGCGAGCTGGAATACACGCTGATCCCGCACGGCCTGCACGTGCTGGGCCGGGTGCTCACGCCCGAGCAGCGCACCGATCTGCTGCTGGCGCTGGCCGAGGCATCGTCCGGCCAGCCGCCGCAGCGGGCCCAGGTGCAGGCGCTGGTGGACGGCGCGGCGCCCGAAGCGCTGGCCGCGGGCGATGCCGCCGCGCTGGCGCAGTGGCAATCGCTGCAGCGCAGCGACCGGCTGCTCGCCGAAGACCACGAAACCGCCGGCTTGCTGCGGGCGCTCGACGGACGCTATCTGCGGCCGGCCCCCGGCGGCGACCTGCTGCGCAATCCGGCGGTGCTGCCCACCGGCCGCAACCTGCACGGCTTCGACCCGTTCCGTCTGCCCAGCGCCTATGCGGTGCGCGACGGCGCCCGCCAGGCCGAGCGCCTGCTGGCCGCGCACCGCGCGGCGGGCCATCCGCAGCCCGAGTCGGTCGCCATCGTGCTGTGGGGCACCGACAACCTGAAGACCGAGGGCGCGGCCATCGGCCAGGTGCTGGCGCTGATGGGCGCCGAGCCCCGCTTCGACGGCTACGGCCGGCTGGCCGGCGCGCAGCTGGTGCCGCTGGCCACGCTGGGGCGGCCGCGCATCGACGTGATGGTCACGCTCTCGGGCATCTTCCGCGACCTGCTGCCGCTGCAGGTGCGGCTGCTGGCCGAGGCCGCCTACCTGGCCGCGGCGGCCGACGAGCCGCCCGAGCTGAACTGCGTGCGCCGCCATGCGCTGGCCTTCCAGGCCGAACACGGCGGCGACCTGGAAACCGCGGCCCTGCGCGTGTTCGGCAATGCCGAAGGGGCCTATGGCGCCAACGTCAGCAGCCTGGTCGACGGCAGCCGCTGGGAAGAAGCCGACGAACTGGCCGAGACCTACACCCGCCGCAAGGGCTTCGCCTACGGGCGCGGCGGCCGGGCGGTGCAGCAGCCCGCGCTGCTGCACAGCGTGCTGGCCGGCGTGCAGCTGGCCTACCAGAACCTCGAATCGGTCGAGCTCGGCGTCACCACCATCGACACCTATTTCGACACGCTGGGCGGCATCAGCCGCGCGGTGCAGCGCGCCAAGACCGCGGCGCAGGGCACCGCCGCCGAGGTGGCCCCGGTCTACATCGGCGACCAGACCAGCGACAACCTGGGCGGCGGCACCGTGCGCACGCTGGCCGAACAGGTGGCGCTGGAGACCCGCACCCGCATGCTCAACCCCAAGTGGTACGAAGGCCTGCTGGCCCACGGCTACGAAGGCGTGCACCAGATCGAGCAGCACGTGACCAACACGCTCGGCTGGTCGGCCACCACCGGCCAGGTGCAGCCCTGGGTGTACCAGCAGATCACCGAAACCTTCATGCTCGACCCGGCCATGCGCCAGCGGCTGGCCGAGCTCAACCCCACCGCGTCCGCGCGCGTGGCCCATCGGCTGCTCGAGGCGCAGCGTCGCCAGTACTGGTCGCCCGCGGGCGAGGTGCTGGACGCGCTGCGCAGCGCCAGCGAAGAACTCGAGGATCGCCTCGAGGGTGTGTACGTCGACAAGGCCGCCGCATGATGCAAACCACGACCCTCCCATTCCCCACCGTGCAGACGCGCCGACCCGACGGCGAGGGCAGCGTGCAGGTGCAGCTCGACCCCACCGTCAACATCGGCACGGCCAAGGTCTTTGCGGTCTATGGCAAGGGGGGCATCGGCAAGAGCACCACCTCGTCGAACCTCTCGGTGGCCTTCAGCAAGCTCGGCAAGCGGGTGCTGCAGATCGGCTGCGATCCGAAGCACGACTCGACCTTCACGCTCACCAAGCGGCTGGTGCCCACGGTCATCGACGTGCTCGAGTCGGTGGACTTCCATCCCGAGGAGCTGCGGATCGAGGACTTCGTGTTCCCCGGCTACAACGGCGTGATGTGCGTGGAGGCCGGCGGGCCGCCGGCCGGCACCGGCTGCGGCGGCTACGTGGTGGGGCAGACCGTGAAGCTGCTGAAGGAGCACCACCTGCTCGACGACACCGACGTGGTGATCTTCGACGTGCTGGGCGACGTGGTGTGCGGCGGCTTCGCGGCGCCGCTGCAGCATGCCGACCGCGCGCTGATCGTGACCGCCAACGACTTCGACTCGATCTTCGCGATGAACCGCATCGTGCAGGCCATCGGCGCCAAGGCCAAGAACTACCGCGTGCGGCTGGGCGGCGTGGTGGCCAACCGCAGCGCGGCCACCGACCAGATCGACCGCTTCAACGAACGCGTGGGCCTGAAGACCATGGCCCGCTTCGACGACCTGGACGTGGTGCGCCGCAGCCGGCTGAAGAAGGCCACGCTGTTCGAGATGGAGTCCTCGCCCGCGCTGGACGCGGTGCAGGCCGAGTACCTGCGCCTGGCCGCGCAGCTCTGGGCCGGCACCGACCCGCTGGCCCCCACCGCGCTGAAGGACCGCGAGATCTTCGACCTGCTGGGGTTCGACTGATGCGCCCGATGCCCTACACCCAGCGCCGCGGCGAGATAGAGCACTACTTCGACCGCACCGCGGCCCAGGCCTGGGCCCGCCTGACCTCGGACGCGCCGCTGGGCCGCATCCGCGCCAGCGTGCGCGCCGGCCGCGACACGATGCGCGCCACGCTGCTGTCCTGGCTGCCTGCCGACCTGCGCGGCCGGCGCCTGCTGGATGCCGGCTGCGGCACCGGGGCGCTGGCGCTGGAGCTGGCGCGCCGGGGCGCGGAGGTGGTGGCGATCGATCTATCGCCCACGCTGGTGGCGCTGGCGGCCGAACGCCTGCCGACCGCGCTGCGCGGGCGCATCCGCTTCCTTTCGGGCGACATGCTCGACGAAGGCCTTGGCCGCTTCGATCACGTGATAGCGATGGACTCGCTGATCCACTACGACAGCCGCGATGCGGTGCGCGCGCTGGACCGCCTGGCCCAGCGCACGCGCTGCTCGCTGGTCTTCACCCACGTGCCCCGCACGCCGCTGCTGACGGCAATGTGGGCGGTGGGCCGCTGCTTCCCGCGCGGCGACCGGGCCCCTTCGGTGGTGCCGGTGGCCGAGGCTACGATGCAGCGGCTCATCGGCCGCCAGCCGGGCCTGGCCGGCTTTGCGATCGGGCGTTCACGCCGCGTGGGGGGCGGGTTCTACACCTCCCAGGCGCTCGAACTGGTGGCCTCATGAAATCCCAGGCCAGCGCGGTGGTGCAGGGCAGGGCAGGCTCACGCGTCGTGCGCGCCTGGCGCCTGCTCAGCCCGCGCCTGCTGCCCTTTGCCGACGCCGCCAGCACCGAGCTGCCGCTGGGCCGGCTGCTGCGGCTGTCGCTGTTCCAGGCGTCGGTGGGCATGGCCGGCGCGCTGATGGTGGGCACGCTGAACCGGGTGATGATCCTCGAGCTGGGCGTCGCCGCCTGGCTGGTGTCGACGATGGTGGCACTGCCGCTGCTGCTGGCGCCGTTCCGTGCGCTGGTGGGCTTCCGCTCCGACACCCATCGCTCGGTGCTCGGCTGGCGCCGCGTGCCGTATCTCTGGTTCGGCTCGCTGCTGCAGTTCGGCGGGCTGGCGATCATGCCGTTCTCGCTGCTGATCCTGTCGGGCGACACGCACGGCCCGCAGTGGGTGGGCACCGTGGCCGCCGCGCTGGCCTTCCTGCTGGTGGGCGCCGGCATGCAGACCACCCAGACCGCCGGCCTGGCGTTGGCCACCGACCTGGCACCCGAGGCCAACCGCCCGCGCGTGGTGGCGCTGATGTACGTGATGCTGCTGGTGGGCCTGATGCTGGGCGGCCTGGCCTTCGGCGCGCTGCTGCGCACGTTCAGCCCGATGCGCCTGATCCAGGTGGTGCAGGGCGCCGCGATGATGACCATGGCGCTGAACATCGTGGCGCTGTGGAAGCAGGAACCGCGCGGTGGCATCGCGCCCGCCGCCGACGCCGCGCTGGACTTCCGCGCGGCCTGGCGCGTCTTTGCGGCGCAGCCCCGCACCCGGCGCTTCCTGGTGGCCGTGGCGCTGGGCACGGCGGCCTTCAACATGCAGGACATCGTGCTCGAGCCCTATGGCGGCGCGGTGCTGCAGCTGCCGGTGGCGGCCACCAGCCTGCTGACGGCCTGGCTGGCCGTGGGCGCGCTGTGCGCCTTCGCGCTGGCGGCGCGGCAGCTGCAACGGGGCGCTGACCCGCAGCGGCTGGCCGCCGCCGGCGCACTGACCGGCGTGCTGGCCTTCGGCATGGTCATCTTCTCGGCACCGCTGCTCGCGCCGGCGCTGTTCTGCGCCGGTGTGGTGCTGATCGGCTTTGGCGGCGGCCTGTTCGCGGTGAGCAGCCTCACCGCGGCGATGGAGCTGGCCGACCCGCGCGGCGCCGGCAACAGCGGCCTGGTGCTGGGCGCCTGGGGTGCGGTGCAGGCCTGTGCGGCCGGCGGCGCCATCGGCCTGGGCGGTGCGCTGCGCGACGGCGTGGACGCCCTGGCCCGCACGGGCTGGCTCGGGCCTGCGCTGGGCGGGCCGACCGTGGGCTACAGCGTCGTCTATCACCTCGAGATCGCGCTGCTGTTCGCGACCTTGATCGCCATCGGCCCGCTGGTGCGTCAGCACTCGGCGCGGCCACCACAGGGACCGAAGTTCGGTCTCGCCGAGTTTCCCGGCTAGGGCTTCAAAGGAGAGCGCGTATGCAAACCGGTGCCATCACGGCCTACATCGACGTTGCACAGCTGGTGCTGTACGCGTTCTGGATCTTCTTTGCAGGCTTGATCGTCTACCTGCACCGCGAGAACAAGCGCGAGGGCTATCCGCTGGAATCCGACCGCTCCGCCCGCGCGCCGCGGGTGCCGATCCAGGGCTGGCCGGCGATGCCGGTGCCCAAGACCTACCGCCTGCGTGACGGCCGCAGCGTCAGCGTGCCGCGGCCGGACCCCGCGGCGCCCGCGTTGAAGGCGAAGCCCAGCGGCCCGTGGCCCGGCGCACCGCTGGTGCCGCAGGGCGATGCCTTGCAGTCGGGCGTCGGCCCCGGCAGCCACGCCCAGCGCGCAGACCTGCCCGACACCACGCTGGAAGGCGCCCCGCGCCTGCTGCCGCTGCGCGCCGCACCGGCCTTCGGCGTGGCCGCGGCCGACCCCGACCCGCGTGGCCTGCCGGTGATCGGCGCCGACGGTGCCACGGCCGGCGAAGTGGTGGACCTGTGGGTCGACCAGGCCGAGATGCTGTTCCGCTACCTCGAGGTGCAGCTGCCCGGCGGCGGCGGGCGCGTGCTGCTGCCGGTGAACTTCGCCCGCATCGACCGGCGCCGCGTCCGGGTGCAGGCGCTGCTGGCCAGCCAGTTCGCGAAGGTGCCGACGCTGCGCCAGCCCGACCAGGTGACGCTGCTCGAAGAGGAGAAGGTGATGGCCTTCTACGGCGCCGGCACGCTCTACGCCACCGCCGACCGCGCGGAGCCGCTGCTGTGATCACCGGCGAGCACGAATTCGAGCCGGTGCACGGCCTGCCGGAGGCCCTGCCGGCCGGCGAGCGGCTGCTGTGGCAGGGCGCGCCGAGCGCGGCGCTGCTGGCCCGCGAAGCCTTGCACTGGCGCAAGCTGGCGCTGTACTTCGGGCTGCTGCTGGCCTGGCGCGCGGCGAGCGTGGCCCACGACGGCGGCGGCCCGCTGCAGGTGCTGCAGGCGGTGGCCTGGGTGCTGCCGCTGCCGCTGCTGGCGCTGGGCATCGTGTTCGCGTGGGCCCGGCTGCTCGCGCGCACCACCGTCTACACCGTCACCGACCGGCGCGTGGTGATGCGGGTGGGCATCGTGCTCAGCCTCAGCTTCAACCTGCCCTATCGCCAGATTGCAGCGGCCGCGGTGCGCCAGTCGGACGACGGCAGCGGCGACATCGTGCTCAGCCTGGCCCCTGGCAACCGCATCGCCTGGCTGCACCTGTGGCCGCATGCGCGGCCGTGGCAGCTGCGCCAACCGCAGCCCATGCTGCGCGGCCTGCCGCAGGTGGCGCCGGTGGCCCGCCTTTTGCGCGAAGCCTGGCTCGCCGGGGCTGCGCCCGCGGCGGTGGCGGCGCCGAACAAGGCCGGCGCCAGCGTGCCGCCGGCTACGGTGCCCGCACGCCCGACCCTGCAGCCCGAGGCGCGCGCCGCCTGATGGGCCGCCGCCCGCCGACCGTCTTCACCATGGCTGCTGCCGCCACCCCCCGCCTGCCGCTGCTGGCGCTGGGCCTGCTGCTGGCCGGCACCCTGGCGTTCGTGGCGCTGGCGCGCTGGAGTGGCGCGGCCACCCTGTCTGCCGCGCCCGCCAGCGCCGCCGACGAGCGCCTGCTGCGCTTCGAAGACCGCGACGACGGCGGCATCACGATCGCCGATGCGCGCAGCGGCCGGGCCATCGACAGCGTCGCGCCCGGCACCAATGGCTTCCTGCGCAGCGCCGTGCGCGGCCTGGTGCGCGAACGTCGCCGCCAGGGCCTCGGCGCCGAGACCCCGTTCCGGCTGCTGCTGCGCACGGACGGCCGGTTGCTGCTCGAAGACCCGGCCACCGGCCGGCAGATCGACCTGCGGTCCTTCGGCCCGACCAACGCCGGCGTGTTCGCCCGCCTGCTGACCCGGCCCTCGACCTGACACCTCACCCGACGAGAGAGCGCCCATGGAC
>NZ_JBGAGA010000047.1:0-46450 GCF_044226965.1 Aquabacterium sp. | reverse complement strand
GGCCGGCGCCCTCGTGGGGCGCAACCGGCGAGCCCTATTGTGGGGTCAGGACCTGTAGTCCGCGTTGATGCTGACGTAGTCGTGCGAGAGATCGCAGGTCCACACGGTGGCACTGGCCGCGCCGCGGTGCAAATGGACCTTCACGGTGATCTCGGACTGCTTCATCACGCGCTGGCCGTCTTCCTCGCGGTAGGCCGGATGGCGGCCGCCCCGCACAACCACGTGCACGTCGTCCAGGTGCAGGTCGATCAGGCCCTGGTCGAGGTCGGCGATGCCGGCATAGCCCACCGCGGCCAGGATGCGCCCGAGGTTCGGGTCGCTGGCGAAGAAGGCCGTCTTGACCAGCGGCGAATGCGCGATGGCATAGGCGGCGAGCCTGCACTCGGCCTCGTCGCGGCCACCCTCGATGCGCACGGTGATGAACTTGGTGGCACCTTCGCCGTCGCGCACGATGGCCTGCGCCAGCTGCTGCGACAGCGAGACCAGCGCCTCGCGGAAAGCGCGCGCCTCGGGCGAATCGAGCGAGGTGATCTCGGCGTGCCCGGCCTGGCGCGTGGCGACCAGCACGAACGAATCGTTGGTCGAGGTGTCGCCGTCGATCGTGATGCGGTTGAAGCTGGCATCGGCCGCTTCGCTGACCAGTGCCTGCAGAAGCCCTGGCGCGATGACCGCATCGGTCGCGACGAAGCCAAGCATCGTGGCCATGTTCGGGCGGATCATGCCGGCGCCCTTGCTGATGCCACTCAAAGTGACCGTCCGTCCGCCGATCTGCAGCTGGCGCGAGGCCGCCTTGGGCAGCGTGTCGGTGGTCATGATGCCCTCGGCGGCCAAGGCCCAGCCCGCATCGGCGCGTGCCGCCAGCGCCGCCGGCAGCCCGGCCTCGATGCGCTCGACGGGCAGGGTCTCCATGATCACGCCGGTGGAGAACGGCAGCACCTGCTGCGGCGCCACGCCCAGCAGCGCGGCCAGCGAAGCGCAGGTGCGGCGCGCACGCGCCAGGCCGTCGGCCCCGGTACCGGCATTCGCGTTGCCGGTATTGACGACGATCGCCCGGATGCCCAGCGGCCCGGCCAGGTGCTCGCGGCACACCTGCACCGGCGCGGCGCAGAAGCGGTTGCGCGTGAAGACGCCGGCCACCGCGCTGCCTTCGGCCAGCGTCATCACCACCAGGTCGCGACGGTTGGCCTTGCGCACGCCGGCCATCGCGACGCCGAGTTGAACACCCGGCACGGCCAGCAGGCCGGCGGGATCGGGGGCGGTGAGGTTCACGGGCATCGCGCAGCGCTTCGCAGGTTCAGGCCAGGCGGCCGTGGCAGGCCTTGTACTTCTTGCCGCTGCCACAGGGGCACGGATCGTTGCGGCCGACGCGCGGCACCTGGTCGGCCAGCGTCGCCACGTCCTGCTCCTCGCTGACGCTGCCGTCCTCGTTCGGATGCGTGTAGGTGACGTTGCTGACGTGGCCGGCGCGTTCCTCGATGGCCTCCGCCGCCTGGGCCACCTGCTCCTGCGTCTGGATGCGCACGGTCATCAGCACGCGGGTGACTTCCAGCTTCACCAGGTCCAGCAGTTGCGAGAACAGCTCGAAGGCCTCGCGCTTGTATTCCTGCTTCGGGTTCTTCTGCGCGTAGCCGCGCAGGTGGATGCCCTGACGCAGATAGTCCAGCGCGGCCAGGTGCTCGCGCCAGTGCGAGTCGATCGACTGCAACAGCACCATGCGCATGAACGGGTTGAACTGCTCGAGCCCGACCACCTCGATCTTGGATTCGAACACCCGCGTGGCCTCGGCGACCACCTTCTCGACGATGTCCTCGTCGGTGATCGAATCGCTCTTGGCCACCTCGGCCGCCAGCGAGAGCGAGGTGAGCTGCCATTCCTCGGCCAGCGTCTTCTCCAGGCCGGGCAGGTCCCACTGCTCCTCGACGCTTTCCTTGGGCACGTAGGTGCGCACCACGTCTTCGAGCGCGCTGCGGCGCAGGTTGGTGATCTGTGCCACCACCGAGTCGCTCTCGAGGATCTCGTTGCGCTGCTGGTAGATGACCTTGCGCTGGTCGTTGGCGACGTCGTCGTACTCGAGCAGCTGCTTGCGGATGTCGAAGTTGCGCGCCTCGACCTTGCGCTGCGCGCCTTCGATGCTGCGGGTGACGATGCCGGCCTCGATGGCCTCGCCCTCGGGCATCTTCAGCCGGTCCATGATCGCGCGCACGCGGTCGCCGGCGAAGATGCGCATCAGCGGGTCTTCCAGCGACAGGTAGAAGCGCGACTGGCCGGGGTCGCCCTGGCGGCCGGCACGGCCGCGCAACTGGTTGTCGATGCGCCGGCTCTCGTGCCGTTCGGTGGCGATGATGCGCAGGCCGCCCGCAGCCTTGACCTGCTCGTGCAGGCCCTGCCACTCGTCCTTCAGCTGCTGGATGCGGCGCGCCTTCTCGTCCTCGGGGATCGCGGCGTCGGCCTCGAGGAACTGGATCTGCTTCTCGACGTTGCCGCCCAGCACGATGTCGGTCCCGCGACCGGCCATGTTGGTGGCGATCGTGATCACGCCCGGGCGCCCGGCCTGGGCCACGATCTCGGCCTCCTTCGCATGCTGCTTGGCGTTGAGCACCTGGTGCGGCAGCTTGGCCTGCGTGAGCAGTTGCGAAATGAGCTCGGAGTTCTCGATCGAGGTGGTGCCCACCAGCGTCGGCTGGCCCTTCTGGTGGCAGGCGCGGATGTCGTCGATGACCGCGTTGTACTTCTCGCGCGCGGTCTTGTAGATCAGGTCGTTCTCGTCCTTGCGGATCGTCGGCCGGTTCGGCGGGATCACCACGGTCTCGAGACCGTAGATCTCCTGGAACTCGTAGGCCTCGGTGTCGGCCGTGCCGGTCATGCCGCCGAGCTTGGCGTACATGCGGAAGTAGTTCTGGAAGGTGATCGAGGCGAGCGTCTGGTTCTCGCTCTGGATCTGCACGCCTTCCTTGGCCTCGACGGCCTGGTGCAGGCCGTCGCTCCAGCGACGGCCCGTCATCAGGCGGCCGGTGAACTCGTCGACGATGATGATCTCGCCGTTCTGCACCACGTAGTGCTGGTCACGGTGGTACAGGTGGTTGGCCCGCAGCGCCGCGTACACGTGGTGCATCAGCGTGATGTTGGCGGCGTCGTACAGGCTCGCGCCTTCCACCAGCAGGCCGGCCTGGCGCAGCAGCTCCTCGGCATGCTCGTGGCCGTCTTCGGTCAGGTAGACCTGGTGCGTCTTCTCGTCGACGGTGAAGTCGCCCGGCTCGATGACGCCTTCGCCGGTGCGTGGGTCGGCTTCGCCGATCTGCTTCTTCAGGCCCGGGATCACCGCGTTGATGCGCACGTAGAGCTCGGTGTGGTCCTCGGCCTGACCGCTGATGATCAGCGGCGTGCGGGCTTCGTCGATCAGGATCGAGTCGACCTCGTCGACGATCGCGAAGTTCAGGCCGCGGGCGACGCGGTCGGCCACCTCGTAGACCATGTTGTCGCGCAGGTAGTCGAAGCCGAACTCGTTGTTGGTACCGTAGGTGACGTCGGCGTTGAAGGCGGCCTGCTTTTCCTCGCGGCTCATGCCGGGGACATTCACGCCCACCGTCAGGCCGAGGAAGCCGTAGAGCCGGCCCATCCATTCGGCATCGCGGCGTGCGAGGTAGTCGTTCACCGTGACCACGTGCACGCCCTTGCCCGACAGCGCGTTCAGGTACACCGGCAAGGTGGCCATCAGCGTCTTGCCTTCGCCGGTGCGCATTTCGGCGATCTTGCCGTTGTGCAGCGTCATGCCGCCGATCAGCTGCACGTCGAAGTGCCGCATCTTCAGGCTGCGCTTGCCGGCCTCGCGCACCACCGCGAAGGCCTCGGGCAGCAGGTCGTCCAGCGTCGAGCCGGCGCCCAGGCGCTGGCGGAATTCGTCGGTCTTCGCCTTCAGCGCGGCGTCGTCCAGGGCTTCGAACTGCGGCTCCAGCGCGTTGATCTTCTCGACGACGCGGCGGTATTGCTTGAGCAGCCGGTCATTGCGGCTGCCGAAAATCGAGGTGAGGAGCTTGGGCAACATGCGGTGTCGGGACTCGGCGTGGCAGCCTGCGCATCTGGGGTCGCTTGGCGCCGGTGCAAGGGGCCACGGCAGGCGGTCGGCCGGGCGCGGAAAAAGCCAGCGAGTCTACCACCCGGGGTATGGCGCCCCCTGGGCGAACGGCCTCGGCTCAGCCCGGCGCGCGGACGCGCGCCAGGGCCTGGGCGGACAGGAAGCGTGTCGGGTCCTGCGGCGAGCCGTCGACCAGCACTTCGAAGTGCAGATGCGCACCGGTCGAGCGGCCGGTGTTGCCGACCTCCGCCACGCGCTGGCCAGGCTTGACCAGGTCGCCGGCATGGACCAGCAGCTTCGAGACATGGGCATAGCGCGTGACCAGACCCTTGCCATGGTCGATTTCCAGCATCTGGCCGTACTGCGGGTGCCACTCGGCCAGCTGCACCATGCCGCCGGCCGCGGCCACGATGCTGGTGCCGACGTCGGCCGGAAAGTCCAGGCCCGAATGCAGCGCCGCGCGACCGGTGATCGGATCGGGTCGCACGCCGAAGCCCGAGCCGATGGGACCCTCGACCGGCAGCACGCTCGGCACCGTCAGCTGCTGCAGGCGCGATTCGAGCAGGCGCGAGGTGATCAGCGTGAAGAGATCGGTGCCGAGCGCGCTGCGCTCGTCCAGCTGCGCCAGCGCCAGGTTCAATTCGTCGAGGCCGGCGCGCCGCGGCAGCCGGCCGTCCGGGCCAATCGGGTAGTACGGTCCGCCCTGTCCGCCCGGGGTCTTCGCGGCGTTGCCGGTCGCCGGCGTGGCCGGCTTCAGGGCGCCGGCATCGACCCCCGCGAGATCGGACACCCGGTCCCCCATCGCCTCCAGCTTCACCAGCCTCGCCTGCATCTCGCCGACCTTCTGCGCCATGGCGTCCAGGCTGTCCTGCATGAAGCGCTCGCGCTGCGCCAGTTCGAGGCGGACGATCGGCCGCACCAGCTGGCTGACCACCGGCCAGCCATCGCGTACCGCCTTCAGGAAGACGAAGTGATAGACCGTGCCCGACAGCAGCAGCAGCAGGCTGGTCAGCCCCGCCAGTGCCGCCACCAGCTGCCAGCGGCTGAACTGCAGCACGCGGGTGCGCGCCACGGTGCCGTGGGTGATCATGATTTGCATCGGCTGGATCTCCTGCCCGTCCGGCCTGCGGCCCGTGCGCCGCGCGAAGGGGTGGGCAGGCTACGCCGAAGCGCCGCCTGCGGCAAGCCCGCGCCGGACCCGATGGCCCGGTTTTACACTGCGCCGATGGCCCTGCCCCCGCCGCCCAACACGCTGTCGATCGACGCCGCACTGGCCGCCAACGAGTCCCTGAGCCGCCTGGGGGAACGCCTGCGGGCCTCGCAGGCCTGCCTGGCCGCCGTGGCCCCGCTGTTGCCGGCGCCGCTGGCGGCGCAGTTGCGGCCTGGCCCGATCGACGACTTGAGTTGGACGCTGCTGGTGCCCAACGGCGCGGTGTCGGCCAAGCTGCGGCAATGCCTGCCGATGCTGAACGCCCGGCTCGCGGAGCTGGGTCAGCCGCCGCGCGAGATCCGCGTGCGCATCCTGACCGGGTCGTGACAACCGCGTGAATCCGGCGCGCCCCACGGTCGACGAATTAGGGGGCTGCAGGGATTCCAGGCCACGCTTGTGCACTTTGGCGGATTGACCGGTCAGGTCCCGCCGGTATCGTCGCGGAACCTCGAATGCCACGCCACGGGTGACGGTCCGCCGCATCCGCAGGAGCCGCCATGCGCCTGTCCGCCACCCGCCCGCCCTCCGCTCGCCCGGCAGCCCTGCCGGACGATCCGACCACGATGCCGATGCCCAACGAGCCGGTGGCCTGGCGCCGCTGGGCCGATGCGATGCCTGACATCTGCCTCTGGATCGCGCCGCACTCGGGCCGCATCGTCGACTGCAATCGTGCCCTGTTCGGCGTGCTCGGTTTCAGCCGGCAGGAGGTGTTCGGCTGGCCCTTGCAGGCCCTGGCCGAGCCGCGCAACCTGAGCCAGGCAGCGGCCACCTGGCGCAGCCTGGCTGCCTGCCGGACGCTGCGCGATGCCGATTGCACGCTGCGCGCGCGCGAAGGCTTCGAGGTGGCCGTCAGCGCCACGGCCAGTCCGGTGCTGAACGACGAAGGCAAGGTGGTGGCCGGCCTGGTCGTGCTGCGCGACATCACCGAGCGGCGACGCCGCGAACAGACCTTGCAGGCCCGCAAGCGTCAGCTGAAGACCCTGGCCTACGAGCTTGCTGCCACCGAGGCGCGCGAGCGCCAGCGCCTGGGCGAACGCCTGCTGGCCGAGGCCGGCCCGCTGTTGAAGGCTGCACGCGACGGGCTGCTGGCGCTGGGCAAGCCGGGCGATGCGGTGCAGGCGCAGCGCATCGGTGAACTCGACGCCCTGCTCGGCAGGGTGCTTCAGACGCAGCGCGACACGGCCGACGACCTGGCCCTGCCGCTGCTGCGAACACGCGGGCTGCAGGCGGCGATCGATCACCTCGCGCAAGGACTGACCCGCGAGGGCGGGCTCGTCGCGCGGGTCGAAGGCGCCGTGCCCGACACCCTGGACATTCCCGAGGCCGTGCAGGCCACCCTCTTTCGTGTCCTGCGCGAGCTCGCGACCAATGCCAGCCGGCATGCCCATGCACGCCACCTGTGGCTGCGCATTCAGGCCGAACCGGAGCGACTGGGCATCGTGATCGGCGACGACGGCTGTGGCTTCGACATGGCGCGGCTGTCCACCGAACCGGCCGCTGGCGGCGGCATCGGCCTCTTTGCGGCCGATGCGCGGATGCAGGCGATTGGCGGCCGCCTGGTCGTGCAGTCCAAGCCCGGGCGCGGCACGCGCGCCATACTGATGCTGCCGCTGATGGCGGCCCCTGCAGCGCAAGACACCCGCTGAAGCCCGATGAGCACCTGGCGCCTGTTCCGTCCGCTGGACACCACCACGCTCGACTTCCTGTCGCTGGGCGCCGACGCCGCGGGCAGCCTGCTCGGCGGCGACCATTTCCGGGAGACGGGCGGCGACCTCGTCCTCGATCTGTTCGGCGACGGTCTGCGCGCCAGCCACGGCGAGCTGCTGCCCTTCGGCGACATCACCCGCATCGAGCTGGGCGACTCGATCGACGCGGCGCTGCAGGTGGTGGACATCGTGTGGGATCTGCTGAAGATCCTGTCGTACTACAACCCGCTGACCGATCGCTGGGACACCCAAGGTCTGCTCGACTACCTGTTCCGCGAGGCCGACTGGTTCGACGGCTCCGACGGCAATGACCGCTTCGCCGGCCTGGGCGGCAACGACACGCTGCGCGGGGGCGGGGGCATCGACACCGCGATCTACCGCGGGTCACGCGGCGACTTCGTCCTCACGCGCCAGGCGGACGGCTGGCAGTTGCAGGACACGCGGGGCCGCGAAGGCCGCGACGCGTTGAACGGCATCGAGCGCCTGCAATTCGCCGACGGCGACCTGGCCCTGGACCTCGACGGCCACGCCGGCATGGTGGCGCGCCTGATCGGCGCGCTGTTCGGCAAGGACGCGCTGGCCCGCGGTGACCTCGTCGGCCTGGGCCTTTCGCTGCTCGACGAGGGCCGGTCTTGGAGCGATCTGGCGGCGCTGGCCGTGGACAGCGACCTGTTCGCACAGGCAGCCGGGTCGCATTCGAATGTCGACTTCGTGCGCGTGGTGTACCGCCATGTCGTGGGCACAGCGCCCGACGATGCCACGCTGAACCACTACGTCCAGCTGCTCGACAGCGGCGCCACCAGCCAGGCCACGCTGGCACTGATGGCCAGCCAGACCGACCTGAATGCACAGCAGATCGACCTTGCCGGCCTGACCGAGCACGGCCTGGCGTTCCTGCCGGCCGGGTGAGCGCCGGCTTCAGGGCGCTGGGCTGCTGGGCGCAGTCGGCGCCTTGGCCAGGGTCAGCTCGTTGCGCACGTCTCGCACACCCGCCGGTGCGCGCGCCAGCACCGAGGCCCGTTCCCGCGCCGCGACCGACGGGGCCGGGCCGCTCAGGGTGACGATGCCGCGCTCGGTGCGGACATCGATCTTGAAGGCGCTCAGGACGGGATCGGCGACCAGCCCGGTCTTGATGCTGGTGGTGATGCCGACATCGGCCAGGGCCGCTGCCACATGGTCAAGACCCTCGGTGCCGGAGTGCGCCAATCCGTCGGCGAGGCCACGCGCGGCGTCTTCGCCACGTTCGACGGTCGCATCCAGCCGTTCGCCGAGCGTGGCCGTCTCGTAGTGACCCGACACCAGGAAGCCGGCTGCGAGCGCACCCAGCGCGGCTGGCAGCAGCCAGGACCAGCCCGAGCCGCGCCTGCGCGGCGGCGGTGCGGGTCGGGTGGGCGCGGGGGTCGGCGGCTCGGGGTCGCCGTCAGGTCGGTGGGTCCCGCGAAGGTCCGGCCGGCCGTGATGCAGGAGGTGTGTCGCCATGGTCACCAGCGTAGGCGCAGCGCGCTGCGACAGCTGTCAGCCGGGCTGCGAACGCACTGTCCGCATCCGCTGACAGGGCGGGACGCAGGATCGGGCCGCTGGTGCCGGCTGTCAGAATCGAACTGACGACCTTCCGCTTACAAGGCGGGTGCTCTACCAACTGAGCTAAGCCGGCGGCGAAAGCGAATTCTAGGCGCCGGGCCAGCGGGCTACTTGATGCGCTTGAGCGTTGGCCGGCTGCCGGGTGGCGAGGGGGGCGTGGGCTCGGGCGGCTGGTCGTCGGACCAGCCAGCACGCGGCGCCGGCGGCTCGCCGCTGGGTTCGGGCGCTGCCTCTTCGGCGTGCGCCAGCCGCAGTCCGCGGCTGGCGGGCTCAGGCGCCGGACCAGCGTCGGCCACGCGCGGCGCCGCGCCGGACGAAGACGCCTCGGTCGGCACCGGAAAGGCCATGCCCTGGCCGTTCTCTCGCGCATAGATCGCCACCACGTGGTCGACCGGCACGACGATGTCGCGCGAGACGCCACCGAACCGCGCACGAAACTCGATGAAGTCGTTGCCCAGCTTCAGCCCGGACGTGGCCTCGAAGCCCACGTTGAGCACGATTTCGTTGTTCTTCACGTACTCCATCGGCACCTGCACCAGCCGATCGACGAACACCGCGATGTACGGCGTGAAGCCGTTGTCGGTGCACCAGTCGTGCAACGCACGCACCAGGTAGGGCCGGGTGGAGGTGCCCTGTTCGTCGGGAGCGGACGGTGTGCTCATCGGGTGTCTTCGCTTACTTGCGCATGACCTTTTCGGACGGGGTCAGCGCTTCGATGTAGGCCGGGCGCGAGAAGATGCGCTCGGCGTACTTCAGCAAGGGAGCCGCGTTCTTCGACAGGTCGATGCCGTAGTAGTCCAGGCGCCACAGCAGCGGCGCAATGGCGACATCGAGCATCGAGAAGTCGTCACCCAGCATGTACTTGTTCTTCAGGAAGATCGGTGCCAGCTGGGTCAGACGTTCACGGATCTGCGAGCGCGCACGCTCGAGCTGCTTGTCATTGGCCTTGACGCCCGAGCGGGCCTCCAGCGTGTTGACATGGGCGAACAACTCCTTCTCGAAGTTGAACAGGAACAACCGCACGCGGGCGCGCGCCACCGGGTCGCCAGGCATCAGCTGCGGGTGCGGGAAGCGCTCATCGATGTATTCGTTGATGATGTGCGACTCGTACAGGATCAGGTCGCGCTCCACCAGGATCGGCACCTCGTTGTACGGGTTCATCAGCGCGATGTCTTCGGGCTTCGCGAAGAGATCGACGTCGCGGATCTCGAAGTCCATGCCTTTCTCAAACAGCACGAAGCGGCAGCGGTGCGAGTAGGGGCAGGTGGTTCCGGAGTAAAGCACCATCATGACGGCGGCTCCCAGTGAGACAAAATGCAGGAGAGAGACAGAGGAATCTGAAAAAACAAGGCGCGCAGGGAGCCTTCTAGGCTACCACTGCGCGCGCGGCCCGGGGCTCCGGGCCGGTGGAAAGGCTTACTTGATGTCTTTCCAGTAGGCAGCGTTCAGACGCCAGGCAATCACCGTGAACGCAGCGAGGAACAGCAGCACCCACACCCCCAGGCGCACCCGCTGGGTCTGTGCCGGCTCGCCCATCCACTGCAGGTAAGCCACGAGGTCGGCGACGGTGCTGTCGTATTCGGCGCGGGTCTGGGTGCCGGGCTGGGTCAGCTCGAAACCCTTGAACACATGCGTGGTCTTGCTCGGGTCGTGCGCATCCTTTTCCTCGACGAACACCGCACGCTGCTCACCCTGCAGCTGCCACAGCACATGCGGCATGCCGACGTTCGGGAAGATCACGTTGTTCCACCCTGTCGGGCGCGCCTCATCGCGGTAGAAACTGCGCATGTAGGTGTACAGGTAGTCGGCACCCGAGCCCTGCGCACCGGCGCGCGAGCGTGCGATCACGCTCAGGTCGGGCGGCACTGCGCCGAACCATTCCTTGGCCTGCTTCGGGTCGAGGGCCACCGTCATGAGGTCGCCGACCTTCTCGCCGGCGAACACCAGGTTCTTCTTGATCTGCTCGTCGGTCAGGCCGATGTCGTGCAGACGGTTGTAGCGGTTGAACGCGGCGGAGTGGCAGTTCAGGCAGTAGTTGACGAAGATCTTCGCGCCGTGCTGCAGCGCGGCGACATCGGTCACGCGCTCCTTCGGGAACTTGTCCCAGGGGACGCCCCCCTCGTTGGCCAGGACCGCACTGGTGAAGGACAGGGCGGCCAGCAGGCAGGCAAGCAGTCTTTTCATGTTGTGGCTCTGGGCTGTGCGGTCAATGGGCCGAGAAGGTGACGCGGTCAGGCACCGGCTTGAACATGCCGATCGTGCTCCACCAGGGCATCAGCAGGAAGAAGCCGAAGTAGAACAGCGTGCCCACCTGCGCGATCAGCGTGCCCTCCGGCGAAGGCGGCTGGATGCCCAGGTAGCCCAGCACCAGGAAGAAGACGACGAAGATCCCGTACAGCAGCTTGTGCCAGGTCGGGCGGTAGCGGATCGACTTGGCCGGGCTGTTGTCCAGCCAGGGCAGGAAGAACAGGATGATGACCGCGCCCCCCATCACCACCACGCCCCAGAACTTGGCGTCGAAGTACTTCAGCAGTGCGATGGCGATCACGGCGGCCACCGGCGTGACGACACGGGCCTTGCCCTTCATCGCCATGACAGCGACGAGCGCCGCGATGCCCACCACCACGCACAGCACCGTCACCATCGGATCCGTGGTGGCCCGCAGCATCGAGTAGAAGGGCGTGAAGTACCACACCGGCGCGATGTGCGGCGGCGTCTTCAGCGGATCGGCCGGGATGAAGTTGTTGTACTCGAGGAAGTAGCCGCCCAGTTCCGGACCGAAGAAGACGATCGCGCAGAAGATCATCAGGAACACGCCGACGCCGAACAGGTCGTGAACCGTGTAGTACGGATGGAACGGGATGCCATCGAGCGGGATGCCGGTCTTCGGGTCCTTCTTGGCCTTGATCTCGACGCCGTCCGGATTGTTCGAGCCCACTTCGTGCAGCGCGATGATGTGCGCCACGACCAGGCCCAGCAGCACCAGCGGCACCGCGATGACGTGGAAGCTGAAGAAGCGGTTCAGCGTCGCATCGCCGACCACGTAGTCGCCGCGGATCAGCAGCGCCAGGTCAGGACCCACGAAAGGCACGGCCGCGAACAGGTTCACGATCACCTGGGCGCCCCAGTAGCTCATCTGACCCCAGGGCAGCAGGTAGCCCATGAAGGCCTCGGCCATCAGGCACAGGAAGATGCCGCAGCCAAACAGCCACACCAGTTCGCGCGGCTTGCGGTACGAGCCGTACATCAGCCCGCGGAACATGTGCAGGTACACCACGATGAAGAACGCGCTCGCGCCGGTGGAGTGCATGTAGCGCACCAGCCAGCCCCAGGGCACGTCGCGCATGATGTACTCGACCGAGGCGAAAGCCAGGTTCGCATCGGGCTTGTAGTGCATCACCAGGAAGATGCCCGTGACGATCTGGATCACCAGGACCAGCATCGCCAGCGAACCGAAGAAGTACCAGGCGTTGAAGTTCTTCGGAGCGTAGTACTCCGACATGTGCTCCTTGTACATCTTGGTGGCCGGGAACCGGTTGTCCACCCAGGTCATGAGCTTGACACCCAGCGGCGCATCCGCCGGTGCTTGCTTGAAATCTGCCATGTCGTCGACCTCTTGTGCTTGTTGGGCTAGCGACCGCTGCGCAGCGGTCAGGCCTTCTTGTCTTCGCCGATCAGCAGCACCGTGTCGGACAGGTACATGTGCGGCGGCACCTCGAGGTTGTCGGGCGCGGGCTTGTTCTTGAAGACGCGGCCGGCCAGGTCAAAGGTCGAACCGTGGCAGGGGCACAGGAAGCCACCTTGCCAGTCGTCCGGCAACGAAGGCTGCGCGCCGGGCGTGAACTTGTCGGTCGGAGAGCAGCCCAGGTGCGAGCAGATGCCCACGGCCACCAGGTACTCGGGCTTGCGCGAGCGGTACTCGTTGCGGGCGTATTCGGGCGTCAGCTCGTCGGGCTTGCGCTTGGAGTCGGGGTCGGCCACCTGCGCATCGGTCTTCTTCAGCGACTCGAGCTGCTCCTTGGTGCGGCGGACGATCCACACCGGCTTGCCCCGCCATTCGACGGTCATCTTCTCGCCGGGCTTCAGCGCGCTGATATCGGCTTCCACCGGAGCGCCGGCGGCCTTGGCGCGCTCGGAAGGGGCGAAGGTGCTGACGAAGGGCACTGCCGCGGCAACGCCACCAATGGCGCCGGCGCCGGCCGTGATCGCCACCCAGGTGCGTCGACTTTGGTCGACCGGGCTGTCACTCATGGGATTCCTCGGATGAAGAGCTGCGTTTGGACTTCGGGCAACCCGGGATTCTAGCGGAGCGATCAAGCCCCGCCCCGCCGGCAAGGCCCGGTTGACTTCGCGAGGCACTGCGCAATACTGGCCCGGCGCCGTGTCTGTGGCGCGCCTACATCAGAAATTACCGCAGCAGGAGTGAGAAGCCCATGGGATTCGCCAGCGAGTTCAAAGAGTTCGCGATGAAAGGCAATGTCGTCGACCTGGCGGTCGGCGTCATCATCGGTGGCGCCTTCGGCAAGATCGTCGATTCCGCCGTGAAGGATCTGATCATGCCGATCGTCAACCTGGCGCTGGGGGGCCAGGTCGATTTCTCGAACAAGTACCTCGTGCTCTCGGGCAGCGTGCCGGCCGGTGCCTCGCTGGCGGAGGCACAGAAGGCGGCCAACGTCTTCGCCTGGGGCAACTTCGTGACGATCACGATCAACTTCGTCATCCTGGCCTTCGTGATCTTCATGATGGTCAAGCAGATCAATCGGCTCAAGCGCGCCGAGCCTGCTCCGCCGCCGGCCCCACCCGCGCCGCCGGCAGAGGACGTGCTGCTGCTGCGCGAAATCCGCGACGCCCTCAACCGCCGCTGAATCCCCTTGTAGCAAGGCCGCCGCGTGGCGGCCGCTTTTGGCCGCATACTTCAGGTCGTAACAGGCGTCGCTTGGGAGTTGCCGGGCGGCGCCTTGCCGTCGTGGTTCCCGGCCGCCATGAATCTGACCCCTCCTCTTCGCCTGCCTCCCGCCTTGGAGAGTGCCGTGCAGCGTGTGCGCATGGCGGCCCGTTCCGCTGCCGAACGCACCGTGGACAGCCTGGGCCTGGCTGCACTGTCATCGAACAATGTGTTTCATCGGGATGGTCTGCTCGGCGCGCAGTTCGAGCTGAACCGCAAGCTGGCCATCTTCGCGCTGACGTTCAACGAATCGCTCGACCAGCAGGTGGCGCGCGAGGCGGGCATGCTCGAGGCGCGCAACGCCGCTGGCGGGATGCCGACCAATTGGGACGCCCTGAGCCTGGTCGACGACCATGAGCTCGAAATCCAGGTCTCGGCCGATCGCTTCGCGCTCGAGATCTCCCATGCGTGCGAGTGGGAGATCCGCGAGCTCGATGCCTACATGGGCACGCTGCTGAAACTGGGCCGGGCCGAGCACGAACGCAATCCGCTGCGGGCCGAGGTGGTGGGCCAGGCCATGATCCGCGCCGTCGAGGCGGTGGCCGACCGGCCCGAAACCCGCAAGGTGCTGGGCACCGAGATCGGCCGTTCGCTGGCGAATGCCATGCGGCAGACCTATACCGAGATCGTGGCCGACCTGCGCAATGCCGGCATCAAGCCGGTCGGCCTGCAGGTGCGGCAAACGCCGCACGATGCGGCCGGTCGCGCGGGCAGCACCGGTCCCGGCAGCCTTCACGGTGACCTGCGCGACAGCATCCATGGCCGCGGCCCGGCGCACGAGCTGTCCGCCAGCGGGCGACTGTCGCCACGTGCCGGTGGCAGCAGCGGCCAGGGGGCCTTCGGACCGAGCACCGCCGGCGGCGGATTCAGCCACAGCGGCGGGGGCCGCGGCACGCCGATGGGCCGGGTGGACGGCGAAATGATGGCGCTGCTGCGCCGCCTGTCGCATGGCAGTGGCGCGCTGATGGACAGCGGCAGCAGCGACTTCGGCGGTTACGTCAGCAGCGGGGGCGGCTATGGCGATGCCGGCGCGTCCGGCATGGGCATGCTCGGCGGCGGTGCGTTGATGGCGCCGAACCTGATCGTCGCCCACCGCGAAGAGCTGCGCCAGGCGGCGAGCGGTGCGCTCGACCACATGGTGATCGACGTGATCGCCGGGCTGTTCGACCAGATCCTGTCCGACCCCAAGGTGCCGCCGCAGATGGCGCGGCAGATCGCCCGGCTGCAGTTGCCGGTGCTGCGCGCGGCGCTCGGCGACAACACCTTCTTCTCGTCGCGCAAGCATCCGGTGCGGCGCTTCATCAACCGCATCGCGTCACTGGGCACCGCCGTCGACGATTTCGAGGGCGCGGAAGGCCGCGCCCTGCTGGCCCGCGTTCGCGAACTGGTGCAGGAGGTCGTCGAGGGCGACTTCGAGCAGATCGAGCTCTACGAGCGCAAGCTCAATGAGCTCGAGGCCTTCGTGGCGGAGCAGGCCAAGGCCGAGGTGCACGCCGAGGGCCAGGCCGATGTCCTGCTGGCGCGCAAGGAAGACCAGCTGCGCGTGCAGCAGCGTTTTGCGCAGCAGCTCGACGGCGCGCTGCATTCGCTGCCGGTGCCCGACTTCCTGCGCGACTTCCTGGGCAAGACCTGGAGCCGCGCCATTGCCCAGGCCGAGCAGCAGTTCGGCGCCGACAGCGCGCAGGCCAAGCGCATGCGCGAGGTGGGCCGCGAACTGGTGATGAGCGTGCAGCCCAAGGGGGTGCCGGCCCAGCGCCAGGCCTTCCTGCGCACGCTGCCGCAGCTGATGAAGGACGTCAACGCGGGCCTGGACCGGCTGCGCTGCAGCGAGGAACTGCGGCGCGACTTCTTCGCCAAGCTGCTGCCCGCGCACGCCGAGTCCCTGAAGAGCCAGGCGCTCAGCACGCTCGAGCACAACCTGCTGGCCAAGCAGGTCGAGACCGCGCTGGCCGTGCCGTTGCCCAAGGCGACCGAGCTGCCGCCGATGCCCGCCAGCGCGCTGCCGGTGCTGAATGACGCGATCATGCCGGCCGACTTCAGCGCCGAGGAAGCCAAGGCCGTCGGCCTGGTGGACGAGAGCAAGGTCAACTGGAACGGCAAGGTCGACATCGACATCGGCGCCGAGCCCGAGATTGCCGCGGCCGACGTCAACATTGCCGGCCTGCCATCGTCGGACGAAGCGCTGGAGCCGACGCAGGGCAAGTCGCTCGCCGACAACGTGCAGATCGGCTTCGCCTACCAGATGCACATCGAGGACAGCTGGCAGAAGGTGCGGCTGAACCACGTCAGCCCGGCGCGCACCTTCTTCGTCTTCCGCTACGGCGCCAAGCAGCGCAAGACCATCTCGATGACCTACCGCATGCTCTCGCGCATGTGCGAGACCGGCCGCATGCGTGCCTTCGAGAACGCGTACCTGCTGGAGCGGGCCACCGCGCGCGCGCGGCGTCAGCTGGCCGGCCTGAAACCTTCGGCGGCGGGCTGAACCACCCGTCAGCGCGAGGCCGCCGACAGCTGGCGCGCCATGCGCAGCGCCGCCTGCAGGCTGCGCGGATCGGCAATGCCCCGGCCAGCGATGTCGAAGGCCGTGCCGTGGTCCGGGCTGGTGCGCACGAAGGGCAGCCCCAGCGTGACGTTGACGCCCTGCTCCACGCCCAGGTACTTCACCGGGATCAGCCCATGGTCGTGCGTCATCGCGACCACCACGTCGAACTCGCCGGGGTGTGCCGGCGGCGCATGGCGCGCGCGCATGAACACGGTGTCCGGCGCGTAGGGGCCGCGCGCGTCGATGCCCTCCGCCACCGCGGCGGCGATGGCCGGCGCGATGAAGCGCTGTTCCTCGTCACCGAACAGGCCGCCCTCGCCGGCATGAGGGTTCAGCCCCGCCACCGCGATGCGCGGGCGTTCCAGCCCCCAGTGCCGCGCTGCCTGCTGCACGATGCGCAGGGTGGACAGCACGGCATCGAAGTCCAGCAGCTCGATCGCGCGCCGCAAGGCAACATGGATCGTCACCAGCACCACGCGCAGCTCGTCATTGGCCAGCATCATCCGCACCGGTCCACCGCCGGCCAGGGCCTGCAGCATCTCGGTATGGCCGGGATAGCCGATGCCGGCGGCGGCCAGCGCTTCCTTGTGGATGGGCGCGGTCACGATTCCGGCCACGCGGCCCTGCAAGGCGAGCTGCGCGGCGGCTTCGATGCACCGGGCCGCCGCCGCGCCGGCCGCGGCCTGCACGGCGCCGATCTGCAGGTCCTCCAGCCCCGCCGGCAAGCCGGCCGGCTCCCAGACCGGGAGGCAGTCGGGCGGGGCCTCGTCGTCCGGCGCATCGAGCAGCGCCACCGGCCGCATCAGCCCGAGCCGGGCCACCGTGCGCCGCATCAGCGCGGCGCTGCCCAGTACCACGCAGCGGCCCGCATCACCGGCGGCCAGGGCCTTCACGATGATCTCGGGCCCGATGCCGGCGGCATCGCCCATCGTGATCGCCAGCAGCCTGTTGTTCATGCCGGGTTCCCGATCTCGATGAAGCGGTGCTCAAGCCCGAATTGCTGTGCCAGGTGTTCGCCGACCGCCGGGGCGCCATAGCGCTCGGTGGCATGGTGGCCGCAGGCCAGGAAGGCAACGCCGGTCTCGCGTGCGATGTGCGCCTGCGGCTCGGAGATCTCCCCGGTGATGAAGGCATCGGCGCCGGCCGCGATGGCGGCTTCGAAGTAGCCCTGGGCCCCGCCGGTGCACCAGGCAATGCGCCGCAACGGCCGGTCGTCCCCCGCCAGCAGCACGGGCGCACGCTGCAGGCGCTGGCCCACCCGCTCGGCCAGCGCGGTGGCATCCAGCGCCGCATCGGCCGCCCCGATGAAGCCGAGGTCCTGTTCGCCGAAACGCGCGTCCGCCAGCAGGCCCAGCCGCAGCCCCAGCTGCGCGTTGTTGCCCAGCTCGGCATGCGCATCCAGCGGCAGGTGATACGCGAACAGGTTGATGCCATGCGCCAGCAGGCGCGCCACACGCTCGCGCAGCCAGCCGACCAGCCGCCCGTCCTGGCCGCGCCAGAACAGGCCGTGGTGGACCAGCAGCGCGTCAGCCCGCGCCTCGATCGCCGCGTCGATGAGCGCGCGGCTGGCCGTGACGCCGGAGACGAGCGTCTGCACCTCGTCACGCCCCTCGACCTGCAGACCGTTCGGCCCATAATCCTTGAAACGATCCACCGCCAGCAGCGTGGCCAGATGGGCTTCGAGTTGCACACGCTGCACCATGGTGCGAATTCCTGTTGTCGATGCGAAGACTCTGGCTGATTTTCTCGCAGGCCGCGACCGTGGCCCTGGCGGTGATGTTCGTCGTCGCGACGCTGAAGCCGCAGTGGCTGCAGCGTGACGGCCGCGGCTTCGCCGAAGTGGTGGCCTTGAGCCAGGCGCCACTGCTGCCGGCCAGCGCCGCCGCGGCGGCCAGCGCCGGTGCTTCCTTCACCGGCTACAACGCCGCGGCGCGGGCCGCCTCGCCGGCCGTTGTCAGCGTCACTGCCAGCAAGGCCGGCCTGCGCAATCCGCATGCGCAGGACCCGACCTTCCGCTTCTTCTTCGGCGAGCGTTCGGCCGAGACGCAGGTGGGCTTCGGTTCGGGCGTGATCGTCTCGCCGCAAGGCGTGCTGCTGACGAACAACCACGTGATCGAAGGCGCCACCGAGATCGACGTGCGCCTGCCCGACGGCCGCGAGGCGCGCGCCGAGATCGTCGGCACCGATCCCGAGACCGACCTCGCGGTGCTGCGCATCCAGCTCGACCGGCTGCCGGCCATCACCTTGGGCAACATGCAGGCGCTGCAGGTCGGCGACGTGGTGCTGGCCATCGGCAACCCGTTCAACGTCGGGCAGACGGTCACCTCGGGCATCGTCAGCGCCCTGGGCCGCCAGGGACTGGGCCTGTCGACCTTCGAGAGCTTCGTGCAGACCGATGCCGCCATCAACCCCGGCAACTCCGGCGGTGCGCTGGTGGATGTGCGCGGCCACCTGGTCGGCATCAACACCGCGATCTTCTCGCGCTCGGGCGGCAGCATGGGCATCGGCTTCGCGATTCCGGTCGACGTGGCCCAGCAGGTGATGGAAGGCCTGCTGCGCGATGGCCAGGTCACCCGGGGCTGGATCGGTGTGGAGCCGCGTGACCTGACGCCGGAGTTCGCCGAGAACTTCCGCCTGCCCATCAAGGACGGCGTGCTGATCACCGGGGTGCTGCAGGACGGCCCGGCCAGCAAGGGCGGCCTGAAGCCCGGCGACGTGGTGGTGACGGTGGCCGGCGAGCCGGTGGGCAACACAGCGCAGCTGCTGCACCGCGTGGCGGCGCTGAAGCCGGGCAGCCCGGCGGTGATTGGCGTGCAGCGCGGCACGCAGACCCTGCAGCTGAGCGTCACCGTGGCGCAGCGGCCGCGCCAGACGCAGCGCCAGCGCTAGCGCCAGCCACACCGCGTCAGGTGCCGGTCTTGGCCTCGGCCTCGGCCTCCGCGTCCGGCGCCTTGGTGTGCTTGATGAACAGCACGGCCGACCAGATGCCGAGCTCGTACAGCAGGCACATCGGGATCGCCAGCGACAGCTGCGACACCACGTCCGGCGGCGTGATCACCGCAGCGACGATGAACGCCACGACGACGAAGTAGCCGCGCCATTCCTTCAGCTTCTCGACACTGACCACACCCAGGCGCGCCAGCACGACCACCGCGATCGGCACCTCGAAGGCCGCGCCGAAGGCAATGAACATCGTCAACACGAAGCTCAGGTAGGCCTCGATGTCCGGCGCCGCGGTGATGCTCTTGGGCGCGAAGTTCTGGATGAACGCGAACACCTTGCCGAACACGAAGTAGTAGCAGAAGGCCACGCCCGCCAGGAACAGCACGGTGCTGGAGATCACCAGCGGCAGCACCAGCCGCTTCTCGTGGCTGTACAGCCCCGGCGCGACGAAGGCCCAGATCTGATACAGCACCACCGGCAGCGCCAGCAGCAGGCCGGCCATCAAGGTGACTTTCAGCGGCACCAGGAACGGCGAGATCGGGTTGGTGGCGATCAGCCGCGCGCCTTCGGGCAGGTGGGCCACCATTGGCGCGGCCAGGATGTCGTACAGCCCGGCGGGCCCGGGCCAGATGCACAGCACGCCGAACGCGATGCCAATGGCCATCAGCGCGCGGATCAGGCGATCGCGCAGTTCGATCAGGTGCGAGACGAAGGGCTGCTCGGTGCCGGCCAGTTCGTCATGCGGGTCGTTGCCGGCACTCATCGCTTGAGGCCCGGCGGCCGGAAGCGCGCCACCCGCGCCGCACCGGACTGCGTGTGCAGCCGCACGCCGGCGCGCTGCTTGTACCAGCGCGGGACGGCCGAGCGCTTGAGCCGCCACTTCTTGTTCGGGCGCTTGTACTCGGGCACCGGTGCCCAGGCGTTGCCGCCGCTGTCACCGGACAGGCCCACCGAGTCGAGGCCCGAGGTGGCGTCCTGCAGGCCCTTGCCGATCTCGTTGAAGGCCGCGCTCGCGGCATTCACTTCCTGGGTCACGCTGGATTCGACATCACGCGCCGCGGTCTCGAACTGCGTCTTCATCTTCTGCAGTTCCTCGAGCTCGATCGACCGATTGACCTCGGCCTTGACGTCAGCCACGTAGCGCCGCGCCTTGCCCAGCAGGTGGCCGACCGTCCGGGCCACGCGCGGCAGTTTCTCGGGACCGATGACGATCAGCGCGACCGCGCCGATGATCGCCATCTTGTCGAAGCCGAAGTCGATCATTCAATGCGCGTCAGGACTTGGTCTTGGCTTCGACGTCCACGGTGTGGCTGTCGTTCGCCTTGCTGGCCGTCACCTGCTGCGGCGGCGGCGCGGGGGCGTCGGACGCGCCATCGCGCATGCCGTCCTTGAAGCCCTTGACAGCTGAACCGAGGTCGCTGCCGACGTTCTTCAACTTCTTGGTGCCGAAGATCAGCACCACCACCGCGAGCACGATCAGCCAGTGCCAGATGCTGAGGGATCCCATTGCAGACTCCTGAAAAAGATGGCCGGGATTCTAGGTGACCCGCCCCGGCCGAATTGGTGCCGCACCAGCGCCGGAATTTCAGCCCTTGGCCCAGGGGCGCGGGCCGCCCATCACATGCAGGTGCAGGTGCATCACCTCCTGCATGCCGTCACGGCCGGTGTTGACGACATGACGGTAGCCGTTGGTGACGCCCAGCTCTGCCATCAGCCGTGGCGACACCGCCATCATCCTGCCCAGCAGCGCCTGGTCCTCGAGCCCCACGTCGACCATGCTGGTGATGTGCCGCTTCGGAATGATCAGGATGTGCACGGGCGCCCAGGGGTGGATGTCGTGGAAGGCCAGGACGTCCTCGTCCTCGTAGACCTTCTTCGACGGGATCTGCCCTGCGACGATCTTGCAGAAGATGCAGTTCGCATCGTGGCTCATGACGGGTCTTCCTTCGAAGGGAAATGAACGAAATCGCGGCTCAGCGCGGCGTGGTCGGGCGCTGGGCGAATTCTTCCAGGCCCGACAGGCCCTCGCGGCGCGCCAGCTCGGCCAGCACGTCGGCCGGCTTCAAGCCGAAGGCGGCCAGCGCGATCATCGAGTGGAACCACAGGTCGGCCACCTCGTAGACGATCTTCTCGGGCACGCCGTCCTTGGCGGCCATCACGGTCTCGGTGGCTTCCTCGCCGATCTTCTTCAGGATCGCGTCGGTGCCCTTGTGGAACAGCCTGGCCACATAGCTCTTGGCAGGGTCGCCGCCGGCCTCGGGCTTGCGCGATTCGATGACCTCGGCCAGACGGGCCAGCAGGTCCTGGGAATTCAGTTCGCTCATCGGCGGTAGATGCGTTCAGGGTCTTCGAGCACCGGATCGGTGGTCAGCCATTGCGTGCCGTCGAGCTTGCGGAAGAAGCAGGAATGCCGCCCGGTGTGGCAGGCGATGCCAGGCTCGTGGCCCAGCTGCGTCACCTTCAGCAGCAGCACGTCGGCGTCGCAATCGACGCGGATCTCGTGCACCTGCTGGAAATGGCCCGATTCCTCGCCCTTGTGCCAGAGTTTCTGTCGCGAGCGGCTCCAGTACACCGCCTGGCCCAGTTCGGCGGTGCGCGCCAGCGCCTCGCGGTTCATGAACGCGAACATCAGCACGTCGCCCGAGGACGCTTCCTGCGCGATGACGGGCACCAGGCCGTCGCGGTCCCACTTGATGCTGTCAAGCCACTCCATGGGCGGCAAGTGTAGGGGGTCGAACCTTCAGCTTCGTGGCAGCCGCAGTTCGAACACGACGCCGTCCCCGGCATTGCGCGCGGCGATCGTGCCGCCCATCTTGGCCATGTAGGTGCGGGCGACGAACAGGCCCTGGCCACGCGAGCCCTCGGCGGCCGAATCGGGCTGGTCCGACACGCCGTACTCGAAGATCTTGTCCAGCATGGCCGCCGGGATCGGCGCCCCGTTGTTGTGGATCGTCACGCAGGCCTCGGTGTCGGTGGCCGCCAGGCCCAGCGTGATCGGCGTGCCGGGCGGCCGGTGCCGGTCGGCGTTGTGCAGCACGTGCGTCACCACGTCCTCCAGCGCGTACTCGTCGGCCGGCACGGCCACGGCTTCATCGGGGGCCGTGAAGCGCACGTCGGCGATGCCCACCGCATCGGCATTGGCCGCCACATGGCCCAGGAACGCGACCAGGTCCAGCGGCTGCAGCTGCAGCGTGGTGGACGCGAAGGCCTCGCTCGGCGAAGCCTGGCCGTACAGCACCCGCACCGCCTGCTGCATGCGGCTGATGTAGCGGCGGCTGGGATCGTCCGGCGCGCCATGCAGCGCCAGCAGCGACTGCAGCGGCGACATGATCTCGTGGCCCACCGCATGCCACTGGTCCTTCTCCTGCGCGGCGCGGATCTGCGCGCGGCGCACGTCCTCGTTCACCCGCTGCAGCAGGTCCTGCAGGCCCTGCGCCAGCACGCCCAGCTCGTCGCGGCCGCGCAGGTCCGACAGGTCGACCTGGGCGATGGCCTCGCTGCCGCGCACGTTGCCGGAGACACTGGCGGCGCGGCGCGTCAGCTGCGTGATGCGGCGGATGATGCGCAGCTCGATCAGCAGCCAGGCCAGCAGCACCGCCGCCAGCATGGCCGCCACGTACCACGACAGCCGCGCCGCCACCTCCGCCAGCGCCTTGTTGACGCTGCGCACGTCACCCGACAGCTCGACGTCATAGCGCCCCAAGGACGTGGCCACCGTCTCGCGCAGCGCCAGGGGCGTGTCGAAGCCCTCCACCGGCAGGCGTCGCACCAGGCGGTCGATCCAGGTCGGCGGACCGGCGTCGGGGTCGCGCCCGATGGCCTGGAACAGGTCCTCGGCCGCGCCCTGGCGGCGAATGCGCAGCCGCTCGCCGGGCAGCAGCAGCTCGGCCAGGTCGGCCAGCGCGAACGGCGGCGCGGCACCCGGCGCGTCGCTGTCGAACAGCGCCGTGCCCGTGCCCGGTGCCAGCACCTGCAGCCGCACCTGGATCTGCGCCAGGTCCGGCGGCGGCCAGACGATGCGGCCGCGGTCGGCCTGGAACAGCGCTTCGCGGAAAGGCTCGATCGGCAGCCGCACCGACAGGAACGAACGGCGCTGGCAGTCGGCCGCCGCCGCGGCGGGTGTGTCGTCGATGCAGCGCCCGTCCTGCCACAGCCAGCCGCGGAACTCGCGCACCGGCCGCACACCATGCGTGACGGGCACCTCATCGGCATAGCCGGTGAGCCGGCCGCGGCTACCGGGCCCGGCGCCATCGGGCAGCGCCTCGAAGGGTGCGATCCAGCCGAAACGCTGGCCGCGCAGGGCCACGCTCACCTGCACCCGGTGCGAGCTGCTGAAGTCGAGGTCGCCGGCCAGATGCGGCACCAGCGGCCCGCTGGCAAAGCTGCCCGCCAGGTACAGGAAGCCGCCGGCGAACGGGTTGTTGCCCACCGCCACGCACAGCGTCGCGCCGTCGCGGTACTGCACCTGGCAGCCGGCCATCTCCACCGCCTGCTGGGCCTTGGTCTTGTCGTCGAAGTCGATGGCCGAGAACGGCAGCACCAGCGGGCGCAGCGGCTTGCCGGCCTCGCCGCTGGCGCGCGGGTTCAGCAGCGCCAGCTGACCGGTGGGGTGGCGCAGCCGCGCGACGATCTGCGCGCCGGTCTTGCGCAGCCCTTCCTCGTAGTGGCGGTGGCTGCGCTGCTTCTCCTCCTTCAGCACGCCCACCGCCATCGTCAGCGTCACCAGCGCCAGCAGCAGGAACACGCCGCGGAAGAACAGCCGCAGCCGCAGCGGTACCCGCTGCGCCAGGCGCCAGCGCGCGCGCCAGGACCTCAAGCCCCCGCCACCCATCGGAAACCGCGCATCGGCACGTTTTCGATGCCGTCGAAGCCCGGCTCGATCTCGCGCAGCGCATCGCGGATGGTGCTGACATGCTTGCGCACGTTGTCGCGGTTGCGGCCACTCTTGACCACCTGGAACAGTTCGTCGTAGCTCACCACCTCGCCGCGGCGCTGGTGCAGCGTGGCCAGGATGCGCTGCGCGGTGAGGGGCAGGTTCAGCCGCTGGCCGCGCCAGATCGGCGAGCTCTGGCGCAGCGGGTCGATCGACAGCTCGGTGGCCGGCGCAGCGGCCGGGGCGGCCGGCCGGTCGCGCACCGCGCGCAGCATGTCGAGCACGGTGTCGATGAAATCGGCCTCGGAGAAGCTGGTCTTCTGCAGGTAGTCCCAGGCATCCAGCGCCTTCATGATGCCGCGGTAGATGGCCGCCGGCATCGCCGACACCACCAGCACCGGCGTGCCGTGGTGCAGCCGGTTGATCGCGTTGATCAGCGCCACGCCGGCATGGCGCTCGCGGCCCAGTTCGATGTCCAGCACCACCAGGTCGTAGCGGGTGCGCTGCAGCGCGGCCTCGGCCTCGTCGCGGGTGAACCATTGCTCGATGCGCACGCCGGGGCGCGCCGCCTCGATCCAGCCCTTGAGCTGATTGCTTGTCGGCGCGTCGTCTTCGATCAAGGCCACGGAAACCATGACGGCATTGTCCCGTGGTGGCACGCAGGGCGGTGTGAAGCTTTCTTCCGGACCTGGAAGACAGTCGCCCGGCGCGCCGCTATCAGCTTCCGGGGCCGCTGCGAAGAATGGGCTGCGTCGGACACACGACACACCCCCGCAACCACCGGAGCACCACGATGAACCCCCGCCTGAACGCCCTGACCCAGTTGATGAACAGGGCGCTGCGTTCCACCGCCACAACCTTGCGCAGCCGTGGCGTGCTGCTGATCGGCACCGCCGCGGTCGCCGTCGGCAGCTACTGGCTCATCGTGCATCCGCCGGTGCAGTCGGTGCCGGGGGGCGAGCTGGTGATCCGTCAGAACCAGTTGACCGGCGAACTCAGCCAGCATCGTGAGGGCTCGCTGTGGGTGCTGCCCGGTCTGCACGCCGTGCGCCACTTCACGCTACGCGACCAGGTCTACCGCCCGCAGGACAGCGCCAAGGCCGATGGCGCGGCGCCGTTCCAGTCGATCGAAGGGCTCTCGCTCGGCGTCGACCTGACGATCCGCTACGCGCTCGACCCCGCGCGCATCGGCGCGATCGCGAAGAACCTGCCCGAGGACCTGGGCGCGGAGGTGGTGCAGCCCGCCGTGCAGGGCGTGATCTACAAGACCTTCACCCGCTACACGGTGCGCGAGATCTTTTCCAGCAAGCGGGCCGAGATCCAGCAGCAGATCGAGACCGAGTTGAAGCCGCGCCTGGCGGCCGACGGCATCGTGCTGCGCGCGGTGCAGATGGGCCAGGTCGACCTGCCGGCCGAGTACCGCGCCGGGCTCGACAAGCTGCTGGCCACCGAGCTGGAGAGCGAGAAGATGCGCTACACGCTGGAGCTGAAAGCCAAGCAGGTGGAGCAGACCGCGCTGGAAGCCGAGGCCGACCGCGTGCGCCGCGAGAAGAACGCGCAGGCCGCCGCCAACGAGCAGCTGATCGCCGCCCGTGCGCAGGAAGAGGCGATGAAGCATGTGCTGCCGTTCAAGGAGAAGCAGATCGCGCAGCGGCAACTGGAGGCGGAAGCGGAAAAGCAGTCCCGGATTCGCGCCGCCGAAGGCGCCGCGCAGGCCCGCCGCATCGAGGCCGCGGGCGAAGCCGAGTCACGCCAAAAGCTGGCGGATGCCGAAGGCTACCGGCTCGAGCGCGTCGGCAAGATCACCAGCGAGCAAATGGCCCGCGACGGTGCGCTGCTGAGCAAGCACCCGCTGTTGATCCAGAAGGCGATGGCCGACAAGCTGTCGGACAAGGTCGCCGTGATCATCGCGCCGCCGCCCAGCGATGGCGGCTTCATCGGCACCGCATTGCTCGGCAAGCTGCCGCCAGCGCAGCCGCAAGGCGAGGCTGCTGACAAGGAAAGCGAGTGACCATCATGCTGTTCACGATGCTCGCGACGATGGCCATCGTCACGCAGGACCAGGCCGCGCTGCGCGCCGGTGCGCGCGAATCGGCGGCGCAGCAGGCGGTGCTGTGGCGGGGCGATGCGCTCGAAGTGCGCGGCCGCAGGCTCGACTACCTGCAGGTCTGGGACCACCGCCGCGAGCGCGGCGGCTTCGTGCGCGCCAGCCAGGTGCGCGTCACCGAGCTGCAGCCGGCCGAAGCGCCGGAGCTGCTGTCGGTGCTGCGCTTCGTGCGCGACACGCCGGGCGCCGAGGCGCTGGGCGTGGCCTACGCAGCGGCCTACCTGCAGGCCGTGCCGCCGGCGCAGCTCGGCCCCGAGGTGTTCGACGCGATCGGCACGCTGGCCGACCGGCTGGCGCGGCGCGCCGCGATGAAGCCGGGGCAGAGCAGTTCGGCAACGATCGCCGCACACCTGGAGGTGGTGAAGTTCTACGGCGTCGCGATCGGCGGCACCGAGCGCGACGGCCAGTTGCAGCCCTGCTACGACGGCGAGGCCTTCCGCCGGGTGCTGGCGCTGCCCTCCAGCGCCGAGCAGCGCGCTCGCGCCGCGCTGGGGCTGACGCGCCACGACTGCGTCGACACCAGCCTGTCACCCGTGCAGCGCCTGCCGCTGGACCAGTGGCGCGCGCAGGTGCTGGACCAGCTCAGCGCCGAGCAGTTCGCCAGCCTGCCGGAGCAAACGCGCAACCAGCTGCGCCTGCGCCGTGCCGGCGTCTGGGCGAGCCTGGCGTACCAGCAGACTCGCCGGCACGAGCCGGCAGCCGCGGCCGCCGCTGCCCAGCGCGCGCTTGGCGAGCTGGCGGCGGTGAACAAGACCGAGCTGAGCGACGACGACCGCGCGGCGTACCAGGAAGCCGCGATGCGCGTCAGTGCCTCGCGCTGGGCCGCCGAGGCGGAACCGACGCCGGCCGCCGCGGGCCTGGCGATCCGCACCGAAGCGGGCCAGCCCGGTGAGACCTGCGTGCAGTTGGTCGACGCGCGCCAGCCGCAGGCCAGGCCCTTGGCCAGCCGCTGCACCTACGGCCTGGTATGGGCGGCCTCGGCGCGCGCCAACCCCGCCGGCAACGCGCTGGCGCTGGCCGTGCAGCCGCTGGACACCTGGCGCGAGCTGTGGGTCTTTCGCCGCCAGGGCAAGGACTGGGTCGTCGACGCGCTGCCGCCCGCGGCCAACGGCCCCGAGCTCGGCTACCTCGAGTTCGCCGGCTGGGTGCCCGGCAGCGACCGCCTGCTGGTCGCGCGCGAGAGCAAGGTCGAGGGTCGCGTGAAGCGCAGCTTCGAGGTGCTCAAGCCCGACACCGGCGGCCAGGCCGAGAAGAGCGCTGCCGCGCCGGACCAGATCGCCGCCTTCGCGCGCTGGCAGGACCCGGCCTGGAAGCGCCAGACCGTGAGCCTGCGCTGAATCGCGACTGCGCCGCGACGCCGGCCGCTCAGATCCGGTCGAGGTAGCCGAAGGTGCCCTGCTCGAACACCTCGGTCGCGGCCTTCTGCATCGCCGACATCGCCGCGCGGTACAGCGAAGTGGCCAGGCTGATGCGCCGTACGCCGACGGCCTGCAACTCGGGCACGCTGAAGGACTTGCCCTTGATGCCGACCATGAAGTTCACCGGCTTGCCGGGCAGCGCGGCGCACACCGCGCGCACCGCGTCCAGCGTCGGCAGGCCGGGCGCGAACAGCACGTCGGCGCCGGCCTCGGCAAAGGCCTGCAGGCGGCGGATGGTGTCGTCCAGGTCGGGGTTGCCGCGCAGGAAGTTCTCGGTGCGCGCGGTCAACGTGAACGGCACGCCGACGCTGCGCGCAGCCTCGGCCGCGGCCGCCACGCGCTCGACCGCATGGCCGAAGTCGTACAGCGGCTGCTCGGGCCGGCCGGTGGCGTCCTCGATCGAGCCGCCGGCCAGGCCGATGGCCGCGGCCAGGCGGATGGTCTCGGCGGCGAAGGCCGGCGCATCGCCGAAGCCGTTCTCCATATCCGCCGCCACCGGGATGTCGACCGCCTCGACGATGCGCCGGGCATGCGCCAGCGATTCGTCGCGCGTGATCTGGCCGTCCTTGCGGCCCAGCACCATCGCCGCCGCGCCGCTGGAGGTGGCCAGCGCCGGGAAGCCGATCTTCGCCAGCGCCTGGGCCGAGCCGGCGTCCCAGGGATTGGGAATCAGGAAGGTCGGGCCCTGGTGCAACTGCCGGAAACGTTGCGCCTTGTCCTGCTGGGTGCTGCTCATGACGGATCGCTCTCCTCGTGGTCAGGAGGCGCAGTATCGCGAAGCGCGATGACCCGCCAAGAGCTGAGGCTTAGCCCTTCGGCTTGGGTCGTGCTGCAGCCTGCAGCCGTTGGACGGCGCCCTCGCCGAGCCGTGCCTTCAGTGCCTCGCGCAGCAGGTACTCGACCTGCGCGTTGCTGCTGCGCAGCTCGGCCGCGGCCAGGCGCTCCACCTCGGCCCACAAGGCCGGGTCGATGCGCAGCAGGAAGGACTTCTTGCCAGGGCTGGCCATCGTGCAGCGCTGCGCCGTCAGTGAACCCTGTGGTCACGCATGGCCGCTCACTTCAGGTGTACAGCGTGCCTGCGTTGACGACCGGCGTCGCGTCGTGGTCGGAGCACAGCACCACCAGCAGGTTGCTGACCATCGCGGCCTTGCGCTCGTCGTCCAGGTCGACCAGGCCGCGCTGCTCCAGGCCCTTGAGCGCGAGCTCGACCATGCCGACGGCACCCTGCACGATCTTGGACCGTGCCGCCACCACCGCTTCGGCCTGCTGGCGGCGCAGCATGGTGCCGGCGATTTCCGGCGCATAGGCCAGGTGCGTCAGCTTGGCATCGAGCACGCTGATGCCGGCCTGCGCGAAGCGCGCCTGCAGCTCGGTGCGCATCGCCAGCGCGACCTCTTCGGTGCCCGAGCGCAGCGTGATCTCGGCCGACGCATTGCCATGCTCGTCGACCTGCAGGTTGTCGTAGGCATAGCGCGAGGCCAGGTGGCGCACCGCGGCCTCGGCCTGCGTCAGCACATAGGCCTCGTAGTTCTCGACATCGAAGCTGGCACGCGCGGTGTCCTCGACGCGCCAGACGATGGCCGCGGCAATCTCGATCGGGTTGCCGCGCAGGTCGTTGACCTTCAGCTTCTCGCTGTTGAAGTTGCGCGCCCGCACGCTGATCTTGCCGGTGCTGTAGAACGGAATCGCCCAGCGCAGGCCCTCGCTGCGGTCGGTGCCGCGGTAGCTGCCGAAGAACAACAGGATCGCGGCCTGGTTGGGCTGCAGCATGTACAGCCCGGCCCAGCACCAGGCGGTGGCCAGGAACAACAGCAGTGCGATGCCGATCGTGCTGCCGCCGGGTCGCTCCATGACGAGCCAGATCGCCAGCGCGCCGCTCAGCAAACCGAGCGCGATGGCCCCGAATCCGTTGTACGTGCGGGCTTGTCTCTCCTGTGCGGGCTGGTGCGCCATGCGGCCTCCTGGGCTGCTTTCAAAGTGATATCACTTTAGTAGCAGACCCAGGCGCCCGTCAAGCACCTGTCTTCGGGACCTCGGCCGGGGTGTTGCCGATGTCCAGCGGACCGGGGTGCCCGCGCTCGGCCGCGAACCAGCGCAGCACCGGCACCGTGCCGGGCAGCACCGGCTGCACCTGCACCGGCAGGTCCTGCCAGGCCATCTGCTGCTGCTCGCGCATCTCGAACTCGCCGGTCCAGTCGTACACCTTGCAGAAGTGCAGCTTCACCAGCGCATGCGGGTAGTCGAACACCTCCTCGTGCCACGGGTGCACCGCGCCAATGGTGATGCCCAGCTCTTCGTGCAGTTCGCGCCGCAGCGCCTGCGCCAGCGTCTCGCCGGGCTCGAACTTGCCGCCCGGGAATTCCCAGTACCCGGCGTAGACCTTGCCGGCGGGCCGCGAGGTCAGCAGGAACTGGCCTTCGTTGCCGGCGGCGTCACGCCGGATCAGCACACCCACCGCCACGTCGATGGGCTGCCGCGCCTCAGACACGGTCCAGCCCTTCCGGTGCCGGCGTGTCGCTGGACGGTGCCGCAAACTCGTCGGCCGTGTGGTCGCGCCCGGCCCAGTCGCGCGCGAACTGGTAGGCCACGCGGCCCGAACGCGAGCCGCGCTCCAGCGCCCACACCAGCGAGGGCTGGCGTGCCCGGTCGATCGCCGGTTCGCTAACCCCGAAATGGCGCAGCCACTGCGCCACGATCACCAGGTATTCCTGCTGGCTGAACGGGTAGAAGCTGATCCACAGCCCGAAGCGCTCGGACAGCGAGATCTTCTCCTCCACCACCTCGCCCGGGTGCACCTCGCCATCGTCGGTGTGCGTGTAGCTCAGGTTCTCCTTCATGTACTCGGGCAGCAGGTGGCGGCGGTTGCTGGTGGCGTAGATCAGCACGTTGTCACCGGCGGCCGAGACCGAGCCGTCGAGGATGGACTTCAAGGCCTTGTAGCCCGGCTCGCCCTCGTCGAAGCTCAGGTCGTCGCAGAAGATGATGAAGCGCTCGGGCCGCTCGGCCACCAGGTCCACCAGGTCCGGCAGGTCGACCAGGTCGGCCTTGTCGACCTCGATCAGCCGCAGGCCCTGCGCGGCGTATTCGTTCAGGCAGGCCTTGATCAGCGAGCTCTTGCCGGTGCCGCGCGCGCCGGTCAGCAGCACGTTGTTGGCCGGCGCGCCGGCCACGAACTGCGCGGTGTTGCGCACCAGCCGTTCCTTCTGCCCATCCACTTCCTGCAGGTCGGTGAGCGCAATGCGCGCCACCTGGCGCACCGGCTGCAGGAAGCCCGATCCGCCGCGCTTGCGGTAGCGGAACGCGACGGAGGCCGCCCAGTCAGGCGCGGTCAGGGGGTGCGGCAGGATGGCTTCCAGTCGGCTCAGCAGGCTGTCGGCGCGCTGCAGCAGGGTGTCGAGGGAGGACGAACTCATCGCGGCAGTGTACGAGCCGTCCCTTGGCGGCCGGGCCGCGGGCCGGGTATTCAAGGGTCGTTAAGCCACCGAAAATCCGTTAATGTTCTGGTCATGAACCTGCTGCTCGCCGAAGATGACGCGATCCTGGCCGATGCGCTGAGCGCGCAGCTGCAGCAGGCCGGCTTCGCGGTCGAGCATGCGCCGAACGGCGCGGTGGCCGAGTACCTGATGCTCAAGCACGAGTTCGACGCCGCGGTGCTGGACATCGGCCTGCCGATGGTCGATGGCTTGACGGTGCTCAAGCACGTGCGCGCCGAAAAACCGGCGCTGCCGGTGCTGGTGCTGACGGCGCTGGACGGGCTGGACGACCGGGTTGCGGGCCTGAATGCCGGCGCCGACGACTACCTGACCAAGCCCTTCGACTTCCCGGAGCTCGAAGCCCGTCTGCGCGCGCTGCTGCGCCGCACGCGTGCGATGCCGGCGCCCACGCCGCCGGCCGACATGGGCCGCCTGGCCTTCGACCGCGAGGCGCGGCGCGCCAGCATCGACGGCAGCCCGATCGAGCTCTCGCCGCGCGAATGGGACCTGCTCGAGCTGCTGCTGAGCAACCGCAACAAGGTGGTGCACAAGGACCAGATCACCCAGGCCTGGACCAACGACCGCGACGAGGCGCCCACCGCGCCCGGCATGATCGAGGTCTACATCCACCGGCTGCGGCGCAAGCTGGAAGGCTCGGGCGTGGTGATCCGCACCGTGCGCGGCCTGGGCTACCTGCTCGAATCCGAAGCCGCGCCGAAGGCCGGCAGCGTGCAGTAACGCGCTGCCAGCTAGCGCACAAAGACGATGGCCATCCTCTCCTGGCTGCAGCGCCGGCTGGCCAGCGCGGTCGGTCACCGCTCGCTGCACCGCCAGCTGCTGCTGTGGGTGCTGCTGCCGCAACTGGTGCTGTGGCTGGCGGCGGCCTACGTCACCTACAACGTCGCCGCGCGCTATGCCAACCGCGGCATCGACGCCAGCCTGCTGCAGGCCACGCGCTCGCTGGCGCGTCAGGTCAAGCCCATCGGCAACGGCCTGTTCATCGACTTCCCGCGCGCCGCGCAGGACATCATCGAGGCCGACCCCGACGACCGCGTCTACTACATGGTCAGCACGCCGCCGGGGCAGTTCATCCTCGGCAACCGGCAGCTGCCACTGCCACCGGGCATCGAGCATCCCCGGCTTGGCGAGCCCTACTTCTACGACGGCAAGCTCGACGCGGTGCGCATCCGCCTGGCCGCGCTGTTCGTGCCCATCGGCGACAAGGACGAGCGCCAGGTGATGCTGGTGCAGATCGCCCGCAGCCAGGCCAGCCGCGACGAGCTGGCGCGCGGCATCCTGCTGGACACGGTGCTGCCGCTGTCGGCGCTGATCGTGCTGATGACGATGATCGTCTGGGCCGGCATCCGCGCCGGCCTGGCGCCGCTGGCCCGGTTGCGCGCGCTGGTGGAAGACCGCGCGCCGAACGACCTGGCGCCGCTGGAGCTGGAAGCCGCGCCGCAGGAGGTGCGCGCGCTGGCCCGCGCGCTGAACCAGCTGCTGGCCGCGGTGCAGGAAAGCGTGGCCGCGCAGCGCCGCTTCATCAGCAACGCCGCGCACCAGCTGCGCACGCCGCTGGCCGGGCTGAAGAGCCAGACCGAGATCGCGCTGAAGGACAACCGCGACCCCGAGCTGGCCACCCGCCTGGCCCGCGTGCACGAGGGCGCGGTGCGCAGCGCACACCTGGTGAACCAGCTGCTCACGCTGACCCGCGCCGAGCCCGAGGCCGCCGCCGCGCTGCCGCGTACTTTGTTGAATATGCGTTCCAGCGTTGCCGCCTGGGTCACCGACTGCGTGCCGCGCGCGCTGCAGGCCGGCATCGACCTGGGCCTGGACGATGCGCCGCCCGGCGCGCCGCCGGTGCCGGTGCTGGGCAACGAGCTGCTGCTGCGCGAAGCGGTGTTCAACCTGATCGACAACGCGATCCGCTATGCCGGCAGTGGCGCCGAGGTGACGGTGAGCGTGCGCGCCGAAGGCGGCCGCGCGCAGGTGGAGGTCAGCGATAACGGCCCGGGCCTCCCGCCCGACCAGCACGAGGCGGTGTTCGGCCGCTTCTACCGCGCCACGCACGAAGGCAGCGGTTGCGGCCTGGGGCTGGCCATCGTGCGCGAGATCGCCGAACGCCACCAGGGCCAGGTGCGGCTGCGCTCGCTGCAGCCGCACGGGCTGTGCGCGCAGCTCAGCCTGCCGCTGGCAGCGGCCCCCGCTGCGGCCGGCTGATGTCAGGCTGCATTCATTTATTAATTTAGTATTAACACCTAGAGACTTTTTATTAATCATTAAGGCACATTAACGCCGCCTTGCGTTAATGCGCCGTGCGGCCGCACCGCCGCGAGGCAACCCGAACACCCACAACCGGAGACCTCGCGTGAACACCCACCCCTCCCGCCTCCCTTCGCTGCGCGCCGTTCGCACGGCCGCGGCGCTGGCCCTGCTGGCCGGCGCCGGCGCCTCGCATGCGCTCGACTACACCGGCTACTTCCGCGCCGGCCCGGGCCTGACCTCGGCCAACGCCTCGCGCGCCTGCTATGCGCTGGGCCAGGGCAGCAGCGGCATGAAGTACCGGCTGGGCAATGAATGCGACTTCTACGGCGAGTTCCAGCTCAGCCAAGGCTTCCAGAAGGACGGCATCGACTACCGCGCCACGCTGATGGTCAACCAATACACGCCGGCCACGCAGAACGCCGGTGACAAGGGCCTGAACATCGAGCAGATGTGGGCCGAAGCCAAGGGCTTCGACATCGCGCCCGAGGCCACCTTCTGGATCGGCAAGGAGCGCGGCCGCCGCGGAGACGTGCACATCGTCGACACCTTCTTCATCGAGATGCTCGGCGTGGGTGCCGGCTTCAAGGGCCAGCCGGCCGGCCCCGGCAAGATCGGGGCGGCCTTCTACAAGACCGACAGCGACGCGGTGCACCCGGGCAACCGCGTCAACATCGAGTACGTGGACATGCCGGCCAATGCCAACGGCAAGCTGAACTTCTTCGCCACCTTCACGAAGGGTGATTTCTCCGGCGGCAAGACCGGCGCCGGCTTCACGGTGCGCCACGACCAGGCCCAGCTTTTCGGCACCGGGCTGTCGAACACCTTGTGGCTGCAGTTCGCGCAGGGCTCGGCCGGGCTGAACGCCAACTTCGGCGACCTCACCGCCGGCAGCAAGGCCAGGAGCTGGCGCATCGTCGAGAGCTTCAACGGCCAGAGCGGCCCGCTCGGCGGCCAGGCCATCTTCCTGCTGGCCAGCGAGAAGAACGGCGCCGGCCTGAAGGTGGACTCGGCCAGCGTCGGCGGCCGCGTGTCCTACGCGGTGACCAAGAACTTCAAGTTCGTCAGCGAGCTGGGCGTCTCGCAGTACAAGCCCGATGGCGGCCAGACCGCCCGCCTGACCAAGCTGACCCTGGCGCCCACGCTGTCGATCGGCCCGGACTTCTGGAGCCGGCCCGAGTTCCGCCTGTACGTGACCAGCGCCAAGTGGAACAAGGCCGCCGGCAACGTCACCGGCATGGCCGATTTCGCGAACAAGACGTCGGGCACCAGCTATGGCGCCCAGGTGGAGTGGTGGTTCTGAACCCGCGGGCGCCGTAAGCTCGGCGCCGCATCACAAGGAGACTGATCGATGAGCAAGAACACGATGCAAACGCTGGGGGCCATCACCCTGGCCTGCGCCGCACTGGTTGCCGGGCAGAACGCCCGCGCCGGCGAGATCGAGGTGCTGCACTGGTGGACCTCGGGCGGCGAGGCCAAGGCCGCCGCGGCGCTGAAGCTGACGCTGCAGAAGAGCGGCCATCGCTGGAAGGACTTCGCGGTCGCCGGCGGCGGCGGCGATTCGGCGATGACGGTCCTGAAGTCGCGCGTGGTCTCGGGCAACGCGCCCTCGGCCGCGCAGATCAAGGGCCCTTCGCTGCAGGAATGGGCGCAGGAAGGCGTGCTGGCCAACATGGACGACGTGGCCCAGGCCGAGAAGTGGGACGAACTGCTGCCCAAGGTCGTCTCGGACATCATGAAGTACAAGGGCCACTACGTCGCCGCACCGGTCAACGTGCACCGCGTGAACTGGCTGTGGGTCAACCCCGCGGCACTGAAGAAGGCGAATGCCAAGGCACCGACCACCTGGGACGAGTTCTTCACCACCGCCGAGGCATTGAAGAAGGCCGGCATCATCCCGCTCGCCCATGGCGGCCAGAACTGGCAGGACTTCACCACCTTCGAGAGCGTGGCGCTCGGCGTGGGCGGGGCCGAGTTCTACAAGAAGGCGCTGGTGCAGCTGGACCCCGCGACGATCAGCGGCCCGACGATGACCAAGGTGCTCGAGACCTTCAAGAAGGTCAAGGGCTACACCGACAAGAACGCCCCCGGACGCGACTGGAACCTGGCCACCGCGATGGTCATCAAGGGTGAAGCCGCGATGCAGCTGATGGGCGACTGGGCCAAGGGCGAGTTCATCGCCGCCGGCAAGACCCCGGGCACCGACTTCCTCTGCGTGCCGGCACCCGGCACCGCCAAGGCCTACACCTTCAACGTCGACTCGTTCGCGATGTTCAAGCTGAAGGACCCGGCCAACATCGCGGCCCAGAAGGAACTGGCCAAGGAAATCATGGCCCCGGCGTTCCAGGAAACCTTCAACCTGTACAAGGGCTCAATCCCGGTGCGCCTGGGCATGAAGATGGACAAGTTCGACGATTGCGCCAAGACCTCGGCCAAGGACTTCGTCGACACCGCCAAGTCCGGCTCGCTGGTGCCTTCGATCGCGCATGGCATGGCCGTGCCCTCGGCGGTGGAAGGCGCGATCAAGGACAGCGTCAGCCAGTTCTGGAACGACGACAAGATGAGTGTCGCGGACGCCCAGGGCAAGCTGGCCGCGGCGGCCAAGACGCGCTGATCCGATAACGACAACCAGGCAAGTTCTCATTGGAGCTTTTGGCCACGCGGTGCTGCCCGCGTGGCCTCTTTTGCCTGCTGCCCTGAACGCTTCGTTGGAAAGACCGAGCCCGCGATGTCCGCCCCCAGCGCGCTGCGCACCCCCTGGCTGCCCAAACTGGTGGTCGCCCCCAGCTTCATGCTGGCGCTGTTCTTCATCTACGGCCTGATCGCCTGGAACGGGCTGCTGTCGGTCTCGGCCTCGCGCCTGCTGCCGAACTACGAGATCGTCGGCTTCGCGCAGTACCAGACGCTGTTCGCCAGCGAACGCTTCCAGCTCGCGCTGAAGAACATGCTGATCTTCGGCGTGCTGTTCATCGGCGGCGCGATGGCGCTGGGCCTGCTGCTGGCCATCCTGCTGGACCAGAAGGTGCGCGCCGAAGGCGTGCTGCGCACGATCTACCTGTACCCGATGGCGATCTCGTTCATCGTCACCGGCACCGCCTGGAAGTGGATGCTGAACCCCGGCCTCGGCCTCGAGCACCTGGTGCAGCAGTGGGGCTTCACGTCCTTCACCTTCGACTGGCTGGTGAACCCCGACAAGGCCATCTACTGCGTCGCGATCGCGGGCGTCTGGCAGAGCGCGGGCTTCGTGATGGCGCTGTTCCTGGCCGGGCTGCGTGGCATCGACGACTCGATCATCAAGGCCGCGCAGGTCGATGGCGCGAGCCTGCCGCGCATCTACTGGCGCATCCTCATCCCCTCGCTGCGGCCGGTGTTCTTCTCGACGCTGATGGTGGTGAGCCACCTCGCGATCAAGAGCTTCGACCTGGTGATGGCGCTCACCGCCGGCGGCCCCGGCTTCGCCACCGACCTGCCGGCCACCTTCATGTACGCGATGAGCTTCACCCGCGGCCAGCTGGGTCTCGGCGCGGCCAGCGCCACGGTGATGCTGGCCACGGTGGCCGCGATCGTCGTGCCCTACCTGTACTCCGAACTGAGGACACGCAAGTGAACCGCTTGACCGTCCACCGCCTGCTCTTGTGGAGCGCGCTGCTGCTGTTCGCGGCCTGGTTCCTGACGCCGCTGTACGTGATGGTGGTGACCTCGCTGAAGGACATGGCGCAGATCCGCGACGGCAACCTGCTGTCGCTGCCCAGCAGCCCCGGCTTCGCTGCGTGGGCCAAGGCCTGGAGCTCGGCCTGCACCGGCACCGACTGCGGCGGCCTGAAGCCCTTCTTCTTCAACAGCGTGCTGATGGTGGTGCCGGCGGTCGCCGTGTCCACGCTGATCGGCGCGCTCAATGGCTACGTGCTCAGCAAGTGGCGCTTCCGTGGCAGCGAGACGCTGTTCGCGATGCTGCTGTTCGGCGTGTTCATGCCGATGCAGGTGGTGCTGCTGCCGATGAGCCAGGTGCTGGGCTGGCTGGGCCTGGCCAGCTCGATCTGGGGGCTGATCGTGGTGCACGTGATCGCCGGCATCCCGTCGACCACCCTCTTCTTCCGCAACTACTACATCGGCCTGCCGGACGAGCTGATCAAGGCCGCGATGCTCGACGGCGCCTCGTTCTGGCAGATCTTCCGCCGCATCGTGCTGCCGCTGTCGACGCCGATCCTGGTCGTCACGCTGATCTGGCAGTTCACCAACATCTGGAACGACTTCCTGTACGGCGTGGTGTTCTCGGGTGCCGATTCGAAGCCGATCACCGTGGGCCTGAACAACCTGTCCAACACCTCGAGCTCGGTGAAGGAATACAACGTCGACATGGCCGCCGCGCTGATCGCCGCGCTGCCCACCTTGTTCGTCTACATCGTCGCCGGCAAGTACTTCGTGCGCGGGCTCACCGCCGGCGCGGTGAAGGGGTGACATGAATCCCCCCCGAAGCGCCTGGGGCGCCTCCCCCCAGGGGGCGCAGCCGGCGGCCCGGCGGAGCCGGTTCCGCGGCTGCCGCTGGGCTGCCGTCGATTCGTGCATCGTGGGTCGCGCGAAGCACGGCGGAGCCACTGGGATGAAGCCAACTCGCTGCTCACCGTCCGTCCCCGGCCCGTTGCGGTCTTCAACAGGGCATGCAGGAAGCCGGCCTGCGGCGACCGAGCGCGCAACGCCCCAGTGGGCGGGCCGGGTTCCTCATGCGTCCCTAAATCGTCACCCGGCCCGCCCCCTGCGGCGTTGCCGGAGACGCCGGTCGGGCGACGATTTAGGGACGCATGAGGAGTCCGACCGGGCGGCCGGCCCTGGCCGCGCTTCGCGCCTATCGTCGAACGTCGGCTTGCCATGTCGAGCAACGACCGCAACGGGCCGACTGCTGCGACTGCCGGCCCGACTTGTTTTCAATCACTGACGAAAAATCCTTCGGAGACTGCCCCATGGGAGCCCTGTCCATCCGCCACGTGCGCAAGACCTTCGGTCCGGTCGAGATCCTCAAGGGCATCGACATCGACATCGGTGCCGGCGAATTCCTGATCCTGGTCGGCCCTTCGGGCTGCGGCAAGTCGACCTTGCTGAACATGATTGCCGGGCTGGACGTGCCCACCGAAGGCACCATCCACATCGGCGAGCGCGACATCACGCACCTGCCCAGCAAGGATCGCGACATCGCGATGGTGTTCCAGAGCTACGCGCTGTACCCGAACATGAACGTGGCGCAGAACATCGCCTTCGGCCTGGAGATGCGCAAGGTGCCGAAGGACCAGCGCGAGGCCGCGGTGCAGCGCGTGGCCAAGATGCTGCAGATCGGCCACCTGCTGGACCGCAAGCCGGGCCAGCTCTCGGGCGGCCAGCGCCAGCGCGTCGCAATGGGCCGCGCGCTGGCGCGAGACCCCAAGCTGTTCCTGTTCGACGAGCCGCTGTCGAACCTGGACGCCAAGCTGCGCGTGGAGATGCGCGCCGAGATCAAGCTGCTGCACCAGCGCACGCGGACCACCACGGTCTACGTCACGCACGACCAGGTGGAAGCGATGACGCTGGGCGACCGCATCGCGGTGATGAAGGACGGCGTGGTGCAGCAGTTCGGCACGCCGGAAGACATCTACACGCGGCCGGCGACCCGCTTCGTGGCCGAGTTCATCGGCTCGCCGGCGATGAACCTGATCACCGCCACGCGCAGCGGCAACGCGCTGCTGGCGCACGGCATCGAGCTGGCCGCCAGCGACGCGCAGCGGCACGCGCTGCAGGCCGCGAACACCGGGCCCGAGCTGGTCTACGGACTGCGCCCCGAGAGCCTGAGCTTTGCCGACGCCGGCCTGCCCGGCACGCTGGCGATGATCGAGCCCACCGGGCCGGAGACCTACGTGATGGTCGACACCGCGGTCGGCAAGCTCACCGTGCGCGTGCCCGGCAACACGCACCAGCAGGTGGGCGAGCGCGTGCACCTGCAGTGGCAGCCGCAGCATGCGCATGTGTTCGACGCGGCCAGCGAGCAGCGCATCGCGTGACGCGCGGCCTGCGCCGGCTACGGCGTGCCGGAAGCGCTGGACGCCGCGCGCGGTCGAAGGGCCAACACGCGGTCTTCGCTGACCGCGAAGACCTGGTCTTCCGGTGCCCGCGGCAGCGCATGCATGCCGGTGAAGCCGCCGAAGGCGGGCAGCACGCCGACCTGCGCGCCGAAGTGGAAGCAGGGCAGCCGCAGCCGGTCATTCGCACGGCCGCTCAACACCACGCAGGGGTGCACATGGCCGGCCAGCGCGTAGGCGCCGGGCACGGCTTCGGGATGGTGCTGCAGCGCCCAGGGCCCGAGGCGCAGCGGCCCGTCGATGCAGGCAATGCCCAGCGCGGGCGGCGGATCGCCGGCCCGCTCGTCGTGGTTGCCGCGCACCAGCGTCATCTCGATCGCCGCATGGCCTTCACGCCAGGCCTGCACCTGCGCCAGCACGCCGGGCGCGAGGCCGCGCTTGGCATGCAGCAGATCACCCAGGAACACGATGCGCCGCGCGCCGGTGGCCGCCAGCAGCGCGTCCAGCCGCGCCAGGCCTTCGGCCGTGGTGCCACTGGGCACCGGCACGCCCAGGCGGCGGAACGATTGCGCCTTGCCGATGTGCGCATCGGCGATCAGCAGGCTGCCTGAAGCCGGGTCGAAGGCCGCACGCTGCGGCCACAACTGCAGCGGCGCCCCGGGCAGGGGCTCGACCAGCAGCGGCGTGCTCACGCCGTCAAGCGCGCCAGCAGCAGGTCCAGGTGCTCGGTGGGGCTGCGCTTGAAGCCGGAACGCGCGTAGCGCTGCAGCCGGCCGATGATCAGCGCCGTCAGGCCCGAGGCCAGCGCGTTGGCATCGACCGTCGGCGTCAGCGAGCCGGCGGCATCGGCCGCGGCGCGCAGGCTCTGGCGCAGCTGGGCTTCGACACGGTCGAAGAACTGGTTCATGCGCGCGATCAGGCGCTCGTGCTCGAACACCAGCGCATCGCCGACCATCACCCGCACCATGCCGGGATTCTTCTCGCCGAACTGCAGCAGCATCTGGCCGATCTTCTGCGCCTGCAGCGCGCCGTTGGCTTCGCGCTCGATGATCTGGTTGACCAGCGTGAACACGCTGGATTCGATGAACTCGATCAGGCCCTCGAACATCTGCGCCTTGCTGGCGAAGTGGCGGTACAGCGCGGCCTCGCTGACCTCGAGCTTGGCCGCCAGTGCCGCGGTGGTGATGCGCTCGGCGCCCGGCTGCTCCAGCATGCCGGCCAGCGTTTGCAGGATCTGCACGCGGCGCTCGCCGGGGCGCGGCCGCTTGCGTACCGGGGCGCTGGGCTCGGGGCTTGCCGCGGCCGCCGCGTCATCGGCCGGCAGCACCGCCGCGGCAGCGTCACCAGATGGCTCGGGCATGTCGGACATCACGGCGGCGCGGCGGAGGGAAGCGGTGGAATCCGGCGCAATGGCCGGGGTGGCGTCAGGGGCAAAAAACATTCTGGCACACCGTTACCGGCACGCCGGGCCCGCGTAAACACCTATCCGGGTGACGGGCCGGCGCAAGGCCGTCTACGTTGACGTTCGGCTACCGTCCCTTGCGCATGAAGAAGGCCAACACTGCGTAGGCCACCACGCCCATGAAGGCCCCGAAGCCCGGACTGGTCGCCACGGCGACCAGTCCGAAGGTGACGAATGCAATGACATAGCGCCACAGTCGCAGGGCCCGAGCGTGGTCCGGTGTGTCTGAGGCCAGGGACCTGGGCCCGGCCGGCGCCGCATCGGGCGACCAGGGTGCCTCAAACTCGACGTAGTCCCCGTGCGCCGCTCCGCCCGGCGATCCGGTCGGACGCTCTCCGGCCGGCTCGACGCCCGCACGACCTTCACGCCCGCGATCGGCGGTTCGGCGGACCAGCTCGGCCAGGGCCGCCTCCCGACGCAGCCGTTCGACTTCCTTCAGCTGTTCTGCGCCGCGCGGTCTGCCAGCAAGGTGCTCAGACGGGCACGCGCTTCATCCAGCGCAGATTCCGTCGCCGCGGAAGCGACTGCATCGAAGATACCCATCACACGCCCTCCATGTCGCAGTCCTATCGGCCCTGTGGACTGCGACTTGAGGGCGCTCGCGGCAGCCCGCGCAACGGCGGCTCGGTCAGCCTCGCGGCGGCTGGCGGCGCAACGGCCGCAGGCCGCGCAGCACCTGGTCGACATAGGCCGGCCGCATCGACCAGCGCGCCAGCTTCATGTCGCCATGCCCGCCGCGCCGCGCATAGCGCTGCATCCACACCGTGCACATGCCGACGCGGCGTGCCGACCTCTGATGCACCAGCGTGTCCTCCACCAGCACGCAGCGCGAGGCCGGGACGCGCAGCCGCGCGACCAGGCGGCGCAGCATGCGCGCGTCGGGCTTGGGCCGCAGCACGCCGAACATCTGCATGTCCTCGATCGACAGCACCGCGTCGAACAGGTGCTCGATGCGCAGCGCGCGCAGCACGCGCAGCGCATAGGCGCGTGGCGCGTTGGTGAGGATCAGCTTGCGTCCGGGCAGCGCCTTCAAGGCCGCGAAGTCGTGACGGTGGCCGTCCAGCCGGGCCTCGAGCCCGGGCAGGCGGTGCGTGTCGTGCAGGAAGTGCGCGGCCTTCACGCCATGGTGGCGCACCAGGCCGAGCAGCGTGGCGCCATAGCGCTGCCAATACTGGCGCCGCAGCGCGTTGGCCTGGGCCTCGTCGACCTGCAGTTCGCGCTGCATGTACTCGCGCATCGAGCGGCTGAGCTCACCGAAGACATAGGTGCCGGCGTCGTGCAGCGTGTTGTCCAGGTCGAACAGCCAGACGCGTGTCGTCGTCATGCGCCCTCGACGAGTTCAGCCACGAAGTAGTGGCCCGGCGCCGGCGCCCCGGGCTTGTACTCGTGCACCGCTCGCACGCGGTGCGGCACCGCCTGCGCAAAGCGTGGGCCATCGAACACGAAGGTGTGGAACTCGCCGTTCTCGCCGCAGGCATCCACGTTGGCCGGCAGGTCGGCGATGAACGCGGCATCGAACGCGCGGCCGCAGAAGGAGGCATCGAGCCAGCGCGCATCGACGCACACCACCCGTGCGCGGTAGCCCAGCGCCAGCAGTTCGTCGACCAGTGCACGCCGCGGCGCCTGCCACAGCGGCAGCTCCGCGCGCAGGCCGGCCGCGGCGCAGACCTTCTCTTCCCAGTCACGGTGCGGCTGCAGGTCGATGTCGCCGAACAGGCCGGCTTCGAGGCCCTGCTGCGCGAACTGCGACAGCTGGTCGGTGAACACCGCCTCGTAGTCGGCCCACGAGGCCTGGCGCATCACCAGCGGAATGCCCAGCGCCTGCGCTTGCGCGCGCATCAATCCGGGCGGTATGGCGTGCGAGCGCGAACGCTCGCCGCTTTCATCGAACATCGCCAGCAAGGCCTCGACACGCCACCCGGCGGCCAGCGCACGATGCAGCGCCAGCATCGAATCCTTGCCGCCGCTCCAGCTGAAGAAGGCCCGCATCAGTGGGAGCGGATCATCGTGCCGTAGGCCTGGTCGGTGAGGATTTCCAGCAGCAGCACATGCGGCACGCGCCCGTCGATGATGTGCACCGCGTTGACGCCGCTCTTGGCTGCGTCCAGCGCGCCGGCGATCTTCGGCAGCATGCCGCCGGAGATGGTGCCGTCGGCGAACAGCTCGTCGATGCGCCGCGCCGTCAGGTCGGTGAGCAGCTTGCCGGTCTTGTCCAGCACGCCGGTGATGTTGGTCAGCATCAGCAGCTTCTCGGCCCGCAGCACGGTGGCCAGCTTGGCCGCCACCACGTCGGCGTTGATGTTGTAGCTTTCGTTGTGTTCGCCGAAGCCGATCGGGCTGATCACCGGGATGAAGGCATCGTCCTGCAGCGCCTTCACGACGCTGGGGTCGATCGATTCGATGTCGCCGACCTGGCCGACGTCGTGCTCCTTGGTGGGGTCGTCCTTGTCGACCATCTTCAGCTTCTTCGCGCGGATCATGCCGCCGTCGCGCCCGGTCAGGCCCACCGCCTTGCCGCCGGCCGCATTGATCAGGCCGACGATGTCCTGCTGCACCTCGCCACCGAGCACCCATTCGACGACTTCCATCGTCTCCTCGTCGGTCACGCGCATGCCCTGGACGAAGGTGCCCTTCTTGCCGATCTTGGCCAGCGCCTCGTCGATCTGCGGGCCGCCGCCATGCACCACCACCGGGTTCATGCCCACCAGCTTCAGCAGCACCACGTCCTCGGCGAAATCCTGCTGCAGGGCCGGGTCGGTCATGGCATTGCCGCCGTACTTGATGACGATGGTCTTGCCGTGGTACTTGCGGATGTAGGGCAGCGCCTGGGCCAGGATCTCGGCCTTCTCGCGCGGCTGGATGTGGTCGAGGGACGGTGTGCTGGGATCGGGCTTCATCGCGGGTCTCGCTGCGGGCAGTGGGCGTCGACGCGGATTGTAGGGAAGGCACTTCGGGCGGCAGGGCAAACGGGCCGGCCGGGCCCGGCCTTTCGGCTACGCTTTGCGGATGGCCACGCACACCAACGCCCCGCTCGGCGCGCAGCACCAGCACGACCTGCGCCCGTTCCGCCACAGCCATGCCTTCGGCAGCGCCGGCGAGGAAGCGCGCAGCCGGGCGCTGCTGGCGGTGACGGTGGTGACCGTCGTCACGATGGTCATCGAGCTCGCCGCCGGCTGGTGGAGCGGCTCGCTCGCCCTCACCGCCGACGGCTGGCACATGGGCACGCATGCGGCCGCACTGGGCGGCGCGGTGCTGGCGATGCGCTGGTCGCGCCGGGCCCGCGACCATGAAGGCTTTGCCTTCGGCGGCTGGAAGATCGAGGTGCTGGCCGCCTACACCAGCGCGCTGCTGCTGACCGCGGTGGCCATCGGCCTGGCGGTCGATGCGGTGCAGGTGCTGCGCCAGCCGCGGCCGATCGCCTTCGGCGAGGCGATGACGGTGGCGGTGATCGGCCTGCTGGTCAACCTGGCCAGCGTGTGGCTGCTGGCGCGCGGCGGCGGGGATGCGCATGGGCATGGGCACTCGCACGGCCACGCGCACAAGCATGCGCACGGACATGCGCACGGACATGCGCACGGACATGCGCACGGACATGCGCACGGACATTCACAGGGCCATGCCCATGCGCATCACGCCCATGCCGACCACAACTTCCGCGCCGCCTACGTGCATGTGATGGCCGATGCCTTCACCTCGCTACTGGCGATTGCCGCCCTCGCCGGCGGCCTGTGGTGGGGCTGGCGCTGGCTGGATCCGGTGGTGGCGCTGGTCGGCGCCGCGGTGATCGGCCAATGGAGCTGGGGCCTGCTGCGCACGACCTCGCGCGCGCTGGTCGACGCCACCGCCGACGCACCGCTGCGCGACGCGGTGCGCGCCGCGATCGAGAGCGATGGCGATGCCAAGCTCGCCGACCTGCACGTGTGGCAGATCGGCCCGCAGGCCTGGTCGGGCGCCATCAGCATCGTGGCCGACCAGCCCTTGCCGGTGGCCAGCTACCAGCAGCGGCTGCAGGCCATCGGCGCGCTGAAGCACACGACGATCGAGTTGCACCGCTGCGGCAACTGCCCGGCGGGCGGCTGAGCGAACGAGAGGCCCTCCGATGCTGCACTTCGGTCTCGACAACAGCTATGCCCGCGAGCTGCCGGGCGCCTACGTGACCTGGCAGCCGGCCCCGGCGCCCGACCCGCAGTTGCTGTACCTGAACGAGGCCCTGGCCGCCGAGCTGGGCCTGGATCCGCTGCCGCTGCGCGGTGCGCAGGGCGCTGCGCTGTTTGCCGGCAACGCACTGCCCTCGGATGCCGAGCCGATTGCCCAGGCCTACGCCGGCCATCAGTTCGGCGGCTTCTCGCCGCAGCTGGGCGACGGCCGCGCGCTGCTGATCGGCGAGCGCATCGACGTCCATGGCCAGCGTCGCGACATTGCGTTCAAGGGCTCGGGCCGCACGCCGTTCTCGCGCGGCGGCGATGGCAAGGCCGCCGTCGGCCCGATGCTGCGGGAGGTGCTCGTCGGCGAGGCGATGCACGCGCTGGGCATTCCGACCACGCGCGCGCTGGCGGTGGCGGCCACCGGCGAGCAGGTGTTCCGCGAGGGCGCGCTGCCCGGCGCGGTGCTGACCCGCGTGGCCGCCAGCCACCTGCGCGTGGGCACCTTCCAGTTCTTCGCCGCGCGCGGCGACCTCGAGCAGCTGCGCCGCGTGGCCGACTACGCGATCGCCCGCCACGACCCCGCGCTGGCCACCGCGCACGCCAGCGGCACGCCCGCGCGCTACCTCGGGCTGCTGCACGCCGTGGCCCTGCGCCAGGCGCGGCTGATCGCGCAGTGGATGAACGTCGGCTTCATCCACGGCGTGATGAACACCGACAACATGACGCTCTCCGGCGAAACCATCGACTACGGCCCCTGCGCGTTCATGGAAGCCTACGACCCGGCCGCGGTGTTCAGCAGCATCGACCATGGCGGCCGCTATGCCTATGCCAACCAGCCGCTGATCGCGCGCTGGAACCTGGCCCGCCTGGCCGAGGCGCTGCTGCCGCTGATGGTGGCCAGCGACGCCGAAGCCGAGGTGCAGCGCGCCGTGGCCCAGGTCACCGAGGTGATCGATGCCTATCCTGCAATGTACGCGGCCGAACGGCTGCAGGGCCAGCGTGCCAAGCTTGGCCTGTACAACGCCGCGCCGGCCGATGATGGGGCCGATGGCGCATTGGCAGAGGACTGGCTGGGCCTGCTGCACACGCAGGCGGTGGACTTCACGCTGGCCTGGCGTCGCCTGGCCGACGCCGCCGAGGGCCGCGAGGACGCGCTGCGCTCGCTGTTCGCCGCCCCCGAGGCACTGGATCCCTGGCTCACCCGCTGGCGCGAACGCTGCGCGCGCGACGATACGGCTGCCGGACCGGGCCCGCGCGGTGAGCGCGCCCTGCGCATGCGCCGCGTCAGCCCCTGGCTCATCGCACGCAACCATCGCGTCGAGGAAGCCCTGACCGCCGCCAGCGACGACGGCAACCTGACGCCTTTCGACCAGCTGCTCGCGGCGCTGCAGCGCCCCTATGACGAGACGTCTGAACACGCGGCGTATGCCGAGCCCGCGCCGGCCGCGGTGACGGCCGGCTACCGCACTTTCTGCGGCACTTGAGGCGGGCTGGGGGCGGGGGCCGCCTTCAGCTCAGAAGTGGATGCCCCGCATCATCTGCTGCAGCGCCATCGCCTCGGGGCTGAGCTTGGGCTTGTCGCCCTTCTCGCCACGCGCCGCATCGCTGTCCGGGAACATGCGGAAGCTGGTGTTCATGACGATCTGCGCCACGCGCGGCGCGAAGGCGTG
>NZ_JBGAGA010000046.1:0-46867 GCF_044226965.1 Aquabacterium sp. | reverse complement strand
GCGCTGAAGCCGCTGGGCGACGGCTTCGTCAAGCTGGTGAAGATGATGATCGCGCCGATCGTCTTCTGCACCATCGTCAGCGGCATCACCTCGCTCAACGACACGCGCGAGATCGGCAAGACGCTGCTGAAGTCGATGGGGCTGTTCTATGCGCTGACGATCCTCGCGCTGCTGACCGGCCTGGCGGCGGTGTTCCTGCTGCAGCCGGGCGCGGGCCTGCACATCGACCCGAAGCACCTGGATGCCGCGGTGGCCGCCAGGTATTCGAGCCAGGTGCCGCCGCGCGGCTTCACCGAGTTCGTGATGCACATCATCCCGTCCTCGTTCTTCGGTGCCTTCGCCGAAGGCGAGGTGTTGCCGGTGCTGTTGTTGTCGGTGCTGTGCGGCTTCGGCCTCACCCGCATCGGCGCGGGCGGCCGCGCGGTGCTGGAAGGCATCGATGCCTTCGCGCACATGCTGTTCTCCGCCTTCGGCTTCATCATGCGGCTGGCGCCGCTGGGGGCCTTCGGCGCGATGGCCTTCACCGTCGGCCGCTATGGCATCAAGTCCATCGGCTCGCTGGGCCTGCTGATCGGTACCTTCTACGTCGCCTGCACCTTCTTCGTCGTCGTCGTGCTGGGGCTGCTGGCGCGGATGCACGGCTTCAAGCTGTGGCAGCTGCTGCGCTACATCCGCGAGGAATTGCTGGTAGTGCTGGGCACCTCGTCGAGCGAGCCGGTGCTGCCCCGGCTGCTGATGAAGCTGGAGCGGCTGGGCTGCAAGAAGGGCGTCGTGGGCCTGGTGCTGCCGACCGGCTACTCGTTCAACCTGGACGGCACGGCCATCTACCTGACGCTGGCCTCGATGTTCATCGCCCAGGCCTGCGACATCCAGCTCACAAGCTGGAGCGGCTGGGCTGCAAGAAGGGCGTCGTGGGCCTGGTGCTGCCGACCGGCTACTCGTTCAACCTGGACGGCACGGCCATCTACCTGACGCTGGCCTCGATGTTCATCGCCCAGGCCTGCGACATCCAGCTCACGTGGACCCAGATCGCGGCGATGCTCGGGCTGATGCTGCTGACCTCGAAGGGCGCCGCCGGCGTCACCGGCAGCGGCTTCGTCGCGCTGGTGGCCACGCTCACCGTGATGCCGGACCTGCCGGTGGCTGGCGTGGCGCTGATCGTCGGCATCGACCGCTTCATGTCCGAGGCGCGGGCCTTGACCAGCACGATGAGCAATGCGGTGGCCTGCGTGGTCGTGTCGATCTGGGAGAAGGCCTGCGACCGCGACGTGCTGACCCGCGAACTCGCGCAGAACTATGCCGAGACCGAGCTGGCGCTGGAGGCGGACGCGGCCCTGCCGACTGCTGCGCCGGCCTCCGTATGACGGTGACAAGCGCTCACACCGGGACGAGTCGATCCGGGGTTAGTTCGTCCAGCCGATTGACGCCCAGGAGCGCCATGTCGCGGTGGATCTCCTCTTGGAGCAAGGTGATGGCATGCGCCACGCCAGCGCGCCCTGCGACGGCTGCGGCATAGGCCATTGGCCGGCCCACGAAAACGTGATCGGCACCCAGCGACAGCGCCTTGAGCACGTCGGTGCCGCGGCGAATGCCGCTGTCCACCATCAGCGCCATGTGGCCCTTGGCATGCGCCGCCTCGGGTAGCGCCAGCAAGGGCGGCAGCGTGCCGTCGAGTTGGCGCCCGCCGTGGTTCGACAGGATGACGCCGTCGGCCCCTGACTGCTCGGCGCGTCGCACGTCGTCGCTGCTGGTCAGTCCCTTCACCACCAGCTTGCCCGGCCATGCGCGCCGGGCAGTGGCCAGGTGCTGCCAGGAAAGATGGTCACGCAGGCCGAACTGACGCACGACGGTGCGCGAGAGGATGGGCACCCCGCGCTGGGCGCCGGCGTTCTCGAAGTGCGGCATGCCGCGTCGAAGCAGTGTGCGGCCCAGCGTTCCAAGCGTCCACCGCGGCCGGACCATGCCGTCCCAGGCCAGGCGCAGGCTGGGTCGCAAGGGTGTCGAGAAGCCGACCCGCACGTTGTTCTCGCGGTTCGCGAGGGCGGCGGTGTCCACCGTGACGACCAAGGTGCCGAAGCCCGCGGCTTTCACCCGCTCGACCAGGCCTTCGATGTGGCCGGCGTCGCCGGGCATGTAGGCCTGGAACCAGCCGCAGGTCGGCGCGGCTTTCGCAATGGCTTCCATGCGGGTGAGTGAGGCGCCGCTCAGCACGTACGGAATGCCGGCCGCTTCTGCCGCCTGCGCCATCACGACGTCGCCGTCGAAGGCGAACAGCGCGCACAGCCCCATCGGCGCGATGCCGAAGGGCGCCTGGTAGTCGGTGCCCATCAGCCGCGTCGTCTGGCGACGACCCGAGACGTCCACCAGGACCTGGGTTCGGAACATCCACCGCTGGTAGGCCGCGCGATTGGCCCGCATGCTCACGTTGTCTTCCACGCCGCCCTGGAGGTAGCCGAACAAGGGCCGGGGCAGGCGGCGCCTCGCAGCGTCTTCCAGATCACCCAGGCAGAGGATGTCGCGCAGGCTGGCGGGCAGGTGGTGGCGCGCGTCGGGCGCAGGCCCGAGCTGCTGCTTTGGCGGGTTTTGACTCATGAGGCAGGCGAGTGGTTGCCGCCGGAGCGGCCTGTCCCGCATTGGATCGCTCCCCGTCCGCGCGCTGCAATCCGTTTCGCTCTGCGTAATGGCGGCGCGGCTGCCTATCAGGGATGCCAGGTGGCCCGCAGCGCGGTCGCCGGCATCGCGCCGAGGGCCTCGCCGAGTTGCCTGGCCGCTGAGACGGTGTGGGGTGCGTGGCGCCGAAGCACGGACACGGTCAGGCGTTCCAGCGGGCCCGAGAGACTGACCGAGCCGAGCACGGTTCCGTGGCGACCGCGAACGGCGGCTGACACGCTTGCGATGTCGGGATTGCGTTCGCCGCGGGTGAGGTGGAAGCCGCGCCGGCGGATGCGCTCGTGGAGATCGCCGGGTTCGCCCAGCGCGGCCAGGATCACCCGGCCCGCGGAGCCGCGGTCCAACGGAAACACCTCGCCGGAGCGGATGGGGCTCTGGATGGCAGCCGAGCCGTCACAGCGCATCAGGCAACTGCGCAGATTGCCCTCGAAGACGAAGAAGGAAGCCCGCTCGCCGGTCGACGCACTGAGTTGCAGCAGGATCGGCTCGATCGCGGCATTCAGATCGAACTGCGCCTGGTACCGGGACCCGATCCAGCCCGCGGCCGGACCGAGCCGCCAGGCGCCGTCCTCCCGCTTCACCAGAAAGCGGGCAGTGGCCAGCGTGCGGGCCAGGCGCAGCGTCGTCGGCTTGTGCATGCCCGTGCGGCGGGCCAGCTCGTGCAGCGGCAAGTAGAGCTCGTCGCCATCGAAGGCGGTCAGGATGGCCAATGCGCGCGACACGGCGTTCACACCCACGTCCGCCGCGCCGGCCGAAGCGGGCGCCGGTGCTTCCGTGAGCAGCCGCTTCAGCGCGCCCGTCGCTTCTGGCCTGGTTGTGTCTCTTCGCACGAGCTCGGTCCCCCCCTTGCAGCGTGAGCGAAGCCATCGTAATCGAGCCGGTCCAGGTCGTTACGTCAGTCGTAACGCCTTGCGGGCGGCGATGCCGCTTCCGATGATGCCGTCCATTCTGAGCACGGAGACATTCGCATGCCACGCACGATGCCAGACAGACGCGCGTTCATCGCTTCGACGGCCCTCGCAGCCATCGGCGTGCGGGCACAGGCGCCCTATCCGGCGGGCCCGATCCGGATCGTGATTCCCTTTGCTGCCGGCGGCGCGACGGATGTCCTGGGCCGGGACCTCGGAAAGGGCATGCAGCCGCATGTGGGCTCGCAGCCTCTCGTGATCGAGAACATGGGCGGGGGCGCCGGCGTGCCGGCCCTGAATGCCGTGGTGCGTGCCAAGGCCGACGGGTACACGCTGCTGTTCGCGGCCTCGGGCAACATTACGGCGCAGCCCTTGCTGATGAGGCAGCGGGTGGACATCCTCACGCAACTCGCGCCAGTTGGCATGGTCGCGACCGCGCCGCACGTGCTGGTGGTTTCGTCCAAGCTGCCGTTCAGGTCAGTGGCCGAACTGGTGGCCTATGCCAGGGCTCACCCCGGTGAACTCGACTTCGGAACGGCGGGGGTCGGCGGCCTGGCACACCTCGGTACCGAGCTCTTCGCGCGCGCGGCGCAGATCGACATCAAGCACATTCCCTATCGTGGCGCGTCCTCGGGACTCACCGATCTGGTATCGGGCCAGATCCACGCGATGTTCGGCACGCTGCCGTCGTTCACCGGAATGGTCGAGACCGGTGGCGTGCGCGTCATCGGCCTGACGGCGCCGAGTGCCTCCGCGGCGCTCAAAGGCATTCCGCTCATTTCGGCGACGGTGCCGGGCTTCGGCTACAAGAGCTGGAACGGCCTCTTCGCGCCCGCGGCAACACCCGCACCGGTGATTGCGCAGCTCCATGCCGCCATGGCGAAGGCGGCTGCGGACAAGGCGATGGCCGCGCGCTTCGACACGCTGGGTGTGGATGTCGCGCTGGCCAATCCGCAGCAGTTGGCTGAGATCGTCCGCAAGGAGACCGCCGTTTGGGACAAGGTGATCCGCGACGCGAAGATCACCCCCACCTAGCGCCCGTTCACATGGCGTCGGTCTCGGTCCCGCGACGCAGCACATCCCACCAACGACGGGCCTGGGCGGTCTTCTCATAGGCGGTGGGGCCGGGCACCTGCAGTTCCACCTCGGTGCCGCGCCCGACCGCGCTGCGGATGTCCAGCTGCCCGCCGATGATCGCGGCACGCTCGCGCATGCCGGGCAGCCCGAAGTGGCTGAGGGGCTGCTGGCCCTCGACTGTTTCGGGGGCGATGCCCTTGCCATCGTCGGCCACCGTCAGCCGGAACTGCCGCGCGCCGTAGTGCAGCGTGACGGTGATCTGCCGTGCGCCGGCATGGCGGAAGCTGTTGCGCAGCGCCTCGCCGGCAATGCGGCAGGCTTCCTCGCGCACCAGCGGATTCAGGTGGCGGGTTGCCCCCTCGAGCCCGACGCTGACGGCCGGCGCGTCGGTCGAACCCTGGGTCCGGGCCAGGTCGGCGCCGATCGCCGCAATCGCCTCGGCCAGGTCGTTGACCTCGACGGTCGAGGCGCGCAGGCCCTGCACGGCATCGCGCCCTTCGACGATCGCCGATTCCGCCCGGTCGAGCGCCTGCGCCAGCCTCTGCTTCGCTTCGAGCGGCCGCTCCGGCAGCACGTTCATTGCCGCCCGGAACCACAGCAGCGAGGCCTGGTAGGTCTGCAGCAGCGTGTCGTGCAGCTCGCGCGCGATGCGGGCCCGCTCGCCGAGCCGCGCATAGAGCGCGATCTCGAACCGGCGGTGCAGCTGGCGCACGCGCAGGCGGTGCGCCAGCCACAGGGCCGTGAGCAGCAGGGCGGCGATGCCGATCCGGAAGGTCCAGGTCGCGTACCACGGGGGCGGGACGCTGATCTTGAGCGCCAGCGTGCTGTCGTTCCAGTCGCCGCGGGCGCCGCGCGCCTGCACCCGGAAGGTGTAGTCGCCCGCGGGCAAGGTCGTGTAGGTCGCACTGCGGCGGGCGCTGTCCGTCTCGTTCCACTTCGTCTCGAGCCCGTCGAGCCGGTAGCGATAGCGCGTGCGGGCCGGGTCGACGTAGTTCAAGGCGGCAAAGTCGAAGGACACGATGCTGCGCGGCTCCAGGTCGAGCGCCTTGGCGGACCAGATCGGCTGCTGCAACGGCCCACTGCCCGGCAACACCGACTCGCCGGCCAGGCGGAGGTCGGTGAGGAACACCGGCAGCACCTGCTGGCGCTCGACCACCTGCCCCGGCCGGAAGGCCACCAGCCCCGTCTGCGAGCCGAAGAACATCTCGCCGCTGGCGCTCTGGGCGGCGACCACGGGGGTGCGGAAGCGATCGGTCAACAGGCCATCCGGCTCGTGGTAGTTGGCAAAGGTCCGGGTGCGCGGGTCGAAGCGCGAGAGCCCGTTCGGGGTGCTCAGCCACAGGCGTCCATCGTCCTCTTCCAGGATGCCGACGACGGTGTCCGCCGGCAGCCCCGAACGCGAGTCGTACGACGTGAAGCGCCCGTCGCGCGGATCGAGCTTGCCCAGCCCGCGGAAGGTCGCGACCCACACCGTGCCGGCGCGGTCGACGTGAACCGCATTGACGCGGTGATGCCCGGGCGGGCGCGCCGCCCGCAGCTCGGCATCGAAGACCCGGAAGCTGCCCGCGCGGGGATCGAAGCGGTGCACGCCGTGCGAGGTCGTCGCGAGCCACAGCACGCCCTCCGCGTCCTCCGCGATCGAGCGGTACTGCAGCAGGCTTCTCGCCTGCGGGGTGAAGGTCGTGAACTGCTGGGTCGACGGCTCCCAGCGGCTGAGGCCGAAGTCGGTCGCGACCCACAGGCTGCCGGCCCGGTCGACCCGCAGCGCGGTGACCCGGTCGTGGTTCAGCGATCGCGGATCGGCTGCCGCATGGGTGTAGATCGTGCTCTGGCCCTTGCGGGCGTCGAAGCGAACGAGGCCGTTGCCGTTCGTGCCGAACCACAGGTGGCCGTCGCGATCCTTGGCGATCGCGCTGACCCCGCGCGCGAAGACCGGCAGGTCGATGTGCGTGACGCCATCGGTGGCGCGGTCGATGCGGTTCAGGCCGCGGTCGGTGCCGACCCACAGCGTGTCGGCATCTTCGGCGAACACCGCGGTCACCGCGCCCTTGCCCAGGCTGTTCGGATTCGCCGGCTGATGCCGGTACGAACGGAAATGGCGCGGCTCGGCGTCGAAGCGGTAGACGGCCCCCAGCTTCGTCGTCGACCAGAAGCTGCCGTCGCGGTCACGGAACAGGCTGATGATGAAGTCGTCGCCCGGGCCCTCGGGATCGTCCGGGTTGCTCTGGTACCAGATCGCCTGCTGGCGGTCCGGCGTCAGCTTCACGAGGCCGAGCTTGTGGGTGCCGAGCCAGAGCGCGTGGTCCTGGTCCTCCTGGATCGACACGACACAGGCCGAGGCGTTCGGTGCCAGGCCGCCGCCCTTGAACGCATAGACCGTGACACGGCCGCTCGCCGGGTCGACCGCGGCAAGGTCGCCACCGGAGGACAGGCCGATCCACAGCCTGCCGCTGCTGTCCACGAACGGCTTCGCGGGAAAGCCGGTGCAGACGAACTTGCGGCCCGCCGGTGTCTCCAGCCTCAGGTGGCGGGTGACCTTGCCGGAACGCCGATCCAGCGTGTAGAGCCCCTCACTGCTGGTGGCCCACAGCGTGCCGTCCGGCAATGCGATGGTGGCAATGACGCGCGTCTCGCCGACCGAGGGCGTGTAGCGTGGCCGATGACAGGCCGTCTTCGAGGTGCTCGGGTCGAGGGCGGTCACGCCGTCGTCGGTCGCGAGCCAGATCAGGCCGTCCGGGTCCTCGACGATGTCGTGGGCGACCCGGACGGTGCCGCAGGCCGCGTCGGGCGAGCGGAACTGCGTGAGGCTGCCGGTGTCGGGGTCGTAGCGCACCAGCGAGTCGTCGCCGCCGATCCACAGCCGGCCCGCGCGGTCGCGCGCCAGCGAGTGACCGTTCAGGTAGCCGACGTCGTGGGCACTGCGCCCATCCGGCACCTTCATGAAGCCGTAGGCGTCGTAGCGCTGCAAGCCGTCTTCGGCGCTGAGCCAGAGGAAGCCGTACTTGTCCTGGGCCATCCGCTGCATCGCGACCGACGCAGAGGGCAAGGGCAGCTGCTGGAACGGCAGCGGTGGGCCCGCGGCGAGCGCCACGTCGAGCACCGGAATGTCCTGCGCATGCGCGGGCACGGCCACGATCACGGCCGATGCGGCAGCCGCGCCCACAGCGAACAACATGCGCAAGAGACGGCTCGACTGCTTCATACACCGTGATGGGCTGCGCGGCCATGGCGCCTGCAGCATCGGGACCGCATCCTATCGCCCGGCTGGTCGCAGGCCCAGGGCACCCACGGCGTACAGTAGGCGCTTCTCGTCCCGCGAGAAGCGGCCCATGACCGAAGCGTTGATCCCCATCAAGGTTCTCTGCGTCGACGACCATCCGATCGTGCGCCAGGGCATCGCCGCCTTGCTGGGCGTGGAGCCGGACATGGCGCTGGTGGCCGAGGCATCGAACGGGCGCGAAGCGATCGAGCAGTTCCGCGCGCACCGCCCGGACGTGACGCTGATGGACCTGCAGATGCCCGGGATGAACGGGCTCGATGCGATCAGCGCAATCCGCGCCGAGTTCCCGCAGGCACCGATCCTCGTGCTCACGACCTATGCCGGCGACGCCCAGGCGGAACAGGCGCTGCGGGCCGGTGCGCGCGGCTACCTGCTGAAGAACGCGCTGCACCGGGAACTGCTCGAAGCCATCCGCGGCGCGCACGACGGCCGCCCGGTGCTGCCCTCGGAAGGTTCGTCCGAACTCGCCGTGCAGGCGGCGGACGCGGGCCTGATGCCGGCGGAGATCGGCGTGCTGCGCTTCATCGCCCAGCGCGGTGCCTATGCAGAGATCGCGCGGGCGCTGGGCCTGAGCGCAGCGCTGGTCGAAGAGCAGGTGCGAAGCTTCCTGTCGCAGCGGGACCCGCAGGACGGCCTGCCGTCCGGGCCCGCGGGATCCGAACACGAGCTGCTGCAGGCCGAGCGCGCCGCCCGGCATGTCGCCGAGGCGGCCAACCGCGCGAAGAGCGAGTTCCTGGCGAGCATGAGCCACGAGTTGCGCGAGCCGCTGAATGCCGTGCTCGGCTACGCCCAGCTGCTGACGATGAATGGCGGCCTGAGCCCGCGGCAGGAGCGCGGCCTGAACACCATCCACCAGAGCGGGCAGCACCTGCTCTCGCTGGTCAACGACATCCTCGACCTCGCGCGCATCGAGGCCGGCCGCGCCGCGCTGAACCCGGTGGCGCTGCCCCTGCCCACCTTCGTGCAGGCGGCCTGCGAGCTGATGCTCGTGAAGGCCGAGGAAAAGGGACTGACCCTGGTGTTCGACGCCGCGACAGGGCTTCCCCGGTCGGTGCTGGCGGACGAGCGCCGGCTGCGCCAGCTGCTGCTGAACCTGCTGGGCAATGCGATCAAGTTCACCGACCGGGGCACGGTCACGCTGCGCGTGTCTGCCGCGTCGCAGAGCCCGTCGCAGGTGTTGCTGCGCCTGGAGGTCGAAGACACCGGTGTCGGCATCCGGCCCGATGACCTGGAACGCATCTTCCAGCCCTTCGAGCAGGTGGGTGACGCCGCGAGCCGGCGCGGCGGCACCGGGCTGGGCCTGGCGATCACGCGGGCCCTGGTGAAGGACATGGGCGGGCAGGTGCAGGTCAGCAGCGCGCTGGGCCGCGGCACCCGCTTCCGGGTGGAGCTGCCCTTGCCGGTGGTGCAGCCCGCGCAGGACGCGTCGCTTCCGGTGACCGGTGTCTCGCGCTACGCGGGGCCGCTGCGGCGGGTCCTGGTGGTCGACGACGACGCGGCGAGCCGCGCGCTGATGAGCGACTTCCTCGCCCACGCCGGATTCGAGGTGGCGCAGGCGAGCGACTGCAGCCGGATGCTGGTGACGGCGAAGACCTTCCGCCCGGACCTCATCGTGATGGAGACCGTGATGCCGGTGCTGGACGGCGTGGAGGCCATGCGCCGATTGCGGCGCGATGCCGAACTGGTCGCGGTGCCGGTGATCGCGGTCACCGCCTCGACCTCCGCCGAGCACCGCGCCGCCTGCCTGCAGGCCGGCGTCCAGGTGGTCCTGACCAAACCCGTGTCGCTGCAGACGCTGCAGGCCCACGTCGGCCAGGCACTCGGCCTGCAGTGGATCGAGCCGACCCAGGGCGCGCACTGAGCCCGCGCGGCCGGCGACCCTTACTCGAGCTTTGCGCCGGACCGGCGGATCACCTCGGCCCACTTGTCCGCCTCGCGGGCGACGAAGGGCTGGAAGGTCTCGTGCGGCATGTCCATCGGGAAGCTGCCGGCGGCGTCGAGCGTGGCTTTCACCTCGGGCGTCTTCATCACCGCATCGAGCGCGTCCGACAGGCGCTTGACGATCGCCGGTGGCGTGCGGGCCGGCACGAAGACGCCGCCCCAGCTCAGCGCATCCACCGCGCCGAAGCCGGCTTCGGCCATCGTCGGCACCTCGGGCAGCGGGGCCAGGCGCTTCGCGCTGGTCACCGCCAGCGGCACGACCTTGCCGCTCTTGATGTGCGGCCCGGACGTGATCGCGAAGTCGAACAGCGCCTCGATGTTGCCGGCCATCAGGTCGACCAGCGCCGCGGAGGTGGACTTGTACGGGATGTGGGTGAAGCGGGCGCCGGTGGTGGTCTGCAGCAGCTCCAGGCACAGGTGGCCGGCGGTGCCGCTGCCGCCGGAGCCGAAGCTGATCTTGCCGGGTTCGGCCCTGCCGCGCTCGACCAGCGCCTTCACGTCGCGCCACTGCGTGGCCGGGTTCACCACCAGCACGTTGGCATTGCCCAGCAGGCCGTGCACCGCGACGAAGTCCTTCACCGGGTCGTAGCGGATGTTCTTGTACAGCGCGCTGTTGGTGCCCTGCGTGCCCTGGGTGCCGATCAGCGGCGTGTAGCCGTCGGGCGCGGCGCGCGCCACCGATTCCGCGCCCAGCGCGCCGGCCAGCATCGCGAAGCGGCGGCGATCCATCAGCGGCCTCCCAGGGCGGGTGGCAGCGGCAGTTCGCGCGCCTCGTAGAGCTTGATCTCCGGTGCCGCGGCCGCCAGCGCCGCCATCGCCCGCGCGAAGTCGATCGACGCCGGCACCGCGAAGTGGCGGAACAGGTCCTCGGCGCTCGCCCAGCGTTCGACGAAGACCAGCCGGTTCGGGTCGGCCAGGTCGGGCATCACCGCATGGTGCAGGCAGCCGGGTTCCTGCAACGAGCGGGCGACATGCGCCTGGCTCAGGCGCAGCACGTCGGCGCGGGTGTCGTCGCGGGCGACGACGCTGCCGAGGACGATGATCATGGGTTGTCTCCTTTTGGGGGCTAGGGCAGGGCTCAGCGCGCGCTGGCGCCGCCGTCCACCGGGATCACGGCGCCGGTCATGTAGCTCGAGGCGTGCGAGGCGAGCAGCAGCGCCAGGCCCTGGATCTCGGTGGTGTCGGCGATGCGGCCGAGCGGAATGTAGGTCTTCATGCGCTCTGCAACCTCGGGCAGGCGCAGCCGCCCGCCGTTGATGCCGGTGGCGAACGGGCCGGGCGCGATGGCATTGACCCGCACGTTGTGCGGCGCCAGTTCCACCGCGGCCTGCCGCACCAGGTTGTTGACGGCGGCCTTCGAGGCCACATAGGCGTAGCCCGACATCGCTTCGGCGCGCAGCCCGGCGATCGACGAGGTGACGACGATGCGGCCGCTGCGCCGCGCCTTCATCGGCTTCGCGGCGGCGCGCAGCGTCGCCAGAACGCCGTCCAGGTTGATGGCCAGCACGCGGTGCCAGGCCGCGAGGTCGACGTGCTCGAGCTGGCCCGTTTCGACGGCGAAGCCGCGGCCGGCGCTGATGCCGGCGTTGGCGAACACCGCGTCGATGGCGCCGTGCCGCTGCAGCGCGGTGTCGATCAGCGCGTCGACCTGGGCAGCATCGGCCACGTCGGTCACCACACCGTGCAGCGCACCGCGGGCGCGCGGCCGCAGTCCTTCGATGGCGGCGGCCAGCTGCGGGCCGTCGACGTCGCTCATCACCAGGTTCGCGCCGGCATCGAGCATCGCCTCGGCGATGGCCAGGCCGAGGCCGCTGGCCGCGCCGGTGACCACGGCGGTCTGGCCGCCCAGGTCGAACAGCGAGAGCGCGCTCACCGCTGGCCTTGCGCCGGCACCTGACGCGGCAAGTGAGCGTCCCAGCCCTGGCCGGGCTCGATCATGTAGTGCACCGTGAGCACGACGCGCTGGAAGAGCCAGGCACCGTCGAGGCGCACGTACTCGTCGTCGAAGCGGCCGACGACGTACCAGCTCTTGCCGTCCTTCACCGGCCGGCCGTCCAGGTAGCTGTAGCCGCGGCCGGTGCGGCCGTCGGTGTGCACGACGTGGTTGTGCACGAACTGGCGCGCATGCTGCACCGGGAAGGTGGCGAAGAAGTCGCGGATCGCCACGCGCCCGTGCACTTCGGGCCGGCCGCCGTAGGCGATGGTGGCGTCGGGCGCGAACAGCTCGTGCAGCCGCGGGCCCTGGTCTTCGTTGACCAGCTCGTGGTAGCGGCAACGCAGTTCACGGATGGCTTCGATGCTTTCCAGCACCAGCAGGCGTTGTTCGATCGAGGTCTCGGCCATTCAGAGGGGCTCCGGGTGGGTGTGATGGAAGTCGGCCAGGATGGCCGACAGGCGCTTCTTCACCGAGGCGCCGGTCTGTGCATGCGGCACAACGTAGAAGCGGCCGGCGTCGATGGCCTGCAGCGTCTGCTCGGCCGCATCGCGGGCGCTGATGGGCGAGCCCGCCATGCCGGCACGCACGCGCTGCTGCGCGGACGGCGGCTGGGCCGCGGCATCGGCCAGCGCGGCCGGGCGGTTGCGCGCGGCCTCGCCGATGCGGCTGGGCAGCAGCGAGGGGCACAGCACCGTCACGCCGATCGGCGCCTGGAGGGCCGCCAGGTCGTGCGCCAGGCATTCCGACAGCGCGACCACCGCATGCTTGGACGCGCAGTACACGCCCGAGCCCGCCAGCGTCGCGAGCCCCGCGGCCGAGGCCGTGTTGATCACCTGTGCCTTCGTGCCGCGCGCCAGCATCCGCGGCACGAAGGCGCGCACGCCGTTGGCCACGCCGATCAGGTTGACGCCCAGCACCCAGGCCCAGTCGGCAGGCGTCGCGGCCCACACCGGGCCGAGCGTGGCCACGCCGGCGTTGTTGAACAGCCAGTCGGCACCGCCGAACAGGTCGTCGCAGGCCTGGGCCAGGCGCTCGAGCTCGTCGGCTTGCGTGACGTCGCAGTGCTGCACATGGCAGCGCACGCCCAGCGCGCGCAGCATCGCCGCGGTCTCGTCCAGCGCCGGCCGCTCGATGTCGGCACCGACGACGGCCATGCCGCGGCGCGCGCAGGCCAGGGCCAGCTCGCGCCCGATGCCGCTGCCCGCGCCGGTGACGACCGCGACCTGGGGACCTGTGTGTTCGACCATCGGCCGATGCTAGGAACACCGCGCCGCGGCGACTGTCTGAAATCGGACGTTCGATGTCGGCCGGCCTGCTCGTCAACCCGCACCACAATCCGGCCCCAGGCACCCGGGAATCGCGACATGCTCAACGCCGAGGAACTGCGGCATCGGCTCCGCACCCACGACTGGTTTCGCGGCTGCAGCGAAGCGCTGCAGGACGCCTTGATCGCGCATGGGCGCGAGCGCCGCCTGCAGGCCGGCGAGCACCTGTTCCGCCAGGGTTCGGCCGACGGCGGCTTGTACGCCGTGCTGGGCGGATCGATCAGCGTGCAGGCGCTGGACCCGCAGGACGAAGCCCCGGTGCTGCTGGTGCTGGAGCCCTGCCACTGGTTCGGCGAGCTGACGCTGATCGACGGCCTGCCGCGTTCGCACGATGCGGTGGCCGACACCGATTCGCTGGTCTGGTGCGTGGCGCGGGCACCGCTGCTGGCCTGGCTGGAGGCGCATCCGCAGCACTGGCGCGAGATGGCGCGGCTCGCGGCCGGCAAGCTGCGCATCGCCTTCCAGATCTTCGACCTGGAGATACGCAGCCCGATGACCGAGCGCGTGGCGCGCCGGCTGCGCCTGGCCAGCCTGGGCTGGGGCTGGCGCCGCGATGCGCCGCGTGCGCAGCTGCGCCTGTCGCAGGAGCAGCTGGCGCGCATGCTGGGCACCAGCCGCTCCAGCGTGAACAAGTCGCTGCGCGAGCTGGCGCAGCAGGGCGCCGTCGCGCTGCACTACGGCGTGATCGAGGTGCGCGACGCGGCGCTGCTGCTGCAGGCCTGCGGCAGCAACGCCGCCGCGCCTTCACGCACGGCTTGAGGCCTGCGCGCTGCCGCGCACCGCGCGCGGCCGGTGCAGCCGGCGCAGCACCTCGCTGCGCAGCAGGTCGGCCACCGCCTGCGCCGCGGTCGACAGGCGCCGGCCCTGCAGCGTGACCAGCCCGATCGGGCGGCGCACGACCGGCTCGGCCAGCGGCCGCTGCACCACGCCGGCGCCGCGGGCCACCAGCGCGGCCAGCGCGGGCAGGGCCGCAACGCCCAGGCCCGCCGCCACCATCGCGTCGATCGACGCCAGGTGCTCCACTTCGTAGCGCGGCTCGAAGCGCCGGCCCAGCTGCAGCAGCGTGGCATCGGCGTACTGGCGCACGCTGGTGGCCGCCGGCATCGAGATGTGCGTCAGGTCGGCCACCTCGGCCCAGCGCAGCGGGCCGCGGCCGCGCGCGAGCGCGTGATCCGCGCCCAGCAGCAGCACGAACGGATCGCTGGCCAGCGCGACGTAGGACAGGTCGGCATAGGCGGGGTTCTCGGCGGTGAGCGCGAAGTCCACCTCGCCCGAGCGCACGAGCTCGAAGGACACCGCCGACAAGGTGTCCAGCAGGTCCAGCCGCACCCCCGGATGGCGCGCCGCGAAGCGGGCGAAGACCACCGGCACGACGGTGGCGGCCAGCGAAGGCAGGGCCGCCACGCGCACGCGGCCCTGGCGCAGCTCGACGACGTCGCGCACCGCGGCCGTCGCGGCGCGGGCCTGCGCGTTCAGCCCGCGTGCGTGCGCCAGCAGCGCCTGCCCGGCGTCGGTGAGCTGCACCGCGCGCGTGCTGCGCTCGAACAGCGCTGCGCCGAAGCCGGCCTCCAGCCGCGCCACCACGCCCGACACCGCCGGCTGCGACAGGTGCATGCGCTCGGCCGTGCGGCGAAAGCTCAGCGTCTCGGCCAGCGCGATGAAGACCTCGATCTCGCGGAGGGACCAATTGATCATGCTGGATTATCAATTCATCGGGAAATGCGACTGGACCCTATCGATGGCCGTTCCTAGACTTTGGGCCATGACCAATCGACTTCTCGCGCAGGTGCTGGTGGTGGGCGGCGGCACGATGGGGGCCGACGTCGCGGTGGTCTTCGCGCGCGGCGGCGCCGGCGTCACCATCGTCGAGCCCGATGCGGCGCGCCGCGAGCGGCTGCCCGGCTACGTGGCGGCACAACTCGCGGCGGCCGGCCAGGCCTCGCGCCCCGGCGCCTTGCGGACGGCGGCAGCGCTCGACGATGTCGACTGGACCGACGTGGGGCTGGTCGTCGAATGCATCGTCGAGCAGCTCGCGCCGAAGCAGCAGCTGTTCGCCCGGCTCGCCGCGCTGGCGCCGCGCGGTGCCGTGCTGGCCAGCAACAGCTCCGGCCTGCCGATCAGCCGCATTGCCGACGGCCTGCCCACGCGCGGGCGCATGCTCGGGCTGCACTTCTTCATGCCGGCCCACCTGGTACCGCTGGTCGAGGTGGTGCTCGGTCCGGACAGCGACGAGGCGTTGGCCCGCTCGCTGATGGACGCGATGCGCCGCTGCGGCAGCGTGCCGGTGCTGGTGCGCAAGGACCGGCCCGGCTTCCTGGCCAACCGGCTGCAGCACGCGCTGGCCCGCGAGGCCTTCGCGCTGCTCGACGAGGGCGTCGCCAGTGCCGAGGACATCGACGCCGCCGTGCGCTTCGGCTTCGGCTTCCGCTTCCTGGCGGCCGGGCCGATCCTGCAGCGCGACCATGCCGGCCTGGACATCCACTGCGCCGCCGCGGCCACCATCTACCCGAGCCTGTGCAATGCCGGCGAACCCGCCGCGGTGCTGCGCGCGCAGGTGGCGGCCGGGCGCCATGGCATGAAGAGCGGTGCCGGCTTCAGTGAATGGCCCGCCGAGCGCCGCGATGCCGAGCGCGCCCGCTACGACCGTCTGCTGCGCGCCGGCCTGGACCTGCTGCGCGACGAACTGCCGCCCCCTGCCACCGCATCATGAGCCCACCCGAACCGTTGATCCTCACCGTCGCCCCGAACGGCGCCTACAAGCAGGCGGCCGATCATCCGGCCCTGCCGTTGACCCCGCAGGCGCTGGCGATCACCGCGAAGGCCTGCCTCGAGGCCGGCGCGGCGATGCTCCACCTGCACATCCGCGACGACGCCGGCCGCCACAGCCTGGACGTGGCCGGCTACCGCGAAGCGCTGCGGGTGCTGCGCGCCGCGGTGGGCGACGCGATGGTGCTGCAGGTCACCTCGGAAGCGGCCCGCGTCTACCGCGCGCCGCAGCAGATCGCGATGGTGCGCGAACTGCAGCCGGAGGCGCTGTCGGTCGGCCTGCGCGAGATCGACCAGCCGGAGATCGGCGAGGCGGGCCTGGCCGACTTCTTCGGCGCGCTGGCGCGCGCGCGCACGATGACCCAGGTCATCCTCTACGACGAGGCGGACCTGCGCCGCTGGCAGGCCCTGCGTGCCGCCGGCACGGTGCCCGATGCGCCGTGGTTCCTGCTGTTTGTGCTGGGCCGCTACAGCGCCGGGCAGACCTCCGATCCACGCGACCTGCTGCCCTTCCTGGCAGCGCACCAGGGCGCCGAGCCCTGGGCCGTGTGCGCGTTCGGGCCGACCGAGCACACCTGCGTCGCCGCGGCGGCGGCTTTCGGTGGCCATGCGCGCGTGGGCTTCGAGAACAACCTGCGGCTGCGCGACGGCAGCCTGGCGCCCGATAACGCGGCATTGGTGCGGCAGGCGGCCGACGTGGCCGCGGCGTTGGGTCGGCCGCTGGCCACCGCCGCGCAGATCCGCGCCCGTTTCGGCCGCTGAGTCGCGGCTGCCCCGATGCCCTTCCCGAACCGCGGCGCCGCCGGGCGGCGACCGTCCACCCCCACCAGGAGACTCCCCATGCTCGACCGCCGCCAATCGCTGATGACCCTGCTGGCCCTGGCTGCCGGCCTCTGCGCCGGCGGCGCCGCGCAGGCGCAGGCCGGCTATCCGAACGGCCCGGTGCGCTTCGTGGTGCCGTACCCGCCGGGCGGGCCGACCGACCTGATGGCACGGCTGCTGCAGCCCGAACTGCAGAAGCGCCTGGGCGTACCGGTCGTCGTCGACAACAAGAGCGGCGCCGGCGGCAACCTCGGCAGCGCGGAGGTCGCCAAGCAGGCACCGGCCGATGGCCAGACCCTGCTGCTGGCCGCCAGCGGGCCGATGGCCGTCAATGCCACGCTGTACCGCTCGATGTCCTTCAATGCGCTGAGCGACCTGGCGCCGGTGGTGCAGCTGTCGGCCTTTCCGCTGGTGCTCGAAACGCACCCTTCAGTGAACGCCGCGACGCTCAAGGACTTCATCGCAGCGGCGAAGGGGCAGAAGGAGCCGTTCAGCTATGCCTCGGCCGGCAACGGCACGCCGCAGCACCTGGCGGGCGAGCTGTTCGCGCGCGCCGCCGGCGTGCCGCTGATGCATGTGCCCTACCGCGGCGCCGGCCCGGCGCTCAACGACGTGCTCGGTGGCCAGGTGAAGGTGATGTTCGACATCCTCGGCAGCTCGCTGCCGCACATCCAGGCCGGCAAGCTCAAGCCGATCGCGGTGACCTCGGCCAAGCGCAGCCCGGCGCTGCCCAACGTGCCGACCATGGCCGAAGCCGGCCTCCCGAACTTCGAGACCACCGCCTGGCACGGCGTGGCGGTGCGGGCCGGCACGCCGGCGCCGATCATCGCCAAGCTCAACGCGACTTTCCTGGACATCTTCAAGGACCCGGCCTTCCGCAAGAAGTGGGAAGAGATCGGCACGCCGGTGGTCGCCGGGACGCCGGAAGACTTCGGCCGACTGGTCCGCACGGAATCCGTGCGCCTGGGCCGCGTGGTGCGCGAGGCCGGCGTCACGGCGGATTGATGCAGCGCGGCGGGCCCTTGCCGCCAGGGGTCAGGCGGCATTTGATTGACACCTAAATACTTTAAGTCTAAATTTAATGCGGCGACAGCGCCGCCGCCCGCGGCCGACCCCGGAGCGCATCATGAACCTCGAGCACCTCGCGTGGCCGTTCTTCGAATCCCGCCATGCCGCGCTGGCCCGCGCGCTGCAGGACTGGGCCCAAGCCCACCTGGGTGACCATGCCGCGCAGGACGTCGACGACCACTGCCGCACGCTGGTGCGCCAGCTCGGCGCCGCGGGCTGGCTGGCCCATGCGGTGGCCGGCCAGGCCTACGGCGGCGCCGCCGACACCATCGACACGCGCTCGATCTGCCTGCTGCGCGAGACCCTGGCCCACCACGACGCGCTGGCGGACTTCGCGTTCGCGATGCAGGGCCTGGGCTCGGGCGCCATCAGCCTCGGCGGCACGCCGGATCAGAAGGCCGCCTACCTGCCGCGCGTGGCCGCGGGCCAGGCCATCGCCGCGTTCGCGCTGTCCGAACCCGACTCCGGCTCCGACGTCGCGTCGATGGCCTGCGAGGCACTGCGCGACGGCGACGACTACCTGCTGCAAGGGCAGAAGACCTGGATCTCCAACGGCGGCATCGCCGACTTCTACGTGGTGTTCGCCCGCACCGGCGAAGCGCCGGGCGCGCGGGGCATCAGCGCGTTCATCGTCGATGCCGACACGCCGGGCCTGCAGATCGCCGAGCGCATCGCCCTCATCGCGCCGCACCCGCTGGCCCGCCTGCGCTTCGACCGCTGCCGCGTCAAGGCCAGCCAGCGGATCGGTCCGGCCGGCGAGGGCTTCAAGCTGGCGATGCGCACGCTCGACGTGTTCCGCACCTCGGTGGCCGCCGCGGCGCTGGGCTTCGCGCGCCGGGCGCTCGCGGAAGGCCTGCAGCGGGCCACCACGCGCCAGATGTTCGGCAGCACGCTGGCCGACTTCCAGATCACCCAGGCCAAGCTGGCGCAGATGGCGACCACCATCGATTCGGCGGCGCTGCTGACCTACCGCGCCGCCTGGCAGCGCGACCGCGGCCACGGCGTGACCCGCGAGGCGGCGATGGCCAAGATGGCCGCCACCGAAGGCGCCCAGCAGGTGATCGACGCGGCGCTGCAGATGTGGGGCGGCCTGGGCGTGGTCAGCGGCGTGCCGGTGGAGCAGCTGTACCGCGACATCCGCGCGCTGCGCATCTACGAAGGCGCCACCGAAGTGCAGCAGCTGATCATCGCCCGCGAGCTGCTGCGCGAGCAGCAGGCCCGCCCACCGCGCTGAACGACGCTGCGCCGGGCGCGCGGCGCCCGCATTCGCGACGCCTACACTGAAGCCGATGCAGATCGGCCGGCAGACGCTCGAAGCCTTCAGCGCGCGGCTGCTCGCGCTGGACGGCCTGCCGGCCGATGTCTCGCCCTCGCGGCTGATGAGCGAAGGCCTGGCCGGGCTGCGCAGCCTGGTGCCCTTCGACGCCGCCTGGTGGGGCGAGAGCTCCGGCGGCATGGATGGCCTGGCGCCGCGCAACTGGCTCAGCGGCCGCATCCAGCTCAGCGCCGACTTCGCGCGTGAATGGAACCGCATCAGCGCGGCCGACCGCTTCGCGAACGAATCGATGCAGCGGCTCGACACGGTGGTCTGCGCGGTGGGCTATGCCGATCCGGAGCCGGCGGTCGAGGCCTTCTCGCGCCGCCACGACCTCTACCACGTGATGGCGATCACCCGCTCGCTGGCGGGCAGCGGGCTGCTGCAGTTCATCTCGCTGTACCGGCACCGCGCGTCGCCGCCCTTCGAGCCGGCGCACCGCGTGCTGTTCGATCAGTTCAGCGCGCACCTGATGCAGCGCTGGAGCGCACGCATCGCGGCACTGGTCGACGGCGACGGCACGCCGGGCGAGGCGCATGGCCTGGTCGATGCGGCGGGCGATTTCGTCTACGTCGGCGCACGCCTGGCGCTGATGCTGCGCGAGCGCTTCGCGCACTGGGACGGCACCCGCCTGCCGACCGAGCTGGCCCGGGCCGCGCGCGGCGCGCCGGCCACGCTGAAGCTGGGCGCGCAGCGGCTCGCGGCGCAGCCCTGCGGCGAGCTGGTGCTGCTGAGCCTGACGCCGCGCCGCCGCGCCGCGCCGCTGCCGCCGCGCGAGATGAGCGTGGCGCTGCTCTATGCCGATGGCCGCTCGCACAAGGAGATAGCACGCACCACCGGGCTGGCGCCGACCACCGTGCGCACCTACCTGCGCGAGGCCTACCTGCGGCTGGGCGTGTCCGACAAGGTGGCCCTCGGCCGCGCGCTGGCCGGCCAGGCGCCGCGCCGGCCCGGCGGCTGACCCCCCCGTCCGCATTTGCAGAGGGTCGCGCGGCCCGCCGGCGGCTACCTTCGGCCCACCCCTGTCGGGTGAAGTCGGAGGAGACCATGATGAGGATCAGAAAGTCGAGCGGCGCGCTGCTCGCGGTGGCCGTGGCGACGGCCGGCATCGTCGGCGGCTGCGGCGGTGGCGACAGCGTCGAGCCGGCGGACATCGTGCTGCGCGGCGGCAAGGTCGTCACGATGGACGGCCAGCGCCGCATGGCGCAGGCGGTGGCGGTGCGCGCCGGGCGCATCGCGTTCGTCGGCTCGGACGCCGATGCCGCGCAGCGCATCGGCCCGGGCACGAAAGTGATCGAGCTCGGCGGCCGCATGCTGATGCCGGGCTTCGTCGATGCCCACCTGCATGCGCTGGCCGGCGGCCGCGCGCTGCTGCTGTGCGACCTGGCCTATGCGCCGCTGACGCGCCCGCAGCTCGCGCAGAAGCTGCAGGCCTGCCTGGACGCCACGCCCGAGGCCGGCGCCGACACCTGGCTCGAAGCGGTGAACTGGGACCGCCAGTCGACCGCCGCACTCGACGCCGACCCGACCCGGGCCCTGCTCGATAACCTGAAAACGACGCGGCCCATCGCCGTCACCTCGTCGGACTTCCATTCGGTGCTCGCGAACTCGCGCGCCTTCGCGCTGGCCGGCATCACCGCCGCCACGCCCGACCCGGCCGGCGGCAAGTTCCTGCGCGAGGCCGGCGGCGCGCCCAGCGGCATCTGCGAGGACGCGGCCGGCTTCCAGCTGAAGGCCGCGATCCCGCCGGACAGCGAGGCCGACCAGCTGAAGCAGGGCCGCGCCGCGCTTGCCGCGCTGCGCGAGCAGGGCATCACCAGCTTCATGGACGCCGCGGCCGGCGAACCGCACCTGCGCGTGTTCAAGGCGCTGCGCGAGCGCGGCGAACTGACGGCCCGCGTCAACCTCGCGATCAACCTCGACGCCGAGCATGCCAACACCGCGCCGGCCGACGAGATCGCCCAGGCCAAGGCGCTGGCCGCGCAGGCCGATGCCGGCGCGCCGGTCCCGGCGCCGGGCGTGCGGGCCCGGGTGGTCAAGGTGTTCGTCGACGGCGTCGTCAACGCGCCGGCCGACACCGGGGCCCTGCTCACGCCCTACCTGCAGAACGCCGGCACCGAGGCAACGCCGCAGTGGGTGCCGGGCAGCAACCTCGGCCAGCTGTACTACACGCCCGCGTCGCTGCAGGCGCTGATGCTCGCGACGGTGGATGCCGGGCTCGACATGCACCTGCACGCCACCGGCGACCGCGCGGTGCGCACCGCGCTCGACGCGGTGGCGGCCACGCGGCAGCAGCGGCCCGGCGCGGACTTCCGGCCGGCGATCGCGCATGACGAGACCGTCGCGGTGGCCGACTACCCGCGCTTCGCCGCGCTGGACGTGATGGCCACGATGTCGTTCCAGTGGGGCCAGCGTGCGCCGTACTCGATCGGCGACACCGAGCACCACCTCGGCGTCGATCGCTTCGCGCGCATGGAGCCCTCGGGCAGCCTGCGGCGCGCCGGTGCGCGCATCGTGCACGGCAGCGACTGGCCGATCGATCCGTTCGACACCTTCCTGGCCTTGAAGGTCGGCGTCACGCGCTCGGGCGACCCGGCCAACCCGCACAGCGCGGCCAGCCTGGCGCCGGTGTTCGAAGGGCCGATCAACGCCGACCCCGCGTTGTCGCGCGACGACGTGCTGGCCGCGATCACCGTCAACGCCGCGCAGCAGCTGCGGCTGGAGAAGGAGATCGGCAGCCTCGAGAACGGCAAGTTCGCCGACCTGATCGTGCTCGAGCGCGACTTCCTCACCGTGCCCGACGCCGAGCTCGGCCGCAACCGCGTGCTGCTGACCATGGTCGGCGGCCAGGTGGTGTCCGCGCTCGACGGCCTGGCCGGCGCGCTGGCGCCGCAGCGCGCGGCGCTCAATGCCCGGGCCCGCGTGCTGAGCCCGCGCGGCTTCGCCGGCCATGCCATCCCGTCCCAGGTGCCCGGCGCGCCGCACGGCAAAGGCAACGGCGACGGCCACAACCACTGACGCCGCCGGCGGCGGATCAGGCCGTGTCGCGCGGCGCGGCCGGTGCCCCTGCGCGTTCGAGCACCTGCTCGACCGGCACCGGCGCGAACGGCGCTTGCCGCCGCACCCCCACGGTCCAGGCCAGTGCATAGACGAAGCTCAGCACCAGCACCGCGGCGAACGGGCCGTAGATGGCGGCCGGGGACATCGTCGGTGGGGCGATGTCGGCCAGCGCGGCCACGATGCCGGCCGAGGCCAGCAGTTGCGGCAGCGGGAACCACGGGCTGCGGAACGGCCGCGCCAGGTCCGGCCGGCGCCAGCGCAGCATCGCGATCGACAGGTTGACCAGCAGGTAGGACCCCGACCACGCGCACACGCCCGCCAGCACCAGCGGCATGATGCGCGTGACCTCGCCCTGCACCGCGATGGCGCCGACGATCGGGATCGCCGCGGACACCACGATGCCCAGCACCGGCGTGCGGTAGCGCGGGTGCAGCCAGGCGAAGGCGCGCGGCAGCGCACCGTCCAGCGCCATGCCGTACAGCAGCCGCGGCAGCGCGGCCATCAGCGTGTTGATGGTCGCCGCGCCGGCCAGCAGGAACGCGAGGCCCAGCCACACGCGGCCCGGCGCGCCGAGCACCGCGCTGGCCAGCAGCGGCACGGCCTGCGGTGTCTCCAGCAGGCGCAGCGTGCCGTCGCCGATGGGCCGGTCGGGCACCTGCCGCAGCAGTGCCAGCGCCCACAGCCCGGTGCACAGCAGCACGCCGAACAGGCCGAGGACCATCGCGCGCGGAATCCAGCGCTGCGGCGCGCGCATCGACGGCGCCAGCGGCGTCACGAACTCCAGCCCCAGGAACATGAACAGCGCCATGCCCACCAGCGAGAAGGCCGCGGCCGGGTCGTCGCCGATGCGCGAAGCGCCCAGCCCGGGCGGCGCGCCGGCGGCCGGCGGCAGCAGCAGCGCGCCGATGCCGAACACCATCAGCGTCAGCCACATCGCCGCGGTGACGACGATCTCGACCCGCGCGAACAGCTGGATGCCGAAGAAGTTCAGCACCGCGAAGCCGAGCACCAGTGCGACGCCGACGACCCAGGTGGCCTGGTGCGCCACCAGCAGCGCGTGCAGCGACTCGAAGTGCACCGTGGCCATCACGCCGGCCAGCACCGTCTCGGCGGTGCCGGCGAAGGTGTGCACCAGCAGGTAGGTCGACAAGGTGCCGGTGATCGCGGCCACGCGCCCGAGCCCGCAGGCGATGAAGTCGTAGACCGAGCCGGCGGTCGGCAGCAGCGTGGCGGCTTCGGCGAAGGTGCTGGCCTGCAGCGCCATCAGCGCGGCGGCGACCAGCATCGCGACGAAGAACAGCCGGCCGCCCAGCGAGACGCCGCTGCTGGCCGTCAGCATCACCGGACTGGCCATCACCAGGCCCACCGCGGTGGCCAGCGCGGTGGGAAAGCCCACCGCGGCGCGGGCCAGCTGCGTGGAAGGCGGGGGTGGGGGAATCGGTGTCAAGGCCTCGGCGTCCGGCGCGTCGGCACATGCCGCGCCGGCGCATGCTAGCGCCGGGCGCGCGCGCCTCAGTGCACCGTGATCGCCTTGGCGTCCAGCGTCGCGTCGAATCGCAGCGTGGCCGGCCAGCCGGGCCAGCCCACGCCCAGCGCGGCGTTGTTCGGGTCGCCGGTGCGGGCGAAGGCGCCGAGGCTGCGCATCATCGCGTCCGACAGGGCCAGCCGGCCGGGCCGGTTGGCCCGCGTGAACGAGATGTTGGCGTACAGCGAAGGGCCGAAGTTGCCGAACACGAAGGGCAGGTCGAAGGTGTGCGCGGCGCCGAAGAGGCGGTCGAACGGCGGCGGCAGGCGGTCCCAGGCGAACTCGTAGGCCCACACCGGCTGCCGGCGCGTCTGCAGCGCGTTCAGCACGTCGTCGCGGATCGCGGTGAACCACAGCCGGTCGAGCGCGGCGGCGCGGGCATCGAAGCCGGTGCCCGGCGCGTCGGTGGGCAGGTAGGCGGCGGGGATCCAGTCCTCGAGGCGGGTCTGCGGCGCGGCCTCGGGGTCGTAGCGCGAGGCCAGCGCGAACACCGCCGCGTCGTCCAGCCGCCGGCCGCTGACCCCGCCCAGGTCCGGCCGCAGCGCGAACAGCTGCGGGAACAGCTTGGTCTCGTCGCGCGCATGGCCGGCCAGCACCGGCACCGCGACATGCTGCCCGGCGCGGATCGCCGCGATCGGGTCGGGCGGCAGCACCCAGCCGTCGGGAATGGGATTCGAGGCGGCCATCCCGCGCGCGGCCAGGCGGGTGCGCACCAGCGCCAGCAGGGTGTCGGCACTGCGGCCGCGCAGCCAGGCCGCGAGCGCGGCAGCATCGTGCGTGGCCACGTGGCGGCGCGCGGCGTCGAGGTCCGGTGCCAGGCCTGCGGCCACCAGCGCTTCGAGCAGCAGCGCTTCGCCGCGGGCGGCCCACACCGGGGCCGGCAGCACGCCCGGGATGGCGCCCTTGGGCAGCGTGGCGGCGCTGGAAATGCCGCCACTCAGCGCCACCAGGCGGTGGAAGAGCGGCCGGCTGCGCGCCACCAGCATCGGCGAGGCCAGCAGCGCGTAGACGTTCACCGCGCCGGCCGACTGGCCCATCAGCGTCACGCGCTGCGGGTCGCCGCCGAAGTGGTGGATGTCGGCGGCCACGAACTCGAGCGCCTTCACGATGTCCAGCAGCGCGAAGTTGCCCGAGTCGGCCTCGCGCTGGCCGGTCTTCAGGGCCGCGAGGTTCAGGAACCCGAAGATGCCCAGCCGGTAGTTCACCGAGACGACCACCGCGTCCTGGCTGCGCGCGAGCGCGGCGCCGTCGTACACCGGGTCGGCGGTGTAGCCGGTGATGTTGCTGCCGCCATGCACGAACACGATCACCGGTCGCGGGGCCGCGGGCCGCGAGGCCGGGGTCCAGATGTTGAGGTAAAGGCAGTCCTCGGCGCCCACGGTCTGGCCCAGCGTGCGGCCGATGGTCTCGTCGTAGCGGTTGTTCAGGCCCGGGCCGTAGAGCCGGCCGGTCTGCACGCAGGCCGGCGCGAACGCGGTGGCCTGGCGCGGCGCCTGCCAGGGCAGCGGGTCCTGCGGCGCCTGCCAGCGCAGCTCGCCGACCGGCGGCCGTGCGAAGGGCACGCCCTTCCAGTGCCAGGTGCCGCTGGCCTGCGTGTCGTCCTGGCCCAGCACCGGGCCCCAGCGGGTGTCGCGTTGCATCGGTGGCTGCGGTGTGGTGGCCGGTCCGGCGCAGGCGCCGGCCAGCACGGCCAGGCCGAGCGCGCAGGCGCGCGCCCAGCGGACCGCGAAGGGCTCCAGGGCGCGGCTCATTCGGGGGTGATGTTGGCGGCCTTGATGATCTGGGCCCATTTGCGTGTCTCGCTGTCGATGAAGGCGGCGAACTCCGGCCCGGTGCTGCCGCGCAGCTGCAGCCCCAGGGCCTCGGCCTTCTGCCGGATGTCCGGTCGTGCCAGCACGGCCTGGGTCTCGCTGGCCAGGCGCTGCACCACCGCGGCCGGGGTGCCGGCCGGCACCATCAGGCCGTACCAGCCGTAGCCCACCACGCCGGCCAGGCCCGCTTCGCGGAAGGTCGGCGTCTGTGGCTGCAGCGGCGTGCGGTCCTCGTTGGCGACGGCCAGCACGCGCAGCTTGCCGGCCTGCACGTGCGGCAGCGCGGTGGAGAGGGCGGTGAGCGTGCCGTCGATGCGGCCGGCCAGCAGCTCGTTGTAGGCCGGCGCGTCGCCGCGGTACTGCACCACGACGCCCTGGACGCCGGCCGCGCGCAGCAGCAGTTCGGCCGTCAGGTGCGGGGCCGATCCGGCGCCGGGCGAGCCAAACGTCAGCCCCTTGGGGTTGGACTTGGCGTAGGCCACGAACTCGGCCACCGTCTTGTACGGCGCGCTCGCGTTCACCACCAGGAACAGCGGGGCGATGGCGGTGCGCGTCACCGGCTCGAAGCTCTTCCTCGCGTCGTACGGCAGCTTGGGGTAGAGCGCCTCGCCGATGGCGATCGGCGCGGCGGCATGCAGCACCGTGTAGCCGTCGGGTGCGGCGCGGGCGACGAACTCGTTGGCGATGCGCGTGCCCGCGCCGGCCTTGTTCTCGACCACCACGTTCTGGCCCAGCCGCGCCGCCAGTGCCTCGGCGAGCAGCCGCGTGAGGATGTCGTTCGAGCCGCCGGCGCCGTAGGGCGAGATCAGGCTGAGCGGGCGCGCGGGCCAGGCCTCGGCACGCGCCGGCGGCGCGAGCAGGCCGAGCGGGCCGAGGCTGGCCCCGAGCAGGTGGCGGCGGGTGATGGGCATGGCGGGTCTCCGGGTCGGGCGGTGGAGGAGGGGCTGCGCTGGGGTGTGCGGCGGCGTCGCGGGGCGTCAGGCCAGCACGCCGGCCCGGCGCAGGCCGTCGATCTCGGCGGCGGCATAGCCGGCCTCGGCCAGCAGCGCGTCGCCGTCGGCGCCGCAGGCCGGCGCGGCGCGCAGCACCGGCTGCGGCGCGCCGTCGATGCGGTAGGGCCGGCCGAGCGCGCGGTAGTGCACGCCGTCGGCGCCGGTGGCCTCGACGACGAGGCCGCTGGCGGCCAGCTCCGGGCCGGCCAGCACCTGCGAATAACGCCTGACTGCACCGGCCACGATCTGCTGGCCGGACAGCAGCTGCACGCAGTCGTCGCTGCTGCGGCCGGACAGGCACTCGCGCAGCACCGCGCGCAGCGCCGGGCGGTTGGCCACGCGCAGCGCGTTGGTGGCGAAGCGCGGGTCGGCCACCAGGTCCTCGCGGCCGAGCAGCCGGCACAGGCGCTGCCAGTGGTCCTGCGCATAGGCCGAGACCACGATGTGGCCGTCACGCGTGGGCACCAGCTCGGCCGCCGGCGCATTGAAGGGCTGGCCGTCGCCCACGCGGGCGGGCTCCTCGGCGCCGCCGAGGTAGTCGGCCCAGGTGGCCGCCTGCAGGTGCATGGCCACCTCGAACAGCGAGGTCTCGACGGCGGCGCCGGTGCCGCTCTTCTTGCGGCCGTACAGGGCCGCCAGCACCGCCTGCGCGCCGAGCTGCGCCGCCGCGGCATCGATGATGGGCACGCCCACGCGCTGCGGGGGGCGGTCCGGCTCGCCGGTCACCGACATCAGCCCGCTCTCGGCCTGGGCCGCGATGTCGTAGCCCGGGCGCTCGCGCGACGGGCCCTGGCTGGCGAAGCCCGCGATCGAGAGGTACACGATGCGCGGGTAGCGCGCGCGCACCGCCCTCGGGCCGAGCCCGAGCTTGTCGGCCGCGCCAGGCCGCAGGTTCTGCACCACCACGTCGGCCCCGGCCATCAGCCTCAGCGCGGCCTCGCGGCCGGGGTCGCTCTTCAGGTCCAGCCCGATCGAGCGCTTGCCGCGGTTGTAGGCGCGGACCATCGCCTGGCCATAACGTCCGATGTGACGGGCCTGGTCGCCGGCGAGCGGCTCGATCTTGACCACCTCCGCGCCCAGCTCGGCCAGCGCGAGCGCGGCGCCGGGGCCGGCGATGTACTGGCCGAGGTCGATCACGCGCAGGCCGGCGAGCGGCAGGGCCGTGGCGGTGGGGGGCATGGGCGGCGTTGTCTCCGGTGGGGGCTGCGGCTCGGGGTGGCGCGCTGCTGCGCAAGATAGGTCATGTGGCGATGCCAGAAAAGTCGAGAATGCTGATGACGTGATCACCATTCGTGATGGAAGCAAGGGCGGTGCACCGATGAGCAAGGGCTTCGACTTCCTGGTGCGCCGGCTGCGCCTGCGGCACCTGGACCTGCTGGTGGCGCTGGCCGAGACCGGCACGATGCGCGCGGCCGCCGCACGGCTGCACCTGAGCCAGCCGGCCATCAGCAAGATGCTGCGGGAGGCCGAGGGGGCCCTCGGCGCGCGCCTGTTCGAGCGAAGCCGCCAGGGCGTGCAGCCCAGCGCGGCGGGCATCGCCGCGGTGCACCGGGCGCGCGTGGCGCTGAACGAGCTGGCGCATGCCGGCAGCGAGGTCGAGGCCATCCGCGGCGGGCGCAGCGCGGTGCTGCGCGTGGGCACCTTCTCGGTGACGGCGGCGGTGCCGGCGGCGGTGGTGCGGCTGCGCCAGCGCATGCCCGGCGCGGCGGTGCACCTGCACGAGGGCCGCGTGGGCGAGCTGGTGCAGCGGCTGCTGGAAGGCGACCTCGATTGCGTGTTCGGCGCGCTCACGCCCGAGCTGCTGTCGAGCAGCCTGCTGCGTTCGCTGCAGTCGCAGCTGCTGCTGCCCGACGCGCTGTGCGTGCTCGCGGCCGAGGGCCACCCGCTGTGCCGCCGGCGCGGCCTGGGCTGGCCCCAGCTGCGCACGGCGGCCTGGGTCGCGCCGCCGAAGGGCACGCTGGTGCGCCAGGCCTTCATGTCGGCCTTCCTGGACCAGGGGGAGGAGCCGCCGGAGCCGGTGATCGAGACCATGTCCTCGGTCACCATCGGCACGCTGCTGCGGCTGGACCCGGCCCTGGTGGGCGCGGTGCGCCACGAGCATGCGCGCGACGAGGTCGCACGCGGCGGCTTGCGGCGGCTGGCACTGAAGCCCGCGGTGCCGCTGCCGCCGCTGGGTCTCTACACCCGGCGCGGCGATGCCGCCGCCACGCCGGTGCTGCAGGAGTTCGTGCGCGCGCTGCAGGCGGCCGGCGCGCGCGCGGCCAGTCTCAATGCACCGTGATCGCCTTGGCGCCTAGCGTCGCGTCGAAGCGCAGCGTGGCCGGCCAGGTGGGCCAGTTCACGCCCAGCGCGGCGTTGTTCGGGTCGCCGCTGCGGGCGAAGGCGCCGAGGCTGCGCATCATCGCGTCCGACAGGGCCAGCCGGCCGGGCTGGTTGGCCGAGGTGTACGAGATGTTCGCGTACAGCGAGGGCCCGAAGTTGCCGAACACGAAGGGCAGGTCGAAGGCATGCGCGGCACCGTAGATCACGTCGAACGGCGCGGGCAGCTGGTCCCAGTCGAAGCGGTAGGCCCAGACGTTCTGCTGCTGCGTCAGCAGGGCTTCGGCGGCCTTGTCGCGGCCGATGCCGAAGAAGATCTGGTTGACCTGCTCGGTCTTCGCGTTCCAGCCGGTGCCCGGCGTGGTCGCGGGCAGGTAGCTGGCCGGGATCCACTGCTCGACGGTCGTCGTGGGCGGGCCCTCGGGCTTGTAGTTGAAGGCGATCGAGAACACGGCGGCGTCGTTGATCAGCCGGCCGTTGATGCCGCCCACGGCAGGCAGCAGCGTCGGGAACAGCTTGCCCTCGTCGCGCGTGTTGCCCAGCAGCACCGGGCCCTTCACGTACTGGCCGGCCTTGATCGCCGAGATCGGGCTGGTGGGCACCACCGTGCCTTCGGGAATCGGGCCCGAGCCGCCGGCGCCGATCGGCGCGAGCTTGCTCACCACCGTCTGCCAGATCGTGTCGGCGCTCTTGCTCCTGAGGTACGCGGCCACCTCGGCCGGCGTCTTCGAGGCGACGTAGGCGCTGGCCGCCGTGAGGTCGGCGGCCAGGCCGTCGGCGATCACCAGCTGCGCGAGGAAGTAGTCCGCCTGGCCGCGGAAATCGGAGGGGCGGGCCAGCGCAGCGATGCTGCCGGCCGGCAGCTCGGACGCGAGCGAGATGGCGCCGCTGATCGGCACCGTCTTGTGCACCAGCGCGGGCTTGGCGCTCACCACCAGCGGCGAGGTCATCACCGCGAACACGTTCACCGCGCCGGCCGACTGGCCCATCAAGGTGACGTTGCCGGGGTCGCCGCCGAAGTTGGCGACGTTGCGGTTGACGAACTGCAGCGCCTTGATGATGTCCAGGATCGCGAAGTTGCCCGAGTCGTCCAGCGCGTTGCCGCTCTTCAACTGCCCGAGGTTGAAGAAGCCGAGCAGGCCGAGGCGGTAGTTCACCGTGACGACGACGGCATTGGCGGTGCGTGCCAGGGTGGCGCCGTCGTACACCGGGTCGGCGGTGTAGCCGGTGATGTTGCTGCCGCCGTGCACGAACACGATCACCGGCAGCTGCGTGGCGGCGCTGGCCGGGCGCCAGATGTTCAGGTACAGGCAGTCCTCGGCGCCCACCGTCTTGCCCAGGGTGCTGCCGATGGTGGCGTCGTATTGGTTGTTCTGCCCCGGCCCGTACAGCCGGCCGGCCGATGAGCAGGCATTGCCGAAGCTCTGCGCGAAGCGCGGCGTGGTCCACGCCTCGGGCTCGGCCGGGGCCTTCCAGCGCAACTCGCCCACCGGTGCCTTCGCGAAGGGAATGCCCTTCCACGCATAGGTGCGGCTGGTGGCCGACTGGTCGGTGCCGATCACCGTGCCCAGGTGCGTGGCGCGCTGCGTGGGCGGCACATCCTCATACGGCACGCAGGTGAACGAGGCCGCGGCATTGACGTCGCCCGTGCCGTTGTAGCGCGGCCAGTTCGGGTAGTCGCACAGCGGCCGCGTGCGGCTGATGGCCCCGGTGGCGGTGTCGGCCATCACCTGCGGCGGCGGCGCAGTGCCTTTCTCGGCCCAGTTCTCCAGCGTGGTCAGCGAGTCCCAGGCCACGTTGAAGTTGGTGCTGACGGCATGGCCATAGCCCGGCGCCTGGTAGAAGCGCACGAACTTGGCCACCTCGGCCGGGCCCATGCGGGCCTGCAGGCGCTGGTAGTACTCCTCGGTGCCGCGCGAGCTCACCAGCACGTCGGCCGTGCCGTGCGCGAGCAGCAGCTTGCCGCCCTTGGCGGCGAAGGCGTCCAGGTTCACCGGCACGTCCAGCAGGGTGCTGATCTCGCTGATGCGCGGGCCCCAGGGGCCGGGGTTCTCGGGGTCGAGCGAGAGCGAGTCGAAGCCGATGTCGCGGGTGATGCCGTAGCGGATGATCGCGTCGGTCTGCCGGCTGATGTAGGGCGCGGTGGCCGGCATCGGGAACACCGGTTGCGAGGTGGCGAGGTTCAGGAACGCGACCGTGGCCTCCAGCGGGTTCGGGTTGCTGGTGATGCCCAGGTCCGCGCCCCACACGTTGTAGCCGGGATAACCCGTTTCGCCGCTGGCCAGCGTGAAGTTGAAGCGGGTCGATGCGTTCATTGCCTTCAGCGTGGCGATCTGCACGTCCGACAGGCAGTGGTCGCCGGCGTCCACGCCGTCGGGGCAGCGCAGCGGCGTGCCGTTGACGGTGGCGGTCTCGGGGTCGAACGCGGCATTGCAGCGCTGCTGGTTGGCGATGATGCCGTCGGCCAGGCCGTCCATGGCATCGCAGGCGGCCAGCGCGGCGTTGTAGACCAGCAGGCGCTTGGCCGGGCTGGGGTAGGCGCCGGGCTTGGCCAGCGCGCGGTTCATGCGGTGGCCGGCCAGGATGGCCGACATCTGCTTCCACGCCGGGTACCAGGCGATGATGCCGTTCCAGTCGTCGGGCCAGCGGGTGCCGACCTCGAGGGCCTCGCGCCCGCCGGTGGAGCCACCGGCGAAGTAGGCCTTGTCGATCTTGTCGACGGCGTAGCGGGCCTTGATCAGGTAGGTGGCCGCGTCGCGCGTCTTCTTCAGCGCCTCGCCGGCCCAGTTGCGCAGCATCTCCTCGTTCGTCAGGAACGTGCCGTCCAGCGAACCCAGCGCGCCGGCGGCGTGCCCGCCGTTGCTGGCGAACACTGCGTAGCCGCGGCCGATCGGCACGGTCTGGTCGGCGGGGCCGGCCGGCACGTTGCCGGTGACGTTGGGGAGCGTGCCGTCGAAGCCGCCGCCGCCGAACATCACCGCCTTCCTGTTCCACACCGTCGGCAGCGCGAGCCGGAAGGTGATGGGCTGCGCGGCCGGGTCCACCGGCGCGATGGTGGCCGTGACCAGGCAGTGCTCGGGTACCAGCTTCGCGCCGCTGCCCGCGGCATCGACCGGCGTGGCCGTGGTCACCGTGCCGCCGGTGGTCGGCAGGCCGATCGCCGTGGCAGGGATGGCCAGGCCGACCAGTTGCGCGCAGGTCAGCGCCACCGGGCCACTGGGCGGCGCCGGGGGTGGGGGCTCGGTCTCGCCACTGCCGCCACAACCGGCCAGCAGGGTGGCCAGGGCGATCGCCGACGCGCCTCGCCAATCGAGTCTCGGGTGTGTCATGGGTCTCCTCGTTCCGTCCAGGGCGCGCCCCGTCGGGGCGCTGCACGGGTCAGTCTCGGAGGGGGGACGGTGGCGATCAATGTCGGGCGGGCACACTGCCCGCCGCGGCCCGATGTGTGCGCAGACCACCGCACAAACCCTGGCCGCGGGCGCTCAGGTCGGCGGCGGTTCGCTCAGGCTCCACAGCCGCAGCGCGATGTGGAGCTCCAGTGCGCGCGAGGCCTGGCCCCAGTGGCCGAGCAGGTCCTCGATGGTCGTCAGCCGCTGGCGCACCGTGTTGACGTGGATGCCCAGCCGCTGGGCGGTGGTCTTGGCGTTCTGGTTGCAGTCGAAGTACTTCAGCAGCGTGGCGGCGAGCTCGCTGCTGCGCTTGCGGTCGTGCGCGATCAGCGCACCGATGGTGGCCTCGAGGTAGCTGGCCAGGCTGGCCTGGTCGTGGGTCTCGAACAGCGCCGAGTACAGCGCCATCTCGTTCTGGCCGACCACCTGGCCCTGCACGCCCAGCCGCCCCAGCACCGCCAGCGCGCGCCGCAGCATCGCGAACAGGGCCGGCACCTCGGCCGGTCCGCTGACGGGCCGCGACAGCACGCCGCGGTGCCGCGCGCCGAACTCGCGCCGCGCCCACACCGACACCGTGTCGCGCACCTCGGCCGCGCGCGTGGCGCCGCACAGCAGCACCAGCACGCCGTCGACATCGTCGAGCAGCGTGCCGGCCAGCTCCGACAACCCGCGCAGCCGGCGCGCGGCATAGCCGGCACTCGGGCCGTCGAAGACCACCACCATCAGCGACAGCGACTGCGCCAGGTTCATGCCGTGCCGTTCGGCCTGGTTCATCAGCACCGCCGGCTCGTCCTGCCGCGGCGACAGCAGCGCGCGCAGCAGCGCGGCCACGCCGCGGCTGCGGCTGGCCTCCATGCGCTCCTGCGACAGCAGCACGATGCCGATGACGCTGGAACTGCGCTCGAAGGTGCGCACCGCGACCTCCTCGAGCTCGCCGCGGTGGAACAGCGCGATCGCGCCCAGCACGTCCTCGCCGCCGATCACCGGCATCACGCGGCAGGCCTCGCCGGCCACGCGGTAGGCCTCGACCGAGCGGCCGAGCTGCCGGCTCTGGCGCAGCGCGGCATGCAGCTCGGCGCTGCGTTCGCCATGCGGCGCATAGCCCTGCATCAGCCGGCCTTCGTAGCCGGCGGCCAGGCCCTGGCTGACCACCTGCGCTGCCTCGTCCAGCACCAGCAGCGCGCCGCCGAGCAGCTGCGCCACCGTCTGGCACAGCGTGGACAGCGTCGCGCCGCGCGCCAGCAGCGAGGTCATCTGCTCGTGCGCGTCGGCCGCGGCCTGGATGCCGCGCAGGTGGTGCTCGAGCTCGGCGCGCGCGCGGCCGGCGTTGTCCAGCGCGGCATGGGTGCGCTCGAAGTCGCGCGCGTTCTTCAGCGCCACCGCGGCATGGGTGGCCAGCGTGCACAGGATCGAGAGGTTCTGCGCGCCATGCGTGCGGTGGTAGCGGTCGGCGACGAACAGCAGCCCGATGACCTCGTTGTCCCAGATCAGCGGCACGCCCACCAGCGCGGCAATGCCCTCGGCGCGGAAGGCGTCGTCGAGCTGCGCGTCATGGGCGAAGCGCTTGTCGTGCAGGTAGTCCGGCGTCGCGAAGGGCAGGCGGCTGGACATCACCACGCTGACCACGCCGCGGTCGTGCCGCGCCACCATGCCCGAGGTGCTGCCCGAGAGCGCGCCATCGGTCACCAGCACGTGGAACTCGCCGCGCGCGGGATCGTGGATCGACAGCCACGCCACGTTCGCGTCCAGCAGCTTGCGCGCGCGCTGCACGATGGCGTTGAGCACGGCCGTCAGCTCGAGCCGGCTCGACAGCTCCTGCGCCGATTCGATGACCGCCAGCAGGCCGTGCTCGCGCTGCTGGTGCAGCTCCAGCCGGTTGCGCACGGCCATGGCCATGCGCACGGTCTCCACCAGCGCGGGCTTCGCGGGTGACCCATCGTCCAGCGCCTCCGCTTCGGCCAGCCGCTGCGCGAAGTCGTCGGCCGGCGCGTCCGCGTGCAGCAGGCGCACCAGTTCGCCGGCGAGGCGGGCGCCGCTGTCGGGGGTCGGGGGGCTCCTCATGGCGCGTGCAGGCTAGCAGATGCGGGGTCGCCCAGGGGCGCCGGCGGCAGGCCGCGGGAGACACCGAATCCGCCGCTTCAGTGTGCGCACGCGACATTGGTTAGGCGCGGTCGGCCACGCACACTGGCCCCCGACCGCCGCACCCCGAACGCCCCGTGCCCCGAAGGACAACGATGCCCATCCTGGATACCCTGCGCCCGATGCCGAACCTGCGCGTGCTGGTCACTGCCGGGGCCGGCGGCATCGGCGCCGCGATCGCCCGCGCCTTCCACGAGGCGGGCGCGCAGGTGCATGTGTGCGACATCGACCGCAGCGCGCTCGACCGTCTGATCGCCGAGACCCCGGGCCTCACCGGCAGCATGGCCGATGCCGCCGTCGAACGCGACGTCGACCGCGTGTTCGACGACGTGCAGGGCGCGCTGGGCGGCCTGGACGTGCTGGTGAACAACGCCGGCATCGCCGGGCCCACCGGGCCGATCGACCAGATCGACGAGGCCGCCTGGGCCCGCACGATCGCCGTCAACCTGAACAGCCAGTACCACTTCGCGCGGCGCGCGGTGCCGCTGCTGAAGAAGTCCGAGGCCGGGCCCAGCATCGTGGCGATGAGCTCGGCCGCCGGCCGGCTGGGCTATGCCTATCGCACACCGTACGCGTCCAGCAAGTGGGCGGTGGTCGGCCTGATGAAGTCGCTGGCCATCGAGCTGGGGCCCCACGGCGTGCGCGTCAACGCGATCCTGCCCGGCACCGTCGAGGGCGAGCGCATGCGCTCGGTCATCGCCGCGCGCGCCGCGGCGGGGGGCGTGGGCTTCGAGGCCATGCGCGAGGAGTACCTGCGCAAGATCTCGCTGCGCCGCATGGTCAGCACCGACGACGTGGCGGCGATGACGCTGTTCCTGTGCTCGCCCGCCGCCCGCAACGTCACCGGCCAGGCCATCAGCGTCGACGGCAACCTCGAATACCTCTGAAGCGCCATGGCATCGCCCACCGACAAGGTCATCATCAGCTGCGCCGTCACCGGCTCGGTCCACACGCCGACGATGTCTCCCCACCTCGCGCTCACGCCCGAGCAGATCGCCGAGCAGGCGATCGAGGCCGCGCAGGCCGGCGCCGCGATCCTGCACCTGCATGCGCGCGATCCGGCCGACGGCCGGCCCACCGCCGACCCGAAGGTGTTCGACGCCTTCGTGCCGCGCATCAAGGCCGCCACCGACGCGGTGATCAACATCACCACCGGCGGCAGCACGCGCATGACGCTGGAGGAGCGCCTGGCCTACCCGCTGCAGGCGCAGCCGGAGATGTGCTCGCTGAACATGGGCTCGATGAACTTCTCGATCCATCCGGTGGCGCGCAAGGTCAGCCAGTGGCAGCACGCCTGGGAGAAGCCGTACGTCGAAGGGATGGAGGACACCATCTTCCGCAACACCTTCCGCGACATCAAGCTCATCCTCGATCGGCTGGGCCAGGGCTGCGGCACGCGCTTCGAGTTCGAGTGCTACGACGTCGGCCACCTGTACAACCTGGCGCACTTCGTCGACGAAGGGCTGGTCGAGGGCCCGCTGTTCATCCAGAGCATCTTCGGCATCCTCGGCGGGCTGGGGCCGGACCCCGAGAACCTGGTGGTGATGAAGTCCACCGCCGACCGCTTGTTCGGCCGTGGCGGCTACCGCTTCTCGGTGCTGGGCGCCGGGCGCCACCAGATGCCGCTGCTGACGATGGGCGCGGTGCTGGGCGGCCATGTGCGCGTCGGCCTCGAAGACAGCCTGTACCTCGGCAAGGGTCAGTTGGCCCGTTCCTGCGCGGAGCAGGTGCGCAAGATCCGGCGCATCCTCGAGGAGCTCTCGCTCGACGTGGCGACGCCCGCCGAAGCCCGCGCGATGCTGGGCCTCAAGGGCGCCGACGCGGTGGGTTTTTGACACGGCCGCGACGCCGGCCGCAGGAGCAAGCATGAATCGGAGACTGCAAGGCCGCGTGGCGCTGGTGACCGGCGCCGGCGGCGGCCTCGGGCGCACGCACGCGCTGGAGCTGGCGCGCCATGGGGCGCGCGTGATCGTCAACGACCTGGGCGCCTCGGCCGAGGCCGTGGTCGACGAGATCCGCGCGCTGGGCGGTGAGGCGCTGCTGCAGGTGGGCGACGTGACCTCGGCGGCCGACATGGCCGCGCTGGCAGCACGCGCGATGCAGGCCTGGGGCCGCATCGACATCCTGGTCAACAACGCCGGCGTGCTGCGCGACCGCAGCTTCGCGAAGATGAGCCTCGACGACTTCCGCCTGGTGCTGGAAGTGCATGTGATGGGCGCGGTGCATGCCACCCAGGCTGTGTGGGCGCAGATGCAGGCGCAGCAGCACGGGCGCATCGTGTTCACCACCTCGTCATCGGGCCTGTACGGCAACTTCGGCCAGGCCAACTACGGCGCCGCGAAGATGGCGCTGGTCGGCCTGATGCAGACGCTGGCGCTCGAAGGCGAACGCAAGAACATCCGCGTGAACTGCCTGGCGCCCAGCGCGGCGACCGCGATGACCCAGGGCATCCTGCCGCCCGAGGCGCTGGCCCAGCTGACGCCCGAGCGCGTGAGCCCCGGCCTGCTGGCGCTGGTGGCCGACGAGGCGCCCACGCGCACCATCCTGCTGGCCGGCGCCGGCAGCTTCGAGTGCGCGCACATCACGATGACGCAGGGCATCCACCTGGCCGACACCGCCGGCGCGGCCGAACAGCTGTGCCGGCGGCTTGGCGAGGTGATGCAGCGCCACGGTGAGCTCGTGCCCGCCTCGGGCTGGGAGCAGTACCGGCTGGAGCTGCGCAAGGCCGAAGGCCACTTTCCCATTCAACAGGAGACAACCCGATGATCCGCATTCCCCGTGGTCCACTGGCGCTGGCCGCGCTGGCCCTTTGCTTGAGCACCGCCCACGCGCAGAAGGGCGAGACGGTCAAGATCGGCTGGATCGATCCGCTCACGGGGCTGATGGCGCCGGTGGGGCAGAACCAGATCAAGAGCTTCCAGTTCGTCGCCGAGCACTTCAACAAGAGCAATCCGGCCGGCGTGAAGTTCGAGATGGTGCCCATCGACAACAAGTTGAGCCCGCAGGAGAGCACGAACGCGGTGAAGTCGCTGATCGACCAGGGCGTGCGCTACATCGTGCAGGGCAATGGCTCGGGCGCGGCGCTGGCGATCATGGACGCGGTGGGCAAGTACAACGAGCGCAATCCGGGCAAGGAACTCGTCTACCTGAACTACGCCGCGGTGGATCCCGACCTGACCAACAGCAAGTGCAGCTACTGGCACTTCCGCCTGGACGCCGACACTTCGATGAAGATGGAAGCGTTGACCAGCTGGATGAAGGACGAGAAGGACATCCACAAGGTCTACATCATTGGCCAGAACTATTCGCACGGGCACCAGGTGTCGCGCTATGCGAAGGAAATGATCGCGCGCAAGCGGCCGGACATCCAGATCGTCGGCGACGACCTGCACCCGCTGGCGCAGGTGCGTGACTTCGCGCCCTATGTCGCGAAGATCAAGGCCTCGGGTGCCGACACGGTGCTCACCGGCAACTGGGGCTCCGACCTCACGCTGCTGGTGAAGGCCGCCAACGACGCCGGCCTGAACGTGCGGTTCCTGACCTACTACGCCAGCGTCTCGGGCACGCCCACCGCGCTGGGTGCGGGCGCCGCGGGCCGCGTGTACCTGGTGAGCTACGGCGAATCCAACATGCCCGGAGAGATCGGCAAGCTCGCCAACGAGTTCAAGGCGCGCTTCAACGACGACTACTACACCTTCGCCACCTACCACGCCTTCGCCTTGCTGAGCACCGCGATGGCGCAGGCCAAGACCACCGACCCGGCCAAGGTGGCCGCCGCGATGGAAGGCCTGAAGTTCAAGACCTTCAGCGGCGAGGCCGAGATGCGCAAGGCCGACCACCAGCTGCAGCAGGGCCTGTACATCGCGGTATGGAAGAAGGCCGATGCGAAGAACCCGTACTCGGTCGAGAACACCGGCTACAACTTCCAGCGGGTCAAGTACTACGAGCCCTACGTCTCCAGCACGCCCACGTCGTGCCAGATGAAGCGTCCGTGAGCTGTTGACCCCGGCCGCCTGGCGGCCGCCCCCGAGGGGCTACCCAACCCGACCGGCAGAGCCGGATCGGGTCGGGCGGCTCCGATCACCATCGCGCTCCCCTGGCCGCCCTTGGCGGCCTGTCCCCTCCGGGGGGGTGCTGCGCGACTTGAGCATTAGCTGGAGTGCCATGAGCCAGGTGCTGATCAACACCCTGAACGGCGTCAGCTACGGGCTGATGCTGTTCATGTTGAGCTCGGGGCTGACGCTGATCCTGAGCATGATGGGCGTGCTGAACTTCGCGCACGCGAGCTTCTACATGCTGGGGGCGTACTTCGCGTACACGCTGACCGGGCTGATCGGCTTCTGGGCGGCGCTGCTGGTGGCCCCGCTGGCGGTGGGCGTGGCCGGCGCGCTGTTCGAGCGCACGGCGCTGCGCCGGGTGCACAAGTTCGGCCACGTGCCCGAGCTGCTGATCACCTTCGGGCTGTCGTATGTGGTGCTTGAAGTCGTGCAGCTGATCTGGGGCCGCACCTCGCTGGCCTTCGACCCGCCGGCGTCGCTGCAGGGCCCGGCCTTCACCGTCGTGCAAAGCGCGGCCAGCGGCCTGTCCATCGTGCTGGGTGCGGCGTCCGACACGGTGTGCCAGGCCGCCAGCTGCTCGCGTTTTCCGATGACCCGCGCCTTCATGATGGGGGTGGCGCTGCTGATGCTGCTGGCGCTGTGGCTGCTGCTCACGCGCACGCGCATCGGGCTGGTGATCCAGGCGGCGCTCACGCACCCGGAGATGGTCGAGGCGCTGGGCCACAACGTGCCCTGGGTCTTCATGCTCGTCTTCGGCGTCGGCTCCACGATGGCGGGCCTGGCCGGCGTGGTGGGCGGCATCACCTTCGTCACCGAGCCGGCGATGGCCGCGGTGGTGGGCTCGATCATCTTCGTCGTCGTGGTCGTCGGCGGCATGGGCTCGCTGGCCGGCGCGTTCGTCGCCTCGCTGCTGATCGGGCTGCTGCAGACGCTGCCGCTGACGGTGGACGCGTCGCTGGCCGACGCCATCAACCGCTTCGGTGGCCAGATCGGGCCGAACTCGCCGGGCTGGCCGCTGCTGCGCATCACGCTGGCGCAGGCCGCGCCGATCCTGCCGTACCTGCTGCTGGTGCTGATGCTGATCCTGCGCCCCAAGGGCCTGATGGGCACGCGTGAAGGCTGACCCCATGACCACACAGACCATCAAGATCGCCAACGGCGCGCACGCGCAGCGGCCGAACTACCACTTCAAGCCCCACAACGTCGGCCGCTGGCTGATCTGGGGCGGCTTCGCGCTGATGCTGGGCGTGGTCCCGCTGCTGTGGACGAGCAGCTTCGCGCAGACCATGCTCTCGCAGATGGGCATCGGCATCATCGCGTGCCTGGCCTACAACATCCTGCTGGGCCAGGGCGGCATGCTCAGCTTCGGGCACGCGGTGTACAGCGGCTTGGGGTCCTTCCTGGCCATCCACACGCTGAACATGATGATCGCCGGCGACATCTGGCTGCCGGTGAGCCTGGTGCCGCTGGTGGGGGGCTTCGGGGGCCTGTTCTTCGCCGCCATCCTGGGCTACGTCACCACCAAGAAAAGCGGCACCACCTTCGCGATGATCACCATGGGCATCGGCGAGCTGGTGTGGTCGATGTCGCTGATGATCCCGGAGTTCTTCGGCGGCGAAGGCGGCATCACCACCAACCGCGTGTTCGGCAAGCCGGTGCTGGGCATCAGCTTCGGCCCGCAGATCCAGGTGTACTACCTGATCGCGATCTACTGCTTCATCTGCACCGCGGCCATGTATGCGCTCACGCGCACGCCGCTGGGGCGCATGCTCAACGCCGTGCGCGACAACCCCGAGCGGGTGGAGTTCATCGGCTACAGCACGCAGAACGTGCGCTACCTGGCGTTCATGATCTCGGGCTTCTTCGCCGGCATCGCGGGCGGCCTGGGGGCGCTGAACTTCGAGATCGTCACCGCCGAAGTGGTGGGCGCGCTGCGCTCGGGCGCGTACCTGCTGTTCGTGTTCCTGGGCGGGGCCACCTTCTTCTTCGGCCCCATCATCGGGGCGGTGCTGATGGTCGTGGCGCTGGTGCTGCTGTCCGAACTCACCAAGGCGTGGCTGCTGTACATGGGCATCGTGTTCCTGTTCATGGTGATGTACGCGCCCGGGGGCGTGGCCAGCCTGATCATGATGAACGTGCGGCTGGCGGCCTACGGCAAGCTCAAGCGCGTGTGGACCTCCTACCTCGCGCTGGGCGGCTCGGGCCTCGTGGCGCTCAGCGGCCTGGCCGTGATGATCGAGATGGTCTACCACCTGCAGCTCAATGCCGCGCTGGGCCCGGAAATGGAGTTCCTGGGGGCCAGCCTGAACGCCCGCGGCCTGGACAGCTGGCTGGGGGCCCTGTTCGTGCTGGGCATCGGCGTGGCGATGTTCGAGCTCTCGCGCCGCAGCTTCAGCCGCGAGTGGGGCCAGATCCAGGAAGAGATCGAGGCCGAGATCAAGCGCAAGGAGTCGGCAGCATGAGCTACGCCATCGAGCTCAAGGAACTGCGCAAGAGCTTCGGCAAGACCGAGATCATCCGCGGCGCCAACCTGGCGGTGAACCCCGGCGAGCGGGTGGCCATCATCGGGCCCAACGGCGCGGGCAAGTCCACGCTGTTCAACCTGATCAGCGGGCGCTTCGGCCCCAGCAGCGGCGAGATCCTGCTGCATGGCCAGCGCATCGACGGCATGACGCCGTTCCAGATCAACCGCCTGGGGCTCTCGCGCAGCTTCCAGGTCAGCAACCTGTTCACGCGGCTGTCGGTGTTCGAGAACATCCGCTGCGCGGTGCTCTGGAGCATGGGCCACCGCTACGCGTTCTGGAAGTTCCTGGCCGACCTGACGGATGCCAACGAGCGCGCCGAAGAGGTGATGGCGATGATCAAGCTCGACCGCCGGCGCGACCACCTGGCCACCAACCTGACCTATGCCGAGCAGCGCGCGCTGGAGATCGGCATCACCATTGCCGGCGGCTCCAGCGTGATCCTGCTGGACGAGCCCACCGCGGGCATGAGCAAGAGCGAGACCAAGCGCTTCATCCAGCTGATCCGCGACGTGACGGTGGGCAAGACCCTGCTGACGGTGGAGCACGACATGGGCGTGGTGTTCGGGCTGGCCGACAAGATCGCGGTGCTGGTGTATGGCGAGGTGATCGCCTTCGACACGCCCGATGCGGTGCGCGCCAACCAGCGGGTGCAGGAGGCCTACCTCGGCTCTGTTCTCGCCGACGCTCAAGCCGCAGGACATTGAGATGCTGAAACTGCAGGACCTGCACGCCTACTACGGCAAGAGCCATGTGCTGCATGGCGTGAACTTCGAGGTCAAGCCCGGGGAGATCATTGCCCTGCTCGGGCGCAACGGCTCGGGGCGCTCGACCACGGTCAAGACCATCATGGGCCTGGTCGAAGGCCAGGGCACGATCCAGTGGCGCGACAAGCCCATCCTCGGGCTGCAGGCCTACGAGATCGCGCACCAGGGGATCGGCTACGTGCCCGAGAACCGCGACATCTTCCCCAAGCTCACGGTGCACCAGAACCTGATGCTGGGCGAGAAGCGCGGCGCGAAGAAGCCCAGGTGGAGCTTCGACGACATGTACGGCATGTTCCCGCGGCTGAAGGAGCGGCAGCACACGGAAGCCGGCGTGCTGTCCGGGGGCGAGCAGCAGATGCTCACGCTGTGCCGCACCTTGATGGGCGACCCGGACCTGATCATGATCGACGAGCCCACCGAAGGGCTGGCGCCCAAGATCGTCGAACTGGTCGCCGAGTACCTCAAGGAGCTCAAGCGCCGTGGCATCTCGGTGCTGCTGGTGGAGCAGAAGCTGACGATCGCGCTCGAAGTCTCCGAGCGCTGCCTGGTGATGGGCCACGGCCAGATCGTGTTCGAGGGCACGCCGGCGGAGCTGAAGGCCGATGCCTACATCCGCAAGGAGTGGCTGGAGGTGTAGCGGCGCGGGGTCGACGGTCGGCGCGGGCAGGGCGCTGCGGATAATCGTCGACCCGCCATGACCGACTTCCAACTCGTCCCGCCGCCCTCTCCGGACGCCGCTGACCTCGACCTGCTGTGGCGGGCCGTCTGCCTGGCAGGGCCGCCGCGCAGCCGCACCTGGCTGCTGCGCTTTCTGCGGACGCTGGAATGGCGCACGGCACAGGGCACCTTCTTTGCCGCTGCCGATGTCGAGGCGGGACTCAAGCGCCTGCAGGCCGAGCGCCGCCTGGTCGATCAGCCCGGCCAGGGCCTGGACGTGCCGGCCGCGCAGCGCGCCGGACAGATGCCTCATCTGCTGGCCGGGCCCTTGGCCGCCCAGGCCTGGCGTGCCTGGGCGCTGGCCGGCACGCACGATCTGGCCAGCGGCCTGGAGCCCACGCCGCCGGGCCTGCAGGGCCGTGCCGAGGCCGTGGCCTTTGCGCGTTTGCTGCTGTATGCCGGCTTCGATGGCGAGACGCTGCGTCGCACGCTGCGCCGCATGATGGGCGCGACTGCCAGCGACCCGGTGCTGGCCGAAGCGCTGGTCTCGCCGTTCATGCCGGCCCTGTTCGAGCGCATGGCGGCCGATGCGCGCGACCTGCTGCTCGAGGGCCTGCTGCCGCAGCTGTCCAGCGCCACGCCCATGCTGCAGCCGCTGCTGGCCTGGCTGGAGGCGCGGCTGGACAGCGATCCGGCCAGCCTGCCGCCGCCGCTGCGCCTGAGCCTGGCCGAGCGCCGCCTGCATGCGGGCGACACCGCCGGATGCGAGCGCGCGCTGGCCGGGCTGCAGGGCATCGGCCCGGCGCTGATGCAGGCCGGCCTGCTGGCCCATGCCGGTCGCTGGCGCGAGGCCTCGGCGGCATTCGCCAAGGCGCTGAAAGATGCGGCCACCGAGCTGCGCACCAAGCGCGGCATCGCCCCCTACAGCCTGCTGCAGTGGTATGCCCTGAGCCTGCTGGCCCAGCCCGAGATCGCCGCCTGGACACAGGCGATGAAGTTCTGCATTGCCGAATCGGGCTCGCGCAAGCCGCCGCCCGACGAAGGCTGGGGCCTGTGGGCGCATGCCGTGGCCGCGCGCCTGGGCGATGAAGCCTGGGCCGCGGAAGCCTTCGCCCACCGCAGCGGCTGGAACCCGCGCGACGACCTGCAGGACAACGCCGACCGCCTGATCCTCGCCGCCTGGCTGGGCCAGTCCCCGCCAGGCTGGAAGGACGCGCAGATCCTGGCCACCGTGCGGGCGCTGCACGTGGCCGGCCTGCCGTGGAAGGCCGACCTGGTGCGGCAGGCCTGCGAACGCCTGGGTCGCGCCGTGCCGCCGCGCCTGCCGGACGACGGCCCGCGCTGGGCGCCGCGGTTCTACGCCGCGCCGCAGGAACCCTGGCGCGACGCGCTGGCGGCGATCCAGGCACTGGGCGACGCCAAGACCACCGACACCCAGTCCGCGCGGTCGGCGACGCTCCAATGGCACGTTGTGCTCGATGCCGAACACCGGCCGATCGAGGTGGCGCCGTTCGAGCGCGTGGTCGGCGCGCGCGGCCCGGGCAAGCCGAAGCCGGTGCCCTTGTCGCGGGTGAAGAAGAGCGCCCAGCTCGATCCGCGCGACGCCGCGGTGGCGCGCTGCATCGATGCCAGCCGCTGGATGCCGTCGCAGCTGGCCATCGACGTCAGCAGCGCGGTGCTGGCGCTGATCGGCCACCCCTCGGTGGTGTTCGCCGACGCGCCGGAGCAGCCGGTCGAGTTGCGCGAGGCTTTGCCGGTGCTCGAGGTGCAGCGCCAGCGCAGCGCCGATGGCAGCGAGCAGTTCGTGTTCCACCTGGCCGACCCGCTGCTGGCCAGGCGCCCGGCAGAGGCCGGCGAACGCTTCACCGCCAGCGATGCCAGCGCCGAGTCCGAGCGCCGCAACGGCCTGCGCGTGCTGCGCCAGGGCCCGGCCCTGGCGCGGGTGATCCGCATCACCCCGGCGCAGCGCCGGGTGGCCGAGCTGGTGGCCAAGCAATGGGCCGTGCCCGCCACCGCGCAGGCCGAGCTGGCCGCCGCCTTGCGCGTGCTGGCCGGCCACTTCCAGCTGCACAGCGACGCCGACGCCGGCGAAGCCGTGCCCAGCGAGCCGCGCCTGCGCGCGCAGCTCAGCCCCAGCGGCGAAGGCCTGCTGCTGCGGCTGCGCGTGCAGCCCTTCGGCGGCTTCGGCCCGCAGCTGCTGCCGGGGCAGGGTCGTGCACGCCTGCTGGCCCTGCACCAGGGCCGCAACCTGTCGACCGAGCGCGACCTGGCGGCCGAGTCCGCGCACCTGCAGTCGGTGCTGGAAGCCTTGCCGGGGCTGGCCGCTGCCGACGAGGCCGAGTCCGCCGGCTGGCGGCTCGACGATCCGGAGGCCGCGCTGGCGGTGGTGGAGGCGCTGCCGAGGCTGCCCGGCGTGATCGGCATCGACTGGCCGCGCGGCAAGCCGGTGCGCGTGCTCACGGCGGCCAGCCCGGCGCTGAAGCTGGCGGTGGGCAGCGGCGCGGACTGGTTGTCGGTCGATGGTGAGCTGCGCGTCGACGAGCAGCGCGTGCTCGGCCTGCAGCAGCTGCTGCAGCTGGTGCAGGACTCGCGCCGCAGCCGCTTCGCCGCGCTGGGCGAGGGCGAGTACCTGGCGCTGAGCGAGCAGCTGCGCCAGCAGCTGGCCGACCTGCAGGCGCTGGGCCAGCCCGCGAAGAAGGGCCTGCAGGTGCCGGCCGCCGCCGCGGCCTGGCTGGCCGAGACGCTGGAGGGCAGCGCGCTGTCCGGCGACAGGCGCTGGTCCCAACGCCTGAAAGCCCTGGAGGCCGCGGCCGCGCTGCAGCCGGAGCCGCCGGCCGCCTTGCAGGCCCAGCTGCGCGGCTACCAGGCCGAGGGCTTTGCCTGGATGATGCGCCTGGCCCATGCGGGCCTGGGCGCCTGCCTGGCCGATGACATGGGCCTGGGCAAGACCGTGCAGACACTGGCGATGCTGCTGGCGCGCGCGGCCGAAGGTCCGGCGCTGGTGCTGGCACCGACCTCCGTCTGCGGCAACTGGGTGGCCGAGGCGCAGCGCTTCGCACCGGCCTTGCGCGTGCGGCTGTACGGCGAGGGTGACCGCGCGCAGGCGCTGCAGGGCCTGGGCCCGGGCGACCTGGTGGTGGCCTCCTACGCGCTGGCGCAGATCGACGACGAGGCCTTCGCGCCGGTGGCCTGGGCCACGCTGGTGCTCGACGAGGCCCAGGCGCTTAAGAACGCCGCCACCAAACGCGCAAAGGCCGTGGCCAACCTGCAGGCCGGCTTCCGCCTCGCGCTCACCGGCACGCCGGTGGAGAACCGGCTGGCCGACCTGTGGTCGATCATGAACCTGCTCAACCCGGGGCTGCTGGGCAGCGCCGGCCAGTTCGCCGATCGCTTCGGCAATGCCATCGAGCGCGCCCGCGACGAGGCCGCGCGCCAGCGCGTGCGCCGGCTGGTCTCGCCCTTCCTGCTGCGCCGAACCAAGGCCCAGGTGCTGGACGACCTGCCGCCGCGCACCGAGATCATCCACCGCGTCGAGCCCGGCGCCGAAGAGCGCGCCTTCCTCGAAGCCGCGCGCCGCCAGGCACTGGAGCGCGTCGAATCATTGGGGCTGGAGCCCGGTGCGCCGCAGGCCTCGTTCCACCTGCTGGCCGAGCTCACGCGCCTGCGCCGCGCCGCCTGCGACCCGCGCCTGGTGGCGCCCGAATCGGGCCTGGTCGGCGCCAAGGTGATGGAGTTCGAGCAGCTCGCGCTCGAACTGGTGGCCGGCCGCCACAAGGCGCTGGTGTTCAGCCAGTTCACCGACTTCCTGCGCCTGCTGGCCGAGCGCCTGCAGGCCGCCGGCATCGCCCACCAGTACCTGGACGGCGGCACGCCGGCGGCGGCACGCACGCAGCGCGTGGAAGCCTTCCAGCGCGGCGAGGGCGAGCTGTTCCTGATCAGCCTGAAGGCCGGCGGCTTCGGCCTGAACCTGACCGCGGCCGACTACGTGATCATCGTCGACCCCTGGTGGAACCCGGCCGCCGAAGACCAGGCCATGGGCCGCGCGCACCGCATCGGCCAGCAGCGGCCGGTCACCGTGTACCGGCTGGTGACGGCCGGCTCGATCGAGGAACGCATCGTCGCGCTGCACCACGACAAGCGTGCGCTGGCCGAAGGCATCCTCGAAGGGCAGGACGGCGGTACACCGCTGCGGCCGGAGGAATTGCGGGAGTTGCTGGGCGGAGCCTGATCGGCGCGGCGTCCTGCCGCCACGCCCGCCCGCCGAGGGTTTTCACCGAGGCCTCCGCCCTTGTCGCTCCAGCGACATGCTCCGACGATGGACGATCCATAGAATCGAACGATCGTGCTTTTTCCTGTTCCGACCTCCCCGCTGAAAGGGATTGCCTCATGAGCGCCAGCTACGAAGTTCGCGACGGTGTTGCCGTCATCACGATGAACAACCCGCCGGTCAACGGCCTGGGCTACGACACGCGGGTGGCGATGGCCGATGGCCTGGCGCGTGCGCAGGCCGATGCGGCGGT
>NZ_JBGAGA010000045.1:0-47073 GCF_044226965.1 Aquabacterium sp. | reverse complement strand
TCGAGACCGTGCCCGGCAGCGGCGCACGCGTGGAGTTCGCGATCCGCCTGCCCGGCCGGCGCGACGACGGCGCTCCGCTGTGGCTGCCGATCGACGCCAAGTTCCCGCGCGAGGATTACGAGCGCCTGCTCGATGCGCAGGAACGTGCCGATGCGCCGGCCGTCGAAGCCGCGGCCAAGGCCATCGAGGCGCGGCTGCGGCTGGAGGCGAAGACCATCCGCGAGAAGTACATCGCCGCGCCGCACACCACCGATTTCGCGATCCTCTTCGTGCCCACCGAAAGCCTGTATGCCGAGGCGCTGCGCCGGCCGGGCCTGGCCGAATCTCTGCAGCGCGAGCACCGCATCACGCTGGCCGGGCCGACCACCTTGCTGGCCACCCTGTCCAGCCTGCAGATGGGCTTCCGCACGCTGGCGCTGGAAAAGCGCAGCGCCGAGGTCTGGCAGGTGCTGGGCGCGGTGAAGACCGAGTTCGGCAAGTTCGGCGACGTGCTGGCCAGGACCAAGAAGAAGCTCGAGGAGGCCGGCAATACCATCGAGCTGGCTGAGGTGCGCACGCGGGCGATGGCGCGGCAGCTGCGCAGCGTCGAAGCGCTGCCGGAGCAGCAGACGCAGGCCTTGCTGCCCGGGCTGGTCGATGAGATCGATGACGGGAGGCCTTCTGCCTGAGGTCACGATGACCAGGGTGCTGCCGGCGCTGATCGTCGGCCAGATCACCCTGCATGCGGCCATGGCCGGCCAGCGCATGGCGGCGCCGTTGCAGGCGCTGGAGGGCGGCCGCAGCGCGTGGGCGGTGGGCGTGCTGCTCGCGCTGTTTGCCGCGCTGCCGGTGGTGACGGCGCTGGCCGCCGGCCGCATGGCCGATCGCTACGGCTACCACCGGCCAGTGCGGGTGGCCGTCGGCTGCACGGTGATGGGCGCGGGCCTGGCGCTGACGGCCTGCTTCCTGCCGGGCTGGTGGCAGTTCCTGCTGCTGTGCCTGGGGGCTGCGGCCTCGGGCGTCGGCACCAACATCGGCCTGATCGCGATCCAGCGCACCGCGGGCCACCTGGCGGGCGACTCGACCGAGCGACTGCGTGTGTTCAGCTGGCTGGGCATGGCGCCTTCGCTCGCCAATGTGGTCGGGCCGGTGACGGCCGGCTTCATGATCGATGCGGGCGGCTTCGCAGCGGCCTATGGCCTGATGCTGCTGCTGCCGCTGGCCTCGCTGTGGATCGCACGCCTCGTGCCGCAGGTGGCCCGACCCGCGACCGAGGCGAAGGCCGGCGACGGCAGCAACACCTGGGACCTGCTGGCCACGCCGGGCCTGAAGCGCCTGCTGGTGGTGAACTGGCTGCTCTCGGCCAGCTGGGACGTGCACAGCTTCGCGGTGCCGGTGCTGGGCCACGGCCGCGGCTACAACGCATCGACCATCGGCCTGGTGCTCGGCAGCTTCACGCTGGCGGTGACCCTGGTGCGCTTCGTGATCCCGATGCTCGCGCACCGGCTGCAGGAAGTGACGGTGTTGCGTTTCGCGATGGTGCTGACCGGCGCGGTGTTCGCGCTCTACCCGTTTGCCGGCACGCCCTGGCTGATGGGCGTGTGCGCCACGCTGCTCGGGCTGACGCTGGGCTCGGTGCAGCCGATGATCATGTCCACCTTGCACCACTTGACGCCGCCCCACCGCCACGGTGAGGCGATCGCGTTCCGCTCGATGGCGATCAACGCCTCCAGCAGCGTGATGCCGCTGGCCTTCGGCGTGGTGGGCACCGCGCTCGGCCCGGGTGTGATGTTCTGGATCATGGGTGCGGCGGTGGGCTCGGGCAGCTGGGTCGCGCGCGGGTTACAGCGGGCGTTTGCCGCGGCCGAGCAGCGGGCCTGACGTCCGGCTCGCTACTCGACCGCCGCGATCAGGTCGAGTTCGACGGCAGCGTTCTTCGGCAGCTGGTAGACGCCCACCGAGGTGCGCGTGTGCGTGCCGGCCGGGCCGAGCACTTCATGCAATAGCGCGGAGGCGGCGTCGGCCACCTCGCTCTGCTGCGTGAAGTCGGCAGCCGACTGCACGTAGACCCCCACTTTCAGCAGCTGGGTGATGCGATCGAGCGAGCCGAGCGCACGCGCCAGCAGCGCCAGCGCGCGCATCGCGCAGATGCGGGCGCCGGCCTGCGCCTCGGCCAGCGACACCTCGCTGCCGACGCGGCCGGTGACGACGACCGTCGTGCCCACGCGCGGGATCTGGCCGCTGACGAAGACCTGTGGGCCGTGGCGCTGCGTGGAGACGTAGTCGCCGCCGATCAGGATCTCGCCGGCAAAGCTGTGGCCCATCGCGGCGGCGATGGCGTCGAAGCGGGATTGGCGGGTGCTGTTCATGCTCAACGGGCGGCGGGCTGGTGGTGGAGGAAGGGCAGCGCGCGGCGCGTCGGCCGCCGCGTGGCTGCCGGCGCGTGGCACAGCAGCAGCGCAGGCTGATCGCCGGCCTGCAGCGTCAGCCAGCCGCCGTGGGCGATCGCATGGGTCTGGCCGGCGACCAGGTGGCGGCGGGGCGCGTGCATGCGTTCGCCCAGCCATTGCGGCGGCTCGGTTAGCTGCACGGGTCCGCTGACCACATGGATCAGCGTGCCGGGACCCAGGTACTGCGACAGCGTCTGCTGCGGGCGCATCTCCAGGCGTTGCGGAAGGGTGGGGCGGTGGCTCATGGGTCGGCTCCGTTCGATGGCCCCGACTGTGCGCGGCGGCGGCTGTTCCCGTCAGGTACAGCGCCAGACTGTCTGACGCGCAACAGCGGCCGCTGCGCGTGACTGTTACCGTCACAATCACCGAGCGCTGTATCTGTTGCCAACCCCGCGCCGGCAGCGAAGATCGCAGCTGCGATGACGATGACCGCCGCGCCCCCCACGCTGTACCGCCGCCTCGCGCACCACTACCTGGACGCGATGCGCGCGGGCACGCTGGCGGTGGGCGACCGTTTCCCCTCGGTACGCAAGCTGATGAGCACGCACGAGGTGAGCCTGTCCACCGCGTTGCAGACCTGCCGCTACCTGGAAGACCAGGGCTGGCTCGAAGCCCGGCCGCGCTCGGGCTACTACGTGCAGGCGCCGCGCCGCAGCACGATGCTGCCGGCGCAGGAGGTGAATGCCAGCGTGCCGCTCGACCCGGCCGACTATGTCGGCATCCATGCGCACGTGTCCGAGATCCTGGCGCGCGGCCAGCAGAAGCCGGTGAAGGTGAACCTGGCGCTGGCGGTCGGCTCGCCCGAGCTGTACCCGGCCGCGGCCCTGCAGCGCAGCATGCAGCGCCTGCTGCGCACCCAGCCCGCGCTGCTGACGACCATGGTGCGCCGCCACGGCCACCCGGCGCTGCGCCAGGCCCTGGTGCGGCGCGCGCTGGCGCGCGGCATCACCGCGGCGCCTGAAGAGGTGGTGGTGACGCATGGTTGCATCGAGGCGGTGAACCTGGCCTTGCGCGCCGTGGCGCGGCCGGGCGACACGGTGGCGGTGGAGTCGCCCACCTTCTACGGCCTGCTGCAGGTGCTGGAGGCGCTGGGCCTGCGCGCGCTGGAGATCCCGGCCAGCCCGTTCACCGGCCTGTCGCTCGACGCACTGGCCTTCGCGCTCGAGCACGATCCAAGCATCAAGGCGGTGGTCAGCATGCCGACGCTGCACAACCCGCTGGGCACCGTGATGCCCGACGCGCACAAGGAGCGCCTGGTGCAGCTGTGCGCCGAGCGAGGGGTGGCGCTGATCGAGGACGACATCTACGGCGACATGGGCTCGGACGACACGCCCTACCGTGCCGCCAAGGCCTATGACCGCGAGGGCCATGTCATCTACTGCCAGTCGCTGAACAAGCTGATCGCGCCCGGCCTGCGCCTGGGCTGGCTGTTGGCGGGCCGCTGGCAGGCGCGGGTGGAGATGCTGAAGTACACGCAAAGCCGCTACAGCGAGGAGCTGCCGCAGATGGCGGCGGCCGAATTCATTGCCGGCGCGGCCTTCGACCGCCACCTGCGCCAGCTGCGCCAGGCGCTGCGGCGCCAGCGCGAGCAGATGGCCGAGTCGGTTGCGCGTTATTTTCCTGAGGGTACCCGCCTGTCGGTGCCGGAGGGCGGCATGCTGCTGTGGGTGCAGCTGCCCGAGGGCGTGTCGTCCTACGCGGTGTTCGAGCAGGCGCTGGAAGCCGGCATCAAGCTGGCGCCCGGCTCGATGTTCACGAACAGCCGGCGCTGCGACAACTTCGTGCGGCTGAGCTGCGGCCGCCTGCACACGCCGGCGGTGGACGGTGCCTTGCGCGAGGTGGGCGAGATCGTCGCGCGCCTGCGGCGCTGAACCGGTGGGTCAGAAGCGGATGCCCGAGGCCGCCGGGGCTTCGGGCTCGGCCGCCGCCGGAGGGGCGGCCGGGGCCGGTGCGGGCGCCGGGGCTGCGGCCTGGCGCGCGACCAGCGGCGTGGCCGGCGCGGCGACGTAATCGCGCGGCAGCTTCGAGTCGCGCGGGTAGCCGGCCAGATCCAGCAGGTTGTGCCACTGGCTTTCCGAATAGCCGGCGGCGGTCTGGCCGCCCACTGTCAGTGCGGGCAGCGAGCGGCTGCCGGTGGCGCGTTCGAGGGCAGGCAGGTCGTCGGTGGTCAGGACCTGGCGCTCGGTCATCGGGATGCCCCGTGCCTTCAGCAGCGCGCGGGCGCTGTCGCAGGGGCCGCACTCCGGCGCGCTGTAGAACACCACCGGGAAGCGCTGCACGATGGGCCGCAACTCCGCCGGCAGGTTGCTGGCGGCGCTGGCCTGGGCGGACGTGCGCCCGAGCTGCTTGATGTTGGCGCTCGGCTCGGCGACCGGCGGCCGGTCGGTGTAGGTGACCTTGCCATCGGGACCGACGACCTTGTACTGGGCAAGGGCCGAACCGGCGAGGCAGAGCAACGCGGCGCTGAAGCTGGTGAGGCGGATCATGCGTCGAATCTAGCCCAGCCGCCGCGGCCGCTCAAGCGGCGGCGATGCTTCAGGCCATGCCCTGGTGCCGCAACAGTGCATCAATGCGCGGCTCGCGGCCCCGGAAGGCCTTGAAGCTTTCCATCGCCGGCCGGCTGCCGCCGGCTTCCAGGATCTCGCGCCGGTAGCGGCGGCCGGTCTCGGCGTCGAACAGGCTGGACTCCTCGAACGCCGCAAAGGCATCGGCCGAGAGCACCTCCGCCCACTTGTAGCTGTAGTAGCCGGCCGAGTAACCGCCCGCGAAGATGTGCGAGAAGGTGTGCTGGAAGCGGTTGAACGCCGGCGGGATGAGCACCGCCACCTCGCGCCGCACGTCGTCGATGACGCGCTGCACGTCGGCGGCGGCATCGGCCTCGGCATGGATGCGCATGTCGAACAGCGCGAACTCGATCTGGCGCAAGGTCTGCAGTCCGCTCTGGAAGTTGCGTGCGGCCACCATGCGCTCGAACAGCGCGCGCGGCAGCGGGGCGCCGGTCTCGACATGCGCGGTCAGGCGCGACAGCACTTCCCATTCCCAGCAGAAGTTCTCCATGAACTGGCTGGGCAGTTCCACCGCGTCCCACTCGACGCCGGAGATGCCGGCCACGGCAAGGTCGTCCACCTGCGTCAGCATGTGGTGCAGGCCGTGGCCGAACTCGTGGAACAGCGTGATCACGTCGTCGTGCGTCAGCAGCGCCGGCTTGTCGCCCACCGGCGCGGCGAAGTTGCACACCAGCTGCGCCACCGGCGTCTGCACCTGGCCGTCGGCGCGGTCGGGGCGGGCCCAGCGGCCGCGTGCGTCGTCCATCCAGGCGCCCGGCCGCTTGCCGGTACGCGCATAGGGGTCGAGGAAGAACTGGCCGACGAGCTCGGGCCTGTCAGCGCCGGGGCGCTTGCGCTCGATGCGGTAGAAGCGCACGCTGTCGTGCCAGGTGGCGGCCGTGTCGGGGCGGATCGTCACCTCGAACAGCGTCTGGACGATGTTGAACAGCCCTTCGAGCACGCGCGGCTCGGTGAAGTACTGCTTGACCTCCTGCTCGCTGAACGCGTAGCGCGCCTCCTTCAGCTTCTCGGACGCGTAGTGCAGGTCCCACGGCTGCAGCGCCTGCAGGCCCAGCTGCTCGGCGGCAAAGGCCTGCAGCTCGGCCAGGTCGCGCTCGGCGAAGGGGCGCGCGCGGCGCGCCAGGTCGCGCAGGAAGTCCTGCACCTGGCGCGGCGAATCGGCCATCTTCGGCACCAGCGAGAGCTCGGCGTAGTTGGCATAGCCCAGCAGCGCGGCCTCTTCCTGGCGCAGCTGCAGCAGCTCGCGCATCAGCGCGGTGTTGTCGCGCTCGGGCGGGCCGAACTCGCTGGCACGGGTGACATAGGCGCGGTACAGCGCCTCGCGCAGCGCGCGATCGTGGGCGTACTGCATCAGCGGCATCCACACCGGCATGTGCAGGGTCAGCTTGTGGCCGGCCTTGCCCTCGGCGGCGGCGGCTTCAGCCGTGGCCTGCACGATGTCGGCCGGCACGCCGGCCAGGCGGGCGCTGTCGACGTAACTCGCAAACTGATCGGTGGCATCGAGCACGTGCTCGGAGAACTGCTGGGCCGCCTCGGCGCTGCGTTCCTGGATCGCGGCGAAGCGCTGCTTGGCTTCACCCTGCAGCTCGGCGCCCGACAGCACGAAGTCGCGCATCGCGTTGGCCAGCGCGCGCTGGCGCGCCGGGCGCAGCCGCTGCGCGGCCGGGCTGGCCATCACGGCCTTGTACTTGGCGTACAGCCGTTCGTCTGCGCCCAGGCGGGTGTGGAACTCGGTGATGCGGCCCAGGTTCTCGTTGTAGGCGCTGCGCAGCTCCGGCGTGTTGGCCACGGCATTCAGGTGGCCGACTGCACCCCAGGCTCGGGCCAGGCGTTCCAGCGGCACGTCCAGCGCGGCGGACAGCGCCTCGTACTCGGCCGGCACCTCGGCACCAACGGCCCGCTCCAGCGCGGCATTGGCCGCCGGCAGCAGCGCATCGATGGCCGGCGTGATGTGCTCGGGGCGGATGGCGTCGAAGGCCGGCAGGTCGCCGGCGCGCAGCAGGGGGTTGTCCATGGCAGGTACGTGGCGCCGGGTGGGCGCGAGACAAGAGGGCTCAGGCCGCCCGTTCAGCGGATTCCACAGTATTCACCAGCAGCATCGCGCGCGTCATCGGTCCGACCCCGCCGGGCACCGGGGTGATCCAGCCGGCGACTTCGCGCACGCCGTCGAAATCGACGTCGCCGCACAGCTTGCCGGCGTCGTTGCGGTTCATGCCGACGTCGATCACCACCGCGCCGGGCTTGACCATGTCGGCCGTCAGCACGTTGCGCTTGCCGACCGCGGCCACCACGATGTCGGCCTGCCGGGTGTGGTGCGCGAGATCGGGCGTGGCGCTGTGGCAGATGGTCACCGTGGCGTTCGCCTGCAGCAGCAGCATGGCCATCGGCTTGCCGACGATGTTGCTGCGGCCGATCACCACCGCATGCTTGCCGCGCGGGTCGCAGCCGATGTGCTCGAGCATCTTCATGCAGCCGTAGGGCGTGCAGCTCTTGAAGCCGGGCTGGCCCAGCAGCAGCGCGCCGGCCGAGGCGACGTGGAAGCCGTCGACGTCCTTGCGCGGCGAGATCGTGCCGATGACCTTGCTGCCGTCGATGTGGCGCGGCAGCGGCAGCTGCACCAGGATGCCGTGGATGGCCGGGTCTTCATTGAGGGCCTGCACGCGGGCCAGCAGTTCGGCCTCGGTCAGCGTGGCCGGGTGGCGTTCCAGCACCGAGTGCATGCCCACGCTCTCGCAATCGGCGACCTTGTGCTTCACGTACACCTGCGAGGCCGGGTCGTCGCCGACCAGGATCACCGCCAGCCCCGGCCGGCGACCTTGCGCGGTGAGCGCGGCCACCCGCAGCGCCACTTCGCCGCGGATCTGTTTCGCCAGGGCATTGCCATCGATCAGTTGTGCGGACATGGGGATCTCCAGAAAAAGCAAGAGGCCGCTGGAAACAGCGGCCTCGGAGGGGTGCGGTGGACTCAGGCTTTCGCCGTGTTGGCGCCGAGCGCGATCTTCAGCAGGTCGGCCACGGTGTTGGCGTTGAGCTTCTCCATGATGTTGGCGCGGTGCGCCTCGACCGTCTTGATGCTGATGCCCAGGTCGTCGGCGATCTGCTTGTTCAGCCGGCCGGCGACGATGCGCTCGAGCACCTGCGCCTCGCGCGTGGTCAGGCGCGAGAGCAGGGCGTCGCGGCTGGCCTGCTCCTGGTGCTGGCTGAAGGCCGAGCGGGCCGAGTCGAGCATGCGCTCGACCAGGTTCAGCAGGTCGTCTTCCTTGAAGGGCTTCTCGATGAAGTCCATCGCGCCCTTCTTCATCGTGCTCACCGCCATCGGCACGTCGCCATGGCCGGTGATGAAGACCACCGGCAGCGGGCTCTTGCGTTCGAGCAGGCGGTCCTGCAACTCGAGTCCGCTCATGCCTTCCATGCGGATGTCGGCGATCAGGCAGGCGACTTCTCGCGGGTCGAAGCGGGAGAGAAAGGACTCTGCCGAATCGAAGCACTTGACGCGGTAGTCCTTGCCTTCGAGCAGCCATTGCAGCGAATCGCGAACGGCCTCGTCATCGTCAACGACGTACACCGTGCCCTTCTTGGGAATCAGGCTCATGAGGATGTTTTGGCGGCAGGGGCGTCGGCAGGGGGCGCTGCGGCATCGCGATGAGGCGGTGGCAGCGTTGTCTCCTCGTGCCGCGCGGTGGTTTCGACGGGCAGGGTGAAGGCGAACCGGCACCCCGCGACAAGGCTGCCATTGTAGATGTTCTGGGCCTTGATCCGCCCCCGGTGGGACTCCACGATCGAGCGGCACAGCGACAGGCCGATGCCCATGCCTTCTGCCTTGGTCGAGAAGAAGGCTTCGTAGAGCCGGTTGATCACTTCCTCGGGCAGGCCGGGGCCCATGTCGGTGACGCTGAACTCGATCACACCGCCCTCGTCGGGCGTGTGGCGCGGCACCACCCGCAGCTCGATGTGGCGGCGCGCGGCCGGCAGCTTGGCCGAGTCGATCGCCTCGGCCGCGTTCTTCAACAGGTTCAGCAGCACCTGCTCGATCAGGATCGGGTCGCACTTGAGCATCGGCAGCCGCTGCGCCACGTAGTGGTGGATCGCGACGTTGCGCCGGCGCAGTTCGATGCTGGCGAGCTCCACCGCGTCCTCGACGATGTCGATCGCCCGCGCGGGCTGCCGTTGCGGCTCGCTCTTTTTCACGAAGGCGCGGATGCGGTGGATGATCTGGCCGGCCCGCTCGGCCTGGCGCGCGGTCTTCTCGAGTGCGGCGATCAGGTCTTCCTGCTTGATCGAGTCGGCCTTCACCCGCGAGACCATGCCCGAGCAATAGTTGGTGATCGCGGTGAGCGGCTGGTTCAGCTCGTGCGCGACCGAAGACGCCATCTCGCCCATCGTGATCAGGCGGCTCGACACCTGCGCCTTCTCGGCCTGCTGGGCCGCCTGCTCCTCGGCGCGGCGGCGCGCGGTGATGTCGGTGGCGATCAGCATCTGCGCGAGCCGGCCGTCGGTCCACTGCAGGTAGCGCGAGCGCACGTCGAACCACTTGTCCAGCGCGTGGGCGTAGACCTCGCGCGGGTTGGTGCCCATGCCGGTGAGCTCCTGCGCCGGCAGGCCCGAGAGGCCGTCCACGGCATCGTCCGGCTCGGCGATGAAAGGCACCGCCGGTCCGGCGCCGCTGGCCAGCAGCGCATGGCCGCGCGCATCGGCGCCGAACCACAGCCGGTACGAGCGGTTCGCGAACAGCAGCTCGCTCTGCTGCACCGACAGCACCGACACCGCGGCGTCCAGGCCTTCGAGCACGGTGGTGAAGCGCTCGTGCGAGGCCGAGAGCTGGTCGCGGATGCGCTTGGCCTCGGTGATGTTGGTCATCGAGGTCATCCAGCCGGTCTGGTGGCCGCGCGCGTCGACCAGCGGCGAGACGTACATGCGCGCATCGAACAGCGTGCCGTTCTTGCGCATCACCTTCACCTCGATGCCGCCGGCCGGGCTGCGGCCCTGCAGTTCCTGCTGCAAGAGGCGGCTGTTCTCCTCGATGCGGTCATGTGGCCAGTACGGGTAGGGCGGCAGGCGGTTGATCAGCTCGGATTCGGAAAAGCCGGTCATCGCGCAGAAGGCCGGGTTCACGTAGCTGACGCGGCCCTCGAGGTCCATCGCGCGCATGCCCGTGAGCATGGAGTTCTCCATCGCACGGCGGAAGTTGGTCTCCTTGACCAGCGCGCCCTGGATCTGGCTGCGCCGGCGCATGTGGCGCCAGGTGCCCAGCAGCATCCACACCGTCAGCACCGACAAGGCCACCACCATCCAGAACAGCGTGTTGCCGATCAGGCCGACCGAGGTGCGGTAGCCGATGCCGCGCAGCACCAGGCCGTTGGCGGCCGGTGCGAAGGGCACGTCGTGCACGATCGAGGCCGGCTGGCGCGCGATGCCGGGCATCGCGGTGATGGTGCTGGCGATCACCCGCTCGCGCTCGTCGACGATGGCGATCGCGTGGCGGCGCGTCACCTCGGCCGGCACGAAGTGGCGCAGCAGCACGTCGATCGAGTACTCGACCACCAGCGCGCCGGAGAAGCTGCCGCGATCGAGCAGTGGCACGTGCAGCTGGAACACCATCGCGCCGCTCGGGTCCTTGAACGGGCGCGAATACATCGGCTGCCGCACGTCCCGCGCGGCGATGAAGGCCCATTCGGCTTCGTCCGGCCCGCTGTTGGCGGCCGATGCGCCGGACGCGGCAGGCTTGGGCGGTGCGGCCCATTCGTCGCGTTCGCCGAAGCTCGACTGCCGCGCGCGCACGCGACGGTCGGCGCCGACCCAGCTGAGGTAGACGATCTCGGGCCGGTCGGCCGTGAAGCGGGTGGCCTGGGCCAGGAAGTTCGGCGCCTCCAGCTCGCGCGTGACGATCTCGCGCGCCATCCGCACCAGCTGCTCCTGGTTTTCGATCAGGCGCAGTCGGATCTGCTGCTGGGCGATCTCGGTATCGCGCTTGACGGCCTCGGCCTCCCGCTCGATTTCCTCGTTGCGCAAGTACCAGAAGGCGGAAATGATCGCCGCGAGAAACAGCAGCACCGACACCAGCGGGGCGAGCGTCGCGAAGCGATCCTGCCGCGCCGGCGACTGGCGACGCCACCAGCGGCCCAGCATGCGGCGGCCGATGGACGTGGAACCGGCAGCCGGGGCATGGGGGGCGGAGGCGCTCATGCGCCGGATTATCCCGGCCGGGCGGCGTTGCGGCCCGCGGTGGACCCGCGGCAAACCCCAGGGAGGGCCCAGGCAATTTCATATTAAGAAATTGACTCGCACCATTTGAAAGACGAGAAGTTCTGTGCCACACTCCGCGCCGTCCGCCACGGCCTTGCCACGGGCCGTTCGCCCCGCCCCCCGGAACCAGGAGACAAGCCATGTCCGCAGTGCCCGAATCCTTCCTCGGCGCAGCCGCCAACGATGCCGATGCGCAGGAAACCCGTGAATGGCTCGACGCGCTCGATGCCGTCATTGCCAACGAAGGGCCGGAACGTGCCCACTTCCTGCTCGAGCAGCTGATCGACGAAGCCCGCCAGGCGGGCATCGACCACCCGTTCTCGGCCAACACGGCCTACGTCAACACCATCCCGCCGGACCAGGAGGAGCGCTGCCCCGGCAACCTCGAGCTCGAGGAGCGGCTGCGCGGCTTCATGCGCTGGAACGCGATGGCGATGGTGGTGAAGGCCAATCGCCTGAACCCGGCGGACGGCGGCGACCTGGGCGGTCACATCTCCTCGTTCGCTTCGCTGGCCACGATGTTCGGCGCCGGCTTCAACCACTTCTGGCACGCGGAACACGAAGGGCACGGCGGCGACCTGCTCTACATCCAGGGCCACTCGGCACCCGGTGTCTATGCCCGCGCCTACATGGAAGGCCGCATCTCCGAGGAACAGCTGCTGAACTTCCGCCAGGAAGTCGATGGCAAGGGCCTGTCGAGCTATCCGCATCCGAAGCTGATGCCCGAGTTCTGGCAGTTCCCCACCGTCTCGATGGGCCTGGGCCCCTTGATGGCGATCTACCAGGCGCGCTTCCTGAAGTACCTGCATGCGCGCGGCATCGCCAACACCGAGAACCGCAAGGTCTGGGTCTTCTGCGGCGACGGCGAGATGGACGAGCCGGAGAGCCTGGGCGCCATCGGCCTGGCGGCGCGCGAGAAGCTCGACAACCTGATCTTCGTCATCAACTGCAACCTGCAGCGGCTGGACGGCCCGGTGCGTGGCAACGGCAAGATCATCCAGGAGCTCGAAGGCGAGTTCCGCGGGGCAGGCTGGAACGTCATCAAGCTGCTGTGGGGCAGCTACTGGGATCCGCTGCTGGCGCGCGACAAGGACCACGTGCTGCGCAAGATCATGATGGACACGGTCGACGGCGACTACCAGGCGATGAAGGCCAACGACGGTGCCTTCGTGCGCAAGCACTTCTTCGGCCAGCACCCGAAGGCGCTGGAGATGGTGGCCAAGATGAGCGACGACGACATCTGGCGCCTGCAGCGCGGCGGCCATGATCCGCAGAAGGTGTATGCGGCCTACCACCGCGCCGTCAACCACAAGGGCCAGCCGACGGTGCTGCTGATCAAGACCGTCAAGGGCTTCGGCATGGGCAAGGCGGCCGAGGGCAAGAACACCGCGCACCAGGCCAAGAAGCTGACCGACGACGACGTCAGGGGCATGCGCGACCGCTTCGGCATCCCGGTCAGCGACGAGCAGCTGGCCAAGGAAATCCCGTTCTACAAGCCCTCCGAGGACACCCCGGAGATGAAGTACCTGCACGAGCGCCGCAAGGCGCTGGGCGGCTACCTGCCGCACCGCCGCACCAAGGCCGACGAGCAGCTGAAGGTGCCGCCGCTGGAAGCCTTCAAGGCCGTGCTCGAGCCCACCGCGGAAGGCCGCGAGATCAGCACCACGCAGGCCTATGTGCGCTTCCTGACCGCGCTGTTGCGCGACAAGGAGATCGGGCCGCGCACGGTGCCCATCCTGGTCGACGAGGCCCGCACCTTCGGCATGGAAGGCCTGTTCCGCCAGATCGGCATCTACAACCCCGAAGGCCAGAAGTACACGCCGGTCGACAAGGACCAGGTGATGTACTACCGCGAGGCGCGCGACGGCCAGATCCTGCAGGAAGGCATCAACGAGGCCGGCGGCATGAGCAGCTGGATCGCCGCGGCCACGTCGTACTCGACTAACAACCGCATCATGGTGCCGTTCTACATCTACTACTCGATGTTCGGCCTGCAGCGCGTGGGCGACCTGTGCTGGGCGGCGGGCGACATGCAGGCGCGTGGCTTCCTGCTGGGCGGCACCTCGGGCCGCACCACGCTGAACGGCGAGGGCCTGCAGCACGAGGACGGCCACAGCCACATCCTGGCCGGCACCATCCCGAACTGCGTCAGCTACGACCCGACCTTCGCGCACGAAGTCGGGGTGATCATGCAGCACGGCCTGAAGCGCATGGTGGAGCAGCAGGACAACGTCTACTACTACATCACGCTGCTGAACGAGAACTACCCGATGCCCGGCCTGCAGCCCGGCACCGAGGCGCAGATCATCAAGGGCATGTACCTGCTGCAGGACGCCAAGCCCAAGGCCAAGCAGCCGGTGGTGAACCTGCTGGGCTCCGGCACGATCCTGCGCGAGTCGATGGCCGCCAAGGAACTGCTCGAAGGCGAGTGGGGCGTCGCTGCCAAGGTGTGGAGCTGCCCGAGCTTCAATGAACTGGGCCGCGACGGCCAGGACGTGGAGCGCTGGAACCTGCTGCACCCGACCGAGACCCCGCGCGTGCCCTTCGTGACGCAGCAGCTCGACAAGCATGCCGGCCCGGTCATCGCCTCCACCGACTACATCAAGAACTACTGCGAGCAGATCCGCGCCTACATGCCCAAGGGCCGCAGCTATCGCGTGCTGGGCACCGACGGCTTCGGCCGCAGCGACTTCCGCAGCAAGCTGCGCGAGCACTTCGAGATCAACCGCCACTACATCGTCGTTGCCGCGCTGAAGAGCCTGGCCGACGAGGGCAGCGTGCCGGCGGCCAAGGTGGCCGAGGCGATCGCGAAGTACAAGCTCAACGTCGACAAGATCAACCCGCTGTACGCCTGAAGACGAACAAGAGTCGGAGACACACGAGATGGCATTGGTCGAAGTGAAGGTGCCGGACATCGGCGATTTCAAGGATGTCGCGGTCATCGAACTGCTGGTCAAGCCGGGCGACACGGTGAAAGCCGAACAGAGCCTGGTCACGGTGGAGAGCGACAAGGCCTCGATGGAGATTCCCTCCAGCATGGCCGGCGTCGTCAAGGAGCTGAAGGTCGCGCTGGGCGACAAGATCAGCGAAGGTGCGCTGCTGGCGGTGCTGGAAGTGGCTGGCGCGGGCGTTGCCGCAGCGCCGGCCCCGGCCCCTGCTGCAGCGGCCGCCGCTCCTGCACCGGCCCCGGTGGTCGCGCCGGCTGCAGCCGCCGCTGCGGCGGCCGGCCCGGTCGAGGTGGTGGTGCCCGACATCGGTGACTTTGCCGATGTCGCGGTGATCGAGGTGATGGTCAAGGTCGGCGACACGGTCAAGGCCGAGCAGAGCCTGATCACGGTCGAGAGCGACAAGGCCTCGATGGAGATCCCGTCCTCGCATGCGGGCGTCATCAAGGCGCTGAAGGTGGCCGTGGGCGACAAGGTGTCGCAGGGTTCGCCGCTGGCAACGATCGAGGTGGTCGGCGCCGCCGCGGCGCCTGCGGTGGCTCCGGCAGCCGCCGCGCCGGCCCCGGCGCCAGCCGCGGCCACGGTGGCTGCAGCCGCGCCGGCCCCGGTGGCCGAGCGCGTGCCGCCCACGGCGGCATTGCCGCCGCACGAGCCCACTGCCCCCGCGGGGCCGCTGCCGCATGCATCGCCGTCGATCCGCAAGTTCGCACGCGAACTCGGCGTGCCGCTGGAAGAGGTCAAGGGCTCGGGGCCGAAGGGCCGCATCACGCAGGACGATGTGCAAGGCTTCGTCAAGGGCGTGATGGCCGGTGCGGTGCAGACCGCGGCGCAGAAGGCCAAGGCCCCGGCCCCGGCGGCCGCTGCCGCCGGCGGTGGCATCCCGGGCCTGCTGCCCTGGCCCACGGTGGACTTCGCCAAGTTCGGTCCGGTCGAGCGCAAGGACCTCAGCCGCATCAAGAAGATCAGCGGCGCGAACCTGCATCGCAACTGGGTCATGATCCCGCACGTCACCAACAACGACGAAGCGGACATCACCGAGCTCGAAGCCTTCCGCGTCCAGCTGAACAAGGAAAACGAGAAGAGCGGCGTCAAGGTGACGATGCTGGCCTTCGTGATCAAGGCGGTCGTCGCAGCGCTGAAGAAGTTCCCGGACTTCAATGCCAGCCTCGATGGCGATGCACTGGTCTACAAGCAGTACTTCCACATCGGCTTCGCGGCCGACACGCCCAACGGCCTGGTGGTCCCGGTGCTGCGGGATGCCGACAAGAAGGGCCTGATGCAGGTGGCGCAGGAGATGGGCGAGCTGTCCAAGCAGGCCCGCGAGGGCAAGCTGGGACCGGCCGCGATGACGGGCGGCTGCTTCAGCATCAGCAGCCTCGGCGGCATCGGCGGCACGCACTTCACGCCGATCATCAACGCGCCGGAGGTGGCGATCCTGGGCCTGTCCAAGGGTTACCAGAAGCCGGTGTGGGACGGCAAGGCCTTCGTGCCGCGGCTGACGCTGCCGCTGTCGCTGTCCTACGACCACCGCGTGATCGATGGTGCCGCGGCCGCGCGCTTCAACGCCTACCTCGGAGCGCTCCTCGCAGACTTCCGCCGCGTCCTGCTGTGACGACGATCTGCGTCGCGCGCAAGAACGGCCAGGTGGCGATTGCCGGGGACACCTTGGTGACCTTCGGCGACACCCGCCTGGCCCACGGCTACGAGGCCAACGACAAGGTGTTCCGCATCGGCGATTCCTGGATCGGCATGGCCGGCACCACGGCGCACTTTCCGGTGTTGCGCAAGGCACTGGGCGGCTTGGCCGCGGACGAGCTGAAGCTGCACGGCCGCGACGACGTGTTCGACACCTTCCTGCGCCTGCACCCGAAGCTGAAGGAGCACTTCTTCCTGAACACCAAGGAAGAGGATGCCGACCCCTACGAGAGCAGCCAGTTCACGGTGCTGATTGCCAATGTGAGCGGCATCTTCGGCGTGTACTCGTACCGCGAGGTGTTCGAATTCGACCGCTTCTGGGCCATCGGCTCGGGTCGCAGCTTCGCGCTGGGCGCGATGTTCGCGGCCTGGGACAAGGCGAAGACGGCGCGCGAGGTGGTCGACATCGGCGTGCGCGCCGGCTGCGAATTCGACAAGAACTCGGCTGGGCCGATCAAGGCCCATACCCTGAAGACAAAGGATTGAATCCATCATGGCCCTGATCGAAGTGAAAGTGCCGGACATCGGCGACTTCAAGGACGTCGCGGTGATCGAGCTGCTGGTGAAGCCCGGCGACACGGTCAAGCCCGAGCAAAGCCTGGTGACGGTGGAATCGGACAAGGCCTCGATGGAGATTCCGTCGTCGGCCGGCGGCGTGGTCAAGGAACTGAAGGTTGCGCTGGGCGACAAGATCAGCGAGGGCTCGGTGCTGCTGCTGCTGGAGGCCGCAGGGGCGGCGGCTCCGGCGCCGGCCGCTGCACCGGCGGCGCCAGCCGCTGCGCCGGCAGTAGCCCCCGCCGCTGCGGCGCCCGCCGCCGCACCGGTGGCCGCCAGCTACGCCGGCGGTGCCGACATCGAATGCGATGTGCTGGTGCTTGGCGCCGGCCCCGGCGGCTATTCGGCCGCGTTCCGTGCCGCCGACCTCGGCATGAAGACGGTGCTGGTCGAGCGCTACGCCACCCTCGGCGGCGTGTGCCTGAACGTCGGCTGCATCCCGTCGAAGGCGCTGCTGCACGTGGCCGCGGTGATGGACGAGGTCAAGCACTTCGCCGACCTGGGTGTCAGCTTCGGCGCGCCAAGCGTCGAACTGCCCAAGCTGCTGGCGCACAAGAACAAGGTGGTGGGCAAGCTCACCGGCGGCCTGGGTGCGATGGCCAAGATGCGCAAGGTCACCATCGTGCGCGGCTACGGCGCCTTCGCCGATCCGCACCATGTGGTGGTCGAGGAAACCACCGGCAGCGGCCAGCAGAAGACCGGCAAGACGCAGACCATCCGCTTCAAGCAGTGCATCATCGCCGCAGGGTCGCAGGCGGTGCGTCTGCCGTTCCTGCCGGACGACCCGCGCATCGTCGATTCCACCGGCGCGCTGGAACTGCGCCAGGCACCGAAGAAGATGCTGATCGTGGGCGGCGGCATCATCGGCCTCGAGATGGGCACGGTGTACTCCACGCTGGGCGCGCGGCTCGACGTGGTGGAAATGCTCGACGGCCTGATGCAGGGCGCCGACCGCGACCTGGTGCGCGTGTGGCAGAAGATGAACGCGCCGCGCTTCGACAACATCATGCTGAAGACCAGGACGGTCGGCGCGCAGGCGACGGCCGAGGGCATCCGCGTGCAGTTCGAAGCTGCCGATGGCGCGAAGAGCGATGGCCTGTACGACCTGGTGCTGCAGGCCGTGGGCCGCAGCCCGAACGGCAAGAAGATCGCGGCCGATAAGGCCGGCGTCACGGTCACCGACCGTGGCTTCATCCCGGTGGACGTGCAGATGCGCACCAACGTCCCGCACATCTTCGCGATCGGCGACATCGTCGGCCAGCCGATGCTGGCGCACAAGGCGGTGCACGAGGCGCATGTAGCGGCCGAGGTCGCCGCGGGCGACAGCAAGGCGCGTTTCGATGCGCGGGTGATCCCCAGCGTGGCCTACACCGATCCCGAAGTGGCCTGGGTCGGCCTGACCGAGGACGACGCCAAGGCCCGCGGCATCAAGGTGAAGAAGGGCCACTTCCCGTGGACCGCCTCGGGCCGCGCGATCGCCAACACCCGGGACGAAGGCTTCACCAAGCTGTTGTTCGACGAGGAGACGCACCGCATCGTCGGCGGCGGCATCGTCGGCACCCATGCCGGTGACATGATCGGCGAGATTGCGCTGGCCATCGAGATGGGCGCCGACGAGATCGACATCGGCAAGACCATCCATCCGCATCCCACGCTGGGCGAGAGCATCGGCATGGCGGCGGAAATTGCGCACGGTACCTGCACGGACGTGCCGCCGCCGCGCAAGTAGCCCGCGCAGCGCCGCTCAAGTCCGGCGGCAACGGGTCGATAGCGACGAAGAGGGCACGCGCCTGGCGTGCCAGCTTCGTCCGCCCATGCCGCCCGCTTCCGATTTCCCCGTCACCCCTGCGGCACCGGCCGCGCGGGCCGATGCCGTCCGGTCGGCTGCCGTGGCGCGGCCGCCGCGAGCCGGCTCGCTGCACGGGCGCCTGCAGACGCTGCTGCTGGCGGTGGTCCTGCTGTGCCTGCTGGCCGCGCTGCTGGTGCAGCAATGGGCCTCGCGCGAAGCGCTGATGCAGCAGATCGAACGGCAGGATCGGGAGAGTGCCGCCTGGCTGGCGCTGGCGCTCCAGCGCGACGTGCCGGACACGGTCGAGCAGCGCGACGCCGTGCTCGGCGCCCACTTCGCCGCCGCGCGCCTGTCGCTGCTGCAACTGCGCGATGGCGAGGGCCGACTGGTCTGGCAGCGCCGTGCCGAGGCGCGACCCGCCTGGGCGCCCGAGGCCTATGTCGAACTGCTGGACCTGCACCCGCCGGGCGCAACCCTGACCTTGAAGTCCGCGGCCGGCAAGCATGGCGGCAGCGTGCACCTGCGCAGCCAGGCCGCCGACGCGGCCGACGCCTTGTGGCAGGGCCTGCTGCAGACCGCCCTGGTGCTGGCCCTCCTGGGCGGGGTGGTGCTGGCCGGAGGGGCCTGGCGCGTGCGCCAGATCCGCCAGGCCTTGCGCGACGCCGTGGAACAGGCCAATGCGCTGTCAGATGGTCGCTACCTGCGCGTGGCCGAGCCCGTCCTGCGGGAACTTCAGCCGCTGGCCAGCAGCATGAACCTGCTGGTCGATCGCCTGCAGGCGGTGTTCGACGCGCAGGCCGCGCAGCTCGAAGTGCTGCGCCGGCAGGCCCACGCCGATGCCTTGACCGGCTTGCCGGTGCGGCGGCACTTCATCGCCCAGTTCGAGCAACTGCTGGCCGCGGAGTCCAGCCAGGCCAGCCTGGCCTTGCTGCTGCTGCGGGTGCGTGACCTGCAGGGCATGAACCGGCGCATCGGACACAGCGCCACCGACCATGTGCTGCAGGCCGTGGCCCAGACGCTGACGAGCTACCCGCAGCGCTCGGACGGCTGCTTCTCCGGCCGCATGAACGGTTCGGACTTCGCACTGGTGCTGCCGGTGGGGGGCGTGGCGGCCGAGACCGCCCAGGCCCTGGTCCAGGCGCTGCGCATGCCCTTGATCAGCATCGACGCCGCGGCCGGCGTGTCGATCGGGGCGGTCGAGTTGCGCGGCGTCGTCAGTGTGCAGCAGGCGCTGGCGCTGGCCGACGAGGCATTGGCCCTTGCCGAGAGCGACAAGGCCTTCTCGGTGACCTGCCTGAACGGCGACGCCGGCGAGGTCGCGCCCTACGGCGAAGCGGCGTGGCAGCAGCGCCTGACGCAGGCGCTGGAGCAGGGCCGCGTGGCCCTGGGCGCGTTCCCGGTGTGCACCGCCGATGGCCGCGTGCTGCACTTCGATTGCCCGATGCGCGTGCAGCTCGAGCCGGGCGGCGCCTACCAGCCCGCCTCGCGCTGGCTGGCGCAGGCGACGCGGGCCCGGCTGTGCGCGGCGGTCGACGAGACGGCGGTGCAGCTCGCGCTGCAGGCCATCGAAGAGGACGGCCAGGCGCGCTGCATCAACATCGCGGCGCAGTCGCTGGGCGTCAGCGACTTCATGGCTGCTGTTTCGCGCCGGCTGGAAGCCGCACCGCAGGCCGCGACGCGGCTGTGGATCGACCTGCCCGAGACGCTGGCGCTGGACCGGCCGGCGCTGGTGCAGGAAGCCTCGCGCCGCTGGCGGCCGCTGGGCGTGTACATCGGCCTGGAGCATGCGGGCCAGTCGCTCGCGCGCATGCATCGGCTGCTGGAGATGGGACTGGACTGCGTGCGCATCGACGCGCGCTACGTCGACGGCCTGTCCGACCCCGCGGCCCACGATGCCCGGCGCTACCTGCGCGGACTGGTGCAGCTGGTGCAGAGCGTGGGCCTGTCGATCACCGCCGAGGGCGTGCGCGACGAGAACGACCTGGCGCTGCTGTGGACCATGGGCTTCGACGCGGCCACCGGCCCGATCGTGCGGGCCCCCGAGACGCAGCTCAGCTGATGTCGGCCACCCGCAGCGGATAACCTTCGCCGCGGCGGCGGCAGTCGAAGTAGTGCTGCAGCGTTTCGCGCACGGTGCGGAACGCGATCTGGTCCCACGGAATCTCGTGCTCGTGGAACAGCCGCGCCTCCAGCGTCTCGCTGCCGGGGTCGAGCGAGGTGTCGAGCATGCGGGCGCGGTAGAAGAAGTGCACCTGGCCGACGCGCACCACGTTCAGCATCGTGAACAGGCCTTCGAGCGCGATCTTCGCGCCGGCCTCTTCGATGGTCTCGCGCAACGCGCCGTCGGCCACCGTCTCGCCCAGTTCCATGAAGCCCGCCGGCAGGGTCCACAGGCCGTGGCGCGGCTCGATCGCGCGCTTGCACAGCAGCACCTGCTCGCCCCACACCGGCACCGTGCCGACAACGTTCAGCGGGTTCTCGTAATGGATCGTGGTGCAGGCGGGACAGACCGCGCGCTCGCGGTTGTCATCGGCCGGAATGCGGTAGTCGACGGCGGTGCCGCACTGGCGGCAATGTTTGATCTGTCGCGCATGCAGCATGGTGATGGCCAGTGTAGCGGGGAGGCCATGGCATCATCGACGGCAGGCCCCATGGGAGGGCCGCTGCATCGACGTTGGAGAAAGCACCATGAGTTTCGTGATCAACCCGCCGCGCCAGGCGGCCCTGCCCGTCGTGGGCGGTGGCGAGTTCCCGGTCCACCGCATCTACTGCGTCGGCCGCAACTATGCCGAGCATGCGCAGGAGATGGGCTTCACCGGTCGCGAGCCGCCGTTCTTCTTCCTGAAGCCGGCCGATGCGGTGCTGGTGGTCCCCGCCGGCGAGACCGGCACGATGGACTACCCGACGCAGACCAAGAACCTGCATCACGAGATCGAACTGGTGGTGGCCATCGGCACCGGCGGCACGAACATCGCGGCGGCCGATGCGCCGAAGCACATCTGGGGCTATGCGGTCGGCCTGGACATGACGCGGCGCGATCTGCAGAACGAGGCCAAGAAGCAGGGCCGGCCCTGGTGCATCGGCAAGGGCTTCGAGCAGTCGGCGCCGATCGGGCCCGTGCACCCGAAGTCGGCCACCGGCGAGCTGACGCGTGGGGCCGTGACGCTTTCGGTCAATGGCACGCAGCGCCAGAAGGGCGACCTGAGCGACCTGATCTGGAACATCAACGAGACGATCGAGATCCTGTCGAAAGCCTGGACGCTCGCGCCGGGCGACCTCATCTTCACCGGCACGCCGGCCGGCGTCGGCGCGGTGGTCAGTGGCGACGTGATGGAAGGCGCGGTCGAGGGCCTGGGCACGCTGCGCGTGGCGGTCCGCTGAGGCGGGGGGAGACGCAGGCGATGGAGCTCTACAACTACTTCCGCTCGTCGGCCTCGTACCGTGTGCGCATCGCGCTGGCGCTCAAGGGCCTGCGCTACGACTACAAGCCGGTGCACCTGGTCAAGAACGAGCAGTTCAACGAGTCCTACGCGGCGGTGGCGGCGTCGCGCCTGGTGCCGCTGCTGAAGGATGGCGATGCGTACCTGACGCAATCGCTGGCGATCATCGAGTACCTCGACGAGACCCACCCTGAGCCGCCGCTGCTGCCGCCCGATGCGCTGGGGCGCGCGCGCGCCCGCGCGCTGGCGCTGGACATCGCCTGCGAGATCCATCCCCTGAACAACCTGCGCGTGCTGCGCTACCTGACCGGCCCGATGAAGCTGTCCGAGGAGGACAAGGACCGCTGGTACCGGCATTGGGTGGAGACCGGGCTGGAGGTCGTCGAGCGCCAGCTGGCCGCGTCACCAACACGTTATTGCCACGGCGACCTGCCGGGCCTGGCCGACTGCGTGCTGGTGCCGCAGATCTTCAATGCCCGGCGCCTCGACTGTCGCACCGACCACGTGCCGAACGTGATGCGCGTGTTCGACGCCTGCATGCAGCTGGAGGCCTTCGACAGCACGCAGCCGTCCAAGTGCCCGGATGCTGCCTGAGGCGGCACTGCCCGACGCCCTGCGGCCGGACTGGCCCGCTCCGCCGGGCATTCGGGCGCTGATGAGCACGCGGGGCGGCGGGGTCAGCGCCGCGCCCTTCGACAGCCTGAACCTGCGCCCGCCCGGCCTGCGCGGCGATGCGCTCGACGAGCCCGCCGCGGTGTGGGAGAACCAGCGCCGCTTTGCCGCCGCGTTGGGGGCCACGCCGGTGTACCTGGACCAGGTGCACGGGGCCGACGTGGTGACGCTGGATCGCGCGGACCTGGCGCCGGGCCGTCCGTTCCATCGCGCCGACGCCAGCATCACACAGACGCCCGGCATTGCCTGCACGGTGCTGGTGGCCGACTGTCTGCCGCTGCTGTTCTGCAGCCGCGATGGCCGCGCGGTCGGCGCCGCGCATGCCGGCTGGCGCGGGCTGGCGGGTGGGGTGATCGAGCGGACGGTGCAGGCGCTGTGCCAGGCCGCGGCGTGTGCCCCCGAGGACCTGTGCGTGTGGCTGGGGCCCTGCATCGGGCCGCGGCAGTTCGAGGTGGGCGCCGATGTGCTGGTGGCCTTCGGCGTCGAACCGGGAGGACCCGTGTCCGCGCGGTTCCGGCCCCGGCGGCGTCCCGATGGCCAGATGCGCTGGCTGGCCGATCTGCCGGCACTGGCGCGCGACCGGCTGGCGTCGCTCGGCGTGCGCGAGATCAGCGGTGGTCAGTGGTGCACCGTGGCGTCACCGTTACGGTTCTTCTCCTTCCGGCGCGACCGGATCACGGGTCGCATGGCCGCGGCCATCGCCATCGGGCACTGACGCGTTTGCGTCCGCGGCGGCTTCTTTCGCGCGGCGTGCGCGCCGGCGCATGGGCGTGCCCATCAGGTACAGCACGATCGACAGGGGCAGCACGCCGTACAGCAGCAGCGTGAAGAACGCGCCCAGGACTGTGCCCTGCGGCGACGTGGCTTCGGCCAGCGTCATCAGCAGCACGACAAACAGCCAGGCGACGGCAACGATGTGCATTTCAAATCATGATACGCAATATCGCGTAACGAAAACCCTGTCATCCTCGGGTAAGCTCTAGGTCGTACAACGTGACCTGGTGCACACAGCATCGCACACTGACCGGCGGGGCCACTGCCGCAGCGAGGAGACACGCATGAAGAAGCAGCGCATCCCAGCACCGCTCCAGGCCGCGAGCGACGCGACGGAGGCGATCCAGGCCGCAGCCAGCAGCATGGCCGGCGGCGCCGAGGCTTTCGGCCAGGCGATCGGGCAGGCCGTGAAGTCGATGGCCGGGCTGAGCGTGCCGCTGGACACGCTGGCCAAACTGCAGGCCGACTACGTGAGCCAGGCCACCGAGCTGTGGAACGCCGCCCTGGGGCGGGCGCAGCAGGCCGGCGGCAGCCAGCAGATCCGCGACAAGCGCTTCGCCAGCGAAGCCTGGGCCACCAATCCGGCCGCCGCGATGGCCGCGCAAAGCTACCTGCTGAACGCCCGCACGCTGATGCAGCTGGCCGAGGCGGTGCAGGGCGACCCCAAGACCAAGGCCCGCATCCGCTTTGCCGTGCAGCAGTGGGTGGATGCGGCCAGTCCGGCGAACTACCTGGCGCTGAACCCCGAGGCCCTTGGCAAGGCTGTCGACACCGGTGGCGAGAGCATCGCGCACGGCATCCAGCAACTGTGGCAGGACATTGGCAAGGGCCACATGTCGCAGACCGACGAGAGCGTGTTCGAGGTCGGCCGCAACGTGGCCACCAGCGAAGGCGCCGTGGTGTTCGAGAACGAGCTGTTCCAGCTCATCGAATACAAGCCGCTGACGCCCAAGGTGTTCGAGCGGCCGATCCTGTTCGTGCCCCCGTGCATCAACAAGTACTACATCCTCGACCTGCAACCCGAGAACTCGGTGATCCGCTACACGGTGGAGCAGGGCCATCGGGTGTTCGTCGTGAGCTGGCGCAACCCCGATGTGTCGCTGGCCGCCAAGACCTGGGACGACTACATCGCCGATGGCGCCATCAAGGCGATCGAGGTGGTGCAGGCGATCTCCGGCGCGTCGACGATCAACACGCTGGGCTTCTGCGTCGGCGGCACCATCCTCGCCACGGCGCTGGCGGTGCTGGCGGCGCGCGGCGAGCATCCGGCCGCATCGGTGACCCTGCTGACCACGCTGGTCGACTTCAGCGACACCGGCATCCTCGACGTGTTTGTCGACGAGCCCTCGGTGCAACTGCGCGAGATGACGATCGGGGCGCAGGCGCCCAACGGCCCGGGCCTGCTCAAGGGCAAGGAACTGGCCACCACCTTCAGCTTCCTGCGGCCGAACGACCTGGTGTGGAACTACGTGGTCGGCAACTACCTGAAGGGCGAGGCGCCGCCGCCGTTCGACCTGCTGTACTGGAACGGGGACTCCACCAACCTGCCGGGACCGATGTACTGCTGGTACCTGCGCCATACCTACTTGCAGAACGAGCTGAAGCAGCCCGGCAAGCTCACCGTGTGCGGCGAGCCGCTGGACCTGAGCGCGGTGAAGGCACCGATGTTCATCTACGGCTCGCGCGAGGACCACATCGTGCCCTGGCACGCCGCCTATGCCAGCACCGGCGTCTTCAAGGGGCCGCGCAAGTTCGTGCTGGGCGCGTCGGGCCACATCGCCGGCGTGATCAACCCGGCGTCGAAGAACAAGCGCAGCCACTGGGTCAACGACAAGCTGCCGGCCCAGGCCGAAGACTGGCTGGCCGGCGCCACCGAGAAGCCCGGCAGCTGGTGGACCGAATGGGCCGCATGGCTCAAGGGCCACGCTGGCAAGACAATTGCTGCACCGAAGGCTTATGGCAGCCGGCAGCACTCCGTGATCGAACCCGCCCCGGGCCGCTACGTCAAGCAGAAGGCCTGAGCGCCTTCGCCTCGCCCGCCACACTGTCCACTTGAAGGAGACTTTCATGAGCACTGACATCGTCATCGTCGCCGCCGCGCGCACTGCCGTCGGCAAGTTCGGCGGCTCGCTGGCCAAGATCGCCGCGCCCGAACTGGGCGCGACCGTGATCAAGGCCCTGCTGGAGCGCAGCGGCCTGTCCGGCGAGCAGATCAACGAGGTCATCCTCGGCCAGGTGCTCACGGCCGGCTCGGGCCAGAACCCGGCGCGGCAGTCGGTCATCAAGTCGGGCCTGCCCAACACGGTGCCGGCGATGACGATCAACAAGGTCTGCGGCTCGGGCCTGAAGGCGGTGATGCTGGCGGCGCAGGCCATCCGCGACGGCGACAGCGAGATCGTGATCGCCGGCGGCCAGGAGAACATGTCCGCGGCGCCGCACGTGCTGCTGAACTCGCGCGACGGCCAGCGCATGGGCGACTGGAAGATGATCGATTCGATGATCACCGACGGCCTGTGGGACGTCTACAACCAGTACCACATGGGCATCACGGCCGAGAACGTGGCCAAGCAGTACGGCATCACCCGCGAGCAGCAGGACGCGCTGGCGCTGGCCTCGCAGCAGAAGGCCGCTGCGGCGCAGGAATGCGGCCGCTTCAAGGACGAGATCGTGCCGGTGGTGATCCCGCAGAAGAAGGGTGACCCGGTGGTCTTCGCGGCCGACGAGTTCATCAACAAGAAGACCAGTGCCGAAGCGCTGGCGGGCCTGCGTCCGGCCTTCGACAAGGCGGGCGGCGTGACGGCAGGCAATGCCTCGGGCATCAACGACGGCGCCGCCGCGGTGATGGTGATGAGTGCGGCCAAGGCTGCCGCGCTGGGCCTGAAGCCGCTGGCGCGCATCGCCAGCTATGCCAGCGCGGGTCTCGATCCGGCCATCATGGGCATGGGCCCGGTGCCTGCTGCACGCAAGGCGCTGGAGCGCGCCGGCTGGAAGGCCGCCGACCTCGACCTGCTGGAGATCAATGAAGCCTTCGCGGCCCAAGCCTGCGCGGTGCACAAGGAAATGGGCTGGGACACCAGCAAGGTCAACGTCAATGGCGGCGCCATCGCCATCGGCCACCCGATCGGCGCGTCGGGCTGCCGCATCCTGGTCACGCTGCTGCACGAGATGGCCAAGCGCGATGCGAAGCGCGGCATCGCCTCGCTGTGCATCGGCGGCGGCATGGGCGTGGCGCTCACGGTGGAACGCTGATCGTCCCCCCAATTCCGCGCCGCAGCGAGCAGGGCGAACCCGATTGACCGCCACGCGGCTTGGGATCACGCTGGCTTCGGCGCCTCAACTTCAATACACAAGGAGCAAAGTGATGGCAGAAAAACTGGCGTACGTGACGGGCGGCATGGGTGGGATCGGTACCGCGATCTGCCAGCGCCTGGCCAAGGAAGGCTTCAAGGTCATCGCCGGTTGCGGACCGAGCCGCGACTTCCAGAAGTGGCTGGACGAGCAGAAGGCGCTGGGCTTCACGTTCTACGCCTCGGTGGGCAATGTGGCCGACTGGGATTCGACCGTCGAGGCCTTCTCGAAGGCGGTGGCCGAGCATGGTTCGATCGACGTGCTGGTGAACAACGCCGGCATCACGCGCGACCGCATGTTCCTGAAGATGTCGCCGGAGGACTGGAAGGCCGTCATCGACACCAACCTCAACAGCATGTTCAACGTCACCAAGCAGGTGGTGCCGGGCATGGTCGAGAAGGGCTGGGGCCGCATCATCCAGATCTCGTCGGTCAATGGCGAGAAGGGCCAGGCCGGCCAGACGAACTACTCGGCGGCCAAGGCCGGCATGCATGGCTTCACGATGGCGCTGGCACAGGAACTCGCCGCCAAGGGCGTGACGGTCAATACGGTCAGCCCGGGCTACATCGGGACCGACATGGTGCGCGCGATCAAGCCTGAGGTGCTGGAGAAGATCGTCGCGACGATTCCCGTCAAGCGCCTGGGCACGCCGGAAGAAATCGGCTCGATTGTTGCTTGGCTGGCCAGCGAGGATTCCGGCTTCACCACCGGGGCTGACTTCAGCTGCAACGGCGGCTTGCACATGGGCTGAAGCCCGACAGCATTCCTCAACGCGGCCGTGCTATATACGGCTGAGGAGGAAGCCTTGGGCATGTCCAGCAAGTTCAGCATCCGGGCCGTGGCGGGCGCATCGGCGCTGGCCGCGGCCTTTGCATTCCAGCCGTTGGTGCGTGCCGCCACGACCACGGTCGACCCCGTGGATGCCGCCACGCAGCTGATGGACTTCGGCGAGAAGACCTTTCCGCAGTTCTTCCCGAAGCACCAGCAGAACATCACCAGCCTGCCGCCCTACATCTACCGCTACTACCCCGATACCGGCATCTACCTTGGCGTGGCGGACGGCAAGGTGTACGTGCTGGGCGGTTCCTGGCCCGACATCACCTATGTCGGCGACCTGGGCAGCTTCATCAGCCCAGTGCGCAGCTCGGGCCTGCTGAAGAACATCACCCTCCCGGGCTTCGGCAACCAGATCTTCGTGCTGCAGCCGGCCGGCGCCACGCGGGCCATCGTGTTCCTGCATGGCGGGGGCGGCACCAACTACGGGCTGGCCAACAGCCTGGGCCTGAACAGCACCGCCTCGGCGCCTACCACCGACACGGCCGATTGGCCCTGGCTGGTGTCGAACAAGACCATCGTCGTGTTCCCGCAGGGGCTGAACATTCCTTCCGCGCCGCTGGCGCAAGGCTGGTCCAACCACACGATGACCTCGGGTCAGGACGACGTGGCCTTCCTGAAGGCCCTGGCCGCGTACATCAAGAGCACCTATGGCGTGTCCGACATCGTGCTGGCCGGCCATTCGATGGGCGGCGCGATGACGAACCGCATGTGGTGCGAGGCGCCCACCACCTTCAAGGCCTACGTGTCGCTGGCGGGTCCGGCATCGAGTTATTACCTGGACCCCAACACGCCCTGCAACCCGGGTGCGAATGCCGCCCCGTACTACGGCATCTTCGCCGGCAGCGACCAGATCATGCAGAACAGCGGCAAGTGGGATGCGCTGACCTGGCGCCTGTCACCACTGGTGTCCAGCGGCCCGGCTTTCGACAATCCCATCATGATTGGCGAATGGCAGCAGTACGTGCGCCGCGCGCAGATGATGTGCGGCGAGACTCCGCAGCTCAGCGCCAAGACCAGCACCGGCACGGTCGACAAGTGGAGTCACTGCGGCGGCCGCCTGCAGCTGTGGGATGTGCTGCAGGCGCAGCACGAGGTCGATTCGATCCAGTCCAACGCCGGCACGCCGCTGATCAACCTGATCGCTGACTTCCTGAACCGCTGAAAATGCCAAGAGGCCCCGCAGGGCCTCTCGTTGCCGTTCACCCCAGGCGGCCGGGGCCCCCAGGTTCAGGGTTCCTGGAACAGCATCACGCGTTGCACGCTGTCGACGATGTACTGCTGCAGCACCGGCGCGGGGCTGGCAACGCGGGCCGGGGTTTCCAGGCGCGCGTAGGGGTACTGCGTGCCGTCGACCGGCGCGGGGTGCATCAGCACGTAGCCGCCGGCGAAGGTCTGGCCCTTGTCGGTTGACACCAGCGTCTTCGAGAACTTGCCGCCGACGTTCGAGGTGATCTGGATCTTGCTGCCGCCAACGAAACTGGCCTGGCAGTACGCGGCCTGGCCATCGGTGGTCAACGTGCGCACGGTGTTCCACACGCCGGTGCGTACCGGGTAGCGGAAGTACTTGATGTTGCCGGCGTCGACCATCGCCATGTGGATGTTGCCCGCATCGTCGGTGGTCAGGTTGAAGTGGCTGGAGTAGGGATCGCTGCCCGAGCCGCTGCTCCGCGTGTACAGCAGCTGGGTGGTCCAGGCGCTGTTGTCAGGCAGGCTGTTGTCGCGCTTGGACCAGTACACCTTGTCGTGCACCGAGAACACCATGCCCATCGCGTTCGGCAGGGCCACCGGGCGCGCGCTGCGTTCGATCGAGGTGTTGTCCACCGCGCCGAAGGTGAGGCCGGTGTCGGTCCACACGTTGCCGCCGGCGCTGCGCTTGGCCATGCGGATCATGTAGTTGCCGGTGGAGGTGTTCTGCGCGACGTAGGCCACCCAGGCATTGCCGACGGTGTCGAAGGCGATGGCCGGGTTCAGCGCGATGGCGTTCGGCGAGGCGAACACCGCCTGCGAGCCGGTGGGCGTCCAGGTCTTGGTGCCGACGTTGTACTGCAGGCCGGCGTGGATGATGACGTTGTTGACGTTGTTGTAGACCAGCGAGAGGTTGTCGCCGACCAGCGCGCCGTCGGAGGTGGACATCGAGCCGGTGTTGCCGGTGGAGATGGCCAGGGTCCAGCTGACGCCGTTGTCGAAACTGCTGTACAGCTGCAGGCCCGCATTCGGCGCCAGCGTGCCACGGTTGATCACCACGTGCAGCGCACCGTCGCTGGTCTGCCACATGTGCTCCTGGTGGCGGTAGGAGATCATGCGGTCGGCATTGCTCGTGAGATCGGGCACTTCCTGCGCCGGCACCACCACCGGAGTGGCCTGGGCATGCGCGCCGATCGACAGGCCAGCCAGCACCACCAGGCCCGCGGCGGCGCGCAGCGAAAGGCGGGCAATCAATGACGAGGTGTTCATCAGCATGCAGCTTGTCCTGTCGGCCTTGCGGCCAGGTCCATGGTCCAACACGATTATCCGAGGGTCCGCAGACCGGGTCTGTCCCCTGAATCGGGAGAGCAGCCACCAGGGAACCGGCGGGTTCGCGACATATTCACGCCTCATGGCAGCCCGAGGCCGCGCATGAAGGCCTCGACCTGCGCGGTGTACTCCCCCGGCTCGCCGAGCTTGCCGTTCACGTCGCCGTGGGTCATGTCCACTGGCAGCACGCTCACCTTGCCGCCGAACCCGGTGGCCTTGGCCGCGTAGGCCTTGGCCTGCGGGCAGGAGTCGCTGCGCTTGGTCGAGCACACCAGCAGCATCGGCGCCGGCGCGGCGCTGAGCCGATGGAACGGGGAGGCCTGCTCCCAGAAGCCTCGGTCGCTGCCGAAGACACGGTCGTAGAAGCGGTAGTGCTTCGTCTTCATGATGTCGACGATGTCGAAGGCCGCGCTGTCCAGCGAGACCGTGCCGAGCCAGGGCCTGGCACCGTGGGCAGCGGCCAGGCCGCGGTCCGACGCGATCATCGACACCAGGTGGGCGCCGGCCGAATGGCCCATCACCAGCACGCGGCTGCCGTCGCCGCCCCACTCGGCTGCCTTGCCTTGCACGAAGGCCAGTGCACGCGCCACGTCGTCGACCTGGTCCATCACCTTCGGCGAGCGAGACATGCGGTAATTCGGCGAGGCCACGATGTAGCCCTTGGGCAGCCAGTGGCCGACCTTGTTGAGCACCACCTTCGACGCGGCCTTGTCGCCCACCATCCAGGCGCCGCCATGCACCATGAACAGGATCGGTGCGTCCTTGGCCTTGGCAGGGATGTAGACATCGAGCTTCTGCGCCGCATCGCTGCCGTAGGACAGGTCGGTCAGCGCGCGCGCACCGGCGGGCAGCGCGATCTTGGCCTTCCCTTCGGTGCCGGCGCCTTCGAGCTCCTCGCTGCCGGAGGGGCCCTCCCTGGCTTCAGCCGCCTGTTGGCGGCGATGCTCGCGGCGTTCGCGGATCGCGTCGAGCAGCGGGCCGGCGAAGGCCCCGGGCAGCAGCGCGGCGAGCAGCAAGGAGCACAGCGCAAGGCGGACGGAAGGTTTCATCGGGCAGCAACTCCACGCCGGACGGCTTTCAGCATAACGCCGTCACGCGACGGTGGGCTGACTGGCCGGCAGCAGCACCGCACAGGCCTGCTGCAGCGCCGGCGCACCGCCGTCGGGCAGATGCAGGATCCGGGCCTGCGCGATGCCGCGGTAGAGCTGGTCGGTCGAGCGCTTGTACAGCGGGTCGTAGTGCTGCGCCAGCAGTTCGGCCAGCAGGCCCGGCCAGTCGGCCGCGCGGGCCAGGGACTGCCAGCGCTCGACGGTGGCATGCCCGCGCAGGCTGACCAGGCCCTGCAGCAGCGAGCACAGTGTTTCCGGCTCGGCCGTGAGCGGCGCATAGTCCTCCAGCAGCAGCGCGATGCGCGCGGCCTCGGGCATTTCGACCTGCACGCAGCGGCCCTGCTGCTGCATCTGCATGACCAGCGCATCGGGCAGCTGCAGCGCGCCGATCTTGCGGCTCTCGGCCTCCACGAACACCGGTCGCGCGGGGTCGAGCGCCCGCAGCGCCTGCCACAGCAGCGTGTCGAAGCGCTTCTGCGCCGGCTGCGGCCGGCCCGGCACGCCGCCCAGCAGCGAGCCGCGGTGGCAGGCCAGCGCCTCCAGGTCCAGCACCTGCGCGCCGGCCGCACCCAGCGCCTGCAGCAGCCTTGTCTTGCCGCTGCCGGTGCGGCCCAGCAGCACCTGGAAATCGAAGCGCGCCGGCAGCGCGTTCAGACCCTCGCGCACCAGCGTGCGAAAGCCCTTGTAGCCGCCTTCGAGCCGCGTGGTCCGAAAGCCGATCTGGTCCAGCACCAGCGCCAGCGAGCCCGAGCGCTGCCCGCCGCGCCAGCAGTAGACCAGGGGCTGCCACTCGCGCGGCTTGTCCTGCACACCCTGCTCGAGCCAGCGGGCGATGTTGCGCGAGACCAGCGCGGCGCCCAGCTTGCGCGCGGCCAGCGGCGATTCCTGCACGTACAAGGTGCCGACGATGCGGCGCTCTTCGTCGTCCAGCACCGGCCAGTTCACGGCACCGGGCAGGTGGTCCTCGGCGTACTCGGCCGGCGAGCGCACGTCGATGATGGTGTCGAAGCCGGCCAGCTGCGCCACGGCGCCGGCCGCGTCGATCGTTCGCAGGCTCATCGCAAGGGCATCAGTGCGTCGAGCAGCTCGCTCTCGATCTGAAGCTGGGCCTTGTTCTGCTGCAGCGAGGGCCCGTCGATCAGGAAGGTGTCCTCGACCCGCTCGCCCAGCGTGGTGACCTTGGCCAGCTGCAGGTTCACATGGTGCTGCGCCAGCACGCGGGCAATGGCGTACAGCAGGCCCGAGCGGTCGCTGGCGCTGACCGACAGCAGCCAGCGCTGCGCACGCTCGTCCGGCCGCAGCGACACCCGCGGCGTGATCGGGAAGGACTTGACGCGGCGCGACACTCGGCCGCGGCTGGGCTCGGGCAGCGGGTTGTCGCTGGCCAGCGCCTGGCTCAGCTGGGTCTCGATCAGCGAGATCAGGTCGCGGTAGCCGGCCTGGTCGCCCTCGTAGCCCGGCCGCACGATCTGGAAGGTGTCCAGCGCATAGCCGGTGCGGCTGGTGTGGATCTTGGCGTCCTGGATCGAGTAGCCGGCGCCGTCGAAGTAGCCGCAGATGCGTGCGAACAGGTCCGGCCGGTCGGGCGAGTACACCAACACCTGCAGGCCATCGCCCACGGGCGAAGGCCGCGTGCGCACCACTGGCTCGGTGGTCTCGATGTGGCGCCACAGCGCGCGCGCATGCCAGGCGATCTCGGTCGCGTCGTGGCGCGCGAAGTAGCTCAGCTCCAGCGTCTTCCACAGCGGCCCCTCGGTGCCGGGCAAGGCCGAATGCAGCGCGAGGATCTGCCGCGCTTCCTGCTTGCGCGCCTCGGTCTCGGCGTCGAGGTTGGGCTTGGCGCCGCCCAGCGCACGTAGCGTGATGCGGTACAGGTCCTCGAGCAGCTTGCCCTTCCAGGCGTTCCACACCTTCGGGCTGGTGCCGCGGATGTCGGCCACCGTCAGCAGGTACAGCGCGGTCAGGCGCCGCACGTTGCCGGCCTTCAGCGCGAAGGCGCGGATCACGTCGGCATCGGACAGGTCTTCCTTCTGCGCCACCGTGCTCATCGTCAGGTGGTTCTTGACGAGGAACTCGATCAGCGCGGCATCCTCGCGCGCGATGCCGTGGTCGCGGCAGAAGCGCCGCACCTCGATGGCGCCGAGGTCGGAGTGGTCACCGCCGCGGCCCTTGGCCACGTCATGGAACAGCGCGGCGACGTACAGGATCTCGGGCTTGTCCCATTCGCTGGCCAGCTGCGAGCAGAACGGGTACTCGTGCGCATGCTCGGGGATGAAGAAGCGCCGCACGTTGCGCAGCACCATCAGGATGTGCTGATCCACCGTGTAGACGTGGAACAGGTCGTGCTGCATGCGGCCGACGATGCGGCGGAACACCCACAGGTAGCGGCCCAGCACCGAGGTCTGGTTCAGCAGCCGGAAGGCATGCGTGATGCCCTGCGGCTGGCGCAGGATTTCCATGAAGGTGGCCCGGTTGGCCGGGTCGGCGCGGAAGCGCCCGTCCATCACGTTGCGGGCGTTGTACAGCGCGCGCAGCGTGCGGGCCGAGAGCCCCTTGATGCCCGGCGTCTGCTGGAACACCAGAAAGGTCTCGAGGATGGTGTGCGGCCGCTCGACATAGAGATCGTCGCGCGCCACTTCCAGCATGCCGCCGCGGTCGAGGAAATGCTCGTCGATCGCGCGCATCGGCGCGGCCTCGGAGCCGGCGATGCGTTCCTCGATGTTGAGCATCAGGATCTGGTTCAGCTGCGTCACCGCCTTGGCCGCCCAGTAGTAGCGGTGCATCAGCACTTCGGACGAGCGCTGCGCGCGCGTGGCCTGGTAGCCGAAGCTCTCGGCCACCGCGGTCTGCAGGTCGAACACCAGCCGGTCCTCGCGGCGGCCGGCCACCGCATGCAGGCGCGCGCGGATGACCTTCAGCGTGCCCTCGTTGCGCTGCAGCTGCTTCACTTCGAAGGGGGTGATCAGGCCGTTGGCGGCCAGTTCGCTCCAGCTGCGGCCGAGGCCCGCGGCGCGGGCCACCCACATCACCACCTGCAGGTCGCGCAGGCCGCCGGGGCTTTCCTTGCAGTTGGGCTCGAGCGAGTAGGGCGTGTCCTCGTATTTCACATGGCGCTGGCGCATTTCCAGCGTTTTGGCACGAAAGAAGGCGGCCGGGTCCATCACCGCCGCGGTGGCGCGGCGGAACAGCACGAACGGGCGCTTGCTGCCGGCGATGACACGCGACTCGAGCAGCGCCGTCTGCACCGTGACGTCGGCCTGTGCCTCGGCCACGCATTCGTCCACCGTGCGCACCGAGGAGCCGATCTCCAGGCCGATGTCCCAGCAGGCGGTGATGAAGCCTTCCACCGCGGCGCGCAGCGCATCGGTGGTGGCGCCGCTGGGCAGCAGCACCAGCACGTCGATGTCGGAGTACGGGAACAGCTCGCCACGGCCGTATCCGCCGACGGCCACCAGCGCCGCGCCGGGCGGCATCGCCGCACTGCGCCACAGGTCGCACAGCGTCGCGTCAACATGCCGCGTCAGCGCCTTGACCAGCCGCGTGGCGGCCGGGGCCGAGGCGCGCGACTGCAGGAAGTGGTCGATCAGCGCCTTCTTGCCATCGCGAAAGCGTGCGCGCAGCGCGGCGACACCGCCACTCGTGGGCGCGGGCTGCACGGCAGTGAGCACGGCGCTCAGGCCGCGGCCTGCGGCGGCTGGATGAAGGCCGGCGGCGGCGGCGAGCCGGCCGAGAGCGTCATCACCTCGTAGCCGGTCTCGGTGACGACGATGGTGTGTTCCCACTGCGCGGACAGCGAGCGGTCCTTCGTGACGATGGTCCAGCCGTCGCCCATCTCGCGGATTTCGCGCCGGCCGGCGTTGATCATCGGCTCGATCGTGAACACCATGCCCGGCACCAGTTCTTCCAGCGTGCCCGGGCGGCCGTAGTGCAGCACCTGCGGTTCTTCGTGGAACTTGCGGCCGATGCCATGGCCGCAGAACTCGCGCACGATCGAGAAGCCCTGGTTCTCGGCGAAGGTCTGGATCGCGTGGCCGATGTCGCCCAGGCGCGCGCCGGGCTTGACCTTGGCGATGCCCTTCCACATGGCTTCGTAGGTGATGGTGCACAGCCGGTTCGCGGCGATCGAGCCTTCGCCGACCACGAACATGCGGCTGGTGTCGCCATGCCAGCCGTCCTTGATGACGGTGACGTCGATGTTGACGATGTCGCCGTTCTTCAACGGCCGGTCGTTCGGGATGCCGTGGCACACCTGATGGTTGATCGAGGTGCAGATCGACTTCGGGTACGGGATGTAGCCGGGCGGCGCGTAGTTCAGCGGCGCGGGCACGCCGCCCTGCACGTGGACGATGTGGTCGTGCGCCAGCTTGTCGAGCTGGTCGGTCGTGACCCCGGGTTTCACATGCGCGGTCAACATGTCCAGCACTTCGGAGGCCAGACGGCCGGCAATGCGCATGCCTTCGATGTCGGCAGCGGTCTTCAGGGAGATCGACATGGGGGCGAATTATAGAATTCCGGGTTTCCACCCGGGTATTCGCATGGCTTCGCTGGCCCAACACCTGATGCACGTCGAGGGCGGCAATGCCCTGAGCGAGTTCCGCGCCCAGGCGCTGCTGCCGAAACTGCAGGCCGCCTGTCCCCGGGTGACCGGCGTTGCGGCGCGCCATGTTCACTGGATCGATGGCGCGGGCGAGGGCCAGCTCGACAAGCTGCATGCGCTGCTGCACTACGGCGACCCGTACAACGCTGGCGACGAGGGTGCGCTGGTCGTCGTGATGCCGCGGCTGGGCACCGTGTCGCCCTGGGCCAGCAAGGCCACCGACATCGCGCGCAACTGCGGCCTCGCGCTGCACCGCGTCGAGCGGGTCACCGAATACCGGCTGCGCCTGAAGCACGGCCTGCTGGGCGGCAGCAAGCCCTTGAGCGAAGCCGAACTGCAGGCCTGCGCCGCGCTGCTGCACGACCGCATGACCGAGCATGTGGCCTTCGAGCGCGAGGCCGCGCGCCACCTGTTCGACGCGCAACAGGCCGAGCCGATGGCGCACGTGGACGTGCTGGGCCAGGGGCGTGCCGCGCTGGTGGCGGCCAACACCGAGTTCGGCCTGGCCTTGAGCGACGACGAGATCGACTACCTGGTCGAAGCGTTCCGGGGCCTGCAGCGCAACCCCAGCGATGTCGAGCTGATGATGTTCGCGCAGGCCAACAGCGAGCATTGCCGGCACAAGATCTTCAATGCCGAGTTCACGATCGACGGCCACAAGCAGCCGCTGTCGATGTTCGGGATGATCCGCAACACCGAGCAGGTGTCCGGCCAGCACAGCGTGGTGGCGTATTCGGACAACGCGGCGGTGATGGAAGGCGGGCCGGTCGAGCGTTGGCTGCCGCAGGGCTTCACCAACGCGCCGGCCTACGGCCCGCGGCGCGAGACCGCGCATGTGCTGATGAAGGTGGAGACCCACAACCACCCGACGGCGATCTCGCCGTTCCCGGGCGCTTCCACCGGCGCCGGCGGCGAGATCCGCGACGAAGGCGCCACCGGCCGCGGCGCGCGGCCCAAGGCGGGCCTGACCGGCTTCAGCGTCTCGAACCTGAACCTGCCCGGCCTGGCCGAGCCCTGGGAGCAGCACGGCATCGGCAAGCCCGAACACATTGCCAGCCCGCTGCAGATCATGACCGAGGGGCCGCTCGGCGGCGCGGCCTTCAACAACGAGTTCGGCCGGCCCAACCTGGGCGGCTACTTCCGCGTGTTCGAGCAGGCCGTGGCCGGCGTCTATCGGGGCTATCACAAGCCGATCATGATTGCCGGCGGCCTCGGCACCATCAGCGCCGGCCAGACCCACAAGCTGCCCTTCGGCGCCGGCACGCTGCTGGTGCAGCTGGGCGGCCCGGGCATGCGCATCGGCATGGGCGGCGGTGCCGCCAGCTCGATGGCCGCGGGCAGCAACACCGCGGCGCTGGACTTTGATTCGGTGCAGCGCGGCAACCCCGAGATCCAGCGCCGTGCGCAGGAGGTCATCAACCACTGCTGGGCGCTGGGGGAGACCAATCCGGTGGTGGCGATCCACGACGTCGGCGCGGGCGGCATCAGCAATGCCTTTCCCGAACTGGTGGACGGTGCCCACAAGGGCGCGCGCTTCGACCTGCGCAAGGTGCCGCTGGAAGAGACCGGCCTGGCGCCGAAGGAGATCTGGTGCAACGAGAGCCAGGAGCGCTACGTCCTGGCGATCAATCCCGACCTGATGCCGCTGTTCGAGCAGATGTGCGCGCGCGAGCGCTGCCCGTTCGCGGTGGTCGGCGTCGCCACCGATGAGCGCGAACTGGTGCTCGAAGACGGCCCCGGCGGCGCGCGCCCGATCGACATGCCGATGGACGTGCTGCTCGGCAAGCCGCCGAAGATGCACCGTGTGGTCGAGCGGGTCGCGCGCAGCGAGTCGCCGCTGAACCTGACCGGCGTGAAGCTCGACGAGGTGGCCTTCAGCGTGCTGCGTCACCCGACGGTGGCGAGCAAGCGCTTCCTGGTGACCATCGGCGACCGCACCGTGGGCGGCCTGAACCACCGTGACCAGATGGTCGGCCCCTGGCAGGTGCCGGTGGCCGACTGCGCGGTGACGCTGGCCGACTATGCCGGCTTCCGCGGCGAGGCCATGAGCATGGGTGAGCGCACGCCGCTGGCCGCGCTGGACGCGCCGGCCTCGGGCCGCATGGCGGTGGGCGAGGCCATCACCAACCTGCTGGCGGCGTCGATCGAGCTCTCGCGCGTGAAGCTCAGCGCGAACTGGATGGCCGCCTGCGGCGAGGTGGGCGAAGACGCTGCGCTGTACGACACGGTGAAGGCCGTCGGCCTGGAGCTGTGCCCGGCGCTGGGCATCGGCATTCCGGTGGGCAAGGACTCCCTGTCGATGCGCACGCGCTGGACCGATAACGGCCAAAGCAAGCAGGTGACGGCGCCGGTCAGCCTGATCGTCAGCGCTTTCGCGACGCTGGACGACGTGCGCGGCACCCTGACGCCGCAGCTGCAGCCGGGCGACACGAGCCTGATCCTGATCGACCTGGGTGCCGGCCGCGGCCGCATGGCCGGCTCGATCCTGGCGCAGGTGCTGGGGCAGTTCGGCGACGAGGTGCCCGACCTCGACGATGCCGCGCGCCTGCAGGCGCTGGTGGCCGCGATCAACCAGCTGCGCCAGGCCGGCCAGCTGCTGGCCTACCACGACCGCAGCGATGGCGGCCTGTGGGCCACCGTGTGCGAGATGGCCTTCGCCGGCCGCCAGGGCGTGAGCCTGAACGTCGACCTGCTGGTCACCGAAGGCGACGGCATCAGCGACAGCCGGGCCGAGTTCGGCGATTCGAAGAACTGGGCCAGCCAGGTCAGCGAGCGCCGCAACGAGCTGACGCTGAAGGCGCTGTTCAACGAAGAGCTGGGTGCCGTGATCCAGGTGCCGCGCGAGCAGCGCGATGCGGTGATGGCGGTGCTGCGCAGCCATGGCCTGAGCCGCCACAGCCACGTCATCGGCAAGACCAACGACCGCGGCGTGGTCGAGGTCTGGCGCGACACCAAGGAGATCTTCAAGGCCGGGCTGCACGCGCTGCAGCAGGCCTGGGACGAGGTGAGCTGGCGCATCGCCCGGCTGCGCGACAACCCGGCCTGTGCCGACAGCGAGCATGCCGCGGCCGGTGCGCCCGACGATCCCGGCCTGCACCTGGGCCTGAGCTTCGACCCGGCCGAGGACGTGGCCGCGCCCTTCGTGCACGCCGCGAAACCCAAGCTCGCGATCCTGCGCGAGCAGGGCGTGAACTCGCATGTCGAGATGAGCTACGCGATGGCCAAGGCCGGCTTCGAGACCTTCGACGTGCACATGACCGACCTGCAGTCCGGCCGCGCGCGGCTGGACATGTTCCAGGGCTTCGTCGCCTGCGGTGGTTTCAGCTACGGCGACACGCTGGGCGCGGGCGAGGGCTGGGCGCGCTCGGTGATGTTCAACCCGGTGCTGGCCGACCAGTTCGCGGCCTTCTTCGCACGGCCGGACACCTTCGCGCTGGGCGTGTGCAACGGCTGCCAGATGATGGCGGCGCTGAGCCCGATCATTCCCGGTGCGCAGGCCTGGCCGAAGTTCACGCGCAACAAGAGCGAGCAGTTCGAGGCCCGCCTGAGCCTGGTGGAAGTGCTGGACAGCCCGTCGATCTTCTTCACCGGCATGGCCGGCAGCCGGCTGCCAATAGCGGTCGCTCATGGTGAGGGCTATGCCGACTTCTCGCAGCGCGGCGATGCGGCCACCGTGCAACGCGCGATGCGCTATGTCGACCACCACGGCCAGCCGACCGAGGCCTACCCGTTCAACCCCAACGGCAGCCCGGGCGGCCTGACGGCGGTGACCACGCCGGATGGCCGCTTCACCGCGCTGATGCCGCACCCCGAGCGCGTGTTCCGCAACGTGCTGATGAGCTGGACCTCGGGCGACCGCTCCGCGCCCAGCCCGTGGATGCGCATGTTCGGCAACGCGCGCCGCTGGATCGGCTGAAGCGCCGACCGCTGCGCGCTGCACCTGCCGGCCCAGGCCGCCGATGTCAACAAGGGCATCGAGCAGGCGCTGGCCGCGGCGCAGGAAAGCAAGAAGGGCATCATGGTCTACGTGGGCGGCCAGGCCATCGGCGGCGCGGTCGTCAAGATCGAGCCGGGCCAGAGCGTCGAGCTGCGCAGCCAGCAGTACAGCAAGATCGTCGTGCGGCTCGACCGCATCGACGCCATTGCGATGCCCTGAACACCCCGCCGGCCGGCTGCGGTCGGCTACCGCCCGCAGCGCCGGCGCAGTTCGGCCTGCGCGTCGGCGCGTTCGGCGCCATCGTGGCTGCCGAAGCGCAGGAAGAAGGGGCGCTGGTCCCAGTCGAAGGGTTCGTCGGCCAGGCCATGCAGGTAGGCCAGCAGGGCGGCGACGTTCACCGTCACCTCCGCATCGGGCCGGTCCAGCGCGTCCCACAGCGCCTGCATCACCGCCGGGGCCATGGCCTCGCCGGCTGCATGCTGCGCGCCCAGCTCATCCAGGCAGACTGACAAGCCATCGCGCAGCGGGGCCTCGCGCAGCGCCTGCACCAGCGCTGCGGTGCGCTGTGCGTCGCCGATGTAGTCGGCCGCATGGCGCAGCATCGCCATCCGTTGTTCGATGCCGCCTTCGCGCCAGCAACGGCGCAGCGCGCGCCGCGCGACGCGGCCGCCGATGTGGGCCATGGCCTCGATGTCGCGCCAGTCGTTCAGGCCGTTCTCCAGCAGGTCCTCGATAATCAGCTCGTGCTGCGGCGGGGAGGCCTCGTCGATCGCGCCCAGGTCGTAGCCAATGCCTTCGTGCCACTGCTCGTAGGTGATCGCGCGGCTGCGGCGCCAGCGCTGCAGTGGTGGCGGATGGTCCGGGTCCACCGGCTCGGGGGCGGGGGGCGGATCGTGCTCGTAGGGCTGGGCATCCAGCACCATCACCGCGGGCAGGCCGTTGGCGAGCTGGCCGAAGCTGGCACCCGGTTGATCGGGCGACGTCGCGGCCTGACGCAGCGGCTCGGCCATCATCACGTAGGTGCTGGCCGGCACCTCGGGCGGCGGCTGCATCACGTCCAGCAGGCGATTGCCCTGGTCGATCTCGCGCTGCACGAAGGCCCGCGCTTCGGGCGGCAGCGCGTCAAGCGATGCGGACATCGGCATCGACGCTTTCGACGGCCGGGTTGCGACCCATCCGGCGCAGGAAGCGCTGCTGGGCCGCGTGCAATTCGTGATAGCGCAGGCAGCGGTAGGGCAGCCCGAAGTCACGCGCGGCCTGCGCGACCACCGGGCTCAAGGCGTCGTAGTGGCGGTGGCTCAAGGTCGGGAACAGGTGGTGCGTCAGGTGCAGGTCCAGGCCTCCGAGCCAGGGCCGCAGCAGCCAATGGCCGCGCCAGTCGACGGTGGTGTGGAAGGCGTGCTCGTGCCAGCTGTGCGGCAGCTGGCCATCGGCCGGCGCGCGGAAGAAGGCCACGTCGGCCCAATGCGTGCCGAGGATGGTGGCCACCAGGAAGCACGATGCCAGCAGCTGCGCCAGTGCATAGGCCAGCAGCACAGGCCCCAGGCCCAGCGGCGTCAACCACAGCGGCAGCGCGATGGTCAGCAGCCCGTGCAGCCCCTTGTGCAGCAGGAAGGTGGCCCAACCGCGTGGCCCTTGCAGCACGCCATCGTCGCGCAGCCGGGTGCGACCCAGGCGGTCGGCCCAGTCAAAGACCCAGTTGATCCACGGCAGCGAGATGGCGGCCACCAGCGGCCAGTACAGGTGCTGCCAGCGGTACTGCGGCTGCCAGGCCTGGAAGGGTGTCTGGCGCAGCGCCACGTTGGGTTCGATGTCCAGGTCCAGCCCGTCGACGTTGGCATGGCTGTGGTGGTAGTGCACATGCCGCAAGGTCCAGTACACCGGCTCGATGCCCAGCGGCAGCGCCACCAGCCGCATCGCCAGGCGGTTGGCACGCGCGCTGCGGCACAGGCTGCCATGCGCGGCGTCGTGCAGGCTGTTCATCGCCAGCACCATGGTCGCGAAGACGTAGGCGATGGTGGCCAGCACCAGGCCCATCGCATTGGTGGCCGTCAAGGCCAGGCCATAGCAGCTGAAGACGATGGCCGCCAGCAAGGCGATCTTCAGCCACATGCCGGCATCGGCAAAGGCGTGGTCCTGGGTCGAGCGCAGGTGCAGCGCGGCCTGCTCGCGCAGGCGGCGGGCCAGCGGGCTGTCGGCGCCGGGCGCATAGCGGGCGCGGGGTGGGTACGGATTCATGCGGCTCTTCGGGTCCAGGAGGTGCTCAGCGCCAGCAGCGAGAACGCGGCCATGGCCAGCAGCGGCAGCAGGGTCAGCGCGTCGCGCTGGTCGAAGGCCAGGCCTTGCAGCAGCGGCAGGCTGATGCCGACGGCGGCCAGGCTCCAGGCCGCGCGGCCATGGCCGTCGGACCAGCTGCCCAGCGCCAGGGTCTGCAGCACCAGGCCGGCCCACAGCGTGGCCTGCGCGGCATCGGGCCAGGGCGCCTGGCGGTGGACGGCCACCACCACGTTGGCGAACAGCAGCACGGCGCCGGCCACCACCAGCGCGCGGTCGCGGCGTTGCGGCGGGCGGGCCGGCGTGCGCGGCAGCTGCGCCGCACGGTGCCAGCCCAGCCATTGCAGCAGCGGCTGCAGGTTCAGCCACAGCGGGTTGTAGCTGGGGCGCCAGCCAGCGATGCCGTAGCGGATCTGCACGCCGGGCACCGGGCGCTGGAACGTGCCGAAGAGCTTGTCCCACACGAGCAAGGTGCCGCCGAAGTTCTTGTCGATGTACTCGGGGTTCGCGCCATGGTGGATGCGGTGGTGCGCCGGCGTGACCATCACGCGGTCGAGCCAGCCCGAGCGTTCGACCAGGCCGCAGTGGTTGTAGAACTGCACCGTGTAGTGCAGGCTGGAGACGGCGACGAACACCTCGACCGGCACGCCCAGCAGCGCCAGCGGCACGAAGAAGGGCAGCGAGCTCAGCGACGACAACCAGCTGTTGCGGATGCCCAGCGAGAGGTTGAAGTGCTCGCCCTGGTGGTGCACCGCATGCACCGCCCACAGCAGGCCGATGCGGTGGTGCAGCCGGTGCAGCCAGTAGAAGCCGAAGTCCCAGGCCACGAAGGCCAGCAGCGCCACCGCCCACAGCGGCCAGCCGGCGAGCGCCGACGTGCGCGCATGCTGCCAGACCCAGGCATAGCCCGCGACCTCGAGGCCACGAAAGAACCACAGCACCAGGTGGCCCGAGTTCAGGTTGGCGATGGCTTCGAGCCAGGGTTCGGTCTGCACCGGGTTGCCGGCCGTCAGGCGCTGGTGGCGCGACAGCACCCACAGCTCGCCCAGCATCGCCAGCAGCATGCCGGCCAGCGGCAGCGCGAGCGCATTCATGCCTGTGCTCCTTCGACCTTGACGGTGGCCGGCTCGGCGCGGCGGACCAGCAGGGTCTGCACGGTGAGGCCGGCCGCGATGCCCAGCGCGATGCCGGCCCCCAGGTCCAGCGCCAGATGGCGGCGTGCCATCACGATGCTGGCGGCCAGCGCCAGCCCCCAGGCCAGCAGGCCCAGCTGGCGCAGCGGCCGGCCTGGCACCCACAGCGCGGCCACGGCCAGCAGGCTTAAGGCGCCGTGCAGCGAGGGCAGGCAGTTGTGGCTGGAGTCCGAACCGGCCAGCGTGCGCAGCAGCGCGAGGCTCAGGCCGTCGCCCTGCAGCGCGGGATAGTCCAGCGTGGTCGGCCACAGCACGAAGCAGACCGCGCAGACCAGCGCGCACAGCTGCATGCTGCGCTGCAGCCCGCGCAGCCGGTGCGGCGCACAGGCCAGGTAGGCCAGCGGCACCAGCGCGAAGAACGAGAGGTACGGCCACACCGCGGCGGGCGTGAACGGCAGCGCCCGGTCGATGGCCGTCTCGGCGATCACACGGCCCGGCGCATGCAACGCGGCGCCCAGGCTGTAGGCCAGGCCCACGCTGCCCCAGCCGAGCAGCATCGCCCGCAGGCGTGTGTACAGCAGCGGATTCATGCCGCCCTCGGCAGGCTGTCGGGCGCGCTGGGCATCCGGCGGATGCGGCGGCGCTTGCGCGCAAAGTCAGCGGCCATGATCGGCTGCGCCTCGGCCCAGGCCAGCATGCTGACCTGCACGCCCTGGATGCGCAGCAGGCGCTGCAGGTGTTCCTGGCAGCGGCGCAGCAGCAGCGGGTCGGCCGGGGCGAGGCTCAGCCGCAGCGTGCGCGCGTCGAGCTGCTCGAGCTGGTAGTCGGCCTCCAGCGGCAGCGCCTGCGCCAGCGCGCGGGCCAAGGTGTCGGCGAACACCATCAGCGGCTTGCCCTGGGTACCGGGCAGCATCAGCATGTCGTCGCAGCGGCCCTCGATGCGCTCGATCGCTCGCAGCGGGCTGCCGCAGGGGCACGGCGTGCGGCGCACCTGCAGCACGTCGTCGAGCCGGTAGCGCACGATGGGCTGGGTGCTGCGGGTGAAGTCGGTGATCACCGGCACGAAGCGCTGCTCGTCCAGCCACTGCGGCTCGACGATCAGGTGCGCTTCGTTCAGGTGCAGCGTGCCGTGCGCGCAGGTGGCGCCGAGAAATCCTTCGGTGGCCTGGTAGACCTCGCCGACCTGGGCGAACACCTGCTGCAGCAGCACGCGGTCCTGCGGCTCCAGCACCTCGGCGGCCGAGATCACCAGCTTGGGCGACAGCGTCAGCCGGCCGGCGCGCACGGCCAGCGCCAGCGCGCGCAGCACCTGGGCCGGCGCGACGATGATGCTGGGTTGCCAGGCCTGCAGCGCTTCCAGCTGCGCGGCCCAGGCGGCCATCAGGTCGAAGAAGCGGAACTGCAGCCAGGGCGTGCGCACCGTGCGGTACAGCGCGTTGTCGGCCCGCAGCAGCAGCGCGACGCGCTCGTGCGCGAACAGGCCTTCCGGCAGCATGGTGCCCAGCATCGTGCCGGCCCATTGCGCGCGCTCGGCCGGGCTGACGACGAACACGCCGCGGCCGCCAGACGTGCCGCTGGACAGGCCGACGCCGAAGCCGCGCAGCAGCGGCCGGAAGTCGCGCGAGGCTTCGGCCGCCTGTGCGCAGGACAGCACCTCCGCCAGCTTCAGGCCGGCGGTGTTCATGTTGTCGAACTGCCGCATCATTTGCGGTTTATCCATCAGCGGCCAGCGTTCCAGCGGCAGGCCGCGCCAGGGGCGGAAGTAGCGGCTGCGGTCGAGCACCTGGCGCTCGAAGCGGGCCCAGCCGCGGGCCTGGTGGGCCAGCAGCGCTTCGCGGTGGGCAAAGCCCTGCGTGCGCAGCCGGCGCGCGTGGCGGTAGGCCTGCAGCAGGCGCGGCAGCTGCATCAGCATGGCGTGGTCTCCGGCGGCTGCAGGTCGGTGGCGGGTGTGCTTTCGTGGGTCAGCCTGATGCGCACCTGGCCGCCGCGGTGCAGCTGGTGCAGCTGGTCCAGCGTGCGGTGGTACTGGCGGGGGTCTTCCATGATCAGGTGCGACAGGCGCGAGGGCGGCACGCGCTCGGTGTAGTTCTGCGCGGCCCAGGCCGCATCGGCGGCCAGCAGCTGCCAACCTTCGGCCGTGAGCACGAACGCGCCGATGTGCCCGGCCGCATGGCCCGGCAGCTCGACCAGCAGCACTTCGCGCCGGCTGCCCGGCAGCACCCAGCCGCTGCCGAACGGGGCCAGTGCGGCCGGCAGCGCGATGGGCTCGAAGCCTTCGATGAAGCGCAGGCGCGCCTCGGTGTCCGACGGCATCAGGCCCGGCACGAAGGCACGGCGCAGCGCGGCCAGGCCGCGGCGCTGGCGCGTGATCTCCCAACCGGCGCCGCTGCACAGGATCGGCAGGCCGGGGAAGTCGCGCAGGCCGGCGATGTGGTCGGCATGGAAGTGCGAGGCGATGATGCCGTCGAAGTCCCAAGGCTTCAGTCCATGACGTGCCAATTGAGCGGCCAGCGCCTGGTGGCTGTCGAAGTGCACCGGCGTGACCAGCGGGTAAAGGCGGTAGAGGCCGTCACTGGTGTGGTCGGCGAAGTGGCTGGCATAGCCGGTGTCCCAGAGCCAGCGGCGGCCGGCCGCCTCGATCATCCAGGCGCGCGCCGGGAAGGCGCAGGCGCCCCAGCCGGCGCCGCGCAGCACCATGCAGGCCGGGTGCGTGCAGTGGCCGGCCTCGTACACGCTCAGCGTGGCCATGGCACGATGCCCTGCTGCCGCAGCCAGGCGGCGGTGTGCAGCACGCCCTGCTGCAGATCGATGGTCGGGAAGTAGCCCAGCTCCTCGCGGGCGCGGCGCGGGCACAGCGTCATCTCGAAGTTCAGCGCGCCGATGCCGTAGCGGGTGAAGGCCGGCTCGCGGCGCGAGACGTGGCCCCACAGCTCCATCAGCCGCGCGGCCGCGTCCATCAGATGATAGGAAACCGGCTTCACCTGCAGGTGCAGGCCCAGCTGGTCGACCAGCAGCGATTGCAGCAGCGCGGCCAGCGAGGTGGGCTGCTGGTTCGAGATGTTGTAGGCCGCCGCCTGCGGCAGCCCCTGGCGCGTGCCGGCCAGGTGCATGGCCTGCACGACGTTGCCGACGTAGGTGAGGTCCACCGTCGCCTGGCCGCCTGCGGGCAGCGGCAGCACGCCACCGCGCGCACGCAGCAGGTTCAGCAGGCGCGGCAGCAGCACGCGGTCGTGCGGGCCGAACAGGCCGCGCGGGCGCAGGATGACGAACTGCGTGGTGTTGCACCCGCGGGCCAGCGCGCGCAGGTAGCGCTCGGCGCGCAGCTTGCTCGCGGCATAGGCGTTCACCGGTTGCCGGGCGCGGAAGCTTTCGGTGATCTGGCGGTGCGGGCGGTAGTCGAAGTAGATCGACGGCGTCGAGATGTGCACGAAGCGCGGCACGCGCAGCGCGATCGCCGATTCGGCCAGGCGCCGCGTTGCGGTGACGTTGGCGGCCTCGAAGGCGGCGGCCGGGCCCCAGGGCGAGGACAGTGCGGCGCAGTGCCAGATGGTGTGCACGCCCTCGAGCAGCGTGCGCGTCTGTGGCGCGTCCAGCGTGGCCAGCTCGGCCGGCACCGCATCAACGCCCAGCGCACGCAGCTCGGCCAGCCGCGCCGGGTCGCGGCCGGTCGCGCGGAAGCGGATGCCGCGTTGCAGCAGGTCGTCGACCGCATTGCGGCCGAGCCCGCTGGTGGCGCCGGTGACGAGGATCACAGCGCCAGCACCATGCCGCCGAGCGTGACGCCGGCAGCCGAGCCCAGCAGCAGCAGCTGGCTGCCGCGGCGCGCGCGGCCGCTGGTGACGGCCTCGTGCAGCGCGGTGGGAATCGAGGCGCAGACCTGGTTGCCGTGGCTGGCGTAGATGTCGACCACGCGCTGCGGCGCCAGGCCCAGGCGCTTCTGCAGGTGCTGCATCGAGAGGTGGCTGGCCTGGTGCGGCACGACGAGGTCGACATCGTGCAGGCCGCGGCCGCTGCCGCTGAACAGGCGCTGGAGGAAGCCGTCGAGCAGCCCCGAGACGAACTTGAACACCGCGCGGCCCTGCATCGCGAACAGGAAGTCCTGCGCCTGCACGCCGGTGCGCGGGTTGCGGGCGGTAGTCGAAGTAGATCGACGGCGTCGAGATGTGCACGAAGCGCGGCACGCGCAGCGCGATCGCCGATTCGGCCAGGCGCCGC
>NZ_JBGAGA010000044.1:0-47124 GCF_044226965.1 Aquabacterium sp. | reverse complement strand
GCAAGGCGGCGCCGAGCAGGCCGAGCTCGCGCGCCAGGCCGCGCCACAGGCGCGCCGGGTCGGCGGCACGGCCTTCGGCCAGGAAGCGCGCGAGGCTGTCGCGCAGCTGCGCGTCGGTGTCGGCGTCCCACATGGCTATCTCAGCAGGTGAGCGGCCACGAGGTTGCGCTGGACCTCGTTGGTGCCGGCGTAGATCGACGCGGCGCGGTCGTTGAAGTAGGCCGAGAGCGCGAACACCGCGTCCTCGTCGACCGGCAGCGCGTGCGCTTCGGCCTGGTCCAGCGGCGTGCGCGCCAGCGCGTCGGTGCCGGCCACCTGCAGGTGCAGTTCGGTCAGCGCCTGCTTGAGCTCCGTGGCCAGCAGCTTGCCGATGGAAGGCGACACGCCCACCGGCGCGCCGGCCGCCTGCGCGCGCAGCGTGCGCAGCTCCAGCGCCTGCAGCGCTTCGATGCGCACCCGCAGCGCCGCCAGCTGCAGCCGCAGGTCGGCCCGCTCGGCCTGCGCCGCCAGCGGGCCGGCGAAGGCCTGGTCCAGCGCTTCGCGCACGCGGCGCCAGCGCGCGTGCAGCAGCGGCGCCCAGGCGCCGCCGCGCTCGTGCTGCAGCAGGTACTTGGCAATGGCCCAGCCCTGGTTCTCTTCGCCGATCAGCGCGTCGGCCGGCACGCGCACGTCGTCGAAGAACACCTGGTTCAGCTCGTGGTCGCCGGAGATGCTGGGAATCGGCCGCACGGTGATGCCGGGCAGCTTGAAATCGAAGCACAGGAAGCTGATGCCCTGCTGCGCCTTGCCCTCGCGGCTGGTGCGCACCAGGCAGAACATGCGGTTGGCATGGTGGGCATGGGTGGTCCAGATCTTGGTGCCGTTGAGGATGAAGTGATCGCCCTGATCGTCCGACCCCCGGACGGCCTTGCATTGCAACGAGGCCAGGTCCGAGCCCGCGCCGGGTTCGGAGTAGCCCTGGCACCAGTAGTCGTCGCCCGCACGGATGCCCGGCAGCCAGCGCTGCTGCTGCGCCGGCGTGCCGAAGGCGATGAGCACCGGCGCCACCATCTGCGGGCCCATCGGCGCGCGCGGCGGCGCGTCGGCGGCAGCCAGCTCGCTGGCGAACAGGTAGTGCTGCAGCGGGGTCCAGCCGGTGCCGCCATGTTCGACCGGCCAATGCGGCACGCTCCAGCCGCGCCGCGCCAGGATGCGGTGCCAGTCGTTGCCGGCCGGGTACTCGGTGAAGATGCCGGAACAGCGGCGGCCGGCGGCGCGCAATTCGGGCGTCAGCGCCTCGTCGAGGAAGCGGCGCACCTCGTCGCGGAAGGCCTCTTCCTCGGGTGTCAGCGCAATCAGCATGCGGCGACGATACGCCCAAAGTGAGCGGGTCAGACCTCTGGCAAACGATAGTCCCGGAACTGCTCGCGCAGCTTGGTCTTCAGCAGCTTGCCGGTGGCGGTGTGCGGCAGCTCGGGCACGAACACCACGTCGTCGGGCAGCCACCACTTGGCGACGCGGGCGCCCAGGTAGTCGAGCATCGCGTCGCGGCTCAAGCCCTGGCCAGGCCGCAGCACCACCAGCAGCAGCGGCCGTTCCTGCCACTTCGGATGCGCCACGCCGATGATCGCGGCCTCGGCCACCGCCGGATGGCCCATCGCGGCGTTCTCCAGGTCGATCGACGAGATCCATTCGCCGCCGGACTTGATCACGTCCTTCGCGCGGTCCACCAGCTGCAGGTAGCCGTCGCCGTCGATCGTGGCCACGTCGCCGGTGGGGAAATAGCCCTCGGCATCGAGCACCGAGCCGCCCTCGCCCTTGAAGTAGCCGCTGGCGATCCAGGGCCCGCGCACCAGCAGGTGGCCGAAGGCCTGGCCGTCCCAGGGCAGGGCCTTGCCGGCCTCGTCGACGATCTTCAGGTCCACGCCCCAGACGCCGCGGCCCTGCTTGAGCTTGACCTTCACCAGTTCGTCCGGCGCCAGCTGGTCGTGCTTGGGCAGCAGCTTGCTGATGACGCCGATCGGGCTGGTCTCGGTCATGCCCCAGCCCTGCGTGACCTCGACGCCGAACTGGTTCTCGAAGCGCTCGAGCATCGCGCGCGAGACCGCCGCGCCGCCGATGCCCACGCACTTCATGCCCAGCTCGCGCGGGTTCAGCTGCGGGTTCGCGTCCAGGTACTGGAACAGCATCATCCACACCGTCGGCACGCCCTGCGAGAAGGTGACGCGCTCGTCGCGCATCAGCGCGTAGACGCTGGCGCCGTCCAGGTGCGGGCCGGGCAGCACCAGCTTGGCGCCGATCATCGCGGCCGCATACGGCGTGCCCCAGGCATTGGCGTGGAACATCGGCACCACCAGCAGCACGGTCTCGCGCGAGCTCAGGCCGAAGGTGTCCGGCGCCAGCTCCATCAGCGTGTGCAGCATCGTCGAGCGGTGCGAGTACAGCACGCCCTTGGGGTTGCCGGTGGTGCCCGAGGTGTAGCACAGCGACGAGGCGGTGCGCTCGTCGAACTCGGGCCAGCTGTAGTCGTCGCCCTGCGCGGTGAGCAGCTCGTCCATGCACAGCAGCGGCGCGGGCAGCGTGATCGCCGGCATGTGCGCGCGGTCGGTCATCGCGACGAAGGCCTTCACGCTCTTGAGCTTGGGCGCGAGCTTCTCGACCAGCGGCGCGAAGGTGGTGTCGAAGAACAGCAGCTGGTCTTCGGCATGGTTGACGATGTAGTCGATCTGCTCCGGGAACAGCCGCGGGTTCACCGTGTGCAGCACCGCGCCCGAGCCCGACACGCCGTAGTACAGCGCCAGGTGGCGGTAGCCGTTCCAGGCCAGCGTGCCGACACGCTCGCCCTGGCCGATGCCCAGCGACTTCAGCGCGTTGGCCACGCGCTTGGCGTCGCTGCGCAGGCTGCCCCAGGTGCCGCGATGCACCGTGCCCTCGGGCAGGCGCGAGACGATCTCGGTGTGCGGGTGGAAGGTGGCGGCATGCTCGATCAGCGACGAGATCAGCAGCGGCCGGTCCTGCATCAGTCCGAACATGGCGGGGTGTCTCCGGGTGGGGTGTGGGCGCGGTCCATCGTAGGCGGCCGGACCCGGGCGCTGCATCGTCGCTTCCGACGAATCCGGAGGGCGCGACGGGATACTGCCTGGGGTGGTAGAGTGGTTTGCACTCCCCGGCAAGCCTCACTCCCGCGGCCCGTCATGACCACCGCTGACCCCAGCCACCGGCTGCAGCAGCTGGAACGCGCACTGGCCGGCTCGCGCGACGGCCACTGGGAACGCGACCTGCTGAGCGGTGGCATCTGGTACTCGGAGAGCTTCTTCGAGCTGCTGGGCCTGAAACCCGACGACCTGCCGAACGTGCGCGGCGCCGCCACGGCCCGGGTGCACCTGGATGACCGCCGCCGCTTCCGCGAGGCCTACGACGATGCCATCCGCACGCTGGGCCGATTCGACTACGAGGTGCGCTACCTGCATGGCGATGGCAGCTGGCGCTGGATACGCGGCCGCGGCCGGGTCTGGCCGGGCCCGGATGGGCAGGCCCGCTTCATCACCGGCACGGTGTCCGACGTGCATGCCGAGAAGACCGCGCTGCTGGCGCTGGAGCAGCAGCGCCAGCAGCTCGAGGCCCTGGTGGCCGAGCGCACCGCCGGCCTGCAGGCCGCGCTGGCGCTGGCCGAGCAGCGGCAGCGCGAAGCCGAGATGGCCAATGCCGCGAAGTCGATCTTCCTGGCGCAGATGAGCCACGAGATCCGCACGCCACTGAACGGCGTGCTCGGGCTCACCGAGCTGGCGCTGCGCCAGGCCGAAGCGCCCTCGCAGCGGCGCTACCTGGAAACCTCGCAGCAATCGGGCCAGGCCCTGCTGCGGGTGATCAACGACGTGCTCGATTTCTCCCGCATCGAGGCCGGCGGCGTCGAGCTGCAGCCGCGCCCCTTCGACATGCCGCAGCTGCTGGCCGATGCGCTGCGCGGCGTGATGCCGCTGGTCACCGGCCGGCCGCTGGCGCTGCTGTACGACTGGCGCGGCGCGCACGAGCGCATGGTCGGCGACGGCCGCCTGGTGCAGCAGATCCTCAACAACCTGCTGGGCAACGCGATCAAGTTCACCGAGCAGGGCCACATCAGCGTCTGCGGCGAATCGCGCCTGGCGCCCGATGGCCGGCTGCAGGTGAGCGTGCGCATCGAGGACACCGGCCCCGGCATTGCGCCGGCGCAGCGCGAGCGGGTGTTCGAGGCCTTCGTGCAGGGCGACGAGCGCCTGTCGCGCGCGCACGGCGGCACCGGCCTGGGCCTGGCCATCGCGCGCCGGCTGGCGCGCGCGATGGGCGGCGAGCTGGCGCTGGACCCGCAGTACGAGAACGGCACCGCGATGCTGCTGACGCTCACTTTGCGCGCCAGCCTCGATCCCCCCGCACCGGCCGGCCTGCCCGGCGCGGGCTGCCACGTCTGGCTGGTCTACCCCAACGCCCTGGCCGCAGCCTGGACCGAGGCCCGCTTCGAGCGCCTGGGCGGCAGTGCCGAGACCGTGACGACGCTGGCCGCCGCGATCGAGGCCGCGCAGGCGCTGGCACGCGGCGAGCCCACGCCGCGGCGGGCGCCGCAGCTGGTGCTGGTGGCCGAGCAGGCACTGGGCCCCGAGTCCCGCCTGCAGCCGCTGCACGACGCGCTGCCGCAGGCCGCGCTGCACCTGGTGATCCGGCCCGACTGGTACCAGCCGGCGATCGAGGCCGAGTCACGCCTGCTGGGCATCGGCCACGAGCTGGTGCCGTTCACGCCGGCCACGCTGCGCGCGCTGGTGGCCGGGGCCGGCCAGCCCGTGCACCCGCAGGCACCGGCCCCGCTGCTGCGCCGCGACGCCGACGTGCTGCTGGTCGAAGACAACCCGGTGAACCAGCTGGTCGGCTCCGAGTTCCTGCGCGCGCTGGGCCTGCGCGTACGCATCGCCAACGAAGGCACCGAGGCGCTGCAGGCCTGCCAGGCCCAGCCGCCCGACCTGGTGCTGATGGACCTGCAGATGCCCGGCATGGACGGCCTGGAAGCCACGCGCCGCCTGCGCGCGATGCAGCAGCAGGCGCTGTGGCCCGGCGCCCCGATCGTCGCGCTGACCGCCCATGCGGGTGACGCCGACCGGCGGGCCTGTGCCGCGGTCGGCATGGACGCGGTGCTGACCAAGCCGCTGACGCTGGACACCCTCCAGCGCGAACTGGCGCGCTGGCTGGCCGCTTGAGCCTCTTCCCCCCGGCGCGCGGCGATCAGTCGAAGCGCGGCTCGCGCTTGGCCAGGAAGGCCTGCACGCCTTCGATGAAGCTGGGCTTGTCCAGCAGCTCGCGCTGGCGTTCGGCCTCGTAGGCCAGCTGCTGCGGCAAGGTGTTGATCGCCGCGGCGTCGTACGCGCGCCGCGCCTCCACCGCCGCGTGCGAGGGCAGCTTCGCCAGGCGATGGGCCAGCGCCAGCGCCTCGCTGCGCAGCGCCACGTCGTCGACCGCGGCCCAGGCCACGCCCCACTGCACCGCCTGCTCGGCCGCCAAGCGATCGCCCAGCAGCGACAGGCCCAGCGCGCGGCCGCGCCCGGCCAGGCGCTCGATGAACCAGGTCGTGCCCAGGTCCGGCACGATGCCCAGCTTGGGCAGGAAAGGCAGGTAGAAGTAGGCCGACTTCGCCGCCAGCACCACGTCCGCCGCCAGGGCGATGCCGACGCCCGCGCCGGCGCAGGCGCCGTTGACCGCGCTGAGCACCGGTACCGGCAGCTCGCGCAGGTCCAGGATCACGCGGTTGGACAGCGCATGCATCTGCTCGGCCACGCGCGGGCCCAGGCTGCGCGTGTCGCCGGGCGCGGGCTGGCCCAGCGACGACAGGTCCGCGCCGACGCAGAACGCGCGCCCCTCGCCGGTGAGCAGCAGCGCGCGCACGCTGCGGTCCTCGCGCACCTGCGCGCACACGCCGCGCAGTGCCTGCTGGAACTCGACGCTCAGCGGGTTGAGCCGCTCGGCACGGTCGAAGATCGCCAGCGCCACCGCGCCGTCGCGTTCATAACGGATGACTGGCGCGGCCATCGGGTCAGAGCCTCTCGACGATCGTCACGTTGGCCATGCCGCCGCCTTCGCACATGGTCTGCAGGCCGTAGCGGCCGCCGCGCTGCTGCAGCGCGTTCAGCAGCGTGGTCATCAGCTTGGTGCCCGAGGCGCCGAGCGGGTGGCCCAGCGAGATGGCGCCGCCGTTCACGTTCAGCCGGTCGATGCTGCCGCCGGTCACCTGGGCCCACGCCAGCGGCACCGGCGCGAAGGCCTCGTTCACCTCGTACAGGTCGATGTCCTCGATCTTCATGCCGGCCTTCTTCAGCGCGCGCTGCGTGGCCTCGATCGGCGCGTCGAGCATGATCACCGGGTCGCCGCCGATCACGCTGAGGTGGTGGATGCGCGCCAGCGGCTTGAGGCCCAGCGCCTTCAGCCCGCGCTCGTTGACCACCATCACGCCCGAGGCGCCGTCGCAGATCTGGCTGGCGTTGGCCGCGGTGATCGCGCCGCCTTCCTGCAGCAGCTTCACGCCGGCGATCGATTCGTAGGTGGCCTCGAAGCGGATGCCTTCGTCGGCGGTGTGCTGCTCGGCCGGGCCGTCCACGTCGACCCAGCCGTTGGCGCTGGCCTCGGCGCGGCGCACCGCCACCGGCACGATCTCGGCGGCGAAGCGACCCTCGCGCGTGGCGGCGATCGCGCGCTGGTGGCTCTGCAGCGAATAGCGGTCGAGCTGCTCGCGGTTCAGGCCGTACTTCCTGACCATCATCTCCGCGCCCATGAACTGGCTGAACTCGACGCCGGGGAAGCGCGCGCGCGTCTCCGGGCTCATGTAGAAGCCCAGGCCCGCCTTGCGCGCCAGGATCGCCGGCGTGCCCATCGGCACGCGTGTCATGCTCTCGACCCCGCCGGCGATCACGCAGTCCTGCGTGCCCGACATCACCGCCTGCGCCGCGAACTGCAGCGCCTGCTGCGACGAGCCGCACTGCCGGTCCAGCGAGGTGCCGGGCACCGACTGCGGCAGCTTCGAGGCCAGCACCGCATTGCGCGCGATGTTGTTCGACTGCTCGCCGGCCTGCATCACGCAGCCGAGGATCACGTCGTCGACCGCGGCCGGGTCGACCCCGCTGCGCTCGACCAGCGCGTTCAGCACCTGCGCGGCCAGGTCCACCGGATGCCAGCCCGAGAGCCGGCCGCCGCGGCGGCCCCCGGCGGTGCGTGCGGCGGCGACGATGAAGGCTTCAGCCATGGTCTTGCTCCTTGTTCGAAAGTCGAGGGCCCGTGCTCAGCGTGGGGCCATGCGGATGGCGCCGTCGAGACGGACCGATTCGCCGTTGAAGTAGCCGTTGGTGATCATCGTCTCGGCCAGGTGCGCGTATTCGTCGGGGTCGCCCAGGCGCTTGGGGAACGGCACCGAGGCGGCCAGCGCGGCCTTGACGTTCTCGGGCGCGCCACGCAGCAGCGGCGTGTCGAAGATGCCCGGCAGGATGGTATTGACGCGGATGCCCTCGCCCATCAGGTCGCGCGCGATCGGCAGCGTCATGCCGACGATGCCGGCCTTCGAGGCCGAGTACGAGGCCTGGCCGATCTGGCCGTCCTCGGCCGCCACCGACGCGGTGTTGACGATGGCGCCGCGCTCGCCGCCCTCCAGCGGCGGCAGGCTCAGCATGCCGGCGGCCGATTTCGCGATGCAGCGGAAGGTGCCGACCAGGTTGATCTGGATGATGCGGTCGAAGTTGGCGGTGGGAAAGGCCTTGATCTCGCCGCTGGTCTTGTCGCGGCTGGCGGTCTTCACCGCATTGCCGGTGCCGGCGCAGTTGACCAGGATGCGCTCCTGCCCGTGGGCCGCGCGCGCCTTCGCGAAGGCCGCGTCCACCTGCTCTTCGGAGGTGACGTCGACCTTGCAGAACACGCCGCCGAGCTCCTTGGCCAGCCCTTCGCCGGCCTCGGCGTTCAGGTCGAACAAGGCCACTTTCACGCCGCGGCTGGCCAGGCGGCGCGCGGTGGCGGCGCCCAGTCCGGAGGCGCCGCCGGTGATCACGGCGGAAATGGAGGCATCGAGCTTCATCGGCAGCAGTCCTGTCGGGGGAGGCCACGTGGGTCCGGAGCGCACACTCTAGACCTGCGGCCCGCGCGCGAAAATCGTCGAAAGCGACGGTTCACCGTGGGCCGCCGGCCGGCATGCTGCGCCGGCGCTGCCCGCAGCTTCTCCATGTCCGCCCTGCCCCCACCCGCCACCGCCCTGCCCTCGTCCAAGCTGCAGCCGCCGGCCCACCGCCCGGCGCAGGTGCCGCGCAGCGCGGTGGCCGAGCGCCTGCTGGCCGCCGCCAGCGTGAAGCTGGTGCTGGTGCGCGCACCGGCCGGCTTCGGCAAGACCACCGCGATGCTGCAGGCGCGCGAGCAGCTCGAAGCCGCCGGCACCACCACCGCCTGGCTGACGCTGGACCGCGCCGACAACGACGTGCCGCGCTTCCTGGCCGGCCTGGCCGCCGCCGCGCGCCAGCTCGGACTGGAGCCGCGCGCCACCGCGCGGGCACCGCTGGACGTGGTGGACGCGCTGGCACGCGACGAGGCGCCGTTCGCGCTGTTCCTCGACGACGCCGAGGCGCTGCAGTCCCCCGCCGTGCTGGGCCTGCTGCGCGAGCTGATCGAGCACCTGCCGCGGCGCGGACAGCTGGTGATCGGCTCGCGCAGCCTGCCCGACCTGGGCCTGGGCCGGCTGCGCGCGCGCGGCCAGCTGCTGGAGATCGACGCCGAGCTGCTGCGCTTCTCGCTGGCCGAGACCACCGAGTTCTTCCGGCTGCGCGGCGGCCCGGCACTGCCGGCGCAGGCGCTGCGCCAGCTGCACCGCAAGACCGAGGGCTGGATCACGGCCCTCTGGCTGGTGGGCATGGCCTTGGACCGGCGCGGCGCCGTGGCCGACTTTGTGCAGCGCTTCTCCGGCACCGAGCGCGCCGTGGCCGACTACCTGGCCGAGGACGTGCTGGCACAGCAGCCGCCGGACATCCGCGACTTCCTGCTGCGCACCGGCATCCTGCGCCAGCTCGATGCCGGCGTGTGCCAGGCGCTGCTGCCACGGCTGGACTGCGCCGCCATCCTGCAGCGGCTGGAAGCCGCGAACCTGTTTGTCACGCCGGTGGGTGGCGAGTCGGCCGATGGCGGGCCCAGCTACCGTTACCACAGCCTCTTTGCCGAGTTCCTGCGCGGGCAGCTGGCGCGCGAGCATCCGCATGACGTGGCGCGGCTGCACCTGGCGGCCTCGGGCTGGTACGAAGCCCAGGGCCGGCCGGTGCCGGCGATCGACCATGCCATCGAAGGCGGCGACCATCCGCATGCGCTGCACCTGCTGGGCCAGCATGCCGAGACCTTCCTCGAACAGGGCCGCATGCGCCTGCTCGACCGCTGGTTCGCCGCGCTGCCGGCCGAACCGCTGCGCGCCTGGCCGCGGCTGCAGGTGGTGGCGGTGTGGGCGCGCTGCCTGACGCACGGCCCCTGGGAGGCGATGCAGCTGCTCGAAGCCTCCGGCTGCCTGGCCAGCGAGGACCCGGCGGTGCAGGCCCATGTCAACGCGCAGCGGCCGATGCTGCTGGCGATGATGGACCGCCACGAAGAGGCCTGCGCCGCCGGCCGCGACAGCCTGGCGCGCCTGCCCACCTGCCGACCCTTCGCCGACGGCGCGCTGTGCAACGCGATGGCGCATGCGTTCTCGGTGATGGGCGAGCAGCACGAGGCGCAGCGCCTGCTCGACGCGGCGCGCCGCGCCCAGGCGGCGGGTCCCCCCGGCAGCAGCTTCAACCGCATGTACACCGAGTCGCTCGAAGGCGTGCTCGACCTGAAGGAAGGCCGGTTGCGCCAGGCCACCGCGCGCCTGCGCATCGCGGTGAGCGCCACGCCGCATGCGGCCTCGCCCTATGCCTACACCTACAGCAACGGCAATGCCTGGGCCGGCGTGCTGTACGCCGGCGTGGTGTACGAGGCCAACGAGCTGGCCGCGGCCGAGCACCTGCTGAACGTCTACCTGCCGCTGGCGCGCGACGTGGGCCTGCCCGACCACATGATCGCCAGCCACCGCATGCGCACGCGCATCGCGTTCGAGCGCGGCGATGTCGACGCCGGCTTCGAGCTGCTGACCGAGCTGGAATACCTGGGCCACCAGCGCCAGCTGCCGCGCGTGGTGGCCAGCGCCAAGCTCGAGCGCGCGCGCCTGCTGCTGCTGCAGGGCCACGCCGCCGCGGCACGCCAGGAACTCGACCGCGCCGACGACCCGGCCGTGTGGCAGCGCCCGCGCGTCGAGTACCTGCAGGCCCATGGCGTGGACGACCTGCTGATCGGGCGGCTGCGCTGGGACATCCATTTCGGCGATGCCCGCGCGGCGGCCGCGCGCGCCGAACAGGCCCTGGCCGATGCGCTGGCCGACCACCGCCACCACCGCGCGCTGAAGCTGCGGGCGCTGCTCGCGCTGGCCCAGCACCGCAGCGGCAACCCGGCGGCCGCCGCCGCGGTGATGCAGGCCTTGCTGCAGCACGCCAGCCGCGAAGGCTTCGTGCGGCTGATCCTGGACGAAGGTCCGGCGCTGGCGCCGCTGCTGCAGCGCGCACGCGCCGCAGCCCAGGACCCGCGCCGGCCCGACGACCCGATCCAGGCCGAGTTCGTGCAACGCCTGCTCGAGCTGTACGGCAGCGCCGCGCTCGGCGCCGAACCGGAGGCCGCCGAAGCCGCGGCCGCGGCCGCACCAACGCCCGCCGCCGGCCCGGCCGCCGAGCCGCTCACGCACAAGGAGCTGCGGGTGCTGCAGCTGCTGGCCGAGGGCTATTCCAACAGCGCGATGGCCGAGAAGCTCTTCGTCTCGGACAGCACCGTGCGCACGCACTTGCGCAACATCAACCTGAAGCTCGGCGCGCACAGCCGCACGCAGGCGGTGGCGCTGGCGAGGAAGCTGCGCGTGATTGCCTGATGCCGCGCACGCTGCGCGTCGTCGCCTGCCCCTTACGGGCCGACCCCGTGTCGGGCCGCTTGACGCCGCAGCCCCGCCGCGTCGGGGCAGCGTGAGCCAAGTGCTTGATTCCGTGGACGATTTGACGGCTTTTTGACAGACGGCCCGGACATTGCTTTGCCTGCCGGTCGCGTGCACGGCCCTCGGCCGCGCGACGCCAACCCACCCCACGGAGGAAGACACATGCACGGTATCCCACGACATATCCGATCGTTCGCGGCAGCGCTGGGGCTGTGCGTCACGCTGGGCGCGGCCCATGGCGCACTGCTGGTCGACCGGGGCCTACCGATCGACAACTTGAACAACGCCGCCGGCGCCGACCGGTCGAACGTGGCCTGGGCCTTCTCGGCCTACACGTCCAACGACTACTGGATGGTCGGCGATACCTTCACGAACACCAGCGCGCAGGACTGGGTGATCACCTCGATCCGCCTGTGGACCGTGGGCACCACCGATTCGGCCGTGCTGCGCGGCGGCCTGGCGGGCGACGCCATCGGCGTCATTTCCGACACGACCTACGGCGACCCGTTCAACAGCATCTACCAGGGCAGTTCGGGCTCGATGATCGCGATGCACCAGGTCGACTTCGCGGTCAACATCGTGCTGAACGCGGGCCAGACCTTCGAGTTCTTCCTGGACGGCAGCGGCTCGGCCGGATCGGGCCAGGGCACCTCGATCCCGTTCGTGCACGCCTCGAACGCGGCGCGCAGCGGCTCGCCGCAGCAGGGGGCAGACGACAAGATGCTATACGCCAATGTCCTCGGCGGCGTGGTCGACACCGGCAGCGTCGGCGAATGGACCTCGCTGGGCGATGGCTGGGACAAGGCGTCCGACGTCAACGTGCAGGTGTTCGGCAACGCCGTGCCGGAGCCCGCGAGCCTGGCCCTGGTCGGCATCGCCCTGATGGGCGCGGGCTGGAGCCGTCGCCGCCGCAGCTGAGGCCGCACCCGGGGATGGCGGCTTGCGTTGACCGGCCGGCGATCGGCGCCCTCAAGCTCCGGCGCCGATCGCCGAAACAACAGGGCATGTCCTCGCCACTTCCCGTCACCATCAGCTTCCTGGACGACCATCGCGGTACGCGGCAGCACCGCTTCATGGAGTCGGCCGATCTCAACGCCGCTTTCCGTGAATTGTTCAAGGCCTTGCGCCAGAGCATCCGCCGCGGCATCACCGATGAAGGCCAGGTCTACGCGATCGAGGTCGACACCTGCATCCCTGGCGCGCTGCTGGCCATCGAGTGGGTGTCGCTGGCTTCGCGCGGCATCGTCGAGCCGGCGCTGCTGGCGCACCCGCGGCGCCGCCGCACATTGTTCGACGAGCTGCTGGCCGAGCAGCGGCCGGAGGCGATGTTCGCCTACGTCTGCGAGAACCTGCAGCACGGCCAGCCTGTGCTGAGCCTGGAGATCGTCTCCGCCGACGGCTGGTATGCCGCCGACTACCCGATCCGCGCCAGCGAGCGCTACCGGCGCGAGCTGGTGCGCGTGCCGCACCACCGCGTGAACCCGATCACGACGGCCTGACTCAAGATGCCGGCGCCGCAGCCAGCGGCAGGAAGATGTCGGTCAGCAGGTCCGCCGGCGCCGTGTGGCGCGGGTGGTTGAGGTATTCCTCGAACACCGGCAGGTCCGCGGCCTCGCAGCCGGACGCCACCAGCCAGTGGCCGTACAGCCACTGGTAGGCCGCTCGCATCGTGGCATAGGGGCCGCGGTGGCGCAGCACCGCGCAGCGCTGGCCGCCGAGCGTGAAGCACTGCAGCGGCGGGGCCGGCGCGGCATGGCCCGGCGCCAGCGACAGGCCGGCGCGCGAGGCCAGCTGCGCTTCCGGCACCGCGAACGGATCGTCCAGGTACACCGCCAGCCAGCGCGCATCGGGCCGCAGCAGGCCTTGCGCGGCCAGCGCGCCCTGCGCGGCTTCGAAGGCCTTGCCGATCAGCATGTACGAACCGCGGTGGTTCACGCCGGCCATGGCAATGGCCGGCACCTCGCGCACCGTCACCTCGTAGCCGGCCGCGGCGACGGCGGCTGCACCGGCCTGGAACGCCACATGGCTGCCGCGCGCGCGGTAGTCCAGCGGCGTCATGCCGTAGGCCTGGCGAAACGCGCGCGCGAAGGACTGCGGGCTCGGGTAGCCGCAGCGCCGGGCGATCTGCGCCACCGGCAGCGGGGTGGTGGCCAGGTAGCCCGAGCCGCGGTGCAGCCGCAGCCGGCGCAAGGTGGCCGCGATCGTCTCGCCCTGCAGCGCGTGGTACACGCGGTGCCAGTGGAAGGCCGACAGGTGCGCCACCTCCGCCAAGCGCGCCAGGTTCAGGTCCTCGGCCAGGTGGTCGTGCAGGTAGGCGGTGACCCGCGCCATGCGCTGGTGGTAGTCCACCCAGCCGTGCGCGCGGTTCATGCTGCCGGCGTCACCGGCCGCGCTTCAGGCGCCAGGCCGATGCTGATCTCGATGCGGCCGTCCGGCCCGTAGCGCTCGTACTCGGCGATGAAGGTCTTGGCCAGGTCGCCACGCTGCCAGATGCGCTGCCAGGCTTCGCCGACCCGGTCGAAGCGTCCGCGCTCGACCTCGAACACCGCGCGCCGCGAGGCCGGCACCACCGCACGCGCCAGCCCGGCCGGCAGCGCCGTGTCGGGTGCCACCGCGGCGCCGATGACCAGCGAGTACACGCCCTGGTTGTCGACGCCGGCATGCGCGAAGTGCGTGTAGACCGCGTAGACCTCGTCGCTCAGGCGGCCGGCCACCTGCGCCGGCCCGCCCTGCTGGCTGAAGCGCTGCCAGAACGCGGGAATGGTGCGAAAGGCCTCTTCGTTCGAGGTGCGCAGTTCGATGCCGATCACATGCAGGGCCTGGGGTTGGTGCTCGATTCTCATCGTGTCGCTCGCGCGGGGGTGGGACAGGCCTGCGATGGTGGCGAAACCGGCTGCACATGGCTTGCGGACTTGCGTCCCGCGGCGGCGGCCTATAGTCGGCCGCACCTTGTTGTCCGGCCGCCCGCCATGAACGACGCTCCCGCTGTTGTTGCATCGCCCCCCGAAGCCCCGCTGGACGTGCTGATCGTCGGCGCCGGCCTGTCCGGCATCGGCGCGGCCTGGCAGCTGCAGCGTCGCTGCCCGGGCAAGCGCTACGCCATCGTCGAGGCACGGCAGGCGATCGGCGGCACCTGGGACCTGTTCCGCTACCCCGGCATCCGCTCCGATTCGGACATGCACACGATGGGCTACGCCTTCAAGCCCTGGCAGGACGCGAAGGCGATTGCCGACGGCCCGTCGATCCTGCGCTACATCCGCGAGACGGCCGACGAAGCCGGCATCACGCCGCACATCCGCTTCGGCCACAAGCTCGTCGGCGCCGACTGGTCCAGCGCCGAGGCCTGCTGGACCGTGCGGCTCGAGCACCAGGGCCAGCCGCTCACGCTGCGCACGCGCTTCCTGTACCTGTGCAGCGGCTACTACAGCTACCGCGAGGGCTACCGCCCCCGCTTCGAAGGCGAGGCGGATTTCAAGGGCCCCGTGGTGCACCCGCAGTTCTGGCCCGAAGACCTCGACTACGCCGGCAGGCGCGTGGTCGTGATCGGCAGCGGCGCCACCGCGGTGACCTTGGTGCCGACGATGGCGGCCACGGCCGCGCAGGTCACGATGCTGCAGCGCTCGCCCACCTACATCGTCACCCGCCCGGCCGAGGACGCGCTGGCCGCACGCCTGCAACGCTGGCTGCCGGCCAAGCTGGCCTACGGGATCACGCGCTGGAAGAACGTGCTGCGCGGCGCCTTCTACTTCCAGGTGGCGCGGCGCTACCCCGAGCAGTTCAAGCAGCGGCTGATCGAGTTCGCCCGCCTGCAGCTGAAGCCCGGCTACGACGTGCAGACGCACTTCACGCCGCGCTACAAGCCCTGGGACCAGCGCATGTGCCTGGTGCCCGACGGGGACCTGTTCCGCGCGCTGCGCGAAGGGCGGGCCGAGATCGTCACCGACACCATCGACCGCTTCACGCCCGGCGGCATCCGCCTGGCGTCGGGCCGCGAACTGCCGGCGGACGTCATCGTCACCGCCACCGGGCTGAAGCTGGTGCCGCTGGGCGAGGCCACGCTCACGGTGGACGGCCGTCCGGTCGTGCCCGCCGAGGTGATGACCTACAAGGGCATGATGCTCGGCGACGTGCCGAACCTGGTGCAGACCTTCGGCTACACCAATGCCTCGTGGACGCTGAAGGCCGACCTGACGGCCGAGTACGTGTGCCGGCTGCTGAACCACATGGACCGCCATGGCGCCGCGGTGGCGGTGCCGCGGCGCGACCCGGCGGTGCAGGCCGAGCCCTTCCTCAGCTTCAGCTCCGGCTACGTGCAGCGCGCCCTGGCGCAGCTGCCCAAGCAGGGCTCGCGGCCGCCTTGGCGGCTCTACCAGAACTACTTCCTCGACATGCTGACCATCCGCTTCGGCCGCATCGCCGATGGCGTGCTGCAGTTCCGCAAGGCCGGCGAAGCAGGAGCGGCCCGCGCATGAAGCTGCACGACCGCACCGCCCTGGTCACCGGTGCCGGCAGCGGCATCGGCCGCGCCATCGCCCACTCGCTGGCGCAGCGCGGCTGCCACCTGGCATTGGCCGACGTCAACGCCGCCGGCCTGGCCGACACCGTGGCGCAGCTGCAGCCCACGGCAAGCGCGCGCGGCCTGCGCCTCAGCCGGCACGCCCTCGACGTGGCCGACCGCGCGGCAGTGGCGGCGCTACCCGATGAAGTGCTCGGCCACCATCCCGGCCTGCAGCTGCTGGTCAACAATGCCGGCGTGGCGGTGGGCGGGACCTTCGAGCAGGTCACCGAGGCCGATTTCGACTGGCTGTTCGAGATCAACTTCCATGCCGTGGTGCGCCTGACGCGCGCCTGCCTGCCGCTGCTGCAACGCGCCGACCAGGCCCGCATCGTCAACCTCTCCAGCGTCTACGGCCTGATCTCGCCGCCGGGGCAGACCGCCTACTCGGCCAGCAAGTTCGCGGTGCGGGGCTTCTCGAATGCGTTGCGCCACGAGCTGGCGGGCTCGACGGTCGGCGTCACGGTCGTGCACCCGGGCGGCGTCGCGACGCAGATCGCGCGCAGCGCACGCAAGCCGGCCGCGGTGCCGGCGGCCGAGATCGAGCAGCGCATCGCCGAGGCCGAGAAGAAGCTGCGCATGCCGCCGGCACGCGCCGGCGAGATCATCGTGCGCGGCATGGAGCGCGACAAGGCCCGCGTGCTGGTCGGCGGCGACGCGGTGGTCATCGCCTGGCTCGAACGCCTGGCCCCGGTGAGCTACTGGCGCTGGCTGGGCCCGCTGGTGATGAAAACCACCCGTTGATGGTGGCGCAAGCCCGGGCGTAAAGTTGCCGGATGCGTCCGCTCCAAGCCATCCACTACGCCACGCCGAACCCAGGCCCGAAGCTGATCGTCACCGGCGCGGTGCATGGCAACGAGACCTGCGGCACCCGGGCCATCGAGCGCGTGCTGGCCGAGATCGACAACGGCCAGCTCGTGCTGGCCCGCGGCGAAGTCAGCTTCGTGCCGGTGTGCAACCCCAAGGCCTACGAACTGAAGCGCCGCCAGGGCGACCGCAACCTCAACCGCAAGCTCAGCCCCACGACCGAGATCCGCGAATACGAAGACCATGTGGCCAACTGGCTGTGCCCGCTGCTCGCGCGCCACGAGGTGCTGCTGGACCTGCACTCGTTCCACACCGGCGGCGAACCCTTCGCGATGGTCGGGCCCGAGAACAACGACGGCCCGCTGGAGCCCTTCCGCCATGCCGAGCGCGAAGCCGCGCTGGTGCTGCGCCTGGGCGTGAGGCGCATCGTCGACGGCTGGCTGTCCACCTATGCCGGCGGCGTGGCGCGGCGGCGCCAGCGCGCCGAACTCACCGGCCAGCACGGGCTGGAGACCGACCCCGACTTCGGCGTCGGCACCACCGAGTACATGCGCCGCGTCGGCGGCTGGGGCTTCACGCTCGAATGCGGCCAGCACGAAGACCCGGCCGCACCCGAGGTGGCCTACACCGCGATCCTGAACACGCTGGCGCACCTGAAGATCATCGACGCGCCCGATCCCGCGCCGGTGGCCGCGCCGCAGGCCCTGAGCCTGTACAAGGTGGTCGACAAGATCGATGCGGACGACCACTTTGCGCGTCATTGGCAAAGCTTCGATGCCGTGCCCGCCGGCACGCTGATCGGCACCCGCGCCGACGGCACGCCGGTGCATGCCGACGAAGACAGCGCCATCGTGTTCCCGAACCCGGCGGCCGGCGCCGGCCAGGAGTGGTTCTACCTGGCGCGGGGCAACAAGCGGTTCTGAGGCGGTTCCGAGCCGGCGCCGCGCGGCGCGGGGCTTTCAGCCGCCGCGCCCCAGCCGCACCAGGCGGCCCGGCCGCTCGTCCGTCAGGCCCTGCTCGTTGCGCACGCAGCGACCCGCCACCCAGGTGCCCAGGTAGCCTTCGCCGCGCTGCAGGAAGCGGCGGCCGCCGGCCGGCAGGTCGCGCACCAGCTGCGGCGTGCCAACGCCCAAGCGCTGCGGGTCGATCAGGTTCAGGTCGGCGCGCTGGCCCGGCGCGATGGTGCCGCGGTCGGCCAGGCCGAGATAACGCGCATTGCGCGCGGCCAGCATTTCCACCGCACGCTCCAGCGGCAGCCGGTCCTTCTCGCGCCGCTGCACCCAGTGCGTCAGCAGGAAGCTCGGGAAGCTGGCGTCGCAGATGGTGCCCACGTGGGCGCCGGCGTCGCTCAGGCCCGCCAGCGCGCGCGGGTGGCGCAGCATCTGGCCCACCACGTCGAGCGAGCCCTCGTTGTAGTTGAAGATAGGGAAGTAGATCAGCTGCCGGCCGTCGCCCTCGGCCAGGTGGTCGTACAGCGCGGCCAGCGCGCTGCAGCCGCGCTGCCTGGCGCGCACCAGGAAACTCTGCATCACGGTGGGCTCGTAGTCCGGCGCCGGGTTCTGCGCGTCGCCCAGCGGGAACATGCGCCCGGCGATCAGCTCGATGCGGGCGAGCAGGATGTCCACCAGCGGCGGGATCGGCGTGCCGTCGCCGGCCATGCGCTCGGAGGGCTCGGCCAGCACGCGCGCGCGGCGTGCGGGGTCGCGCATCGCCGCGGCGCGCTCGGGCAGCGGCAGGTGCGCGATCTCCTTGAACGACGGGAAGCCGGCGAAGGGGTGGAAGCTGGCATCGAGCCCGAGGATCACGCCGATGCCGCGCGCGGCCGCCTGCAGGTACAGCGGCAGGCCGGCAGCCACCGCGGCGTCGACGCGCTCGCGCATCGCCAGCCACTGCGCGCCGCCGGGGTCGCGCTGCAGCCAGGTCATCGACAGCGGCCGGCCCGCAGCCCGCGCCAGCTGCTCGACCAGCGCCCATTCGGCGTCGAAGCGGTCCGGCCCGCGCAGCACGTCGAAGTCGCTGACCAGCTGCACCACGCCGTGGTCCAGGCCCGCGAACGCACCGGCAATGCCGCACAGCTCGGCCGCGTCGGCCTCGGCCGCCGGCGTCTCCTTGCCTTCGGCGGTGCGGTGGTTGTCGCTGCGGCCGGTGCTGAAGCCGGCGGCACCGGCCTGCAGCGCCTCGCGCAGCAGCGTGCGCATCGCGGCGATGTCCTCCGCGCCGGCCACGCGTTGGCTGAACGCGCGTTCGCCCATCACCGCCATGCGCAGCGGGTCGTGCGGCACCTGCAGCAGGAAGTCCAGGCTGTGCGGCATCGCATCGAGCGCGTCCATGTACTCGGGAAAGCTCTGCCAGCCCCAGCGGATGCCCTCGGCCAGCGCGCTGCCGGGAATGTCCTCCACGCCTTCCATCAGCTTGATCAGCTCGGCCTCGCGACCTTTCACGACCGGCGCGAAACCGACGCCGCAGTTGCCCATCACCACGGTCGTCGTGCCATGCCAGATGCTGGGCGAGAAGGTCTCGTCCCAGGTGGCCTGGCCGTCGTAGTGGGTGTGGATGTCGACGAAGCCCGGCGTCAGCCAGGCGCCGTGCGCGGCGATGCGCTGGCGCGCCGGTGCGGTGATGCGCGCGTCGCGCGACACCTCGGCAATGCGGCCGTCGCGCACCGCCACGTCCGCCGTGTACGGCGCGGCGCCCGTGCCATCGACGACGGTGGCGCCTTCAAGCAGCCAGTCGAACATCCTTCCACCTCCACCACTGCGCCAGCGTCAGGCCCGACACGATGTGCCAGATGCCCCACAGGCTGGCGATGATCACCATGCCGAGGTCGGCATGGAACTGCACCGCGATGATGCCCAGCGCCAGCCCCGAGTTCTGCATGCCGCCTTCGATGACGATGGCGCGCCGGTCGCGCTCGGTCACGCGGAACGCGGTGGCGCACAGCCAGCCCAGCAGCAGCCCGCCGGCGTTGTGCAGCACCACGATCAGCAGCTGCGGCAGGATCTGCGCGTTCAGCAGCGCGCGCTGGCTGACCAGCCCGCCGACGATGAAGGCCAGCAGCGCCAGCAGGCTGAAGTTGCCCAGCGGCACGCGGATGCGCGCGGTGAAGCGCGGCGCGTGGTGGCCCAGCAGCAGGCCGGCGGCCATCGGCAGCGCCAGCAGCGCCAGCAGGCTCCACCAGATGTCCGAGGCGTCGAGCTGCAGCGCGCGCATCCAGGCCGCGGTGGCCGGGTTGGTGGCCATCATCCACGCGAAGTTGAACGGCGTGAGGAACAGCGCCATCACCGCCGCCACCGCCGAGATGCTGACCGACAGCGCGGTGTTGCCGCGCCCGCGGTGCGTCACCACGTTGCTGAGCGAGCCGCCCGGGCAGGCCGCCACCAGGATCATCGCGGCCTCGGTGTTGGCCGGCAGGTCGAGTACCAGGGTCGCCAGCCAGGTGCCCACCGGCAGCAGCACGAACTGCGGGATCAGTCCGCACACCACCGCGCGCGGCAGCTTCGCGACGCGGGTGAAGTCGTCGACCTTGAGCTCCAGCGCGACCGAGAACACCAGGGTCGCGAGCACCAGGCTCAGGATCAGCTGCTGCGTCGTCATCGCCGGGAGTCTCGCAGCGGGCCCGCCGCTTGCGGCTCGGGGCTTTCCCACGCCACGCCGCCTGCGATCCTGACCGTCCGGACAAGTTGTCCGGCTGTCCGAAGAACTGTCCGCGGACACTCGTGGCGCACTGCCCGATCGCGCCAAGTGCTTGATGCACAAGGACTTTCTTTCCAGACGAAGGCTGGCCCGCGGCTTGCACAAGCCAGCCCATGATCCGCGACACCTCTGCCCAGGACACCGTGCTGGCCCCCACGCCGCCGTGGCGCCGCACCGGCTGGCGTTGGCTGGCGCTGGCCCTCCTCTTCGCGCTGCTGGCCTGGGGCGCGCCGAGGATGTGGTCGGCGCTGGCCGTCGGCCAATCGATCAGCCTCGGCCGCCTGGCCGTGGCCACGGTCGAAGTCGGACCGCTGACGCGCGACATCACCGGCGAAGGCAAGGTGGTGGCCGCCGTCAGCCCGACGCTCTATGCCGGCAATGCCGGCAGCGTGAGCCTGCTGGTGCAGGCGGGCGACGCGGTGCAGCGCGGCCAGGTGCTGGCGCGCATCGACAGCCCCGAGCTGAAGGCGCGGCTGGCGCAGGAGCGCTCGAATGCCGACGCGCTGGAAAGCGAGGCGCTGCGCGCCGAGGCCGATGCACGGCAGCAGCGCGCGCAGGCGCAGAGCCAGCTCGAGATCGCGACCATCAGCTACAAGACCGCGCAGAACGACCTGCAGCGCCAGACCCAGGCCTTCGAGGCCGGCGCCACCGCCGGCATGCAGGTCGACCAGGCGCGCGACGCGGTGGCGCGCGCCCAGGTGGCGCTGGACCAGGCAAAGGCGCTGCTGAGCCTGAAGGACGATGCCACCCGCTTCGAGCTGCGTGCCAAGCGCCAGGCGGTGGAGCGCCAGCGCCTGCAGGTGGCCGACATCGAGCGCCAGGCCGAGGAACTGGCGGTGCGCTCGCCGGTGCAGGGCCAGGTCGGCCAGCTGTTCGTCAACGACCGCATGACCGTGGCCAAGGACGCCAAGCTGGCCACGGTGGTCGACCTGTCGCAGCTGGAAGTGCAGATGCAGGTGGCCGAGAGCTTCGCGCGCGAGCTGCAGCCGGGCATGGCCGGCGAGATCAGCGGCAACGGGCAGCGCTGGGCCGGCAAGCTGAGCTCGGTGTCGCCCGAGGTCGTCAACGGCGAGGTGTCGGCCCGGCTGCGCTTCGACGGCCCCACGCCGCCGCAGCTGCGCCAGAACCAGCGCCTGTCGGTGCGCGTGCTGCTGGACCACCGCGAGCAGGTGCTCACCGTGGCGCGCGGCAGTTTCGTCGACGACGGCGGCGGCCGCGTGGCCTACGTGCTGCAGGACGGCGAGGCGCGCCGCCGCGCGATCCGCCTGGGCGCGCAGAGCCTGGCCAAGGTCGAGGTGCTCGAAGGCCTGAAGCCGGGCGAGCGCGTCGTGATCTCCGGCACCGAGAACTTCCGTGGCGCCGAGCGCGTCATGGTCGGACCCTAACTTTCCAAGGACGCGTCATGCTGAAGATGCAATCGTTGTGCAAGGTGTACCGCACCGAGATGGTCGAGACCTATGCGCTGCGCAACTTCGACCTCGAAGTGCGCGAAGGCGAATTCGTCGCCGTCACCGGCCCGTCGGGCTCGGGCAAGACCACCTTCCTGACCATCGCCGGGCTGCTGGAGGCCTTCACCTCGGGCCGCTACGAGCTGGATGGCGTGGACGTCAGCGCGATGGGCGACGACCAGCGTTCGCGCATCCGCAACCAGAAGGTCGGCTTCATCTTCCAGGCCTTCAACCTGATCCCGGACCTGAACGTGATCGACAACATCGAGGTGCCGCTGCGCTACCGCGGCCTGGCCACGGCCGAGCGCAAGCGGCGCGCCGCCGACGCGCTGGCCCGCGTGGGCCTGGCCGCCCGCGCGAAGCACTACCCGAACGAGCTCTCCGGCGGCCAGCAGCAGCGCGTGGCCATCGCCCGCGCGCTGGCCGGCAGCCCGCGCCTGCTGCTGGCCGACGAGCCCACCGGCAACCTCGACAGCCAGATGGCGCGCAGCGTGATGGACCTGCTCGAAGGCCTGCACCGCGAAGGCACGACCATCGTGATGGTCACCCACGACCCGCAGCTCGCCGCCCGCGCGCAGCGCAACGTGCACGTCATCGACGGCCAGGTGGTCGACATCGCCGCCGAGCTGCACCTCGACCCGGCGCTGCTGCGCCCTGCGAGGGTGGCATCGTGAGCCTGGCGGGGAGCCCGTTGTGATGAGACCGCATCGGCTCGTCCACCGGCCTGTGCGGCTTGTGCCCGCCATCGGCTCGATGCGGTCGTTCGCATGCTGCAGTCGGAGCGCGATCAGGCCGCCGGGGCGCTCCACTCCGCTCATGTCCCCCGGGGCGGGCTGCGCCCACCCCTCCTCCTTTACTTCGCTCCGTGAAGCGCCCCACCGTCCTGATCCGAACCACTGTTGGCATGCGCCTGCCAGAGCGCTGCGCGAGCCAAGGGCGTCGGGTGTCCGGTGGAGCGAAGTAAAGGAGGAGGTCCAGGCGCAGCCTGGACCGGGGGACATGAGCGGAACCGGACACCCGGCGGCCTTGGCCTGCTCGGTACCAGCCAGCAGGGACCGCAGCGGCCCACCTCCCGTCTCAGCCGGCTGACAGACATGCCTTCTACATTGATCCGCTTCAGCCTGCTCGTTGCCACCCTGTGGCTCCCCTCGTGGAGCCACGCCGAAGACCTGCTCGAGGTCCTGGCCCAGGCGCGCGCGGCCGATCCGCTGCTGGCCAGCGCGCAGGCCGCGCGCGGCATCCAGCAGGAAGTGGCCACGCAGGCGCGCGCGCCGCTGCTGCCGCAGTGGCAATTGAGCGCCAGCGCGCAACGCACGCAAGACGGCGGCAGCCGCAGCCAGCAGCTGGACAGCAGCCTGAGCCAGGTGCTGCTGGACCTGGGCCGGCTGCGCACGCTGGACGCCGAGCGCACGCTGCTGTCGGCGCAGGACGCGCGGCTGCGCGCGGCCGAGCAGGACCTGTGCGGCCGCGTCGCGCGGGCCTACTTCGGCGTGCTGTCGGCCGAGGCCGCGCTGGCCGCGGCGCAGGCCAACGAGCAGGCGCTGGCACAGCAGGTGCAGCAGGCCGGCAGCCGCTTCGCCGCCGGGCTGGCGGCGCAGGTGGATGTCGAACAGGCCCGCGCCTACCACGCGCTGTCGCGCAGCGGCACGGTGCAGGCGCAGCAGGCGCTGGCCGATGCCCGCGAGGCGCTGGCGCAGATCACCGGCCATGCGCCCGGCGCGCTGAAACCACTGGCCGCCGATCTGCCCGCGCTGCCGCCCGAGCCCGCCAGCGCGAGCGCCTGGGTGGCGCAGGCGCTGCAGGCGCACCCGCTGCTGCAGGCCCAGGCGCTGGGGCTGCAGGCCAGCCAGCAGCGCATCGCCGCGGCCGGGGCCGGGCACCTGCCCACCCTCAGCCTGGGGCTGGACAGCGAGCGCCGCGGCGGCCCCGCCATCGCCGACGGCAGCCGCGGCCGCGCCGACAGCACGCTGTCGCTGCGCGTCACGCTGCCGCTGTTCGCCGGCGGCGCGGTCGAATCGCAGCAGCGCCAGGCCGCCTACCAGCGCGATGCGCAGCGCGCCGCGCTCGAATCGGACCGCCGCGCGCTGGTGCGCGAGACCCAGGCCCAGTACGAAGCGGTGCTGGCCGGCGTCGCGACGATGCAGAGCACCCGCGCCGCGGTCGACGCGGCCAACCTGGCGCTGGCCTCCACCCGCGCCGGCCAGGCGCTGGGCACGCGCACGATGACCGACCTGCTGCTGGCCATCCAGACCCAGACCGCGGCGCAGAACGCCTTCGACCAGGCGCGCCACGGCTACGTGCTGGCGCGGCTGCTGCTGCAGCAGGCGGTGGGCAGCCTCGGCGAAGGCGAACTCGGCGCGGTGAACCGGCTGCTCGAGGATCGTCGGCCCGCCCAGGCAGGTTGACCTCGCACCAAGACGCTCATATCAGACGATAGAAGGAGCCACCCCCATGATCGCCTACTACCTGCAGCTCGCGCTGCGCAGCTTCCGCAACGCGCCCGTGCTGACCGCGCTGATGGTGCTGGCCATGGGCCTGGGCATCGGCGCGTGCATGACCACGCTGACGGTCTACCACGCGCTGGCCGGCGACCCGATCCCGGGCAAGAGCGCGCGGCTGTTCGATGTGCAGATCGATGCCGCCAACATGATCGGCTACAAGGCGGGCGACGAGCCGACCTTCCAGCTCACGCGCTTCGATGCCGAGGCCCTGCTGCGCGCGAAGCGGGCCCAGCGCCAGGTGATGATGAGCGGCGCCGACATCCCGGTGCAGCCCGCCGACCCGGCGATCAAGCCCTTCTTCGCCTCGGCGCGCTACACCAGCGCCGACTTCTTCGCGATGTTCGAGGCGCCGTTCCGCTACGGCAGCGGCTGGGACGCGCAGGCCGACGCGGCGCAGGCGCGCGTGGTGGTGCTGTCGAAGTCGCTGAACGACCGGCTCTTCGGCGGCGAGAACAGCGTCGGCCGCGAGCTGGTGGTGCGGCGCGAATCGATGCGCGTGATCGGCGTGCTCGACAGCTGGCGCCCGGTGCCGCACTACTTCGACCTGACGCGCGGCGCCTACCTCGACGCCGAGGACCTGTACCTGCCGATCGCCACCGCGCTGCAGCTGAAGTTCGGCACCTCGGGCAACACCAACTGCTGGGGCGACTACGGTGCCCGCGGCCCGCGCGACCTGAGCTCGCCCTGCGCCTGGGCGCAGTACTGGGTGGAGCTCGCATCGCCCGCCGATGCGCCGGCCTTCCGCGACTACCTGGTGCAGTACTCCGAGGAACAACGCCGCGCCGGCCGCTTCGAGCGCCCGGCCAATGTGCGGCTGCGCAACGTCACCGATCACCTGGTGTTCCACCAGGTGCTGCCGGGTGACGTGCGGCTGCAGGTGTGGCTGGCGTTCGGCTTCCTGCTGGTGTGCCTGACCAACACGGTGGGCCTGCTGCTGGCCAAGTGCCTGCGCCGCTCGGGCGAGATCGGCGTGCGCCGCGCGCTGGGCGCCACGCGCGGCGCGATCTTCGCGCAGTTCCTCGTCGAGGCCGGCACCCTGGGCCTGGCCGGCGCTGCGGTGGGCCTGCTGCTGGCCGGCGCCGGCCTGTGGCTGGTGCGCCAGAGCCCGGCCGACTACGCGCCGCTGGCGCAGCTCGATGGCCCGATGCTGGCGCTGACCCTCGCGCTGGCGTTCGGCGCCAGCCTGCTGGCCGGGCTGCTGCCGGCCTGGCGCGCCGCCGGGGTCACGCCCGCGCGCCAGCTCAAAGCCCAGTGATGCCCTGCAGTGATGCCCTGAAAGGACTCCCCATGGACCTGTTGCCCATCCTGTCCACGCTGCGCCGCCACAAGACCGCGGCCTGCCTGATCGTGCTGGAGATCGCGCTCACCAGCACCATCGTCTGCAATGCGCTGCACCTGATCAGCACCCGGCTGGACGTGCTGAACCACGACAGCGGCCTGCCCGAAGCCGAGCTGGTGGTGGTGAACGCGCGCCCCACCGGCACCGGCGGCGACCCCGAGGAGCTGACCGCGCGCGACCTGCAGGCGCTGCGCAGCCTGCCGGGCGTGAAGAACGTGGCGCTGGTGAACCAGATCGTCTATGGCGGCAGCAGCAACAACAGCGGCGCCGCCACCGAGCGGGGCCCGCAGGCCAGGCGCCTGGTGGCCGCGCACTACGCGGGGGGCGAAGACACGCTGGCCACGCTGGGCCTGAAGCTGGTGGCCGGGCGCGACTTCAAGCCCGAGGAATACCTCAGCGGCCTGCGCGTGGGCGAGCAGGACAACCCGGTGGTCGGCCAGGCCATCATCAACCGCGCGCTGGCCGAGAAGCTGTTCCCCGGCCGCAGCGCGGTCGGCCAGGCCATCTACGTCTATGGCGAATCACCCTCCCAGGTGATCGGCGTGGTCGAGCAGCTGCCGCACCCCGCCCCCGGCAAGGCCGCGTTCGACGAAGGCAATGCCATGCTGTTCCCGCTGCGGCCCACCTACCGCGGCGGCAGCTACGTGCTGCGCACCACGCCGCAGCAGCGCGACGCGGTGCTCAAGGCGGCCAGCGCGGCGCTGGAGCGCAACGATGCCAGCCGCATCATCAACCGCGCGCAGACGGTGCTGGAAATGCGCGCTGCCTACTACGCGCAGGACCGCGCGATGGCCTGGCTGCTCGGTGGCGTGTGCATCGCGCTGCTGGTGGTCACCGCCTTCGGCATCGTCGGCCTGGCCAGCTTCTGGGTGCAGCAGCGCACCCGCATGATCGGCACGCGCCGCGCCCTGGGCGCCACGCGCGGGCAGATCCTGCGCTACTTCCAGGCAGAAAACTTCCTGCTGGCCAGCGCCGGCATCGTGCTGGGCATGGTCGGCGCGCTGGCCTTGAGCCTGCTGCTGATGAAGCAGTACGAGATGCCGCGCCTGCCGCTGGCCTACCTGCCGATCGGCGCGCTGGTGCTGTGGGCGCTGGGCCAGCTGGCCGTGTGGGCGCCGGCGCGGCGCGCGGCGGCCTTGCCGCCCGTTGCAGCGCTGCGCAGCTGAGTCCGCTTGCTATGCTCGCCGCGCCATGCTGAACGTGCTGATCATCGACGACAAGCCCGGCGTCGGCGAAGCGCTGACGCTGCTGCTGTCGCTGCGTGACATCCCGGCGCTGTACGCCGCCACGCCGGCCGAGGGCCTGGCGCTGCTGGCGCGGCACGAGGTCGGCCTGGTGATCCAGGACATGAACTTCAGCGCCGACACCACCTCGGGCGAAGAAGGCGTGGCGCTGTTCCGCGCCATCCGCGAACGCAACCCCGACCTGCCGGTGATCCTGCTCACCGCCTGGACCCGGCTCGAAGCCGCGGTGGAACTGGTGAAGGCCGGCGCCGCCGACTACCTGGCCAAGCCCTGGGACGACGCCAAGCTGCTGGCCACGGTGCAGAACCTGCTGGAGCTGGCCGAATCCAACCGCGCGCTGCAGCAGGCGCGGCAGGAGCGCCGCGCACGCCAGGGCGCGCTGCAGCAGCGGCTGGACCTGCAGGGGCTGGTCTACCGGTCCGACGCGATGCTGGCGCTGCTGGAGCTGGCCGCGCAGGTGGCGCGCACCGACCTGCCGGTGCTCGTCACCGGGCCCAACGGCAGCGGCAAGGAACGCATCGCGGCCATCGTGCATGCCAACTCGGCGCGCCGCCACAAGCCCTTCGTCGCGCTGAACTGCGGCGCGCTGCCGGCCGAGCTGGTGGAGGCCGAGCTGTTCGGCGTCGATGCCGGCGCCTACACCGGCGCGATGCGCCCGCGCGAAGGCCGCTTCGAGGCCGCCGACGGCGGCACGCTGTTCCTCGACGAGATCGGCAACCTGCCGCTGGCCGGCCAGGTGAAGCTGCTGCGCGTGCTGGAGACCGGCCGCTACGAGCGCGTGGGCTCCAGCCGCACGCGCACATCGAACGTTAGGGTTATCAGCGCCACCAATGCCGACCTGAAGGCGATGGTGGCCGCCGGCAGCTTCCGCGAAGACCTGTACTACCGGCTCAACGTGTTCGAGCTGCGCCTGCCGGCGCTGGCCGAGCGGCGCGACGACGTGCTGCCGCTGGCCGAGCACTTCATCGCCCAGCAGGCGCAGGCCGGCGCCGCGCCCCGCCTGAGCGAGGCCGCGCGCGAGCTGCTGCTGGCCCACCCCTGGCCCGGCAACGTGCGCGAGCTGAAGAACGTGATGGCCCGCGCCGCGCTGCTGGCCGCCGACGGGCTGGTGCAGCCGCAGCACCTGGGCCTGGGCGCGGCGGCGCTGCCGTCGCCGGCCGCCGCGCGCAACCTCGACGAACCCAGCCGCGAAGCGGTGCTGGCCGCGCTGGCCGAGGCGCGCGGCGTCGTCAGCCGCGCGGCGCAGGCGCTGGGCCTGTCGCGCCAGGCGCTGTACCGCCGCATGGAACGCTACGGCCTGGCCACCGACGCGCCGCCGGGCCCGCCGCGTTGAAGCTGCCGCGTTGATCGCCACAATCGGCCGGTGCCCAGCCTGCCCGCCCGCCTGACCCTGCTGCTGCTGCTGGCCGCCGCGCTGGCCGCGCTGCTGCACGCCGGCCTGGTGCTGTGGCCGCTGCCGCAGCTGTTGCAGGGCGTCAACCGCGTCTTCGGCAGCACGCTGGCCGCGCCGGCGCCGGGCAGCGCGGGGGCCCTCGGGCTGACCTTCGCGCTGCTGCTGCCGATCTGCCATGCGCTGGCGCTGGCGCTCACCGCGCCGCTGCGCAAGCTGCTGCGCGCGCTGCAGGGCGCGGTGCTGAGCTACCGCGACGGCGACTTCAGCGTCTCGATCCGCGCGCCGCAGGGCCGCGAGGCCCGCGGCGAATTCGGCCAGCTGCTGCAGCTGCACAACGAACTCGGCGCCGCGCTGCGTGAGCAGCGACAGCAGCTGGCCCAGCGCGAGCTGCTGCTGGACACCGTGGTGCAGCACACGCCGCTGGCGCTGCTGCTGTGCGCGGCCGATGGCCGGGTGGTCTACGCCAACATCGCCGCGCGCCAGCTGCTGGCGCAGGGCCGCAGCCTGGCCGGCATGCCGCTGCCCGCGGTGCTGGCCGACGCGCCGGCCGGCTTCGCCGCCGCGCTGGCCAACGGCCAGGACCAGCTGTTCTCGATCGACGACCACGGCAGCGAAGCGCACTACCACCTGTCGCAGCGCGAGCTGCGGCTGCAGGGCACGCCGCACCGGCTGATCCTGCTGCGCCACATGACGCGCGAGCTGGCGCGCGAGGAAGTGGCCAGCTGGAAGCGCGTGATCCGCGTCATCAGCCACGAGCTGAACAACTCGCTGGCGCCGATCTCCTCGCTGGCGCATTCCGGCGCCGAGCTGGCGCGCCGCGGCCAGGCCGACAAGCTGCCGCGCGTGTTCGACAGCATCGGCGAACGCGCCGCCCACCTGCACGCGTTCCTGGCGAGCTACGCCACCTTCGCCAAGCTGCCGCAGCCGCGCCTGGCGGCGGTGGACTGGGCCGGCTTCCTCGACAGCCTGGCCGTGCACTGCCGTTTCCGGCTCGAGGGCAGCACACCGTCGCAGCCCGGGCAGTTCGATGCCGGCCAGATCGAGCAGGCGCTGATCAACCTGATCCGCAACGCACACGAATCCGGCAGCGCGCCCGACGATGTCAGCCTGGCCATCACGGCCGGCCCGGGCGAGCTGCGGCTGCAGGTTGCCGACCGCGGCCCCGGCATGAGCGACACGGTGCTGGCGCAGGCGCTGCTGCCGTTCTATTCCACCAAGCGCAGCGGCACCGGCCTCGGGCTGGCGCTGGCGCGCGAGATCGCCGAAGCGCACGGCGGCCGCCTGCTGCTGGCCAACCGCGCCGGCGGCGGCTTGACGGTGACGCTGGTATTGCCGGGCTGAACGCCCGCGCTGGCGGGCCGGCGCTACAGTGGCAGCGATCGCGCGCGCATCCGCAGCGCCGGAGTCCTTCGATGGCCCCCATCCAGCTCGTGCTCCTGCTGTCCCTCGGCTCGTTCCAGGCCAGCATCCCCGGCGTGACGAAAGAGCCCTCGCCGGTGTTCGAAGATTCGGCCAAGGGCCTGCAGGCCTTCACGAACTGGGCCGTGGCCACGCTGGGCGAACCGAAGTTCAACCAGCCGCCCTACCAGCTGTGCGTGGTCGGCGCGCAGCCCTTCGTCGACAAGGGGCCCTACGTCGCCGAGCAGATCGCGCGGTCCAGGCCGCCGGTGCGCAGCCTGGAGCCCTATTCCGCCACCTTCCACTACGTCGAGCCGCCGGCCCGCGGCGCGCCTGCGCCCAAGCCGCGCACGCTGAAGCAGGCGATCGAGCTCTGCGCCAAGGCCGCTCCGGTCACTCGTTAGCATCTGGCGGCAGGCCCCGTCGCTAGAATCGGTCCGCCCCGCTCCAACGCGGAGGCCAAGAGACCAGGGAGGACCGAAGTGCATCCAATTCGACGTTGGGCGCTGAGCGCCGTCGTGCCGGCCGTGGCCGGGCTCGCGAGCTGTGCCACGCCGCTGCCGGAGCCGATCGCCGGCTACACCTGCTGCAACCTGCGGTCCACGCAGGGCTGGATCTCCAGCAACAACATCCAGGGCGGCGACCTCGTGCCGGCCGGCACGCCCATCACCATCGAGACCCTCAAGCGCCAGTTCTACGCCTACGCCCGGCTCGCCGGTGCCGAATTCGGGCTGCGCGACGACACCGCCAAGACCAGCGAGGACACGATGCGCTGGCTCAAGCGCGTGGTGGTGGTCGAGAACCCGGCCGCGCAGATCGCCTCTTGGCCTGGCGAAGTCCGTTCTGCGATTGGCGCCGCGCGGGTGTTCGTCGGCATGACACGCGCGCAGGTGGCGGTATCGCTGGGCTACCCGTCGGCGGCCGACACGCCGGACCTGACCGCAGCCATCTGGCGCTACTGGACGCCGGTGGAAGACCTGCCGGTCGACCTGAAATTCGACGCCGAAGGCCGGCTCGCATCGCTCGCCGGCAAGGCCTCGGCGGTGCGCACGCTCGAGCTTCAGCGCTGACGTTCCTGAGGCGCGGCCGGGCCGTGACCCCTCTGAAGACGGGCAAGTCCACCCTGACGGTGGGCGAGGCGGCGATCGTGGCGACGATCTGCTTCGGCCTGTTCGTGCTCTGGTCGGTGCAGGCCGTGATCGCCGGCTTCCCCGACCCGGAGATGACGGACGCCGGTAACGGCTGGCTGATCGGCCTCGAACTGGTGCTGGGGGCGAGCGCCCTGCTGTACCTGCGGGCCCGGGGCTTCGACATCGCCTCGCTGTACCCGCACCCGACCCTGCGCGGAACCCTGCTGGGCGTGGCACTGTTCGGCCTGTGCTGGCTGTTCGGCGTCATCGCGATGAATGCCGTGCACACCCCGGGACGGCACGAGGTCGTGGCGTTCTCGTACAGCCGGATGTCGCTCGCCTCGACGATTGCGTTGGCGCTCGTCAACGGCAGCTTCGAGGAAGTGTTCCTGCTGGGCGTGCTGGTGCGCGGTCTGCGTGGCTTCGGCCTGTCGGTCGCGCTGGGGCTGCCGCTGCTGGTGCGCCTGCTGTACCACCTGTACCAGGGGCCGCTCGGCGTGGTGTGGGTCGGCACGATCGGCATCACGCTGAGCATGGCCTACGTCGCCGGACGCCAGCTTTGGCCCGCGGTGTTCGCCCATGTGCTGTGGGACATCGTGCCGACGCTGTGAGTGCGGTCCCACCCGGTGCCCTTGGCCAGTCACCGTCGCGCCATCTTCGACAATCCACCGCATGCACATCGCCATCCTCACCTTCCCCGGCTTCAATGAGCTCGATTCGCTGATCGCGCTGGGCATCCTGAACCGCATCAAGCAGCCGGGCTGGCGCGTGTCGCTGGCCTGCCCCGCGCCCGAGGTCAGCTCGATGAACGGTGTCACGCTGCGCGCGCAGGCGACGCTGGCCGAGGCCGCCGCGGCCGACGCGGTGATCGTCGGCAGCGGCCTGCAGACCCGCGCGGTGGTGGCCGACGCCGCGCTGATGGCGCAGTTGCCGCTGGACCCGCAGCGCCAGCTGATCGGCGCGCAATGCTCGGGCACGCTGGTGCTGGCAAAGCTGGGCCTGCTGGACCAGGTGCCGGCCTGCACCGACCTCACCACCAAGCCCTGGGTGCAGGAGGCCGGTGTCGAAGTGCTGAACCAGCCCTTCTTCGCGCGCGGCAACGTCGCCACCGCCGGCGGCTGCCTGGCCTCGCAGTACCTGGCGGCCTGGGTCATCGCCCGCAGCGTGGGGCTGGACGCCGCCGCCGCGGCGATGCACTACGTGGCACCGGTGGGCGAGAAGGACGCCTACGTCGAGCGCGCGCTGGCCAACATCGGCCCCTATCTTCCGAAGTGAGCGGTTATCCGGTGCTGTACGCATCGCTGGGCTGGCACCTGGACACGGTGTTCCTGGCCTGCAACCGCGTGCTGCCGCCCGCGCCATCGCGCCAGCCTGGAGCATGGCCAGCTGCTGTTCGCCACGCCGCACCGCCGGACGACGCGCGGGCTTGACGCCGGCCGCCGCGAGGCGCCGAATCGGGGCCTTCTTCCTCTCCCCCAGGAGCCGCGATGGGCAACCATGTCTACAAGTACGTCGAGCTGGTCGGGTCCTCCACCACCGGCAGCGACGACGCGATCCGCAACGCCATTGCCACGGCCTCGAAGACGCTGCGCCACCTCGACTGGTTCGAGGTCAAGGAGACCCGCGGCCACCTGGTCAATGGCCAGGTGGCGCACTGGCAGGTGACGCTGAAGGTGGCCTTCCGGCTCGAAGTCACGCCTTGACGATGCGCAAGCGGCACCGGCCGGCCGGTGCGAGACTGCGCTGACCCGGCCGCCGGTGGCGCGGCCTGCAGGAGAGTTCCGTGTACCAACGCATCCTCGTTCCCGTCGACGGCAGTCCCACCTCCGAGCGCGGGCTGGCCGAAGCCATTCGCCTGGCCCGCTCCGGCGGCGGCCAGATCCGGCTGATGCACGTGGTCGACGAGTTGGCCTACGCGCTGGGCACGGCCGGCTCGTTCGGCGGCGGCTCGGCCGACCTGTTCACGCTGCTGCGCGAAGCGGGCCAGGCCATCCTGGACAAGGCGCGCGCCACCGTCGTGGCCGAGCAGGTGGCGGTGGACACGGTGCTGGCCGACACCTTTGCCGGCCGCCTGTGCGACCAGGTGGTGGCGCAGGCCAAGTCCTGGCCGGCCGACCTGATCGTCATCGGCACGCATGGCCGGCGCGGGGTCGGGCGGCTGGTGCTGGGCAGCGACGCCGAGCAGATCCTGCGGCTGGCGCCGGTGCCGGTGCTGCTGGTGCGCGCGGCCGAAGGCTGAGCCCGGCCCGCGGCGCGCGGCGCACGCGTCACTCGTACACCAGCAGGCTGCTGCGGAAGGCGCCGCCCCAGGCCTCGCCGCCGGCCAGCAGCACGCGGCCATCGGCCAGGCGCGTGGCGCTGTGCAGCGCACGCTCGCCGTCCAGCGCGGCGATCAGTTGGCCGCCGCTGGCCGGGTCGTAGCGCTCGGCGCTGGCGCTGTAGCGCGGCATCGCCTGCTGGCCGCCGAACAGCAGCAGCGCGCCCGAAGGCGGCGGCACGCCGGCAGCCCAGGTGCGCGGCACGGCCAGCGGCTTCACGGTCTCGAAGCGGCCGCTGGCCGGGTCGAAGCGCAGCACGCTGGCCAGCGGCAGGATCGCATCGCCGCCGGCGGGCACCGTCTCGCCGCCCAGGATCAGCACGCGGCCATCGGCCTGGCGCTGCGCGACATGGTTGGCGCGCAATGCCTGCGCGTCGGCCACCGGCGTGAAGCGCTCGTCGCGCGGGTCGAAGATCTCGGCAAAGCGGTAGTCGGCCGCGGCGCTGTAGCCGCCGACGATCAGCACCCGGCCGTCGGCCAGCAGCGTCATCGTGTGCGCGGCGCGGCCGACGCTCATGCGCTGCGCCAGCCGACGGAACTGGCGCGTCGCCGGGTCCCACAGCTCGGCCGAATCGCTGATGCCCAGCGGCGCGCGCTCGCCGGTGGCATAGCCGCCGCTGACCAGGACGCGGCCGTCGGGCAGCAGCAGCGCAGCATGGTCCACCCGCGCCACGCTCATCGTGCCGGCCGGGCTGCTCTGGCCGCTGCGCTCATCCACCAGCTCGGCGCGGCGCCATTGGGTGTCGCTGAACAGGCCGCCGGTCAGCAGGATCTGGCCGTCGTCCAGGCGCGTGGCCTTGTGCGCGGCGCGGCCGGCCGCCAGCGTGCCGATGCGCTGCACGCGGCCGGTGGCGGGGTCGAAGCGGTCGACCGCATCGGACAGCGTGCCTTCGCCGCGCGAGCCGCCGATCAGCAGCACGCTGCCATCGGCGGCCGCCACCGCGCTGTGCTGCGAGGCGGCAAAGCTGCTGCCGGTGGCCGCGTAACGATCGCGGTAGGACACGGCCACCGCCAGGCTGTGGCGCTGCACCGGCCGGCCCGGCGCCTCGACCACCAGCTCGAACACCGTGTCGCGATCGAGCACCGGGCTGCGCAGCGGCACCCCGCTGGCCACCGCGCCCAGGCCGGGCTCGATGCGCGCCTGGCCGGCGCGGAAGCTGGCGGTCAGCAGCACCTGGTCGCCCACATGCACGGCGGTGCGGTCGGCGGCCAGGCGCGGGCTGTCGGCCGGCGGCTCGGCCTCGGAGCCGCCGCCGCCGCAGGCCGCCAGCCACAGGCTGCCGGCCACGGACAGCCAGGCCATACGCCGGGAAACAAAGGGAAATCGCGCGGGCATTGCAAAAGCCTCCAGTCACAATGGGATGCAGCACGGTAGACAGCCCGGCGTGACCGGGGCGTGACCGGCGGGCCCGACACCGCCCGCCGGCGGCCACGCTCCAGCGCGCTGACGCCGCCGCCGCCGATGCCGCCGACCCTGCCGCCATGTCCGCCACGCTGCCGCCCTTGAGCACCACCGGCCCGCCTGCCGCCACCGCGCTGCAGCTGCAGGGCCCGGCGCGCGTGCTGCTGGCCGACCGGCCGGCGCTGGTGCTGGCCCCGCGCGAAGCGGCCCTGCTGGCCTGGCTGCAGCTGGAAGGCCCGGTGGCGCGGGCCCGCATCGCCGGCCTGCTGTGGCCCGGCGGCACCGAGGCCCAGGCGCGCGCCAACCTGCGCCAGCTGCTGTCGCGCCTGCGCCGCGCGGCCGGCGAGCTGGTGCAGGAGGACGACGGCCTGCTGCAGCTGGCCGCCGGCCTGCCGCCGCAGCCCGACGACCCGCGCCCGCTGCTCGAAGGCCTGGCATTCGACGACGCGCCCGAGCTCGCCGCCTGGCTGGCCGCGCAGCGCGAGCAGGCGCTGCGCCGCCGCCAGCGCCTGCAGCTGCAGGTCGGCCATGCCGCGCTGGCAGCCGGCCAGCTGGATGCCGCGCTGGAAGCCGCCGATTCGCTGCTGGCCGCACAGCCCGAGAACGAGGAAGCCTGGCGCCTGCGCATGCAGACGCTGGCCCAGCGTGGCGACCGCGCGCAGGCGCTGCAGGCCTGGGACGACTGCCGCCATGCGCTGCGCGCCGCCTTCGGCGTGCCGCCCTCGGCCGCGACGCAGGCGCTGGGCGAACGCCTGCTCGCCGACAGTGCCGCGCCGCTGCCACGGCTGGCGCTGCCCGAGAGCCTGCGCCGCCCGCCGCAGCTGGTGGGCCGTGAAGCCGAGTTGCAGGCCGTGCTGCGCAACCTGGCGCTGGGCCATGGCGTGGTGGTGCTGGGGCCGGCAGGCATTGGCAAGTCGCGCCTGCTGGCCGATGCGGCCGAGCGCTTCGCCCCGGTGCTGGCGGTGGCCGCACGGCCGGGCGACGCGGTGAGCCCGGGCACGCTGCTGGCGCGCCTGTTGGCCGCGGCGCTGCAGCGCTTCGAGCCCGCGCTGGCCGCGGACACGCGGCGCGACGTCGAACGCCTGCTGCCGCCGCGCGCCGGCGACGGCGGTGAGCCGCCGGCCGCGCTGAGGTCCGCGCTCGAACACCGCCGCGTGCTGGCCTCGGCCGCGCGCTGCCTGGCCGCCTGCCATGCCCGCGGCCTGCGCGCGCTGGTGCTCGACGACCTGCAGTTCGCCGACGACGCCAGCCTGGCCGCGCTGCAGGTCATCGCCGGCCAGGGCCTGGTCGCCGCCCCCGACGAAGCGGCACCGCTGCTGCTGGCCGCGCGCCACGACGAACTGCCGCCAGCCGCAAGCGCGTTGATCGCGCTGCTGTCGCAAAGCGGCCGCGCCGCGCGCGTCGACCTGCGCCCGCTCGATGCCGCGCAGCTGCGCGAACTGCTGCGCGGGCTGGCGCTGCCCGGTGCCGAGGGGCTGGACCGCGACGCGCTGGCCGCCGCGCTGCATGCGCGCGTCGGCGGCCTGCCGGCCTTCGTGCTCGAGAGCCTGCGCAGCCTGTGGCTCGAGCGGCTGCAGACCGGCGAAGACTGGCCCGCCGCGCCCGCGGTGCCGGTGCCGCCCACGCTGCGCGAAGCGGTGCGCCGCCGGCTCGACCGGCTCTCGCCCGAAGCCCTGCAGCTGGCGCAGCTGGCCGCGGTGGCCGGTGGTGACTTCAGCATCGGGCTGGCCACCGTCGCCACGGGCCGCACCACGCTGGCCCTCGCGCCGCCGCTGACCGAGCTGGCCTCGGCCCAGGTGTTCGACGGCCAGCGCTTCGGCCATGACCTGGTGGCCGAGGCGGTGGCCGCCTCGGTGCCCGGCGCGCTGGCGCGGGCGCTGCATGCCCAGGTGGCCGCTTACCTGATGGGTTGGCGCGACAGCGCGGCACGCGTGGCCTTCCACCTCGACCGGGCCGGCCAGCCACGCCAGGCCGCCCCCTGGCACCTGCAGGCCGCGCAGGCCATGCGCGCGCGCTGGCAGATGCACGAGGCGGCGCGCGCCTTCGAAACCGCGGCCGCCGCGCTGGACCCCGTGGCCGACCGCGAACAGGTCACCACCGCCTGGCGCGAGGCCGCGCGCTGCTGGCTGCTGCTGAGCCGCGATGCCGAGGCCGAGCGCGCACTCGACCGGGCCGAGCCGCTGGCGCGCGGCGCGCGCGAACGCGTGCTGCTGCGCTCGATCCGCGCGACGGTGCAGTTCAACGCCAGCCGCTACGGCGCCGCCGCGGACAGCGCGCAGGCGGTGGCCGCCGAGCTGCCCGCCACGCAGGCGCTGCTGGACGCCGAAGAGCTGGCCCAGGTGCTGCTGAGCGCGGCGCTGGCCGCGCCCTACATCGCCGATGCCGAGCCGCTGCTGCAGGCCTGCGAGGCGGTGCGCCCGCGTGGCGCGGAGCGGCCGATGCTGGCCGCGCGGGTGGACTTTGCCGCCGGCATGACGCTGGGCTGGCTGGGCCGCCCGCTGCAGGCGCACGAGGCACTGGAACGCGGCTGGGCCACGGCCCAGGCACATGACCTGCGCGGCGAGTGCGTGAACCTGGGCAACCAGCTCATCCGCTGCGCCGAGCTGCGCGGCGAACTCGACGACGCGCTGCAGGCCTGCGAACGCACGCGCAGCGCCATCGAGCACATCGGTGCCGGCGCCGGCTTCGAGGCCGACCTGCTGAGCTACCGCGCGCTGCTGCTGGTCAGCGCCGGCCGGCCCGGCGAGGCGCTGGCCGCGGTGCAGCAGCTGCTGCGGCTGCGCGGTGCCGCGGCGCTGTCGGCCTACGAGGCCTTGCGCCTGGCGCTGCTGCAGCTGCCCTGCGGCCGGCCCGAGGCCGCCGCGGCCGCGCTGCAGCAATGCCCGGCACCGGCCACCGGCCCGTCCCCGCTGGCCGCCCACCGCGCCTGGGCCCTGGCGCGCTGCGAACACGCCGCCGGCCGCGACCCGGCCGCGGCACTGGCCCAGGCGGCGTCAGCCTGCCCGGCGCCGCACAGCCAGATGGGCTGGCGAGGCCAGGTGCTGCAGGCGCTGGTCGGCCGACCCGCCGCGCAGCCGCTGGCCGAGATCGAAGCGCTGCTGCCAACGCTCGAACAGCGCGGCCTGCGCGCGCTGCAGCGCAGCGCCGCCATGGCCGCCGCGCGCCAGGCGCTGCACGAAGACCGGCCGCAGCGCGCGCGCCAGCATGCCGAGACCGCGCTGGCGCTGGCCCGCTGCGTCGACCCCTGGTGCGACGAGCCGGCCAGCGTCTGGCGCGAAGCCGCCGAGGTGTTCGACGCGCTGGACCTGGCCGCGGCCGCCGCGCAGGCCCGCCGCGCCGGCGCGCAATGGGTGCGCGATGCCGCCGCCACGCTGCCGCACGCCGCCGACCGCGACGCCTGGTGCGAAGGCAACCCGGTGCACCGCGCGCTGCTGCGCGGCCCGCGCTGAAGGCCGGCCCGCCGCGATGCGCCGCACGCCCTGGCGCCTGTCCGCCGCGCTGCTGGCACCGCTGCTCGGTGCCGGCGCGCAGTCGGCCACCGTGGCGGTCGACTTCCGCCTGACGGCGCTGGAGAGCAGCACGCCGGTCGCCGGTGCCGCGGTGCTGCTGCTGCTGGGCGACGCGGCCGAGGCGCGCCAGGCCGGCGCCGGCCAGCGCTTCGTCACCGATGGCGAGGGCCGTGCCCGGCTCACGCTGCCCGCGGTGCAGATCGAACGGCGCTGGATCAGCGTGCCGCTGGCGCAGACCGGCATCAGCCTGCCGCGGCGGGTGGACCACCTGCCGGTCGCGCTGGTGCTGGACCAGGCGCTGCCGCAGGCCGATGGCCGCGTGCTGCATCAGCCCTGGCTGCACCGGCTGGACATCGACTGCCTGGACGCCGACACCTGCAGCACCAGCGACATCACCGCCGCCTGGGCGCCCGATGCCGGCGGCGACTGGACGCGGCCGGTGCGCTATGGCCAGCCCAGCCCGCAGCTGCCGGAGCTGGGCGGCCTGGTGCTCAGCACCCCGGCCTACCGCTGCGCGGACTTCCTGCTCACGCCGCTGTCGGCCGACCGCAGCCGCTGGTCGCTGCGGCTGTGGCTGCAACGGCGGCCGCTGCCGGTGCGGCGCTGACCGGGCTTCGCGGCCTGGCCGCTCATATCACACGGTAGACCCGGATCACCACCGCGGCGCGCGCCGGGCGCAGGCTGTTCAGCGTGCCGACGTAGACGAAGTCGTTGAGCCAGCCGTAGGGCCCGTCCGGCGCGGTGATCTCCAGCGTCGAGAAGGCATAGCGGCCCGAGCCCGCCTCGCCGCTCTTCAGCGGCCGCGTCAGCACCCGGTTGCGCACCGAGATCACCGCGCCGTCGTGCGTCTGCAGCTCGTAGATCGCGTCCAGTGCGGTGGCGCCGTCGCGGCGCACCAGCTGGCGGTCGGCGCCGCCCGGCATCACGCGGCCCTTCAGCCCCGGGCCCTCGAACGTGCCACCGATGATCGGCACCATGCGGCGCTCGCCGAAGGGCGAGTTGCCCAGTTGCAGCGTCGGCTCCAGGTCGGCAATGGCCTCGTAGACGAACTCGGTGCGCGGCAGCAGCATCGGGATCTTGTCGGTGGTGGGCGTGCTCGGCAGCGCCGGCGTGGCCTGGGCCTGGGCTTCGGCCCGAGCTTCGGCCATCACCGAGGCGGCGGTGGCGGCCAGGCCGCCGACCAGCAGGCTGCGGCGCAGCGGGCGTTCGGGGGTGTTCATCGACAGCGCTCCTTCAGTGGGGTCGGGTGCGGCGCCGCTTCAGCGCACGCACTGGAAGCTGGCGGCCTGCTCCGGATCGCCCTGGCCGCGGTAACGCGCCACGCTGGGCCAGGGGCACAGCAGCCGGGTGCGGGTGGGCGACCAGTCGGCCGGCACCTCGGGGTTCGGCGTCGCGTTGCCGGGGCCGCGCACGCTGGCCACGACCTGCTCGGGCGCCTGCCCCCGCTCGACCCAGGCCACCAGCGCATCGACCATGTCGAACTGGTCGGGCGCCGGGCCGCCGGACGAGTGGTTCATGCCCGGCACGACGAACAGGCGCGCGCTGTCGGCCGCGCGCTCGCCATGCACGCGCTGGAAGCCCTCGTACCAGCGGATCGTGTCCAGCACCGAGAACACCGGGTCGGCGCTGCCATGCGCCACCAGCAGCTTGCCGCCGCGCTGCACGAAGCTGCGCAGTTCGGTCGGCTCGGGCGGGGTCATGAAGTCCATCGCGCTCTGCGTGTAGACGCTGTCGCGCGCATGGACCTTGGCGCCGTCGCGCTGCACGTCGAACCGCAGCGCGTAGTCCGGCACCGTGGTGCCGGCGCCGCTGATCACCTCGGGCGACATCGGCGGCGTGGTGAACACGAAGGCCAGGGCGATGGCATCGCGCGGGCCGATGCTGTTGGTGAACTTCCATTCGCGCCAGTTGCGGCCGGCCAGGCCCGGGTCCCAGGCCAGGCCGCTGTAGAGACTCGGACCGCGCAGCACGGTGGCCAGTGCGTCGCGCCGCGCGGCCGCCAGGCAGTCGGCGCCCTCGGTCGCCGGGGCCGGGCACAGCGGCAGGTCACGCTGCGGATCGAAGGCCTTCTGGCAGGCGGCCAGGTCCTGCACCAGGCCGTCGCGCAGGCCGTCCAGCGCGTCGCAGCGGGCCAGCACGGCACGCGCCACCGTCGCCATCTCGGCCGGCGTCAGGCTGGTCTCCAGGTCGGGCACGCCGTCGGCGCGCTTCGTGCGCGCGACGGCCGCGAACTGCTGCGCGCCCCACACCTGCGCGATGGCCGCCAGCGGCAGCCGGTAGCCCGGCGTGGTGGCCAGGATGCCGTCGTAGCCGCCGCTGTCGCGCGCCGCGGCCACCAGGCCATGGCGACCGCCGTTCGAGGTGCCGACCAGGTAGGCCTTGTCCGGACCGCGGCCGTAGTGCGCGGCGATCAGCGCACGCGCCATCGGCGTCAGCTGCGCGACCGCGTTGTAGCCATAGTCCAGCCGCGCCTGCGGATCGCGGCCGAACACCGCGGCGCCGATCACCGGGTTGCTGCGCTCGAAGGCGTGGCCGGCGTCGGAGCTCAGCACCGCAAAGCCCTTCAGCAGGCCGTTGCTCAGCGGCCCGCCGCCGAGGATGTTGCCGTAGGCCGGCGTGACGAAGCCGTCGAGCCCGCCGTTGGCCTGGTAGAAGAAGCGGCCGTTCCACTGCGCGGGCAGGCGCATCTCGAAGCCGATGGCGTAGTCCTTGCCGTCGACCGGGCTGCGCCGCTCGTTCAGCCGGCCCTTGACGACGCAGTGCGCGGGCATCGGGCTGGCGATGCCGGGCAGCTTCAGGCTGCCCGCGGCCACCGCCTCGACCGCGGTGATGCGCAGGCCGGGATAGCCGACCGACTGCAGCGCGGCACAGTCCGCGGTGGCGACGCCAGGGCGTGCCGGCGTCGGGGCCGACGCCGGGGCCGACGCTGGGGGTGGTGCCGAGGCACAGCCGGCCAGACCGACGAGCAGGGCGGGCAAGGTCCATTGAAACAGCCGCATGGGAGTCCCCGGGAAGCCTGAATTTTGTTAATGTAGTGAATTACATCGAAGGCAGCGCTACGGGGAAATACGCATGCGGCTCGGGCCGTCTTCAATTCAATCTGTGAATCTTGTTCAGCGCCCTATGGCCTGCCGGTAGCGTGCGAACGAACGGTCCACCGCGGCCCGCCCGTCGCCCAGGATGTTCAGGCCCCAGGTGAAGCCGTAGAGGTCGTCGATGGCCAGGCCGGCCAGCCGGGCCTGCGTCTGCGCCACGTCGTCCGGATGCGCCGGCACATGGTTGGGCACGCTGTAGCAGAAGCTGACATGGCGGCGGTCCTGCGCCACATGCAGCGCGTCGCCGGCCAGCAGCCGGTGGCGGCCGCCGGGGCCGTCGCGCCAGTGCAGCACGGTGCTGCCCGGAAAGTGCCCGGGGCAGCGGTACAGCGTGAGTTGCCCGGACAGCGCCAGCACATCGCCGGACCAGAACTTCAGCTGCGGTGCCGGCCGCTGCACCCAGGCCTTGTCCGCCTCGTGCAGCCACACCGGCACGCCGCCCAGCGCGTCGCTCCACTCGACCATCGCGGCGTAGAAGTGCGGATGCGAGATCGCGATCGCATCGACCCCGCCGGCCTCGCGCAGCGCGGCCACTGCCTCGGGCGTCACCAGGCTCGTGCATTCCCACAGCAGACGCAGGCCCGGCGCCGGCACATGCAGCGCGCGCTGCGGAATGCCGAAGGCCGGCGTGATGCCGATGCCCAGCAGGTCGCCGTCGCGCTCGATGCGCGCGCGGTGGCGCGCGGCCAGTTCGTCGTGCGTGGTCCAGGCCTGGCCCTGCCAGCCGACGTACTGGCGCTCGTCGCTGCAGACGGCGCAGGCTTCAGGTGTCGTGGCGCTGTCGGCGTACTGGGTGCCGCAGGTGCGGCAGATGAAGGCGGGCATCGTGGCGTTCCTGGGTCGGGTCAGCAGGCGCCGAGGTCGCGCGACGGCAGCCCCTGTTCGCGGCAGAAGCGCTCGTAGTCGGCCATGCGGCTGAGCGTGTCGATGCGCTGCAGCACGCGGCCGTCGTCGGCCAGGTACTCGACCTCGCCACGCACCACCACCTGCACGATCAACATCTCCTCGCCCACCGCCTGCCAGTGGTCGACATTGCCGGCGGGCTCGAACACGTAGTCGCCGGGGAACACCAGGCGCCCGTCGCTCAGGTGGCGCAAGCCCTGCAGGTTCACCGCATGCACCTCGCCGCTGTGGCGATGGCGCGGAACCCGCGTGCCCGGCGCCAGCCGCATCAGTTCGACCCAGCCCGCGCCCTCGGGCAGGAACTGCAGCGGCAGCGACCACTTGCCCGGGCCCTCGGGCATCCAGCCCGGCAGGCCGGCGCGGCGCAGCGCGGCGGTCACATGGGTGGCCACGCCAGGGGCCAGGGGCTGCGCCGCGGGCAGCGCGATGTCGGGGGTGTCCATCGTCGGTTCTCCTCGCCGGAAGCGGCGTCATGGGCAGCAGGATGCCCTGGCCGATGGATCTGTTGAAGATCCATAATCCATCAAGTTGATGGAGCCAAACTTCGCGCTGAACCTGCCCGCGGCCGAGCCTGGTTCGCGGCGCCTGCTCGCCAGCCTGCATGGCGCGCTGCACGAGGCCATCGTCAACGGCCGGCTCGCGCCGGGCCAGCGCCTGCCATCCACGCGCGACCTGGCCCGGCTGGCCGGCGTCTCGCGCAACACCGCGATCGCGGCCTACGAGCGGCTGGCCAGCGAAGGTTATGTCGAGGCCGCCGGCAGCGCCGGCACGCGGGTGGCGCCGCACGCCGGCCGCGCCGCACCCGCGGCCGCGCGCACGGCCAGCGCGGTGCAGGCGCCGTGGCGCGCGAACCCCTGGTTCGCGGCCGGCGCCGAGGTGTGGCCTGCGCAGGCGGCCCGACGGGCCGCGCCCGCCCTGCTGGCGCTGCGCACCGGCGTGCCCTCGGTGCAGCAGTTCCCGTTCGCGGTGTACCGGCGGCTCGTCGCCCGCGTGCTGCGCCAGCAGGCGCGCGAACCCGCCGCCTATGCCGACGCCCAGGGCCAGCCGGCGCTGCGCCACGCCATCGCCGCGCATGTCAGCGCCGCGCGCGCGGTGGCCTGCGGGGCCGACGACGTGATCGTCACCGCCGGCGCGCAGCAGGCCTTCGACCTGCTGGCCCGCGTGCTGGTGACGCCGCGGCAGACCCCCGTGGCGATGGAAGACCCCGGCTACCCGCCCTTGCGCGCGGCGTTGGCCGCGGCCGGCGCCAGGCTGGTGCCGGTGCCGGTGGATGACGAAGGCCTGCGCGTCGACCGCCTGCCGCGCGCCTGCCGCGTGATCTGCGTGACGCCTTCGCACCAGTTCCCGCTGGGCATGGCGATGTCGGCCGCGCGCCGCCGCGCGCTGCTGGCCGCGGCGGCGCAGCGCGGCGCGGTGGTGATCGAGGACGACTACGACGGCGAGTACCGCTTCACCGGCCGCCCGCTCGACGCGCTGAAGACGCTGGACGAGGACGGCCGCGTGTTCTACGTCGGCACCTTCTCGAAGACGATGTTCCCCGACCTGCGGTTGGGCTACATCGTCGCGCCGGCCTGGGCACGCGACGCGCTGCTGCGCGCCAAGCGCATCGCCGACAGCGGCCAGTGCCGCCACACGCAGGACGCGGTGGCCGCCTTCATCGCCGAAGGCCACCTGCTGCGCCATGTGCGGCGCATGACCCGCGTCTATGCCGAACGCCGCCAGTGCCTGGTCGACGAACTGCAGCGCCAGTTCGGCCCACAGGCGCGGGTGCTGCCCGCGCTGGCCGGCCTGAACCTGGCGGTGCTACTGCCCGAAGTGAGCGACACCGAGCCGCTGGCGCGCGAGGCGGCCGCGCTCGGCGTCGGCATCGAGCCGCTGTCGCGCTACACCGCGCGCGGACGCGATCCGGCCTGCGGGCCCGGCCTGGTGCTGGGCTACGGCGGCATCGAGACCCGGCACATCGCCGAAGCGGTGCGCCGGCTGCGGCGGGCCTGCCGCCGCGTCACCTGACCCCCTTCCTGCCGAGGAGCCCCCATGCCCGAGTTCTCCACGCTGCGCATTGCCCCCGACCCGGCGCAGCCACGCATCGCCCGCCTGCTGCTGAACCGGCCCGAGCGGCTCAACGCGATCAACGAGGCCATGCCGGCCGAGATCCGCGCCGCGGTGGAATGGGCGCAGCGCGAGGACACGGTGCACGTCATCGTCGTCGAAGGGGCCGGCAAGGGCTTCTGCGGCGGCTACGACCTGGCCGCCTTCGCCGAGCAGGACATCGAGCACCCCTGCCAGCAGGAAAGCCAGCCCTGGGACCCGATGCTCGACTACGCGGTGATGAAGCGCTTCACCGAGGACTTCATGAGCCTGTGGCGCTGCAGCAAGCCCACCATCGCCAAGGTGCACGGCGCCGCGGTGGCCGGCGGCAGCGACATCGCGCTGTGCTGCGACCTGCTGGTGATGGCCGAGGACGCCCGCATCGGCTACATGCCCACCCGCGTGTGGGGCTGCCCGACCACCGCGATGTGGGCCTACCGGCTGGGCCCGATGCGCGCCAAGCAGCTGATGTTCACCGGCGACGTGATCGACGGCCGCACCGCCGCCGACTGGGGCCTGGCCACCGCCGCGGTGCCGGCCGCCGCGCTGGAGGCCCGCACGCTGCAGCTGGCACAGCGCATCGCCGGCGTGCCGCGCAGCCACCTGGCGATGCACAAGCTGGTGGTCAACCAGGTGATGCTGACGGCCGGCCTGGAGCAGACGCAGATGCTGGCCACGGTGTTCGACGGCATCACCCGCCACAACCCGGAAGGGCTGTGGTTCCGCCGCCAGGCGCAGCACGAAGGCTTCAAGTCCGCGGTGGCCTGGCGTGACAGCGGCCGGCCGATTCCCGAAGGCGACGAGGCGCGCGCGCTGATCCGCGCGATGGACGCGCAGCGGCGCGGCGCGGCCGGCGACGACGCGGACTGAGCCGGCGCCCTAGCCTCGGCGCGCCCGCTTGGCCTCGTACATCCGCCGGTCCGCCAGCTCGAGGACCTGCAGCGTGCCCTGCCCCGCGTGCTCGGGCGTCGCGGCGCCGATGCTGACCCGGGCGCCGAGCTGCACGTCGCCGATGCACAGCGGCTGCGCCACCGCCGCGGCCACGCGGCGGCCGATGGCCTGGGCCGCGGCCAGGCTGCTGACGCCGTGCAGCACGACGATGAACTCGTCGCCGGCCAGCCGCGCGACGAAGTCCTGCTCGCACACGGCCCCGCGCAGGCGCCGCGCGATGGCCTTGAGCACCTCGTCGCCGACATGGTGGCCATGCGTGTCGTTGACGGCCTTGAAACCGTCGACGTCGCAGAACAGCACGCTGTACGGCTCGCCGCCCTCGGCCCAGCGCCGCGCCGAGCGCGCCAGGGCCTCGGTCACGTAGGCGCGGTTGGGCAGGCCGGTCAGCGAGTCGTGGCGCACCAGCTGCTGCAGCTCGTCGCGCTGCTGTGCCAGCGACAGGTCGCGGATCACGCCGACGAAGCGGGTGACGTTGCCGTCGCTGATGTCGGCCACCGTCAGCTGCATCGGGAAGCGGCTGCCGTCCTTGCGCAGCGCCTGCTCGACGCGGCCGATGCCGATGATGCGCGCCTCGGCGGTGTGGCGATAACGCTCGATGTACTGGTCATGGTGCGCGCGGTGACCCTCGGGCACCAGCAGGCTGACGTTGCGGCCGATCACCTCGGGCGCCCGCCACTGGAACAGGCCCTCGGCCGCGCCATTGAACGAGCGGATGCGGCCGCGCTCATCGATCACGATCACCGCTTCGGACACGCGATCGAGTGCGCTGCGGCTCACGCGGCGCAGCGTGACGGTGCGACGCAGCGCCGCCTGGTGCTCGGCCAGCGCGGCTTCGCCCAGCGGCTTGGCCAGCCGGTAGTCCACCGCGCCGGGCAGCACCTGCGCCAGCCGGCGGTGCAGTGCGGCGTTGCCGCCCAGCAGCAGCACCGGGCTCCAGTCGTTGCACAGGGTCTCGCGCACCAGGCGCAGCGCCCGCAAGGTGGCGGCCGCGCCGAGGTCGGCATCGATCACCAGCACGTCGGGCCGGCTCTCGGCGCAGCGGTGGCGCAGCTCGGCTGCGGTGCTGCAGTGGCGCAGCGACAGTTGCTGGCGTTCGGCCAGCGCTTCGAACAAGCGGAGCACGGCGGCATCGGCACTCAAGACCAGCACGGCATACGGAGACGTCATGGCGGTGCGTCCCCCACCGGCAGCAGCAGCTCGAAGCAGGTGCCCTCGCCGGGCCGGCTGTGCAGCAGCACATGGCCGCCGGCCTGGTGCAGCAGGCTGTGCACGCTGGCCAGCCCGAGGCCGGTGCCCTTGCCGACGTCCTTGGTGGTGAAGAAGGGATCGAACACGCGCGGCTGCGCCTCGGCCGCGATGCCGTGGCCATCGTCGAGCACCGCCAGCCGCAGGTAGGCGCCGTGCAGGTGCTGGCCGCAGCTGCTGCACTCAGCCCCCTGCAGCTGCGCCGCCTGCAGCAGCACCTGCACGCGGCCGCTGCCGGCGATCGCATCGCAGGCATTGAGCACCAGGTTGCTGAGCATCTGGTGCACATCGCCTTCCACGTGCCGCACCGGCGGCAGGCCGGGTTCGCACTGCAGCTGCAGGTCGATGCGCTCGGGCACCGCCGGGCGCAGCATGCGCAGCACCTCCTCGACGATGGGCGCCAGCGGCCGCAGCACCGGCGCGCTGCGCCGCTCGGGATGGGCGAAGCTCATCAGCCGCGCGATCAGGTCGCGGCCGCGCTCGCTGACGCGGGTGATCTCGCGCAGGTAGCTCGCCAGCTTGCCCTGCGGGTCGTCGACATGGCGCTCCAGCGCCAGCGTCGACAGGCCCAGGATGCCGGTGAGCATGTTGTTGAAGTCGTGCGCGATGCCGCCGGTGAACTGGCCCAGCGCCTGCATCTTCTGCGCCTGCAGCAGCTGGCGCTGCAGCCGCAGGTGCTCGGCCTCGGCGCGCTTGCGCTCGCTCATGTCGCGCAGGAAGCCGACGAAGGCGCGGCCGCCGCGGAACGGCATCTCGCCCACGCGCACGTGCACCGTGACCAGGCTGCCGTCGCGGCGCCGGGCCTGCACCTCGCGGCCGTCGGCCGTCATGCCGCGGCGGCCGGTCTCGTAACCCGCCATGTACGCGTCATGGCGCGCCGCGTCGTGCGCGCCCATCAGCAGCGCCAGCGGCCGCCCCAGCAGCTCGTCGGGCGCGTAGCCCAGCAGCGCCTGCACCTGCGGGTTGGCCTGCTGGATGCGGCCGCGCTCGTCGGCGACGACGATGGCGTCGGGCGCGCAGGCCACCAGCCGGCGCAGCGATTCCTCGCTGCGCCGCAGAGTCTGCTGCGACTGACGCAGCGTCTGCTGCAGCACGCCGCGGTACAGC
>NZ_JBGAGA010000043.1:0-50404 GCF_044226965.1 Aquabacterium sp. | reverse complement strand
CCGGGCAGGAAGCCGTGGAACACGCCGTCGTGCGGGCCGTGCAGCGGGTAGCGGCGCAGCTCGCGCGTGCCCTCGGCGTCGAACAGGCACAGCTCGATGCGCTGCGCATGCTCGGAGAACACCGCGAAGTTGACGCCGCCGTCGCGGGCCAATGCACCCATCGGCTCGTGGCGGCCTTCGTCCAGGGTGTCGGGGAGCTTGATCGTGGGCATCTCGGGCGTGTTCTCGGAGGTCAGGCCGGCACCAGGAAGACGGTGGCCAGCGGCGGCAGCGTCAGCAGCACCGACTGGCCCCGGCCATGCGCGCCAATGCCCTCGGTGCGCAACGAGGCCATGCCGTTGCCCAGGTTGCTGCCGCCGTAGTGGGCGGAATCGGTGTTCAGCGCCTCGCGCCAGGCCGCCACGCCGGGCGGCACGCCCAGGCGGTAGCCCTCGCGCGGCACCGGCGTGAAGTTGCAGGCCACCAGCACCAGGCCGCCGGCGTCGTCGCGCCGCAGCCAGGCGTAGACCGACTGCTCGGCCTCGTCCACCGCGATCCATTCGAAGCCCTGTGGCTCATGGTCCAGCCGGTGCAGTGCGGTCTGTTCGCGGTACAGGCGGTTCAGGTCGGCCACCAGGCGCTGCACGCCTTCGTGCCGCGCATCGCCCAGCAGCCCCCAGGGCAATTCGGTGTCGTGGTTCCACTCGGTCGGCTGCGCGAACTCCTGGCCCATGAACAGCAGCTTCTTGCCCGGATGGCCCCACATGAAGCCGTAGTAGGCGCGCAGGTTGGCGAAGCGCTGCCAGTCATCGCCCGGCATGCGGCCAAGGATCGAGCCCTTGCCATGCACCACCTCGTCGTGCGAAAGCGGCAGCACGAAGTTCTCGCTGTACGCATAGACCAGGCCGAAGCGCATCTTGTCGTGGTGCCAGCGGCGGTGCACCGGGTCCTGCGCCATGTACTGCAGGGTGTCGTGCATCCAGCCCATGTTCCACTTGAAGTGGAAGCCCAGCCCGCCGGCATAGGTGGGCGCCGAGACGCCGGGGAATGCGGTGGACTCCTCGGCGATCGTGACCGCGCCGGGGCATTCGCTGCCGATCACCTCGTTGGCGCGGCGCAGCAGGCCGATGGCCTCGAGGTTCTCGCGCCCGCCCTGCTCGTTCGGCACCCATTCGCCGGGCGCGCGGCTGTAGTCGCGGTACAGCATCGAGGCCACGGCGTCGACGCGCAGCCCGTCGACCCGGTGGCGCTCGATCCAGTACAGCGCGCTGCCGATCAGGAAGTTGCGCACCTCGTGGCGGCCGAAGTTGTAGATCAGCGTGTTCCAGTCGCGGTGGAAGCCTTCGCGCGGGTCGGCGTATTCGTACAGCGCGGTGCCGTCGAAGTTGATCAGGCCATGCGCGTCGGTCGGGAAATGCGCCGGCACCCAGTCCAGCAGCAGGCCCACGCCTTGGGCATGGCAGGCCTCGACGAAGCGGCTGAAGCCTTCGGGCGGGCCGAAGCGCGAGGTGGGCGCGTACAGGCCCAGGGTCTGGTAGCCCCAGGAACCGTCGAACGGGTGCTCGGTGATCGGCAGCAGCTCGATGTGCGTGAAGCCCAGCTCGGCGGCATAACGCGGCAATGCAGCGGCCAGATCATCCCAGCTGTGGAAGCGGCCGTCGGGATGGCGCCGCCACGAGCCCAGGTGCACCTCGTAGATCGACACCGGCGCCTGGCGCTGGTTGGCCGCCGCACGACCTGCAGGCAGCGGCTGTCGCGGCGGCAGCGTGGTGACGGTGCTGGCCGTCTCCGGCCGCAGCTGCGCGGCGCGGGCGTAGGGGTCGCACTTCAGCGGCAGCACCAGCCCGCGCGCATCGACCAGCTCGAACTTGTAGCGGTCGCCCGGGCCCGCGTGCGGAACGAAGATCTCCCAGATGCCGGAGCCGCCGCGGTGGCGCATCACATGCCGGCGGCTGTCCCAGGCGTTGAAGTCGCCGACCACGCTGACGCGCCGCGCATTCGGCGCCCACAGCGCGAAGCGCACGCCGGCCACCGCGTGCAGGCCCTCGCCCACCGTCACCGGATGCGCGCCCAGCACCTCGAACGGCCGCAGGTGGCTGCCCTCGGCCAGGTAGTGCAGGTCGGCGTCGCCCAGCAGTGGGCCGAAGCTGTAGGCATCGGCATAGCGACCTTCGCTGCCGCCGGCCCAGCGCACCTGCAAGCGGTAGTCGAAGCGCTGGCGCAGGCCCTTCAGCTCGGCCTCGAACAGGCCGTTGGGATGGCGCGGCTGCAGCTGCGCGACGGTGGCGCCGGTGGCCGTGTCGTGCAGCCACACCTGCGTGGCGCCGGGCAGCATCGCCCGCTGCCACAGGCGGCCCTGCGCGTCGGCATGCTGGCCCAGCACCGCGAAGGGGTCGGCATGGCGGGCACTGATCAGCGCAAGAACATCGTCGTCGGGCAGCATGGACGGTTGAGCCGGTGGGGGCCGCGGTCGCGATGCAACAAGCCTGCCACACCGTGGCGCCGATGGCCGCAGGATCAGCCCGCAGCCGGCGCCGGCAGTCCGCCGGGCATCACGCGGCGCAGTATCGCAGACCGGCCGCAATCATGTAGTTCTCCTACATATGGGAATCTACTGATTGCCGGATCCATCGGCAAATCACCTATGTCGATTCGGCAGAATCCAGGGCGATCGCCGATTGCAGGGACGGCTGCTGATATGTATATTGGCTACATCCCAAGACATGCCGGCCAGGCCGGAGGAGACAGCGAGCCGTGGCAGACGTCCAGCTGACGCAGGTGCACAAGGCCTACAACGACGTGCAGGTGCTGCGCGACATCAACCTGCAGGTGCGCGATGGCGAGTTCATGGTCTTCGTCGGCCCTTCCGGCTGCGGCAAGTCCACCTTGCTGCGCATGATCGCGGGCCTGGAAGACATCACCGGCGGCACGCTGGCGATCGGCGGCCGTGTCGTCAACGACGTGCCGCCCGCCGAGCGCGGCATCGCGATGGTGTTCCAGAGCTACGCGCTCTACCCGCACATGAACCTGTTCGACAACATGGCGTTCGGGCTGAAGCTCGCCAAGCTGCCGAAGGCCGAGATCGACCAGGCGGTGCAGCAGGCCGCGAAGATCCTGCACATCGACCACCTGCTGGACCGCAAGCCCAAGGCCCTGTCCGGCGGCCAGCGCCAGCGCGTGGCCATCGGCCGCGCCATCGTGCGCAAGCCCGAGGTCTTCCTGTTCGACGAGCCGCTGTCCAACCTGGACGCCGCGCTGCGCGTGAAGATGCGCTACGAATTCGCCAAGCTCCACGAGGAGCTGAAGACCACGATGATCTACGTCACGCACGACCAGGTCGAGGCGATGACGCTGGCCGACCGCATCGTCGTGCTCTCGGCCGGCCGCATCGAGCAGGTCGGCACCCCGATCGAGCTGTACGAGCAGCCGGACAACCTGTTCGTGGCCGGATTCATCGGCTCGCCGCGCATGAACTTCCTGCCCGCCACGCTGCTGCGCGGCGATGCGAACGGTGCGGAAGTGAAGCTGGCCAACGGCGAGACCGTGCACTGCGCGGTGGACGCCGCGCGCGGCCGGCCCGGCAGCACGGTGACGCTGGGCGCGCGGCCCGAGCATTTCACGCTCGATGCGCGCGAGAACCGTATCGACACCCGCGTCACCTTCGTCGAGGCGCTGGGCAGCAGCACGCAGGCCTATTGCGACTACCCCGGCCTGGCCGAGCCGCTGACCTGCCAGCTCGACGGCCGCAGCCCGGTGCGCACGCGCGACACGCTGGCGCTGGGCCTGCCGGCGGACTGGTGCTACCTGTTCGACGACCAGGGCCGCGCCTTCCCGCGCCTGGCCCGACCGGCGCAGGCCAAGGCAGCCTGACGATGTCTTTGCGCGTCATCAGCGGGCTGCTGGCCAGCGCGCTGGCCCTCGGCTGCGCGGCCGTCGCCCCGGCCAGCCATGCCGCCACCGACCCCGCCAGCCTGAAGCTGCTGGTGTGGATCAATGGCGACAAGGGCTACAACGGCCTGCAGAAGGTGGGCGACGCCTTCACGCGCGAAAGCGGCGTACCGGTGGTGGTGCAGCACCCCGAGGGCGCGCCGGACAAGTTCCAGGCCGCCGCCGGCGCCGGCAAGGGGCCGGATATCTTCTGCTGGCCGCACGACCGCGCCGGCGAGTGGGCACGCTCGGGCCTGATCGTGCCGGTGAAGCCGCCGCGCCGCGTGCAGCGCGAGATCGACGAAGCCGCCTGGCAGGCCTTCAGCTACCGCGGCCAGACCTGGGGCTACCCGCTGGCCATCGAGGCGATCGGCCTGGTCTACAACAAGGCGCTGGTGAAGACGCCGCCGGCCAGCTTCGACGCGGTGATCGCGCTCGACCAGCAGCTGAAGCCCCAGGGCCGCCGCGCCATCCTGTGGGACTACAACAAGTCCTTCTTCAGCTGGCCGCTGCTGGCCGCCGGCGGCGGCGAGGTGTTCGCGAAGAACGCGCAGGGCGACTACGACCCGGCGCAGGTGCGCGTGAACGCGCCCGGCGCGGTGGTGGGCGCCGCACTGCTGCAGCGCCTGGTCGAGCAAGGCGTGATGCCGCGCGGCGCGCGCTATGCCGAGATGGAAGCCGGCTTCGCGCGGGGCCAGGTGGCGATGATGATCACCGGCCCCTGGGCCTGGGACAACGCGCGCAAGGCCGGCATCGACATCGGCGTGGCGCCGATCCCGTCGGTCGCCGGCCATGCCGCCAAGCCTTTCGTCGGCGTGCTCGGCTGCATGATCGCCGCGCCCAGCAAGGTCAAGGACATCGCGCGCGAGTTCATCGAGAACCACCTGCTGCGCGTCGACAGCCTGAAGACGATTTCGGCCGACGTGCCCCTGGGCACACCGGCCAACAAGGCCTACTTCGAGGAACTCTCGAACGACCCGAACATCCGCGCGACGATGGAGAACGCCCGCCGCGGCGCGCCGATTCCGAACATCCCCGAGACCGGCCGCTTCTTCCCCGCGGTGGACGCCGCGCTGGAGGCCATCACCCAGGGCCGCCAGAGCCCGCAGGACGCGCTGGACGGTGCCGCCGCGCGCATGAAGCCATGAAGACGCCCGCGTTGCGCTGGACCCTGCTCGCGCTGCTGGCCGCGGGCCTGCTGTGGGGCGTGTTGCGGCTGCAGGCCAGCGGCCAGCCGCTGCTGGCGCTGGCCGTGCTGGTGGGCGGCGCCGTGGCGCTCTACGTCTATGGCTCGGCCCGCACGCTGGCCAGCCGCTACCTGTTCCCGGGCGTGGCCGGCATGTTGCTGTTCGTGGCCTTCCCGCTGCTGTACACCACGCAGATGGGCTTCACGAACTACTCGGCCAACAACCTGCTGACCGAGGACCGCGCCCGCAGCTACCTGCTGGACCAGGCCGCGGTCGACGAGGACCATGCCTGGACCTTCACGCTGCAACCCGAGGGCGCGCGCTGGCGGCTGCGGCTGCAGCCAGCCGAAGGCGAAGGACCGCAGCTCGTGTCGGAGCCGCTCACTTTGGACGCTGGCGATCGTTCGCCGGTGCGGCTGCAGCCGGTGCCGACCGCCACGCCCGCAGCGCCCGACACGCCGCTGCGCGAGCGCGTGCGCCAGCGCGACGCGCTGATGAACCTGAAGCTGCAGCTGCCCGACGGCACGCTGCTGAGCTATGCCGGCCTGCGCGAGTACGCGCCCTTCGAGCCGCTGTGGCAGGCCGCGGCCGATGGCGCGCTGATCCGCCGCGCCGACCGGCAGCGCTTCGCGCCGAACCGCGACAGCGGCTTCTTCGAAAACCCCCAGGGCGAACGCCTGCAGCCCGGCTTCCAGGTCGGCGTCGGCTGGCGCAACTACCAGCGCATGCTGTTCGATGCGGACTTCCGCGGCCCCTTCGTCTCGATCTTCGTCTGGACCGTGCTGTTCGCCAGCCTCACGGTGCTGTTCTCCACCGTCATCGGCATGGCGCTGGCGGTGCTGCTGAACTGGGAAGACCTGCGCGGGCGCACGCTGTACCGCACGCTGCTGTTCCTGCCCTATGCGGTGCCGGGCTTCATCTCGATCCTGGTGTTCAAGGGCCTGTTCAACCAGAACTTCGGCGAGATCAACGCGATCCTGGACGCGCTGTTCGGCATCCGCCCGGCCTGGTTCGCCGACCCGCTGCTGGCCAAGGTGATGCTGCTGATCGTCAACACCTGGCTCGGCTACCCGTACATCATGTTGCTGTGCACCGGCCTGCTGAAGGCGATTCCGGCCGACCTGTACGAAGCCTCGGCGATCGCCGGCGCCGGCCCGGTCACCAACTTCCTGAAGATCACCGCGCCGCTGATCGCGCGGCCGCTGACGCCGCTGCTGATCTCGGCCTTCGCGTTCAACTTCAACAACTTCGTGCTGATCTCGCTGCTCACCGACGGCCGGCCCGACTACCTGAACACCAAGCTGCCGGCGGGCACCAACGACATCCTGGTGTCCTACACCTACCGCATCGCGTTCACCGATGCCGGCGCGAACTTCGGCCTCGCCGCGGCGATCTCCACGCTGATCTTCGTGATGGTCGCGATCCTCTCGCTGGCCAACCTGAAGCTCGCGCGGATCAACGACGACAAGCGCTGAACCCACCCGGAGCCTCATCCCCATGTCCATCGTCACCGGCAAGCGCCAGCGCTGGCGCGTGATCGGCGCCCACATCGGCCTGTGGCTGCTGATCGGCGTCACGCTGTTCCCGCTGCTGGCGGTGCTGTCGATCTCGCTGCGGCCGGGCAACTTCGCCACCGGCACGCTGATCCCCGAGCGCATCAGCTTAGAGCACTGGCAGCTGGCACTGGGCATCCCCGTGCTGCAGGCCGACGGCACGCGCATCCAGCCGCCCTTCCCGGTGCTGCTGTGGCTGTGGAACTCGATCAAGGTGGCCACCGTGTCGGCCTTCCTGATCGTCGCCATCTCCACCACCGCGGCCTATGCCTTTGCACGGCTGAAGTTCCGCTTCAAGCTGCCGCTGCTCAACAGCATGCTGCTGCTGCAGATGTTCCCGGTGGCGGCGGCGCTGGTGGCCATCTACGCCATCTTCGAAGGCATCGGCCAGCACCTACCGTGGCTGGGCATCGAGACGCATGCCGGGCTCATCGTCGCCTACCTCGGCGGCGTGGCCACGCATGTGTGGACCATCAAGGGCTACTTCGACACCATCCCGACCGAGATCGAGGAGAACGCCAAGGTCGACGGCGCCACGCACTGGCAGGCCTTCGTGCATGTGCTGCTGCCGATGGCGGTGCCGATCCTGATGGTGGTGTTCGTGCTGGCCTTCATCGGCACCATCATCGAGTACCCGGTGGCCAGCGTGCTGCTGCGCGAGGAGCCCAACCTCACGCTGGCGGTGGGCTCGAAGTTCTACCTGCTCGAGCAGAAATACCTGTGGGGCGACTTCGCCGCCGCGGCCGTGCTGTCGGGCCTGCCGATCACCGTGGTGTTCCTGCTCGCGCAGCGCTGGATCGTCTCGGGCCTCACCGCGGGCGGCGTGAAGGGGTGAGCACCTTCACCGCCCGGGAAGCCGATTGGCGCAACGGCGCCATCGTCTACCAGGTGCTGGTCGACCGCTTCGCACCGCCCGACGCAGGCGTCGACAAGACCGAGCTGTATCCGCCGCCCAAGCGCCTGCGGCGATGGGACGAGCGGCCCACGCGCGGGCCCTACCTGCCCGAGCTGCGCCTGTGGCGCCACGAGATCGACTTCTGGGGCGGCGACCTCGCCAGCCTGCGCGGCCGGCTCGACCACGTGCAGCAGCTCGGCGCGGACGTGCTGTACCTGAACCCGATCCACCTCGCGTTCACCAACCACAAGTACGACGCGCTGGACCACCGCGCGCTGTCGCCCGAGTTCGGCACGCGCGACGACGTGATCGCACTGGCCGACGAACTGCACCGCCGCGGCCTGCGGCTGGTGCTGGACGGCGTGTTCAACCACATGGGCCGCCAGGCGCCCATCTTCCGTGCCGCCGAGGCCGACCCGCAGAGCCCCTGGCGCGACTGGTTCCACTTCGGTCCGCAGTACCCGGGCGGCACGCGCAGCTGGTGGCTGGCCGAGAACCTGCCCGAGCTCAACCTGGAGAACCCCGCGGTGCGCGAGCACCTGTTCAACGGCCCGGATTCGGTGGTGCGCCGCTTCCTGCGGGACGGCGCGGATGGCTGGCGCCTGGACGTGGCGGTCGACCTCGGCTACGCGTTCCTGCACGAGCTGACCCAGGCCGCGCACGACGAGAAGCCGGGCGCCCTGGTGGTCGGCGAGATCGCCAACTACCCGAGCGCGTGGTTCCCGGCGGTGGACGCGGTGATGAACTTCCCGCTGCGCGAGATCATCCTGCGCCTGGCCGCAGGCCGGCTCGAGGCACCGACCGCGCAGCGCATGATCGAACGCCTGGTCGGCGATGCCGGCATCGAGCCGCTGCTGAAGTCCTGGCTGATGCTGGACAACCACGACACACCGCGCCTGGCCACCGTGCTGCCCGCCGAGCCGCGGCGGCGCCTCGCGCAGGCGCTGCAGTTCACGCTGCCCGGCGCGCCGAACCTGTACTACGGCAGCGAACTGGGCATGACCGGCGGCGACGATCCCGCGATGCGCGCGCCGATGCGCTGGGACCTGGTGCGCGACGACAACCGGGCGCTGCAATGGACGCGGCAGCTGGTCGCGCTGCGCCGCGCCCACCGCGCGCTGCGCATCGGCGAGTTCCGGCCGCTGACCACCACGCGCCTGCTCGGCTTCGAGCGCCACACCGATCGCGTGCGCGACACCGTGCTGGTGCTGGCGAACCCCGGCGATGAGGCCGTCAACGAGACCGTGCTGGTGGCCAACTCCAGCCTGATGAACGCCAAGCGCCTGCTGAACCTGCTGGAGCCGGATCGGCCGCCGCTGGTGATGAACGCGGCGCTGCTCGACGTGAGCCTGCCGCCGCAGGGCCTGCTGCTGCTGGCGCCGGAGACCGACCCGCCCGGCGGCTACAGCGCCTACAAGCGCGTGCCCTGAACCGCCCGATTCGGCATCGGCCGCGGTTTGTGGCCTAATTGAGGGTTTTCGCGTTTCCAAGCAGGAGCTCACGACCATGGCCCAGAAATTCCGTACCGAAGCCGAGCGCAAGGCCACCCCGCGCCCCGTCGCGCCCAACGGCGTCACGTTCACGGTCAGCCGTGGCCAGAAGAAGAGCCAGGAGCGCGGCTCGCACACCCGCTCGAAGAAGAACCCCGGCAAGCGCCCGCACCAGGGCTGATCGCCACCTGGCCGGCGGCAGGCGGCCCCGCCCACGGGGTCGTGTAGCACCACCATGCTGCGAATCACCGAACTCCGACTGCCGCTGAACCACGCCGAAGGCGCGCTGCGCCCGGCGATCGTCAAGCGGCTCGGCGTGCCCGATGCCGCCTTGAAGGCCTTCACGGTCTTCCGCCGCGGCTACGACGCGCGCAAGAAGACCGCGATGGTGCTGATCTACACCATCGACTGCGAGCTGGCCGACGCCGGCGCCGAAGCCGCCGCGCTGGCGCGCGCCCACGGTGACCAGCACATCCGGCCCGCTCCGGATACGCGTTATCGATTCATCGGCCACGCGCCGGCCGACTTCTTTGCCGCCGGCCGGCCGCGCCCGCTGGTCATCGGCTTCGGCCCCTGCGGGCTGTTCGCCGCGCTGATCCTGGCGCAGATGGGCCTGCGGCCGCTGGTGCTGGAGCGGGGCAAGGCGGTGCGCCAGCGCACGCAGGACACCTGGGGCCTGTGGCGGCGCAGCGAGCTGAATCCCGAGTCGAACGTGCAGTTCGGCGAAGGCGGCGCGGGCACCTTCTCCGACGGCAAGCTGTGGAGCCAGATCAGCGACCCGCGCCACCTGACGCGCAAGGTGCTGGCCGAGTTCGTCAAGGCCGGCGCGCCGGACGAGATCCTGTACGTCAGCAAGCCGCACATCGGCACCTTCCGCCTCGTCAGCATGATCGAGAAGATGCGCGCCGACATCGTCGCGCTGGGCGGCGAGATCCGCTTCGAGCAGCGCGTGACCGACCTGCGCATCGAAGCCGGCGCGGTGCGCGGCGTGACGCTGGCCTCCGGCGAGCAGATCGACGCCGAGCAGGTGGTGCTGGCGCTGGGCCACAGCGCGCGGCCAAGCCCTTCTCGGTGGGCTTCCGCGTCGAGCATCCGCAAAGCCTGATCGACGCGGCGCGCTTCGGCCCGAATGCCGGCAACCCGATCCTCGGCGCGGCCGACTACAAGCTGGTGCACCACGCCGGCAACGGCCGCGCTGTCTACAGCTTCTGCATGTGCCCGGGCGGCACCGTGGTGGCGGCCACCTCGGAGACCGGCCGCGTGGTCACCAACGGCATGAGCCAGTATTCGCGCAACGAGCGCAACGCGAATGCCGGCATCGTCGTCGGGATCGACCCGCAGGACTACCGGCAGGACGGCCGGCGCGACGGCCCGGTGAATCCTCTGGACGGCATCGCGTTCCAGCGCTTCTGGGAGTCACGCGCCTTCGAGCTGGGCGGCGGCGACTACGTCGCGCCCGGCCAGCGCGTCGGCGACTTCCTGCGCGGCCAGGCCAGCAGCGCCTTCGGCAGCGTGCAGCCTTCGTACAAGCCGGGCGTGAAGCCGACGAACCTGGCCGACCCGCAACGCGGCAGCCTGCCCGACTACGTGCTGGCCGCCGTGCGCGAGGCCCTGCCCGCGTTCGAGCGCCAGATCAAGGGCTTCGCGATGGACGACGCGCTGCTCACCGGCGTGGAGACGCGCACCTCGTCGCCGCTGCGCATCCCGCGCGGCAAGGACCGCCAGAGCCTGAACGTGCGCGGCCTGTACCCGGCCGGCGAAGGCGCGGGCTATGCCGGCGGCATCATGTCGGCGGCCGTCGACGGCATCGAGACCGCCGAGGCGCTCGGCGCAGCGCTGCTGGCACTGCGCTGAGCGGCGCAGCGGCGGGTGGCCGCTGCGTTCCGGCGTTAGAACTTGTAGTCCGCGCCCAGCAGGAACGAACGACCCCACTCGATGTACTCCAGCGGCCGGTCCTTGGTGCCGGCGTAGGTCTTGTACGGGGTGTTGTTGATGTTGTTCACCTGCAGCAGCAGGCTCAGGCCCTTCATCGGACCGCTGTCGAAGCTGTAGCCCAGCTGTGCATCGAGGATGCTTTCGCCGACCACGTAGCGCAGTGTGCGGTTGCCGGCGAAGTTGCCGATCTCGCCGATGAAGTCGGAGCGCTTGCGCTGGCTCAGCCGCGCCTCGAAGCCATGGCCTTCGTAGTAGGCGGTCAGCTGCGTCACGCGCTTGGACAGGCCCGGCAGCGTGATGTCGCCGGAGCCGACGCTGCTGGCGCTGTCGGGGTCCTTGATCTTGATGTTGCTGTTGGTGAAGCTGGCGCTGGCCTGGATGCCGAAGCCGTCGAGCGCCGGCGTGACCAGCTTCAACGGCACCGAGGCCGCGAGTTCGATGCCCGAGAGCCGGCCGCCCTGGCCGTTGTACGGCGCGGTGAAGGTGCCGGTGTTCGTCGTCGCGTTCGTGCCGGCGGTGAACTTCGAGAAGTCGTAGTCGCGCGACTGGGTGTAGATGTAGCTCTTCAGGTCCTTGTAGAACGCCGCCGCAGCGAAGTAGGCCTTGGTGCCGAAATACTTCTCGTACGACAGGTCGAAGGCGTTCGCGCGCCAGGGGTCCAGACGCGGGTTGCCGCCGCTCGCGCTGGGCTTGCCGGTGGCGGTGTCGATATTGAAGTCGATTGCCGCGCGCAGCTGGTCGACACGCGGCCGCGCCACCTGCTTGGCCAGCGCCAGGCGCACCACCTGGTCGCCGCCCAGGTCGAAAGCCAGGTTCAGGCTGGGCAGCGCATCCGTATAGGTCTTGCCATCGTTGACCGGCTTGACCTGGCTGCCCGCGGCCGCGGAGTTGTCGAAATAGTTGGCGCTGGACGACTGGTCCACGCGCTGCAGCTGCAGGCCGACGTTGCCGCGCACCGAGATGCCGCCGAGCTGCGTCTCGATGTTGGCCTTGGCATAGCCGGTGGTGGTCTTCTCGAACACGTTCCAGGCCTTCGAGATCAGGTAGCCCGCAGACGTTTCGCTCGGCTGGAACACCATGTAGCGCGACACCACTTCGGGCACGTTCCACGACGGGATCACGCCGGTGCCCGAGAAGCCCAGGTCGACCGGGCTGTACAGCAGGTCGGACGGGATGCTGCGCTCGCCGCCGGGGCCGACATTGATGTTGCCCTCGGGCTGGCGCTTGCGCTTGGTGCGATCGGCGTAGTTCAGGCCCACGTCCAGGTCGGGCAGCAGGCTGCTGACGGCGCTGGGCAGCGGCATCGTCGCCTGCACCTTGAAGCCCTTGAGCTCGTCATCGATGTGCGGCACCTTGCCGTAGCCCGAGCCATAGATCGTGTTGCGCAGCAGCAGCTTGCTGGCATCGGAGTAGTTCAGGCCCGGCACCAGGGTCGGGAAGCCGCCGGTGGCGTAGTTCACCGTCACCGTGTCCAGCGAGGGCACCGGGGTCAGCTGCGTGTTGTTCTCGAGGCTCAACTCGTCGCGCTTGGCCTTCGAGTAGCTCGCGTCGACGACGATGGTGGCCTCGCCGGCCTTGAACTTGTTGTTCAGGCCGATCGCGTCGATCTTGTCTTCGCGGTTGTTGTACATGCCCCGCACCAGCGGGTACACGCCGGTGGCGGCGCCGCCGGTGAGCGTCTTGTCGCCGTTGACCGTCACGCCGGTGTACTTCAGGCCCGGCGTGAAGCCGCCGTTGTAGTCACCCAGGTTCACCTCGAACTGGTTGGCGGTGTCTTCCTTCGTGAACTTCGAGTGGTACAGGTCCAGCGTGGAAGTCCAGGCCTTGGACGGGCGCCATTCGATCGAGGCCATCAGCCCGTCGCGCTTGTTCACGCCGGTGCGGCGCAGCGACTTGATGCCGTCGGACTCCCAGGTGCCGGCGGCCAGGCCATTGCGCGAGTCGGTCTTCCAGGGCTCGTACAGGCCGACCTGGTTTTCCTGCACCGGCGTCTCGAGGTGGGCGAAGCCCAGCAGCACGCCCACGGTGCGGTCGGCGAACTGGTCGATGTAGCTGACGCTGAAGCGGTTGCCGCTGCCCTTGGCGTTGGCGGCCGAGCCCAGCGAGTTGCGCTCGAAGCGGCCGTTCAGCGAAATCACGCGGCCGCGCTGGTCCAGCGGGCGGATGGTCTGCATGTCCAGCGTGCCGGACAGGCCCTGGCCCACCAGGCTGGCGTCGGGCGTCTTGTAGATGAGCACGCTGCTCATCAGCTCGGACGGGTACTGGTCGAACTCGACGCTGCGGTTGTCGCCGGTGCTCACCAGCTCGCGGCCGTTGAGCAGCGTGGTCGCGAAGTCGGGCGACAGGCCGCGCACGCTGATCACCTGCGCGCGGCCGGCCACGCGCTGCGCCGACAGGCCGGGCAGCCGCGCGATCGACTCGGCGATGCTGTTGTCGGGCAGCTTGCCGATGTCTTCGGCGGACACCGCCTCGACGATGGAGGTGGCGTTCTTCTTCACCGAGATGGCGCTCTCGATGCCGCGCCGGATGCCGGTGACGACCACCGATTGGGTGTTCGGATCGGTGGCGCTGGTGTCCTGCTGCTGGGCCAGCGCCGGGCTGCCGGCGGCGACCAGGCAGGCCACGCCGGCCGCCGTGGCGCTCAAGCGCAGGGTCGAGGGTCGCACCTGGGCGGCACGGCGAGTGGGGTTCAGGGTTCTCATTGGAGTCTCCTCTGTCAGACAAGCGGGCTGTCGGGTCACCGCCCGGCCCCTGCTGCGGAGCCCGACGACGTTGTGGAATTCCACAGACCTCAAGCGCAATTTGTACCAAAACTAGATTTACAACATGGCTGCGTAAACCCTAGGTGTGGCGCTTTGGTGTCAAGGGAATGCCCCATCAACCCCCGGGGTGGAGAGCTGGGTTCCAGGGCGTCAACCCCCACCCGCAGACACGTTCGGATGCCCCTCGGATCGCCGAGTATGTAGTGAAACTACTCAAGAACCGCGCACCGCGACAACATCCTCGGCGAAAGCGATTTCAGCGCACGCCAAAAGAAAGGGGCGCGCAGGCCCTGCGGCCGCGCGCCCCACGGGATCCTGCCCGTTCAGCGTTCGGACTGCTCGATCGCGAAGGCCGCACCTGCCAGCGCAGCCAGGGTGTCGGTGATCAGCGCGGTCGGGATGCCACGCAGGTAGTCGGCAAAGCGCCCCTTGGCTTCGAACCGCTCGCGGAAGCGCGAACTGAAGAAGCGCTCGCCCAGCCGCGGCACGATGCCGCCGCCGATGTAGACGCCGCCCCGCGCGCCCAGCGTCAGGGCCACGTTGCCGGCAAAGCTGCCGAGCAGCGCGCAGAACGCGTCGAGCGTACGGCCGCACACCACGTCGTCCGCCTCCAGCCCGCGCTGGACGATCACTTCGGCCGTCAGCACCTCCGCCGGCTGACCCAGCACGCCCGCCACCGCGCGCTGCAGCACCGGCAGGCCGATGCCCGACAGCAAGCGCTCGGCGGAGACATGCGCGAATTCGCGCCGCGCATGGCGCAGCAGCTCGCTCTCGAAATCGTCGGCCGGCGCCAGCGTGGCATGGCCGCCCTCGCCGGGCAGCGCGACCCAGCCGCCGCGGGTCTGGGTGACCGCCCCGACCCCGAGCCCGGTGCCGGGCCCGATCACCGCCAGCGTGCCTTCGGGCCGGGGCAGCCCGGCGTGCGCCCGCAGCTGCGACGCCCCCAGCCGCGGCAGCGACAGCGCCAGCGCCTCGAAGTCGTTCAGCACCAGCAGCGCGCGCAGGCCCAGTTCACCTTCCAGCGCCTGGCGCGAGAAGCGCCAATGGCTGTTGGTGAAAGCCACTTCATCGGCCTTGACGGCGGTGGCCACCGCAAACGCGGCCTTGGCCGGTCGGTGCACGGCACCGCCTAGCAGCGGCGCCAGTTCCTCCAGGTAGGCATTCACCGCCTGGCGCGGGCCGGCATGGTCAGCCACCGCCAGCTTGCGCACATGGCGCACCGGGCCGCCGACGGCATCCATCCAGCCGAAGCGGGCGTTGGTGCCACCGATGTCGGCCACCAGCCAGGGCAGCGAGGCGACAGGGGCGGCAGCGGAGTCAACAGTCTGGGCAGTCATCGAGCGGGGCATGGCCATCGGAACAAGGCGCGAAAGGTAGCAAAACTACAGTATCGGGGCAAGTGCAAGAAAACCCGGGCCGGTGTCGGCTCTCTGCAAGTTTCACGGGAGTTTCATGGGCCGCGACGCGGCACCGAGGCGTCGCGCCATTTGTAGTCAAGCTACTTTCCGTGCGGGATGATTCCAGGCGAGCCGAGGACGCCTGCGCCGTCATGCGCCAGCGATGGCGGCCGCTGCGCGGGCTCGGCCACAATACCGCCGCCCTCCACCCTGACCGCGATGACCCGCTACGACAGCCCTCGCCTGCTTGCCGACATCGGCGGCACCTATGCGCGCTTCGTGCTCGAACTTGCACCGGGGCATCTGGAGCATGCCGCCTCGCTGCGCTGCGCCGACCATGCCGACTTCCACGCCGCCGTCAGCGCCTACCTGAAGACCCTGCCGCCGGCGCCGCTGCGGCACGCCGCGGTGGCGATTGCGAACCCGGTCGAAGGCGACCTGGTGCGCATGACCAACTACCACTGGCAGTTCTCGATCGAGCAGATGCGCGAGCGGCTGCAGCTGGACACGCTGGTGGTGGTGAACGACTTCACCGCGCTGGCGATGGCGGTGCCGCGGCTGGCGGCGCCGGACCGGCACCAGGTGGGCGGCGGCCAGCCGCGCGAGGGCAGCGTGATCGGCGTGCTGGGCGCGGGCTCGGGCCTGGGCGTCTCCGGCCTGATCCCGGCGGCTGCCGGCTGGGTGGCGCTGGGCACCGAAGGCGGCCACACCAGCTTCGCGCCGCACGACGAGCGCGAGATCGCGATCCTGCGCCACGCCTGGCGGCAGTACCCGCATGTCTCGTTCGAGCGCCTGCTGTCCGGCCCCGGGCTGGAGCTGATCCACCATGCGCTGGCCGAGATGGCCGGCAAGCCGGAGGCCGGCGCGCTGCCGGCGCCCGAGATCACGCGGCGCGGGCTCGATGGCAGCGATGCGCTGTGCGCCGAGGCGATCGAGGTGTTCTGCGCGATGCTGGGCACCGCCGCGTCGAACCTGGCGGTGTCGCTCGGTGCGTTCGGCGGCATCTACATCGGCGGCGGCATCGTGCCGCGGCTGGGCGCGTATTTCGAGCGCTCGCCGTTCCGCGCGCGCTTCGAGGACAAGGGCCGCTTCAGCGACTACCTGCGCGCGATCCCGACCTTCGTGATCACCGCCGACAACGCCACCTTCGCCGGCGCATCGGCCATCCTCCAGCAGCAGTTGCGCAGCATCGAGGCGGCACCCGCCTCGGCGCTGCTGGCGCAGATCCAGCGCGGGCTCGAAGGGCTGTCGCCGGCCGAGCGCCGCGTGGCCGACCACGTGCTGGCGCAACCGCGCTCGGTGCTGAACGAACCGATCGCCGACATCGCGAAGGCCGCCAGCGTCAGCCAGCCGACCGTGATCCGCTTCTGCCGCTCGCTCGGCTGCGAAGGGCTGTCGGACTTCAAGCTGCGGCTGGCCTCGGGCCTGACCGGCACGGTGCCGGTGACGCATGCGCAGGTGACCGGCGCCGATTCGATGGTCGAGCTGGGGGCCAAGGTGCTGGACAACAGCGCAGCGGCCATCCTGCAGCTGCGCGACCAGCTCAACCGCGACACCATCGACCGCGCGATCGAGCTGCTGAACGCGGCGCGCCGCATCGAGCTGCATGCGGTGGGCCACTACGCGCCGGTGGCGATCGATGCGCAGTTCAAGTTCCTGCGCTTCGGCATCCCGTGCAATGCCCACACCGATGCGCGACTGCAACTGCTGTCGGCCGCCGTGCTGCAGCCGGGCGACGTGGTGCTGATCATCAGCGCCAGCGGCCGCATCCAGGAGCTCATCGAGGTGGCCGACACCGCGCACGAACGGGGCGCGCGGGTGCTGGCCATCACCGCCAGCCAGTCACCGCTGGCGCGCAAGGCCGACATCGCGCTGATCGTCGACCATCCCGAAGATGCGAACACGCAGCTGCCGATGATCAGCCGCATCCTGCACCTGCTGGTGATCGACATCCTCGCGGTCGGCGTCTCGATGCGGCGCGAAGCGGGCGACGCGGCCGCGCACGCCCAGACGAGCGCACACCCCCCCCAGCTGCCCGGCGTGAGCGCGTCGCTACCGTATGCCCGGCTCACCTCGCACGGCCAGGGCTGAAGAATTCCCTTTCCTCAACGCATCCACCCCACGGAGACCCACGATGTCCGGACATGGCTTTCACGTTCACGGCCCGCACGACCACGAGCTCGAGCATGCCGCGCACCATGCCGACAAGGACAGCTTTGCCGGCACGATCGCGGTGATGACCGCGCTGCTGGCGACCATCGGCGCACTGTTCTCGTACATGGGCGGCGCCACGCAGGCCAATGCCAGCCTGTACAAGAACGACGCGGCGATCAAGAAGACCGAGGCCTCCAACCAGTGGAACTACTACCAGGCCAAGAGCAGCAAGCAGAACCTGGCCGAGCTGGCGCTGGCCCTGGTGGCCGACGACAAGAAGCCCGCCTACCAGAGCGAGATCGAGCGCTACAAGAAGGAGAAGGCCGACATCAAGACGGCGGCCGAGAAGCTCGAGGCCGAATCGCTGGCCTTCGACAAGAAGTCCGACGAGGAGATGCACCAGCACCACCGCTGGGCCCAGGCCACGACGGGCCTGCAGATCTCGATTGCGCTGGCCGCCATTGCCCTGCTGACGCGTCGCAAGTGGCTGGAATGGGGCATGTTCGGCGTCGCCGGCATCGGCATCGCACTGGGCGTGGCGGCGGCCCTGCACATCTGACGCCTGCGCCGGCCACCGGCCGCCCGCACGGCGGCCGCCAGCAAAGCTTCGGCAACACGCCCGAAGGCAGCCTCTGCTAGATTCGTTCGGTTCTGCTGTCGACGAAGGCTGCAATGAAAAACACAAGATCGGGCGTTGGGCTGCTGGTCCTGCTGTCGGGCCTTTCCGCAGCGCTCTCGGGCTGCAACAAGTCCCCGGCCCCGGGTGCGGAGGCGGCTGCAGGCGGCGCGTCGGGCGCCTCGGCCGCGCGGGCAGCACAGGTGGTCAGCGTGTTCCCGGCCATGCAGCGCGACGTGCCGGTCACGGTGGAGGCTGCGGGCACCGTGGTCTCGCTGGAATCGGTGGACGTCCGGCCGCAAATCAGCGGCACGATCGCGGAGGTGCTGGTCAAGGAAGGTCAATTCGTCAAGCGCGGACAGCTGCTGTTCAAGCTGGATGACCGCAACGACCGCGCCAACCTCGAACGAGCCCGTGCCCAGTTGCTGCGCGACCAGGCGCTGCAGGCCGACCTCGAGCGCCAGTGGAAGCGCGCGCAGGAGCTGCGTGCGCAGAACTTCATCGCGCAGAGCGCCGCCGACACCGTGCTGGCCAACCTGGAGAGCCAGCGTGCCGCGGTGGCGGCGGACGTGGCCGCGGTGCGCTCGGCCGAAGTGGCGCTGAGCTACAGCACGCTGGCGGCACCGTTGAGCGGCCGCGCCGGCGCGATCGGCGTCTACCGCGGCTCACTGGTGCAGCCGGGCGGCACGGTGATGGTCAACATCAGCCAGGTCGATCCGGTGGGCGTGCAGTTCAGCGTGCCCGAGGCGCAGCTGGCCGCGGTGCTGCGCGCCGGCGGGAAGGCCGACGACAAGGCCGGCGGCGCCACGGTCTCGATCGTGGTGCCGAGCACCGAACGCGGCAGCCGTGCCGCGCCGCCCGAGCCGCTGGTGGGCCGGGTGGTCTTCGTCGACAACGCGGTCGACACCGCGACCGGCAGCATCCGCGTCAAGGCCGCGGTGGCCAACGCGCAGCACAGCCTGTGGCCCGGCCAGTACGTCACCGCGCGCCTGGTGACACGCACGCTGCCCGGCGCGGTGGTGGTGCCGCAGGCGGCGCTGATCATCCGCGGCAACGAGCGCTCGGTGTACGTGCTGAAGGCCGACGGCAGCGTGGAGATGCGCAGCGTGCAGCCGCGCGTGCCGAGCGGCGAGTACATCGCTGTCGAAGGGGTCCAGCCCGGCGAGAAGGTGGTGGTCGAGGGCAAGCAGAACCTGCGCCCCGGCACGCCGGTGAAGGAAACGCCGTACACGCCGGCTCGGCGCGGCGGCGCGGGTGCCTCGGCGCCTGGCGGCGCGGCCGGCAATGGCGCGGTGGCCTCGGCCGCCGTCGGGGCAGCGTCGTGAGCTTCACCGATCTGTTCATCCGCCGTCCGGTGATGACGGTGCTGATCAACATCGCCATCGTGATGGCCGGCATCGTGGCGCTGAAGGACATTCCGGTGGCCGCGCTGCCGCGCTACAACACGCCGGTGATCCAGGTCACCGCGGTGCTGCCGGGCGCAGCGCCCGAGACCATGGCCAGCTCGGTCGCGCTGCCGCTGGAGAAGCAGTTCTCCACGATCGCCGGGCTCTCGACGATCAGCTCCACCAACACGCTGGGCGGAACCTCGGTGACGCTGGAGTTCGAGACCTCGCGCGACATCGACGCCGCAGCGGTGGACGTGCAGGCGGCCCTGTTCCGGGCGCAGCGCACCTTGCCCACGGAAATGACCAATCCGCCGTCGTACCGCAAGGTGAATCCGGCCGACGCGCCGGTGCTGCTGATCGCGCTGCAGTCGCCCTCGATCGGCCTGGCCGAACTCAACGACTATGCCGAGAACCTGATCTCGCCGACCTTGTCGACGATCGACGGCGTGGCCCAGGTCCTGATCTTCGGCCAGAAGCGCTACGCCGTGCGCGTGCGCGTGCGGCCGCAGGCGCTGGCCGAGCGCAACATCACGCTCGACGAGTTGCGCGCGGCCATCACCGCGGCGAACCCGAACACGCCGGTCGGCGTGCTCGAGGGTCCACGCCAGACGCTGACGATCCAGGCCAACCGCCAGCTCAGCAGCGCGCGCGAGTTCGGCAACATCATCGTCGCCACGCGCGGCGACGCCGGCGTACGCCTGCGCGACGTGGCCGACGTGCAGGACAGTTTCGAGACCGTGAAGAACGCCTCCACCTTCGCCGGCGAACCGAGCATCACGCTGGCGGTGCAGCGACAGCCCGATGCGAACACGGTGAAGGTGGTCGACCGGGTGATGGCCACCCTGCCCCGCTTCCAGTCACAGCTGCCGGCCTCGGTGACCATCTCGCCGCTGAACGACCGTTCCAAGTCCATCCGCGAGGCGCTGCACGACGTCAACCTCACGCTCGCCGGCACCGTGGTGCTGGTGATCCTGGTGATCTTCCTGTTCCTGCGGCGCCTGTCGGCCACGGTGATCCCGGCGCTGTCGCTGCCGGTGTCGCTGGTCGGGGCCATCTCGCTGCTGTACCCGCTGGGCTACAGCCTGGACAACATCTCGCTGCTGGGCATCACGCTGGCGGTGGGCCTGGTGGTCGACGACGCGATCGTGATGCTCGAGAACATCGTGCGCCACGTCGAGGACGGCATGGCACCGTTCCAGGCCGCGCTCAAGGGCGCGCGCGAGATGGCCTTCACGATCATGTCGATCTCGATCTCGCTGGTCGCGGTGCTGATCCCGATCTTCTTCATGCCCGGCGTGATCGGCCTGCTGTTCCATGAATTCGCGGTGGTGGTGGGGCTGGCGATCCTGGTCTCGGCACTGGTCTCGCTGACCCTGGTGCCGATGCTGTGCAGCCGCTTCCTGCGCCACCACGACGCCACCGAGGAGAACGCGCTGGGCCGCGCCTTCGAGCGTGGCTTCCAGGCCCTGCTGAACGGCTACGCCCGCACGCTGGACTGGGCGCTGGCGCACCGCTGGGTGGTCGGCCTGGTGGCCATCGGCAGCTTCGTGCTGACCGCGGTGCTGTTCGTCACCATCCCGAAGGGCTTCTTCCCCGAGGAGGACATCGGCCAGATCCAGGTCACCACCGAGGCGTCCGAGGACATCTCGTTCGAGGCGATGCAGACCTTGAACAACCGCGTCGCCGAGATCTTCCGCACCGACCCGGCGGTGGCCGCGGTGGGCACCGCGGTGGGCGGCGGCGGCTTCAACACCGCGACGCAGAACACCGGCCGCGCCTTCATCACGCTCAAGCCACGCAGCCAGCGCCCGCCGATGGCGCAGGTGGTGGACAACCTGCGGCGCAAGGTGCGCGCGGTGCCCGGCATCGCGGTGTACATGCGGCCAGTGCAGAACCTGCAGCTCGGCGGCCGCGCCAGCAAGAGCCGCTACCAGTACACGCTGCAGAGCGTCAGCGCCGACGCGCTGAACGACTGGGCCGCACGCCTGGCCGACAGGATGCGCGGCGAGGCGGCGGTGTTCCGCGACGTCACCACCGATTCGCAGCAGCGCGGCCTGCAGGCCACGCTGAGCATCGACCGCGACCGCGCGAACCTGCTCGGTGTCTCGATGGCCGACCTGCGCAACACGCTGTACAGCGCCTTCGGCGAACGCCAGGTCTCGACGATCTACAACCCGATCAACAGCTTCCAGGTGATCATGGAAGCTGCCGACCCGGACCGCCAGTTCGAGGACGCCTTCAGCCGCCTGTACCTGCGCGGCAAGGGTGGCGCGATGGTGCCGCTCACTTCGTTCGCCAGCGTCAGCCGCACCATCGGGCCCACCGCGGTCAACCACCAGGGCCAGTTGCAGGCCATCACCGTCTCGTTCAACCTCGCGCCCGATGTGGCACTGGGCGATGCGACGAAGAAGCTGGAAGCCTTCGTGCGGGACATGAAGATGCCCTCGACCATCGTCACCAGCTACGGCGGCGACGCGGCGGTGTTCCAGGATTCGCAGGGCGGCCAGGCCATCCTGCTGATCGTTGCGGTGCTGGTGATCTACCTGCTGCTGGGCGTGCTGTACGAGAGCTACATCCACCCGCTCACCATCCTGGCCGGCCTGCCCTCGGCGGCCGTCGGCGCGCTGCTGACCTTGACGATCTTCCGCCTCGACCTGACGCTGATCGCCACCATCGGCATCCTGATGCTGATCGGCATCGTCAAGAAGAACGCGATCATGATGATCGACTTCGCGCTCGACGCGCAACGCACCCACGGGCTGCCGCCGCAGGAAGCCATCCGCCAGGCCTGCCTGCTGCGGCTGCGGCCGATCATGATGACGACCCTGGCCGCGCTGATGGGCGCGCTGCCGATCGCGCTGGGCATCGGCGCCGGCGCCGAGCTGCGCCAGCCGCTGGGCCTGGCGGTGGTGGGCGGGCTGATCGTCTCGCAGGCCGTCACGCTGTACATCACGCCGGTGATCTACCTGGCGCTGGACCGCTGGAGCGGCACCGGGCCGATCACCGGGGACGTGCCGGCAGCGGCGGCGGCCACCGGCCTGCCCCGGGCGCACCAGGCGTGAAAGCAGGCATGATGCGGCACCTCATCCACGCCCTGCCGGTGGCCCACGACACATGAAGCTCGCCACCTGGAACGTCAACTCCCTGTCGGTGCGCCTGCCCCAGCTGCTGGCCTGGCTGGCGGCCGAGCAGCCCGACGCCATCGTGCTGCAGGAAACCAAGCTCACCGACGACAAGTTCCCGCAGGCCGAGCTGGCCGCAGCCGGCTGGCAATGCGCGTGGTTCGGCCAGCGCACCTACAACGGCGTGGCGCTGCTGTCGCGCCTGCCGGCCGAAGGCCTGGTCAAGAACATCCCGGGCTTCGACGACGACCAGGCCCGCGTGATCACCGGCACCGTGGCCGGCGTGCGCGTGGTCGGCGGCTACTTCCCGAACGGCCAGGCGCCCGGCACCGACAAGTTCGCCTACAAGATGCGCTGGCTGGAGGCCTTGCGCGACTGGCTGCGCGGCGAACTGGCGGCCCATCCGAAACTGGTGCTGCTGGGCGACTTCAACATCGCGCCCGAGGACCGCGACGTCTACGACCCGGTCGCCTGGGCCGGACAGATCCACTGCACCGACGAGGAACGGGCCCACTTCCGCGCCCTGCTGGGGCTGGGCCTGAGCGACGCGTTCAGGCTGTTCGAGCAGCCACCCAAGAGCTGGAGCTGGTGGGACTACCGCAACCTGGCCTTCCGCAAGAACCAGGGCCTGCGCATCGATCACATCCTGGTGAGCGAGGCGCTGAAGGCCGGCACCAGTGCCTGCCGCATCGACAAGGCGCCGCGCAAGAACGAGCGGCCGAGCGACCATGCGCCGGTGCTGGTCGAACTGACCCCTTGACCGAGGTCCTGTCGCCTGGCCTTTGGCGGGGTTGCCGCGCTAGCCGTGACGCATGGCACATGGCATAGTGCGCGGTGGTCGTTAGCCCCCCATCCCACCCCATGAGCGACGCCCGGTCCAGCTATTTCGACGACGCGGTCTACGCCCGCGCCATGACGCCGCCGCCGGCCCCTGCGCGCAAGAAGCCGCCTGTCTTCGGCCCGCTGCGCTGGCTCCGATCCACGCTGTTCGGACGCTATGACGGCACCACGCTCGTACCGGCCAGCACCAGCCCGCCGCTGATCGAAAGTCGCGGCCAGGCGCTGCGCGAAGCCCACCGCAGCTTGCGCGCCTTGATCAAGCAGCACCCCGGGCTGAAGCAGGTGATGCCGCACCTGGCCTACATCGAGCGCGCGCTCGGCCGCAAGGGCTCGCGGGCACTGATGCGGGTGCCGGTCGCGGTGCTGCAGCGCGGGCTGGAACAGCTCGAGCGCCTGCAGGCCGAACAGCCCCGCGACGCGCTGCGTGCGCTGCGCACCCGGCTGGTGGAAGCCATTGCGCTGCGCAGCGTGGCGCGCAACACCACCATCGCCGGCCACCATGCTGCCGGACCGGCACTCGAGGTGCTGGAAGCCTCGCACTCGGAGTTCGACGAGGTCGAGCGCAGCTGGACCGGCTCGGTGCCGCTGGACAGCCAGCACTGGAAGTAGGCCGCGCGCCGCCCTGCGGCGGCGCCCGGTGCCTCAATCGTCCAGGCCGAGTTCCTGGATCTTGCGCGTGATCGTGTTGCGGCCGATGCCAAGCTTGTGCGCGGCCTCGATGCGACGGCCCCGGGTGATCTCCAGGGCGGTCTGGATCAGGCGCGCTTCGAACTGGCGCGTCAGCGTGTCCCAGACCTCGGGGTCGCCCGTTTCGAGCAGGCGCCGCGCCTCGCGCTGCAGGTCCAGCAGCCATCCGGTGGCCTGGCCCACCATCGGCGCGGCCGGCAGCGCGGCGGCCGGCAGCGGCGCAGCCAATGCCGCCGGCTGCGCAGCGGGCGCCATGCCCGGCTCTGCCACCGGCACCACCGGCGCGCGTGGCACTTCGCCGGCCAGCAGTTCGGGCGGCAGGTCCTTGGGCTCGATCACCTGCGCCGGCGCCATCACCGTCAGCCAATGGCAGACGTTTTCCAGCTGACGCACGTTGCCCGGGAAGTCGAACATCATCAGCCGGTCGAGCGCGGCATCGGTGATGCGCTTGGCCTCGACGCCCAGTTCCTTCGCGCTCTTGGTCAGGAAGAAGCGCGTCAGTGCCGGGATGTCTTCCCTGCGCTCGCGCAGCGGCGGCAGCCGCAGGCGGATGACGTTGAGCCGGTGGAACAGGTCTTCGCGGAACGCGCCCTCGCGCACCCGCTGCTCCAGGTTCTGGTGGGTGGCCGCGATGACGCGTACATTGGCCTTTAGCGGCTGGTGCCCGCCGACGCGGTAGAACTGCCCGTCCGACAGCACGCGCAGCAGGCGCGTCTGCAGGTCGAAGGGCATGTCGCCGATCTCGTCGAGGAACAAGGTGCCGCCGTCGGCCTGCTCGAAGCGGCCGCGGCGCATGGTCTGCGCGCCGGTGAAGGCGCCGCGCTCATGGCCGAACAGCTCGCTCTCCAGCAGGTCCTTCGGGATCGCCGCGGTGTTGATGGCGATGAAGGGGCCGTTCTGCCCCAGGTCGCCGCGCGGGCTGTGCTTGTGCAGCGCGCGCGCGACCAACTCCTTGCCCGAGCCCGACTCACCGGTGATCAGCACCGTCACGTTGCTCTGGCTCAGGCGGCCGATGGCGCGGAACACGTCCTGCATCGCCGGCGCCTGGCCCAGCATCTCGGGCATCTCGGCGGCGGCGGCATCGCGCACTTCCTCGCGCAGGCTTTCGTCGACGGCGCGACGGATCAGCTCGATCGCCTTCGTCAGGTCGAAGGGCTTGGGCAGGTACTCGAAGGCGCCGCCCTGGAAGGCCGAGACGGCACTGTCCAGGTCGGAGTAGGCCGTCATGATGATCACCGGCAGGCCAGGGTGGCGCTGCTTGACCTTGCCGAGCAGCTCGATCCCCGAGCCGCCCGGCATGCGGATGTCGCTCACCAGCACCTGCGGTTCGTCGTCATCCAGCGCGGCCAGCACGTCGCGCGGGTTGGAGAAGATGCGCACGGCGAACTGTTCACGCTGCAGCGCCTTCTCGAGCACGAAGCGGATGGATTGGTCGTCGTCTACGATCCAGATGGGTTTCATGCGGCGGCGGCCTGTCTTCCTCGGTGATGCCCCTTCTTCAGGGCAGCGGTATCACGATCCTGAACACGGTCCGGCCGGGGACGCTGTCGCATTCGATCATGCCTTGATGCTGCTGCACGTAGGTCTGCGCCAGTGTCAGCCCGAGGCCCGAACCGCCTTCGCGCCCCGAGACCAGGGGGTAGAAGATGCGATCGCGAATTTCCTCGGGCACGCCCGGTCCGTTGTCCTCGATATGCAATTCCAGTGCCAGTCGGAAGCGCTGCTTGCCGATGGTGACCTGGCGTGCCACCCGCGTGCGCAGGATCAGCTTCGCGTCGCCCGCCGCGATGCGCTCGGCCAGTGCCAGCGCCGCGTTCTGCGCGATGTTCAGCACCGCCTGGATCAGCTGCTCGCGGTCGCCGCGGAAATCGGGGATCGAGGTGTCGTAGTCGCGCTGCACCGCCAGGCCCTGCGGGTACTCGGCCAGCACCAGGGAGCGCACGCGCTCGCAGACCTCGTGGATGTTGACGTCGGCCACCGCCTGCGCACGGCGGTGCGGCGCCAGCAGGCGATCGACCAGCGCCTGCAGCCGGTCGGCCTCGTGGATGATGACGTTGGTGTACTCGGTCAGCTCCTTCGAGACCAGGTCCATCGCCAGCAGCTGCGCGGCGCCCCGGATGCCGCCCAGCGGGTTCTTGATCTCGTGCGCGAGGTTGCGGATCAGCTCCTTGTTGGCCTGCACCTGGCCAATGGCGCGCTCTTCACGGTCCTGCCGCGTCTGCTGCTCGATCTCGAGCATCTCGACCAGCACGCGGTCGCTGCCGTGCTCGATCTGGTTGACGATCACATGCACCGGCAGCAGCTCGTGGGCCGCCAGCGGCGTGCGGCGCATGGTGCCGTCGAAGCGGCCGGTGGCGATCTCGTTGCGCAGCACCGCGGTGAGCGTCTCGCGCAGCTGCGCGCCATCGGCAAACCAGTCGAACAGGTTCGATCGCATCAGGCTGCGCCGCGACAGGCCGGCCACGGTCTCGAACATCGCATTGACGTACAGCAGCGCGCCGTCGCCCTGCACCACCGCCACCATCGTGGCCAGCAGGTCCAGCGCCTCGAAGCGGCTGTTCTCGGCGCGGGTCGAACTCATCGTGCAGGATTCCTAGGGTTGGATCTTGGCCAGCTCGCGCTTGATGGCGGCAATGTCGCTCTCGCTGCGGGTGATGCTGGCCTTCAGCGCCGAGACCCGGTCGAGGTAGGTCTGGTAGTTGCGCTCGTCGCCACGGCGGTCGGGCTCGCCGTTGTTGTACTCGCGCTTCAGCGCCGCGAGCTTGTCTTCCTCGCGCCGCAGTTCCGATTCGAGGATCGCGCGGGCATCGTTGTCGCGCTCGCGCTGGGCGGCCGGGTCCACCTTGGCATCGCTGGGCTTGGCCGCCGCCGGACGCGGCTTGGGCATCTGGACCACGGTGACCGGTGCAGCCTCGATCGGGCGGCAGTTCCTTTCTTCGGCCATCTTGGGCGTCAGCTCGCTCGTGTAGAGGTTGCCGGGGCACCTGTACACGATCGTCGGACCGCCGGGCGTGGCCGCCGGCGCCGAGGCAGCGCCCTGCGCTTGCGCCACCGCGGCGGTGCACAGCACCAGGCTGAGGGTGAGGGACCTGCGCTTCATGATCGTCGACTCCAGTCTCACGCCGCATTGTGGCCCAGCATGAAAAAGGGGCGGCCGAAGCCGCCCCGTTTCATGCATTGACCACCGGAGGGGATCAGAGGCTGTAGTACAGGTCGAATTCCAGCGGGTGCGTGGTCATGCGGAAGCGCGTCACTTCCTGCATCTTCAGCTCGATGTAGGCATCGATGTACGCGTCGGTGAACACGCCGCCCTTGGTCAGGAACGCGCGGTCCTTGTCGAGGTAGTCGAGGGCCTGGTCGAGGCTGTGGCAGACGGTCGGGATCTTCGCGTCTTCTTCCGGCGGCAGGTGGTAAAGATCCTTGGTGGCGGCTTCGCCCGGATGGATCTTGTTCTCGACGCCGTCCAGGCCGGCCATCAGCATGGCCGAGAAGCCCAGGTACGGGTTGCACAGCGGATCGGGGAAGCGGCACTCGATGCGGCGGCCCTTCGGGTTCGCGACATACGGAATGCGGATCGACGCCGAGCGGTTGCGCGCCGAGTAGGCCAGCTTCACCGGGGCTTCGAAGCCGGGCACCAGGCGCTTGTAGCTGTTGGTGCCGGGGTTCGTGATCGCGTTCAGCGCGCGGGCATGCTTGATGATGCCGCCGATGTAGTACAGCGCGAACTCGGAGAGGCCGGCATAGCCGTCACCGGCGAACAGGTTCTTGCCGTCCTTCCAGACCGACTGGTGCACGTGCATGCCCGAGCCGTTGTCGCCGACGATGGGCTTGGGCATGAAGGTCGCGGTCTTGCCATAGGCGTGCGCGACGTTGTGGATCACGTACTTCTGCAACTGCAGCCAGTCGGCGCGCTGCACCAGCGTGCTGAACCGGGTGCCCAGTTCGTTCTGGCCCGGGGCCGCCACTTCGTGGTGATGCACCTCGACCGGAATGCCCAGCGATTCGAGGATCAGGCACATCTCCGAGCGCATGTCCTGGAAGCTGTCGACCGGGGGCACCGGGAAGTAGCCGCCCTTGACGGCCGGGCGGTGACCCATGTTGCCGCCTTCTAGCGTGGCACCGGTGCTCCACGGGGCTTCTTCGGAAGTCACCTTCACGAAGCAGCCCTGCATGTCGACGTTCCACTGGACCTGGTCGAAGATGAAGAACTCGGGCTCGGGGCCGAAGAACGCCTGGTCGCCGATTCCGGAGGACTTCAGGTAGGCCTCGGCGCGCTTGGCCAGCGAGCGCGGATCGCGCTCGTAGGGCTTGCCGTCGCCGGGTTCCAGCACGTCGCAGCTGAGGATCAGCGTGGGCTCTTCGAAGAACGGGTCGATGTTGGCCGTGTTGGGGTCCGGCATCAGCAGCATGTCGGACGCTTCGATGCCCTTCCAGCCGGCGATCGAGGAACCGTCGAAGGCATGGCCCGACGTGAACTTGTCTTCATCGAAATGGGAAACAGGCACGGAAACGTGCTGCTCCTTGCCGCGGGTGTCGGTGAAACGGAAGTCGACGAACTTGACTTCGTTTTCCTTCACCATCGACATCACGTCGGCGACGGTCTTGGCCATCAAGAATCTCCTAGCAGGACGCGTGTAACAGGGGTGGGGGGATGAGGTTGTGCGGGCTTTGGTTTTGAGAGGGAAAACCCCCTCGAAAAGGCGCACTGGAATGTAGCAGAAAGCATGCCCAGCACTGGGCTGCGGCAGTCCCCGTGAAGCCGCCCGCGATACCGGCTAGACGCACCAATTTAATGCGTCAATTTGCCCCATTTTGGGGTGGCTCGATTGCACCAAGTTGGCGCTCAGCGCGCCGCGGTTTCGGCGCGAATCTCGGCGCCCAAAGCCAGCAGTCCCTGCCGCAGTTGCTCGAACGCCACCGGCACCGCGGCCGGCACGCCCTTGACCCCGAGTTCGATGTGGCGCCCCCATTGCGGATGGTCCACGCTGGGCAGGCTGTAGACGCGCACGCCGGCATGGCTGGCCTCGATGACCTCCATCAGCGGCGTCAGCGTCGACTCCATCGCCCCCATCACGATGAAGCCGCGCTCGGCCTGCCGTTGGCTGCCGTGCAACGCGGCATAGCGGCCGTCGAGCAGCGATTCGATCATCGGATGGGCCATCACCGGAAAGCCGGGCACGAAATGCACGTCGCCGACCGAGAAACCCGGGATCTTGTTGTACGGGTTGGGAATGATGTCGGCGCCCTGCGGGAACATGCCCATGTTCAGCCGGTGCAGGTTGTCGGGTCGCTCGGGCTCGAAGGGCTGCCCCTGCTCGCGGGCGAGGTCCTGCATGCGCTCGAGGATCAGCGCCCGCGCCTGCGGATGCAGTTCGAGCGGTCGGCCCAGCGCGGCGGCCGCGCACTGGCGGGTGTGGTCATCCGGCGTGGCGCCGATGCCGCCACAGCTGAACACGATGTCGCCGCTGCCGAAGGCCTCGCGCAGCGCGGCGGTGATGCGTGGCCGATCGTCGCCGACGTAGCGCGACCACGCCAGCGCCAGGCCGCGCGCGGCCAGCAACTCGATCACGCGGGCCATGTGCTTGTCCTGCCGCTTGCCGGACAGGATCTCGTCGCCGATGACGATCAGGCCGAAGCTGCGGCTCATGCGGTCCTCACAAGGGCGCCGGCCCGGGCGCCGGCGGCAGCAGATCGATGACGTCGCCGGCAACGGCCGGCGCCTGGGCGAGACGTGCTGCCTCCTCGACGCGCAGGGCCGCCAGCGCGGCCAGGCCGTAGTGCGTGAACCACAGCGCGCTGAACGCGAAGATCAGTGTGTACAGCCACACCGACAGCGGCACCAGGATCGGTGCGGCCACCAGCGTCAGCGCACTGAAGGCCCACAGCAGCGAGGGTGCCGCACCGAGGTAGCCGGTGATCACGCCAATGGCCAGCAGCGGCCCGCGGTGGCGCTGCATCAGCTGCCGGCGCTCGGGCCCGCTGGCATGGTCGGACAGCACATCGAAGGCCATCACGCGGTAGGTCAGCCAGCCCCAGATCAGCGGTGGCAGCAGCAGCGCCACCGGCGGCACCAGCCACAGCGGCAAGGTGATCAGCAGCGCCAGCATCGCGACGGCCGTGCACAGCAGCGACCACAGGATGCCGCGCAGCAGCCCGGCGCCCTTCTTGCGCTCGAGCGCCGGGAAGCGCCGCTGCGCGACCAGGCTGACCATCGCCGGCGTCATCAGCACGGCCACCAGCAGCAGGCACAGCGCGACGGTCAGCGGCACGGCCAGCGCGACGACGATGAGCGGCGCCAGCACCGAGCGGAACGAGGCGCCCAGCGTGCCCTCGACCCAGGCCAGTGCCGCGCTCAGCAGTTGCCAGCCCTCCAGCGTGGCGCGCACCGCGTCGATCGCCGGCACCCAGAACAGCCAGGCCAGGCCGGCCAGGAGTGCCGCGCTCAGGACCAGGGGCAGCAGGGACAGACCGATCACCTGCGGATGCAGGCAGTAGGCCGCGGCACGCCAGAAGGCGTCGAGCAGTTGTCTCATCGTGGCGGCGAGGATACGCCAGCGCGGCGCTCAGGCCCGACCGGCCAGGCGCTTGAGCCCCAGCCACTGCTGGGCCCAGAAGCCGCGCCCATAGTCGCGCCCGCCTGCTTCGGGCAGCTGGTCGCGGATGCCGGTGGCATGGTCCTGCCCGTCGAAGCAGGCGGTGCCGAACAGGATGTCCCACAGCGGGAACAGCACCGCGAAGTTGTGGCCGCCCAGGCGCCCATCGTCCGCCTCATGGCCGAGCCCGATCGCATGGTGCAGCCGGTGGTAGCGCGGGCCCACCAGCACGCGGCTGAAGAACGGGCCGAAGTCCATGCGCACGTTGGCATGCGACAGGCTTTCCACCAGTTGCCCCAGCGCCACCAACGCGACGAACTGCCCCGGCGGCACGCCGATCACCAGCGCCACCAGCACGAACAGGCTGTCGCGCAGCATGTCGTCGAGCAGGTGGTTGCGGTTGTCGGTCCACAGCGTCATCTGGCGCTGGCTGTGGTGCAGCGCATGCAGCTGCCACCACCAGTGGAAATGGTGCTGCGCGCGGTGGAACCAGTAGTCGATGAAGTCGAACACCACCAGGTAGATCAGGAAGCTCACCACCGCGACATCGGTGACACCGGGCCACAGCCCGTCCAGCTCGACGCCACGCAGGCCCTGGAGCCTGGCCTGGCCCGCCAGCCAGTCCCAGAACGGGTCGATGCTCAGGAACATGACCATGCGGAACAGGCCGAGCCGGTGGATCAGCGTGTACAGCACGTCGGTGCGCACCGCCGCGCGATCGGTCACCGGTTCCACCGGCCGCCAGCGCTCGAGCGCTCGCATCAGCGTGAGCATCAGCGCGATCTGGACCAGGCCGACCAGCAGCCAGCCGGTGGCGCGGAAGCCGTCCTCCAGCAGGTTGCCCAGGCCCAGCGTGAACATCAGCGGCTGCACCACGCCTTCGAACAGCGCCTGCTGCGCATCCCCGAACCAGTCGATCGGGTTCCAGCCGTTCATCGCGCAGCCCCGAGCGTCGGGTGCTCGCGCAAGGTGGCGAAGCAGAACCCGCGCGCCTTCAGGCCCTTGATCAGCGGCTCCAGCACGGCCGGCGCCCAGGGGTCCTGGCGCGACCAGATGCCCAGGTGCGCGACCAGGATGTCGCCGCTGCGGATGCCGTCGAGCGCGCGCTGCAGCAACTGCGCATTGGGGTAGCGATCGCTCGGCAGCTCGTCGCCCAGGAAGCCGGCCGGCGACCAGCCCACATGCGTCCAGCCGCAGGCCTTGGCCGCCTGCAGCAAGGCCGGCGAGGTCTTGCCGCCGGGCGCGCGGAACAGCGGCAGCATGGCCTGGCCGGTCATCGCGCGGAAACGGTCGGCCGGGCGCTGCAGCTCGGCGCAGTACGCCGCCGCCGTCATCTGGCGCGCCTTGCCGGCGCCCGGCCCCATCGAGGGCCGCAGCAGGAAGCGGCCGTCGGGCCGGTCGGCCAGCCAGGTGTCGTGGTCCCAGGTGTGCGATCCGAAGGCATGGCCCTCGGCTGCGCGGGCGCGCCACCACGGCGCCCAATGGTCATCCAGGCTCCAGCCGCCGTCCTGCGTGCGCTCGTTGGCCAGGAAGAAGGTGACGTGCACCTGCTCGCGCCCGAGCACCTCGGCCACCAGCGGGGCGATGCCCATGTGACCGGTGTCGAACGTGAGGTACAGCGGCTTGCCGCAGCCCGCGGCAAGGCCGAGCGTCGAGGCCGCGAGGCCGGCGACCAGCAGCAGCAGGCTAGCGGCGCGACGCATGGTCCAGCGTCCACACGCCATGCGGCGAACGGCCGACGGGCACCTGGCGCAGAACCTTGCGGCTGTCGAGGTCGACGAAACTGAGCTTGCGCGCCCAGCGCGAGCTGACCAGCAGCGTCTTGCCGTCGGCCAGCAGGTCCATGCAATCCGGACCGCCCGGGCCGGGCAACTGCGCCACGACGCTCATCGCCTGCGTGTCGATCATGCTGATCGTGTTGGCCACGCGATTGCTCACGAAGATGTGCCGGCCGTCGCCGCGGCTGCGAAAGGCATGCGCGCCGTCGCCGGTGAGGATGCGCTGCACCAGCGCGGGCTGCGCACCCGAGACGTCGTAGACCTCGACGAACTTGTCGCCGGTGAGGCCGACGAACAGCCGCTTGTCGTCCGGCGTCAGGTACACGTCGGCGGGCAGCTTGCCGACCTTGATCTTCCAGCGCACGGCTTGGGTGGCGAGGTCGATGGCCAGCAGCTCGTCGCTGTCCTGCAGCGAGGCATAGACCACGGTGCTCTTCGAATCGATGTACAGGTGGCTCGGCGTCTTCGGCGCCGGAATGCGCTTGACCAGCTTCAGGGGCGCCGCGCTGTCCTGCGGCTGCCAGCGGTAGAGGTCGACATGGTCCAGCCGGTTCGCCGCCGTGACGAACCACTTCATGTCCGGCGAGAAGCGCAGGTGGTACGGGTCGTCGATGTCGTTGAGCACGCGCTGCACCTCGGCCGTGACCGGGTCGATGAAGGTCAGCGAGTTGCTCAGCGCATTGGCCACCAGCAGGCTCTTCTCGTCCGGCGTCAGGTACAGGTGGTGCGGCTCCTTGCCGGTGGGAATGCGCTTGCGTTCGGCAAAGCTGACCGGGTCGATCACGCTGATGCTGGCGTCAAGCGAATTCAGCACGAAGATCGGCCGCGGCGCCACGTCCGCCCACACCAGGGCAGGCAGACATGCGGCGCCCAGCACCAGGGCGGCGGCAAGGCGCCGCAGGACAGAAGGCAACATCGACAGGAGACAGGCAGGGCGGCCGTCGGCAGCAGGCACGGAACCCGTAAGTGTAGGGGCGAGGCCTCGACCGCCGACCGGCGCGGGCATTGAGCCCGATCAAGGCGGCAAGATCAATCGTCGTCACCGCTGAAGATGCCGCCCAGCACGCCGCCGCCAATGCTGCCCAGCACCGAGCCCTCCTCGCGGCTGCGGCCGCCGCCCTGCGGCGCTGCGGCGAACACGCGGCTGGCCAGGCGGGAGAACGGCAGGCTCTGCAGCCACACCGTGCCCGGGCCGGTCAGCTTGGCGAAGAACAGGCCCTCGCCGCCGAACAGCGCGGTCTTGATCTTGCCGACGTACTGGATCTCGAAGTTCACGTTCGGCGTGTAGCCGACGACGCAGCCGGTGTCCACCATCAGGGTCTGCCCCGGCGCCAGTTCGCGCTTGACGCAGGTGCCGCCGGCATGCACGAAGGCCAGGCCGTCGCCTTCGAGCTTCTGCATGATGAAGCCCTCGCCGCCGAAGAAGCCGACCGAGAGCTTCTGCTGCAGCGCGATGCCCAGCGACACGCCGCGCGCCGCACAGAGGAAGGCGTCCTTCTGGCAGATCAGCATGCCGCCGAGCTTGCCCAGCTCCATCGGCAGGATCTTGCCGGGGTACGGCGCGCCGAAGGCCACCTTCTGCTTCTGGCTGGCATTGTTGGTGTAGATCGTCGTGAACAGCGACTCACCGGTGACCAGGCGCTTGCCCGCGCCCAGCAGCTTGCCGAAGAAGCCGCCCTGGTTGGCCGAGCCATCGCCGAACACGGTGTCCATCGAGATGCCGGCGTCCATGAAGAACAGGCTGCCGGCCTCGCCGACCGCGGCTTCGCCGGGGTCGAGCTCGACCTCGACGAACTGCATCTCCGATCCCTTGATTTCGTAGTCCACCACATCCATGGCCATGATGTAAGTCGCTCCTGCGTGCGGGCACTGTGAAAACGGCCGCGATGGTAGACGAAAGCCGACTCGATAATCGCGCCCCGATGACCCGCCCTGCCCTGACTGCTGCCCACGACGCCCCTGCACCGGGCGATGGCTACGTGCAGTCCTTCGCGCGCGGGCTGGCGGTGATCCGCTCGTTCAGCGCCACGGCGCCCGCGCAGACGCTGAGCGCGGTGGCGCAGCGCACCGGCCTCACCCGCGCCGGCGCGCGCCGCATCCTGCTGACCCTGCAGACGCTCGGCTATGTCGAGGCCGAAGGTCGCCAGTTCCGGCTGACGCCGAAGATCCTGGACCTGGGCTATGCCTACCTCTCGTCGCTGCCGCTGTGGCAGCGCGCCGAGCCGGTGATGCAGGCGCTGGTGGCGCAGGTGCACGAGTCCTGCTCGGCCGCGGTGCTCGACGGGCCGGACATCGTCTACGTGCTGCGCGTGCCCACCAGCCAGATCATCAGCATCAACCTCGGCGTCGGCAGCCGGCTGCCGGCCTACTGCACCTCCATGGGCCGGGTGCTGCTGGCCGACCTGGGCACCGAGGAGCGCCAGCGCCGCCTGTCCCTGCGCGCGCCAGAAGCCCTGACCGCGCGCACGCTGACCGACGCCAGGCGCATCGCCGAGGCCATCGACACCGTGCGGCGCCAGGGCTACTGCGTGGTCGACCAGGAACTCGAGGAAGGCCTGGTGTCGATGGCGGTGCCGATCCGCGACCGCTCGGGCCGCGCGGTGGCCGCGCTGAACATCAGCGGCCAGGTCAGCCGCACGCCGGCCGCCTTGATGCGCGAGAAGCTGCTGCCGAAGCTGCAGGCCGCGGCCGCCGAGATCGGCCGGCTGCTGGCCGCATGAGCAGACTTCAGTCCTTGGTGCCGAAGATCTTGTCCCCGGCGTCACCGAGACCCGGAATGATGTAGCCGATCTCGTTCAGGTGGCTGTCGATCGCGGCGGTCCAGCAGCGAACGTCCGGGTGCGCCGCCTCGAGCGCGGCAATGCCTTCGGGCGCGGCCACCAGCACCAGCGCACGGATGTCCTGGCAGCCACGCTTCTTCAGCAGGTCGACGGTGGCGATCAGCGAGCCGGCGGTGGCCAGCATCGGGTCGACGATGATCGCGGTGCGCTCCTCGAGGTGGCCGACGAACTTCTCGAAGTAGTGCACCGGCTGCAGGGTCTCGTGGTCGCGGGAGAGGCCGACGACGCTGATCTTCGCGTTGGGCACCAGGTCGAGCACGCCGTCGAGCATGCCCAGGCCGGCGCGCAGGATCGGCACGATGGTCACCTTGCGGCCGGCGATCTGCTCGATCTCGGCCGGGCCGCTCCAGCACTGGATGGTCGTGCGCTCGAGCGGGAAGTCGGCCGTCGCCTCGTAGGCCAGCAGGCGCGCGATCTCGTGCGTGAGCTCGCGGAATTTCTTGGTCGAGATCTGGTCCTCGCGCAGCAGGCCGATCTTGTGGCGCACCAGCGGATGGTTGACGGCGATGACGGGCATGGAAGTCTCTGCGGCAGGCGTGGAGCCGTCAGTGTAGCCAGCCCTCCATGACCAGCCCGGGCCGGCTACAGCGGGTCGAGCAGTGCCGGCAGCAGCTGCGCCGCGGTGCCGGCCAGGCACAGCTGGGCCTCGTCGTCGATCTCGCTGGGCTGCGGGTTGACGATGATCACGACAGCGCCCTGCCGCCGCGCCTGCGCGGCCAGCCCGGCCGCCGGCCACACCGCGCCGGAGGTGCCGACCACCAGCATCGCCTGGCAGCGCCGGGCCGCCAGCTCGGCCGCGTCCAATGCGTGATAGGGCAGGGCCTCGCCGAACCACACCACGCCCGGGCGCACCGGGTTGCCGCACTCGCCGCAGCGGGGTGGCTCGGCAGCCAGCGCCCGGCCCGGGTCGCAGGACGGGCTGCGCCGGCAGGGCTCGAGCCAGCGCTCGGCCAGGATGTCACCGTGCAGGCGGATCGCATCGGCATTGCCGGCGCGCTGGTGAAGGTCGTCGACGTTCTGCGTCACCAGCGTCAACCGCCCGGGATGCCGCTGCGCGAAGGCCGCCAGCGCGCGGTGGCCGCCATTCGGCTGCGCCGCCCGCACGCCGGCACGGCGCTCGGCATACCAGCGCCAGACACGGCCCGGATCGGCGCGGAAGCCCTCTTCGCTGGCCAGCTGCATCGGGTCGAAACGTTGCCAAAGCCCCGTCATCGCATCGCGGAACGTGGGGATGCCGCTCTCGGCGCTCATGCCGGCGCCGGTCAGCACGCAGATCGACGCAGCGCGACGCAGGTGCTCGCGCGCCTGGTCGAGTTCTGCCGGATGGCCGCTCACTTCAGGCGTTGTCGAAGCGCCTCATACAGGCACACCGCCGAGGCCACCGAGACGTTCAGGCTCTCGACCGCGCCCTGCATCGGAATGCGCAGCAGCTCGTCGCAGGTCTTGCGTGTCAGCTGGCGCATGCCCGGGCCTTCGGCGCCCAGCACCAGCGCCACCGGGCCGGTGAGGTCGGCCTCGTACAGCGTGCGTTCGGCATCGTCGCTGAAGCCGATGATGCGGATGTCGCGCTCCTTCAGCTCGTTGAGCGTGCGCGCCAGGTTGGTCACCATCAGGTAGGGCACGGTTTCGGCCGCGCCGCTGGCCACCTTGGCCACCGTGGCGTTGATGCCCACCGCATGGTCCTTGGGCGCCACCACCGCCTGCACGCCGGCCCCATCGGCCACCCGCAGGCATGCGCCCAGGTTGTGCGGGTCGGTCACGCCATCCAGCACCAGCAGCAGCGGCGTGCCGCCGGCCTCGTCCAGCACATCGTCGAGCGAGTGCCGGGCGGGCACCGGCTTCACGCGTGCCACCACGCCCTGGTGGCGCGGGCTGCCGCACAGCTGGGTCAGGCGCGCGTCGTCGCTGTCGACCAGCCGCGCGCCGGCCGCCTGGGCCCGCTCGGCAAACTGGCGCATGCGGGCATCGCGCCGCGTGGCGTCGACGTGGATGTCGACGATCGATTCGGGCGCGGTCTTCAGCCGCACTGTGACGGCGTGGAAGCCGAACAGGAGGGTGCCGCTCATTCGTTTCCGCCCGACCGCCCGAAGGAAACGAAGCCCCCCGTGGGGGGTGCGAACGCAGTGAGCAGGGGGCTGTCCATCACACCCAGTGTACGTAGACCAGGATCAGGCCGATCAGCACCGGCTGGTGCACCATGTAGAAGCTCAGCGGCCAGCGGCCCAAGCCTGCCAGCGGGCGCAGCAACCCGGGGAGGCGCCCGGTCAACACAGCAGGCCGGTGCGCCAACAGCCAGCGGCCGCTGGCCAGACCCCAGCACATCACGCCCAGCCAGGGCAGCACGGGCACGAAGTCTTCCGTCACCGGCTTGCGCGTGACCAGGCCGACCCAGTTGGTCCAGCGCGTGTCGAAGAACGGGTGGCCGAAGAACTGCGGCAGCAGCAGCGCCACCAGGCCCACCAGGCCCACCAGCCACAGCCAGCGGCCCAGCGGCGCCAGCCAGCGCAGCAGCACCAGCATGACCGCGATGCCGTGCAGCACGCCGAAACTGATCCAGCTCTTCGGGAACATCAGCGCCGAGCCGACCGACACCAGCACGGCGCAATCGAAGATCTGCAGCCAGCGCTTCCAGAAGCGGCTCCTGCTCTGCCCCTGCTGCAGCGCGGCCGCCTGACCCAGCCCGGCGCAGAAGAGGAACAGCGACACGATGCAGGTCCGCTGCACGGTCCAGAACGGGTCGGCATGGAAGTTCTGCCAGGGCTGCAGCAGACCGAAGTGGTTGAGGTCGAAGCAGAAGTGGAAGCCGGCCATCCAGACGATGGCGGCGCCGCGCAGCGCGTCGAGTCGGTCGTAGCGGATCGCGTTCATGTCTTTTCGTTTGGCCGCGATGGTAGTTCAGCCTGCCGACAACCATTGAAACCCGGGTCCGGGGCGGCTGAAGCCACGATGAAACCGCGGCGGCCGAGCATCTGGCTCCATGAGGTTCACCCGCCCGCCCCAGCCGCCAGTCCCGCGCGCGCTGCCCCGCCACGAAACGCTGGCCGACGATGCCCGCCTGACCTTGTCGATGCTGGCCTGGCCCTGCCTGGTGCTGGCCATCGCCACTGCTGCGGCGCTGGCCGCCTGCAGCACCACGCCGCTGCTGGCGCGCGGCGGTGTCGTCAACGGCGGCAGCCTGCGCGTGCTGCTGGCACTGATGACGCTGCCACTGTGGCTGTGTCTGGTGGTGCTGCTGGGCGCCAGCATGCTGGCCGGCGCCTTCGACCGCCTGACGCGCCACCGCAGCCTGCAGGCGCTGGGCGTGCTGCTGGCGGCATCGGCCGTCACCTACCTGGTCGGGCGCAGCGCGCTGCTGCAGCAGGCCGAGCAGGTGCTGCTGTGGCCGACGCTCTCGCTGGCTGCCGGCGCCGGCCTGTGGTGCTGGCAATGCCGCGCCGGCCGTGGAGCGTGACGATGCTGCAGCTGATGACAGCGATGCTGCTGCTGGCCGGCCTGTGCTGGCTGGTGGGCTGCGATGGCGGGGCGCAGCCCTACCAGCGCAAGCACGGCAGCTGGTACTACGACGACCGGCCGCTGCCGGCCCCCGCGGACGTCGAGCTGACGGTGCTGAACCGACGCTTCGCGAAGTCCGCCACGGAGGCCTACTACCGCCACCAGGCCATCAGCGGCGCCGATGCGTCCAGCTTCGAGGCGCTGGACGAGCACCATGCGCGTGACCGCGCACACGTCTGGTACGGCGACACCTACCGCGTCTCGCAGGACTACTTCAGCACCCAGCGCATCCGCATGACGGTGCTGGCCGAGGCCGACCCGCGCAGCTTCCGCCTGCTGGGCCAGGGCTACGGCAGCGATGGCCGCCACCTGTACTTCGAGGGCGAGCGCTTTGCAGTGCGCGAGCCCGCCAGCTTCACGCCGCTGGAGGGCGGCTTCGCGCGCGACCAGCGCAGCGGCTACTACCTGCGCGAGCCGGTGCCCGGCAGCGACGGCGCGAGCTTCGCGGTGCTGGGCGCGCACTACGCCCGCGATGCCCGGCATGTCTTCCATGCCGACCTCGACTATGCGGCCAGCCCGCCGCGCGTGCGCGTCCGCACGCTGCCCGGCGTGGCACCGGCCGGCTTCCAGGAACTGGAGAGCGGCTACGCGCGCAACGACCGGCAGGTGTTCTGGCAGGGCCTGCCGGTGCAGCAGGCCGATGCCGCCAGCTTCAGCGTGCTGTCGCCGCCCGAGGATGGCGCCGATGCGCGCGATGCGCGGCACCGCTACCAGCGTGGCCAGCGCGTGGGGGAATGAACATGGCGCAGTGGATCGCGTTCCTGATCTTCGGTGGCCTGGGCGGCATGCTGCTGTACGTCGGGGCCACGCAGTGGTGGCTGCAGCGCCGGCTGATGCGCCACGCGCAGCCGGTGACCGCGCGCATCGTGCGCTCCGAGGTGCACAGCAGCCAGGCGCGGGATGACGACGACACCGTCACGCACCGCGCCGAGCTGCGCTTTCGCTACCAGTGCCAGGGCCGCAGCTACGAGAGCGAGCTGCTGCACCCGACCGTCATCGTCCAGGGCCACGGCAGCCAGGCCGCGGTCCGCGAACAGCTGCGCGACTACCCGCTCGGCGCCACAGTGGTGGCGTACGTCGACCCGGCACACCCGGACAAGGGCTTCCTGAAGCCGCAGGCCTCCGCCGGGCCGATGGTCTTCACCGTGCTGGGCCTGCTGCTGCCACCGCTGGCCTGGCTGGTGGGCGGCTGGCTGTAGTCCCCGCCCGCACGTCAGCGTGCCGCCGGCCGGCAGCGCGGCGGCAGGTAGCGCGGCGCCACCTCGGTGCTGGTGCAGGCCCAGGCGATCTGCTGGTCACGGCCCTTGCTGGGCACCAGCAGCAGCGCCTTGCCCGCCAGCGGCGCGAAGTCCAGCGTCACGGTGACGAAGCCGTTGTTCGGGTTCACGGTGATGGCCTGCACCCCCGCCGGCGGCGGCGCCGTGAAGTCGGCCGCCTGCAGCGAAGCCGGCACCTGCTGGTGCGCACCGTAGTGGCGCCCCACCGCGTCGGCCGCGCCGTCGGCATACACCAGCGCCTGCGCGACCCTGGCCTTCACGGTGTAGTCCTGGTAGGCGGGCAGCGCCACCGCCGCCAGCACGCCCACGCCGGGCACCGCGCTCAGCACCAGCACGATCGCCAGCGCCAGCAGGCTGGTGCCGCCGACTGCGGCCAGCTCGCCGAGCTGCCGCTGCGCTGGCGCGTCATGCATCGCCACGCCGGCCATCTTGCGGCGGCAATGGCGGTGGTACAGCGCATTGGCGTACATCGGCACCAGCGTGAACAGCGCCAGCAGGTACAGCAGGAACAGCCCGCCGGCGAACGTCTTGCCGCCCTCGCCGGCCGCGCCGATCGCGCCCAGCAGGAACATCAGCAGCCACGACAACCCGACATAGCCCAGCCAGTACAGCCACATCTTGCGGTACAGCAGCCAGAAGCCGGTGACGAAGAAGGCCGGCCAGTGCCAGGAGGCACGCCCCTGGCCCGCGTCGAAGCGCTGGAAGCGCCGCAGGTAGTGGGCCTGGCCCTGGTGACCGATCACCGCGCGGTAGGCCTCGTCCACGTCGCTGGGCATCATGGTGGCAGACATCGCGAACCCCCTCCCTCCAACCGCACTGCACGGCGCAGTGCCCTCGATGCGGCGCATTCTTCAGAGGCACGCCGCCGACCACATCCTTCGCGCTGACGATGGCGGCGACAATTCATCCCCTCGGATGATCACGACCATGAACCTGCGGCCCGATGCCCTGACCGACTTTCTGAGCCAGCTGGAGGCCAGCCTGGCCGAAGGCCGCTTCGTGAAGGCCACGCTGGCCAAGTACCGCGGCCCGGAGCGCGATCTGCAGCGCGTCCAGGTGCGCTGCGTGATGCTGCGCGGCGAGCCGCAGCTGCAGCTGCTGTACCGCCACGCCACCAAGGACATCACGAAGAACCATCCGGTGGCCGAGGCGGCCGGGCTGCTGCACCCGCTGCTGGGCCCGCAGGCCTTCCGCCACGCGCAGCTGCAGTGCAGCGACGCGCAGCTCGAGCTGCTGGTCGCCGAACGCGGCCAGGCCACGCTGCGCCGCGCCGCACTGCACGGCAAGGCGGAGCCGGCGCCGGCCGCCGCCGCGCCCGAGGCCCACAACCGCGAGAAGGCGCGCTGGCTGAGCCTGGAGCGGCCCTTCCTCACCGCGCTGGGCGTCACCACCGCGCAGCACACGCTGGTGCCGTCGATGTCGCGCAAGTGGAAGCAGATCAACAAGTTCATCGAGGTCTTCGCGCACGCGCTCGACGCCTCGCCGCTGGCCGGCACGAAGCGCCTGCAGATCGTCGACTTCGGCAGCGGCAAGGGCTACCTGACCTTCGCCATCCACGACTGGCTGCGCCAGCAGCGCGGTGTGGACGCGCAGGTCACCGGCGTCGAACTGCGGCCCGACATGGTGGCCTTGTGCAACGGCGTGATCGAGCGACTGCAGCTCGAAGGCCTGCGCATCGAGCAGGGCGACGTGCGCAGCTGGACCCCGCAGGCGCTGAACGTGATGATCGCGCTGCACGCCTGCGACACCGCAACCGACTACGCGATCGACCTCGGCCTGCGCGGCGGCGCGGACATCATCCTGTGCTCGCCCTGCTGCCACAAGCAGATCCGCCCGCAGCTGCTGCAACCGCATCCGCTGCGGCCCATCCTGCAGCACGGCGTGCACCTGGGGCAGGAAGCGGAGATGCTGACCGACAGCCTGCGCGCGCTGCTGCTCGAGGCCAGCGGCTACGACACCCGGGTGTTCGAGTTCGTCTCGCTCGAACACACCAACAAGAACAAGATGATCCTGGCGGTCAAGCGCGCGCAGCCCAAACCCGCCGAGCCGGTGCTGCAGCAGATTGCCGAGGTGAAGGCCTTCTACGGCATCCGCGAGCAGTGCCTCGAGCAATTGATCGCGCAGCGCCTCGCAGCGGCGCCGGCCGCTGCCGCGGGCTGAGCCGGCGCGGACCGCTTCAGAAGATGCCCAGCGCCAGCCCGGCGGCCAGCGCGGCACCGAGGTCACGGCAGCGCTGCAGCTCGGCCTGGGCAAGGGTCTTCGGTGCCAGGATGCGCTCAGGCGTCTGCGCCGCGGTGCAGACGATGAGCGCCGGCGCCACCGCCTTCAGTCGCCAGCCGGTGGCAATGCGCTCGACCTGCCGCGCGGCGTTGTGGCCATCGCTGCCAGCGCACACCAGCGTGGCATACGGCCGGCCCTGGATGCGGTCCAGCACCGGGTAGTAGCAACGGTCGAAGAAGTCCTTCATCAGCCCGGCCATGGCGGCCAGGTTTTCCGGCGTCGCGAACACATAGCCATCGGCGGCCAGCACGTCGTCCGGCGTGGTGTCGATGGCCTTCAGCAGCCGTGCCGCCACGCCGGGCTCGCCCGCGGCGCCGACCGCAGCAGCCTCGGCCATCTGCCGCGTGCCACCGGTCATCGTGTGGTGGACGATCAACAGCGTCTTCATCGTCAGCCGATGAATTCGGCCACCAGGCGGTGGAAGTGGTGCACGCCCTGCTCGCGCGTCGGCGAATAGCGACCGCCCCGGTAGAAGCGCGAGCGCACGCCGCGCTGGACGGTCACGACCACCGCTTCGTCTTCCATCTCCACCCGGTCGAGGTCGCCGCCGGCGCCCTGGCCCAGCAGGTCCGGATCCATCACATAACTCCTGAATTGCACGGCCGTGCGTGCCGGTCCCAGCGGCTGCACCAGGTTCAGCGACAGGCCCCAGGGGTAGAAGTTCAGCATCAGGTTGGGGAACACCCAGTAGTAGTAGGCCGCCACCCGCTGGCCATGCTCGGGCGAGCCCGCCGGCGGCTCGAAGGCCGCCTCGCCCGGCTTGGCCAGCGCCAACTGCAGGTTGCTGTAGCGCTGCAGCTCGTAGCGGTAGTGGCCGAAGTCCAGCGTGGCCATCAGCCCGGCATGCAGGAAGGGGATGTGCAGGCCTTCGAGGTAGTTCTCGACGTAGAGCGCCCAGTGCGCGTCGAAGGCGTAGTCGCGGCTGCGGGACGGGTCGGGCTGCAGCCGGTCCCAGGGCAGCCAGTGCAGGCGTTCGGCGATCGGGCCGAAGAACTCGGCGCCCGGCGCCGCCGGCTGCGCGCTGGCGAAGGCCAGGCCGTGGAAGTCGAACAGCGGCACCTGCACCAGATGGTCGTTGGCCGACGGGAAGTCCTTCGCCTGCTGGAACTCGGGCATGAACGTCATCCGCCCCTGCAGGTCGAAGCGCCGCGCGTGGTAGCCGCAGCGGATGTGGCGGGCGCGACAGGCCTCCTGCACCAGCAGGTTCCCGCGGTGCGTGCAGACGTTCGACAGGCAGCGCAACACGCCGGACTCGTCGCGCGCCAGCAGCAGCGGTTCGTCCAGGCAGCCGGGCAGCAGCGTGCGCGGCGACAGCGAGGCCGGCTCGCGCAGGTCCTGCAGGTCGCCGATCCACTGCCAGCTGCGCGCGAAGATGCGCTCGCGCGCCAGGGTCCAGGCCTCGGGATCGGTGTAGAAGCGCGCGTCCAGCGTGGCGGCGCTCGTCACGTCGGGGTCGATGGCGTAGCGGCTCATCGCGTGGCTTCCTCGGCCGCGGGCTCGTACTGGCGCGCACCGGCCAGCAATCGGTCGCGCACAGCCTGCGCCAGCGCGGCCGGCGCCAGCACCCTGGCCTGCTCGCCCTGGCGCAGCACGTCCATCACCAGTTCGGTCTCGTCGACGTAGGGCAGCTTCAGCTCGTAGCTGCCATCGTCCAGCCAGCGGCCCTGCTGCTCCGGGTGCCATTCCTCTCGGCTGATCCAGGGCGCGGCCTGCGGCGCGAAGCGGATCGTCGCCCACTGCCGGGTGCCGCCGGCATAGATGCCGTAGCCGGCATCCATCTCGGCCTCGACCAGCTTCATGGCCACGTCTTTTGCGCGCTGTTCCAGCACGCTGGCCTGCTGCACCGCATCGAGCGCGAAGCGCAGCAGCTTCTCGCGCGTGTGGCACCAGGCGTCCAGGTACCAGGTGTTCTTGTAGTGCACCAGGCGCTGCGGCGAGACATCACGCTCGCTGACGCTGCCGCGGCCGCGTGTGAGGTAGCGCATGTGCAGCCGGCGCCGGTGGATCAGCGCTTCGCCGACACGCTCGAAGAACTCGCTGGCCACCGGCCGCCGCAGCGCGCTGACGATGCGCACGCGCCGCATCAGCGTGCGGGTCTCGCTGTCGCCGCCCGGGCCCAGCAGGTCGTGGATGCGGTCCAGCAGCGGCTGCAGATGGCGGCTCAGGGTGCCTTCGCTGTCCAGGCCGCTGAGCAGCTGGTGGGCCATCAGCAGCGAGTACAGCTCGCGCTCGTTGAACCACAAGCCCGGCAGTTCGTGCTTCTGGCCGCGGAACCCGGCGCCGAAGCGGTAGCCGTTGGCGTCGCGGTCGTACTCGATCGGCGCGCCGAGCTGGTCGCGCAGGTACTCGAGGTCGCGCTTCAGCGTGGCGGGCGAGACCTCGAGCTCCTCGCGCATCGCGGCGAAACTCACCGGGCCGCGCTGGCGGATCATGGTCTCGATCTTGTACAGGCGGGCGGTCTTGGACATGGGCGGACTGTAGCCCTATCAAGCAGGTGGCTCAAACCTTGAGCCACCGGGCAACGTGGCCGCAGAAATATTCCGGCGCCACTGGCTCATGAAATGAGCCTGTAGCGCCAGAGACTGCTCCTGCCGAGGACGTCTCGGTGCCACCGCAGGAGCCGACCATGGCACAAGCCACCTTCTCGTTCGATGCATCGACCCCCATGCCGGGCGCCGCCGGAAGCGCCGCCGCCGTGGCCCCGGCACACCGTGCCGACATCGCCAGCGCGGGCCGCAGCGGTGGTGGCTTCGAGATCGGCTGGGACTTCGCGCACTACCGCCTGACGCCGCCGGTCGCGCACCTGCATGCCGACAACCCGGTGCGCCAGGGCTGGAGCGCCGCCCGCGCGGTGTTCGGCACGCGCACGCTGCGGCCCACGCGCTGGGCGCGGCAGTGGCTGCAGCTGCGGCTGCAGGCCTGGCAGCACGGCCAGGCCTTCGAGGGCGTGCAGGTCACGCCGCACTTCCTGGCGCAGCTGCAGTCCGCCGAATGCCCGGTGACGCGCCAGCCGCTGCCCGCGCAGCCCATCGACCGCGCGGAGGACGAGGGTGCCGGCCGCATCGTCCGCCTGAACCCCCGTGCCGCCTGGGCGGCCGGCAACCTGGTGATGGTGTCGGCTGCCGTGGCCCAGGCGCAGGGCGAGGCCGGCTGGGCCGAGGCGCTGGCCAACGCGCGCCGCATCGAAGCCGGCGAATGCGCGCAGATCAACGGCCTGGGCGCAGCGGCCTGGGCCCGACTGGCCTGCCTGGCCAGCCTGTGCACGCCGCTGGACCATGCCACCGCCGCCACGCTGCCGCTGCTGGTGCTGCCGCCGAACCGGCTGCGCGTGATCAACCCGGTGCAGGCCCTGCAGGTGATGCTGACGCTGCAGTTCTGTGAAGCCGGCTATGCGCGCCGCCTGGTGTCACTTGCCGTGCTGATGCCTTCGACCGAAGCGCGACACGCGTTCCAGGTCTTCATGCACACGCTGCTGGCGCGGCGCCTGGCCGCCGGACCGGTGCTGGACGCCGCGGCAGCGCGCGAGGCCATGGAAGCCGCGTGGGCCGACGCGCTGGTGCAGCGCCGCTGGCAGCGCCTGGCCCAGCGCCTGACGGCAGCCGACGCCGAGCAGCTGCTGCAGCGTGCCGCCCGGCGCGGCCTGATGGGCAGCGGCCAGCAGTGGCGCGATGTGGCCAGTGCGACCGAGGGCTGGGCCCTCGAGCGCGCCGGTCAGGCGCCTACGCTGGCTTCGTCCGAAGGCGTGGTGTCGGCGAACGGATTGCTGTCGCACTGAGTGCGCGGCGCAGCCGCATCACCCGGCGGGGCCTGCAGTTCCCGCAGGCGCGGCTCGCAGAAGGCGGCCAGCTGCTGGGGCGTGATGCTGCCACTGACGCCGGCATAGCGCTTGGCGGCGCCGATGCTGGTGGCCAGGCATTCGAGCACCGGCGGACCGGGGTCGAACTGGTACAGCGCGTTGTGGCAGCGCAGCAGTGCCACCGTGGGCTGCTGGCGCTGGCCCGACACCGCCATCGCCGTGACGATGGCCTGCAGCATCAGATCGATGCGCAGCTGGCGCACCCAGCGCTCGGGGTCGTGCGGCAGCTTGTCGGCGTGGCGGTGCGACACGCAGAGCACCCCGTTGCCATGCACGAGCACGGCGTCGGGCAGGGCCTGGAGGTCGCCGACCTTGTAGCTGCCACGCTCGCCGTCGTGGTGCAGCGACTGCGGCATCGGCAGCGCCGGGCTGAGCACCGGCAGCAGGCGTGCCACCCAGTCGCCGCGGGCATCCACCAGCTGCGGGTCGAAGAAGAAGGCGCGCACCCGCACGCCCAGCAGCACCTGCTCGTCGTGCCAGCTGATCGTGCCGGGCGGGGTGCCCGTCGGGGTGTCGGGCCGCGGGCTGGTCGTCGTGTCGGTCATCGGGTCCTCGCGGCGTTCAGGGCGGCCTGGCGTGCACCGGGGCCACGCGCGTCGAGCATGCGTTCGGTGACCCACCAGGCACCCAGCAACGCCACCAGCAGCAGCGCGGCGCAGGTGACCTGCAAGGCCAGCGGGGTGCGGCGGATCGGCGCGCCCGGCATCGGGGCTGCGGGCGCCGCAGGCTCGGCCCGGCCGACGGTGGCCGCGGCAGCGGCTGGCGCCGGCTCACCGCTGTCGCTGGGGTCGATCAACACCCAGCGCAGGCCGGAGACACCGCTGGCGTCCAGCGTCGAGGCAATCTGTACCTGGATCATGGAGGTCCTCCGCTCCCTTGTTGTGCTCAGGCGCCGAACACGCTGGCCGATGCAGCGGGGGCGGCGTCGGCCTCCCGCCGCGGCTCGCCACCTGCGCGCAGGCTGGCCACCAGTTCCTTCGGCAGCTGCTGCTCGAAGGCCAGGCGCACCACCGTGCAGCCCGCGCCAGCGACGAAGCCGAAGGCCCCGAACACCGCGGCCAGCGGCCCGTTGTCCGGTACCCGCGCATGGATGCCGAAGCCGATGGCGGCAAATGCACAGGCCCAGCCGATGCCGGCCAGCACGATCAGGAACACCAGGGTGGACAGGCGGTTCATCCTTCGGCTTTCGGCAGCCGCAGCCGGAGCTTGAGGGGCCGGCGCTATGCTTTGTGCCCATGTCCCCCCCTAACGCCCCACGAAGTGCCGCCGAGCAGCAACGGCTCGACGCCGAGCTGACCGACCTGGTCGAGCACAAGATCACGTTCAACGAGGTGCTGGGCCTGCGCGTGCAGCAACTGCGCCCCCAGTTCCTGGTGCGATTCGACATGCGGCCCGCGCTGGTCGGCCACTACCACTACGGCCGGCTGCATGGCGGCGTGATCTCGGCCGCGCTGGACGCGATGGGCGGCTGCGCGCTGATGGTCGAGATCGCCGACCGCCATCCGCACGAGACCGCCGAGCAGGTGATGCACCGTTTCCTGAAGATCGGCACCATCGACCTGCGCGTGGACTTCCTGCGCCAGGGCATGGGCCAGCACTTCGTCGCCAGCGCCGAGGTCACGCGCCTGGGCGGCCGCGTCGGCTCGACCCAGATGCGCCTGGTCAACGACAGCGGCGAGCTGATCGCCACCGCCGCGGCGGCCTACATCGTGAGCTGAGACACCATGCGCCGCCTGCTGATCCTGAGCGCCGCCCTGGTCCTGGCCGGCACCGCCTTCGCCCAGCGCGGCGGCGAGCTGCCGGTGCGCAGCATTGCGCCGCGCGGCCCGCTGATGGCCGACGAACTGGCCAACATCGATGTCTTCAAGCGCCTGTCGCCCTCGGTCGTGCACATCACCACGCTGGAGGTCACGCGCGACTTCTTCTCGCGCAGCGTGCAGCAGGTGCCGCGCGGCACCGGCACCGGCTTCATCTGGGACCAGCAGGGCCACATCGTCACCAACTTCCACGTGATCCAGGGCGCCGACAGCGCGCGCGTGACGCTCTCGGACCAGAGCACGCACAAGGCCACGCTGGTCGGCGCCTTCCCGGACCGCGACCTGGCGGTGCTGAAGATCGAGCTGCCGCGCGACAGGCTGGCGCCCATCCCGATCGGCACCAGCCGCGACCTGCAGGTGGGCCAGAAGGTCTACGCGATCGGCAACCCCTTCGGCCTGGACCAGACGCTGACCACCGGCATCGTCAGTGCCCTGAACCGCGAGATCGACTCGGCCAACCAGCGCACGATCCGCGGCGTGATCCAGACCGATGCGGCCATCAACCCCGGCAACTCGGGCGGCCCGCTGCTCGATTCAGCGGGACGGCTGATCGGCGTGAACACCGCGATCTTCAGCCCCTCGGGCGCCAGCGCCGGCATCGGCTTCGCGATTCCCGTGGACGAGGTCAACCGCATCGTGCCGCGGCTGATCCGCGACGGCCGCATCACCCGGCCGGCGCTGGGCATCTCGGCCGCGCCGGAACAGGTGCAGCGGGCGCTGCGCCTGCCCGAGGGCGTGGCGCTGGTGCAGGTGCAGCCGGGCGGTCCGGCGGCCAAGGCCGGGCTGCAGCCCTTTGCCCGGGCCTCGGACGGCAGCATCGTCGCCGGCGACGTGATCACCGCGATCAACGACGAACCGGTGAAGACGCTGGACGACGTGCTCACGGTGCTGGAGCGGCACCAGCCGGGCGAGCGCGTGACGCTGAGCGTCTGGCGCGCCGGCAGGAGCCGCAAGCAGTCGGTGCTGCTGGCCGGCACGGATTGACCTGGCAGGTCATCGCCAGCCGGGCCCGGCCCGGCTAAGGTGGCTGGCGCGTCACCCGCGTGACGGACAAGCGCCGGGTGAACTGCGACAACGCAGCCACCCCGCTGGAGACGAACGATGGCCGACACCCACTACCGCATCTGCCCGCTGTGCGAGGCCTGCTGCGGCCTTGAAGTGCGCACCGAGGGCACGCGCGTCGTGGCCATCCGCGGCTACGACGAAGACGTGCACAGCCGCGGCTACATCTGCCCGAAGGCGGTGGCGCTGAAGGACCTGCACGAGGACCCCGACCGCCTGCGCCAGCCGCTGATCAAGCGCAACGGCCGCCATGAACCGGCCAGCTGGGACGAGGCCTTTGCCGAGATCGAACGCCGCCTGCCGCCCCTGCTGGCGGCGCATGGCCGGGACGCGCTGGGCGTGGCCATCGGCAACCCCAGCGCCCACAAGATGGGCCTGTTGCTGTACTTCGCACGGCTGGCCCGCGCCGCCGGCACGAAGAACGTGTACAGCGCCAGCACGCTGGACCAGATGCCCAAGCAGTTGCAGTCGGGCCTGATGTTCGGCCACTGGCTGTCGATCGCGCTGCCGGACATGGACCGCACCGACTTCATGCTGGTGCTCGGCGCCAACCCGCTGGCCAGCAACGGCAGCATGTGGTCGGTGCCCGATTTCCGCGGCAAGGCCCGTGCGCTGCGGTCCCGCGGCGGCCGGCTGGTGGTGATCGACCCGCGCCGGACCGAAACCGCCGAGATCGCCGACGCCCACCACTTCATCCGGCCCGGCACCGACGTGCACCTGCTGGCCGCCATGGTGCACACGCTATTCGCCGAAGGCCTGGTGCGGCTGGGCCGCGCAGAAGACCTGGTCAACGGGGTGGAGGCCGTGCGCGAAGCGGTCGCGGCCTTCACGCCCGAGCGTGCGGCCACGCGCTGCGGCATCGACGCCGACGCCATCCGCGAGCTGGCCCGCGCGCTGGCCCGCGCCGAGCGCGCCTGCGTCTACGCCCGCATCGGCACCTGCACGCAATCCTTCGGCACGCTGGCGCAGTGGCTGGTCGATGTCCTGAACACCTTGAGCGGCCACCTCGACCAGCCCGGCGGCCTGCTGTTCAGCAAGGCACCGGCGTTCGCCGCCAACACCGCAGGGCGGCCCGGCACCGGGCGCGGCGTGGCCACCGGCCGCCACCGCTCGCGCGTGAGCCAGGCCCCCGAGGTGATGGGCGAGCTGCCGCTGGTCGCGCTGGCCGAGGAGATCGAGACACCCGGCCCCGGACAGCTGCGTGCGCTGGTCACGATCGCCACCAACCCGGTGCTCTCGGCACCGAACGGCGCGCGCCTGTCCGCGGCGCTGGACACGCTGGACTTCATGCTCAGCTTCGACATCTACCTGAACGAGACCTCGCGCCATGCCGACGTGATCCTGCCCGGGCTGTCGCCGCTCGAGGAGGGGCACTACGACATCGCGTTCCCGCAGCTGAGCTGGCGCAACCAGGCAC
>NZ_JBGAGA010000123.1:0-5742 GCF_044226965.1 Aquabacterium sp. | reverse complement strand
GATGTGCCTGCTGCTGGCCGCCGGCCTGGGCGGCATGGCGCTGCTGCTGGTGGCGGTGCTGCCGCTGTCCGCGATGCCGCAGCCCTGGCTGCTGGCGGTGGTGCCCGCGGTGCCGCTGCTGGCAGCGCTGGCCTGCGCCCTGCTGCTGTGGCGGCAGCCGGTGCAGGCGCCCTTCGCGCAGCTGCGCCAGCACCTGGCCGACGAGGGCCGCCGCCTGGCAGCCACGCCGGCAGCAGGCGCCGGGCTGCCCGCCGGCGCGCTGCGGCCGGTGCTGCGCGCGCTGCGCCGCAGCACGCGCCAGGCGCCACTGCTGACCCTGCTGGCCGCCGCCGGCGCCGGTGCCGCGCTGGTGGCCGCCAGGCCCTGGCGCTGGCCGCTGTTCTCGCGCCTGGGCGCGCCCTGGCAGGGCCAGCTGGGCGGCTGGCTGCTGCAGCAACTGGCGCAGCCGGCAACGCAGGCGCTGCTGGGCAGCTGGCTGCTGAACGCGATGGCGGCTGTGCGGGATGCCCTACCCGAAGAGGCCCCGGCCGCCGACCTCGACCGCCACCGCCGGCCGACGGCGCCGCCGGGCACCGCTTCCTAGCATGGCTGGCATGGAGACCAGGAGTTGTCACATGCCATCCTTCGCCGCTTCCTCCCGTTCGTTGACCCTTTCGCTGCTGAGCGCGGCGGTGCTGGCCGCCTGCGGTGGCGGCAGCGACGCCGACGCGACGCCGGCACCGCCGACCACGCCCCCGACGACCACACCCCCGACGACCAGCCAGAACCAGATCGACAGCTTCACCATCGCCGGCTACCCGCATGCGGTGGAAGCCTATCGCCCGATGGGCGCGTCCCGCGCGATCGTGTTCCTGCACGGCGGCGGCGGCACGCTGCATGCCATCGCGTACCAGGTGTTCCTGCACGGCGGCGGCGGCACGCTGCATGCCATCGCGTACCAGATGGGCCTGAAGACGACGATCGAGGACGCGCCGACGCTGGACACCGTGAACTGGCCCGCGCTGCAATCCGCCGGCGTGATCGCGGTGTTCCCGCAGGGCCAGTCGATCGCCGGCAATGCCCGCACCTGGCGCAACCATGCGATGGATTCGGGCCAGGACGACCTGGCCTTCCTGCAGGCCCTCGCGGCCGAACTGCGCCGCCGCTACGGCATCGGCAACGTGGCGCTGGCCGGCCATTCGATGGGCGGCGTGATGGTCAACCGCGTGTGGTGCGAGGCGCCGTCCACGTTCCAGTCCTATGTCTCGATCTCGGGCCCGGCGTCGAGCCATTACCTGAATGCCGCCACGCCCTGCCCTCAGCCCGGCCGCGCGCCCTACCTCGGGCTGTTCGGCAGCGCCGACGCCGTGATCCCCGGCGCCTGGGAGGCGCCCACCTGGACCGTCAACCCGCTGGTCATCGGCCTGCAGCCCAGCGCCTTCGTCAACCCGGTGATGGCGGGCGAATGGCAGGCCTTCCAGGCCCGTGCCCAGGCGATGTGCGGCGAAACGCCGGCGCTGATGGCGGCCACGCAGGCCGGCGGCGCATCGCGCTGGCAGGCCTGCGGCGGCCGCTTGCAGGTGCAGCTGGCCTATGGCGCCGGCCACGGCATCGACTCGATCGCCAACGCCATCGGCCAGCCGGCCTTCGGCCTCGTGGCCGGCTTCAGCGCCGCGCGCTGAGCGCCGCCAGGGCACGCCGGCGCTCGACCGGCTCGATGCGCAGCTGCTGCCGATACTTGGTGACGGTGCGGCGCGCGACCTTCAGGCCCTGGCGCGCCAGCTGGCGCGCGATCTCCGCGTCGGACAGCGGATCGTCGGGCGCCTCGGCGTCGAGCATGTCCTTCACCAGGCCACGGATCGCGGTGCCCGAGCAGGCCGCGCCGCTGGCCATGGTCATCGGTCGCGAGAAGAAGTACTTCAGCTCGAACACGCCCGCCGGCGTGGCCAGGTACTTGTTGTTGGTGACGCGCGAAACGGTGGACTCGTGCAGGCCCAGCTCGTCGGCAATCTCGCGCAGGGCCAGCGGCTTCATCGCCATCGCGCCGACTTCCAGGAAGTGGCGCTGCCGGCGCACGATGGCCTGCGCCACGTCGAGGATCGTGGCCAGCCGCTGCTCGACGTTGCGCACCGTCCAGCGCGCCTCCTGCAGGTGCTGCGCCAGCTCGCGCTGCGGCCCGGCGCCGGCGCGCGGGCGGCAGCGCAGGAACATCTCGGCATAGGCCTGGTTCAGGCACACCCGCGGCACCGCCCCCGGATTCAGGCGGGTGGTCCACTGGCCGCGTACCTTGCGCGCCACGACATCGGGCACCAGGGCCGGCGCGGTGGCACCGCCATGGCGCCAGCCCGGATGCGGCGCCAGGCGGCGGATGCGCTCGCAGGCCCGTTCCACCTGCAACAGGGGCCGGGACAGCGCCTGGGCGATGGCCGGCAGCTCGCGCGCGGCCAGCTGCGGCAGATGGTCGTCGACGATGCGACGCGCCAGCTGGCGCAGGTCCGCGTCCTCGATCAGCGGCAGCTGCAGGCGCAGGCACTCGGCCACGTCGCGCGCGCCGACGCCGGCGGGCTCCAGCGCCTGCACCTGGCGCAGCGCCTGCCGCATCTCCGCCAGCGTCGGCCGCGGCGAGAGCTCGATCAGCGGCAGCAGCTCGTCCAGCCCGCAGCGCAGGTAGCCGTCGTCGTCGAGCGCCTCGACGATCACCCGCGCCAGCCAGCGCTCGCGCTCGGCCATGGCCTGGCCGGCCAGCTGCGCGTGCAGGTGCGCGGCCAGCGAATGCTCGGCCGCGAAGCGCTCGCCAGCCGGAACGTCGTCGCCCGCGTCCGCCGGCCCGACGCTGGCGCCCTGCAGCCAGGGATCGGGGTCCGCATCGCGCGGCGCATCAACGTCTTCGACCGCGCCATCGTCCGGGAGGGGGTCAGCCGAACCGTCGAGGCCTTGATCCAGCGCCAGGAAAGGATTGCGCTCCAAGGCCTGGGTCAGCACCTGCGCGAAATCCTGCGACGAGAGCTGAAGCAGGCGCACCGCGTGCTGCAGCCGCGGCGAAAAGCGCTGTTGCTGCCGGTGCTCGGCGTGCAGGTCCATCATCGGGCGCATCGGGTGGCTCCTGTTCGGCAAGGGTGCGAAGGAGCGCCCAGTATTCGCAGCCTGCCGGCGCACCGGCAGCGGCCGACAGCGCGGCCGCACGTCAGCAACCGCCTACAACGCATCGCGGGACCGCCCGATCCCCCGCCCCCGGCCGCGCAGCGACGATGCCCCCATCCCGCAGCCGCCAGGATTCCATGAGCACCCACCACGCCCTGGTCGTCGACGACGACATTGCCTGTGCCAAGACCCTCGCCGAGCTGATCGCCGGCGAGGACTTCAGCGTGGCCTGCGCGCATTCGCTGCGCGACGCACGCCGCCAGCTCGTGCTGCAGCCGCCCGACCTGCTGCTGCTGGACCCGCAGCTGCGCGATGGCAGCGGGATCGAGCTGTTCAGCGACACCGATCTGACGAGCCGCCCGGAGGTGGTGCTGACCGGCGCGCGCGCCGGCGCCGAGGCACGGCTGCGCGCGCTGGGCCGCGACCCGGCGGCCTTCCTGCCCAAGCCGGTGGACCAGCATCAGCTGCAGGCACTGCTGGCGCGGCTGATGCGGCCGGCCAACGCCGCGGCCCCCGATGGCCGCCCCTCTTTCATGCTAGGCGTCTCGGAGGCGATGCAACGCATCGCCCGCCAGATCGAGCGGGTGGCGCCGACCGCGCTGACGGTGCTGATCAGTGGTGAGAGCGGCACCGGCAAGGAAGTGGTGGCGCGCGCGCTGCACGCCGCTTCGCGGCGGCGCGACAAGCCGATGCTGGCGCTGAACTGCGGCGCGATCGCACCGAGCCTGGTGGAGAGCGAACTGTTCGGCCACGAACGCGGCAGCTTCACCGGCGCCGAGCGTCAGCACCGCGGATTCTTCGAACGCGCCGACGGTGGCACGCTGTTCCTCGACGAAGTCACCGAGATGAGCCCGGCCCTGCAGGTGAAGCTGCTGCGGGTGCTGGAAAGCGGCCGCATCCAGCGCGTGGGGGCCACGCAGGACCAGGCCTGCGACGTGCGCCTGATTGCCGCCACCAACCGCTCGCCGCAGCGCGCGGTGGCCGAGGGCCGGCTGCGTGCCGACCTGTACTACCGGCTCTGCGTGTTCCCGATCGAGCTGCCGCCACTGCGCGCGCGGCTCGACGACGTGCCGCCGCTGGCCGAGCATTTCCTGGCCCAGGTGGGTGCGCAGGAGGGGCGGGTCAAGCGCTTCACGCCGCAGGCGCTGGCACGGCTGGCGTCCTGCTGCTGGCCGGGCAACGTGCGCGAGCTGCGCAACGTGGTGCAGCGGGCCTACGTGATGGCCGAGGGCGACAGCATCGACGAGTACGCGCTGCCACCGGTACCAGCGCGGCAGCCCGCACCGTGGCCGCCGCGGCGACGGATCACTTCAGGGGGATGGGCGTCGCGCGATCGACTGCGACCGAGGTGACGCTGTTCTGCGGCGAGCCGTCGATCAGCCGGTCGGAGTAGGTCAGGTAGACCAGCGTGTTGCGCTTGGGATCGACCATGCGCACGATGCGCAGCTTCTTGAACACCAGCGAGATGCGCTCGTTGAACACCTCCTCCTGCTGCGGCAGCGGGCCGCTGAAGCTGATGGGCCCGGTCTGGCGGCAAGCGATCGACGCCTCGGACTTGTCCTCGGCCAGGCCCAGCCCGCCCTTGATGCCGCCGGTCTTGGCGCGCGACACATGGCAGGTGACGCCGGACACGCGCGGATCGTCGTAGGCCTCGACCACGATCTTGTGGTTCGGCCCGATCAGGATGAAGGCGGTGCTGACCTCGCCGATCTGCTCGGCGCCGGCCGGCGCACCCAGCAGCGCCAGCAGCGCGACGCCGAGCATGGACAGGTACTTGGAATGGGTCATGGCGATCCTTTGTAGAGGGGGGGCCGCGTGTCAGGCACATCCCACATGCGAACCCGTTGCCCGCCGATAGGTCGGGCTGCGGGCGAATCCTAATCTCTCGGCATCCCTTCCACCTCTTCGAAAGGTCGTGCCATGAATGCCCGAATGACGCACCGGATGGCGCCGCTGCTGGGTGCCCTGATCGCCGCGCTGTCGATGGCCGCGTGCAGCAGGTCCGACGACGGCCACACCGTGGGCCAGAAGATGGACTCGGTCATCGCCGATGCACAGCAGAAGGCCGCCGAGACCAAGACCGAGGTCAAGCAGGAACTGACCGACGCGGCCATCACCGCCAGCGTGAACGCCGAGCTGGCCAAGGACCCCACGCTGAGCGCGATGCGCATCAACGTGGACACCAGCCACGGCGAGGTGTCGTTGCGCGGCACCGCGCCCGACAACGCGGCGCGCGAACACGCCACGCAGCTGGCGGCCGCCGTGAAGGGCGTGAACCATGTCGACAACCAGCTGGTCGTGAACCAGTGACAAGCCGCTCCGGAGGCACCATGAACCACCCCCTGCACCGTCTGGCCTTCGTGGCCACGCTCTGCGGCGCCCTCGGCTGCGCGCTGCTCAGCAGCGCCTGTTCCAGCACACCCACCCAGGCCAGCCTCGGCGAGACGGTGGACGACAGCTGGATCACGACCAAGGTGAAGAGCGCCTTCGTCGATGACAAGGCCGTCAGCGCGCTGAACATCCAGGTCGAGACCTTCAAGGGCAACGTCCAGCTCAGCGGCTTTGCCAACAGCGGCGACGAGCGCCGCCGCGCCGAGGAACTGGCCAGTGCGGTGAAGGGCG